>BBFE01000010.1 GCA_001313085.1 Paenibacillus sp. JCM 18996 | reverse complement strand
GGTGATCCGCGGCGTCGTGCCGCTTAAGGAGGCCGAGCTGTCGCCTGAGCTGCTGCAGCTGCTGGACTGGGCAGACGGCGTGCGCCGTCTCGGCGTCATGGCGAACGCCGACAATCCGGAGGACGCGCGGAAGGCCCGCGAGCTCGGCGCCCAGGGTATCGGCCTGTGCCGGACGGAGCATATGTTCATGTCGGCCGAGCGGCTGCCGGTGGTGCAGGCGATGATTCTCGCCGAGAACGACACAGACCGTCGGAAGGCCCTGCACAAGCTGCTGCCGATGCAGCAGGCCGACTTCGAGGGCATGTTCAGAGCCATGGACGGCTGCCGGTGACGATCAGGCTGCTGGATCCTCCTCTGCATGAGTTTCTCCCGAATTTGGAGGAGCTGCAGCAGCGGCATATCCGGTTGGGCCTTAATCCCGAGAGTCCCGTCGAAGAGCGGGAGGCGGTGGGGCAGCTGCTGCGCAAGGCGCGTGCCCTCCATGAGGCGAATCCGATGCTCGGCCAGCGCGGCTGCCGGCTTGGCATCGTCTTCCCCGAGATTTACGAGATGCAGGCGGAAGCGATTTTCAATGCGGCTCTCACCTGCATTCAGGACGGTATCCGGGTATTTGTGGAGATCATGATCCCGCTCGTGGGTCATGAGAACGAGCTGAGGATCATGCGTGAGCTCGTTGACCGGACAGCGGAGAGGGTGCTTGGCAGTATGAAAGGTTCGGTTGCTTACAAGGTTGGGACAATGATAGAGGTGCCGCGGGCGGCTTTGACCGCCGACCGGATCGCGAAGCACGCTGACTTTTTTCTCCTTCGGAACCAACGATTTGACGCAGATGACGTACGGGTACAGCCGTGACGACGCGGAGGGCAAATTCCTGAGCCATTATGTGGACAGCAAGCTGCTGCCGTCCAATCCGTTCCAGGTGCTGGACAGCGATGGCGTAGGACTGTTGATTGAGTGGGCGGTTACGCGGGCGCGGCTGGTGAAGCCGGGACTAAAAAAAACCGGCGTGTGCGGCGAGCACGGCGGCGACAGGGAATCGATCTTTTTTTCTGCCATGTGGCGGGCCTGGATTATGTCAGCTGCTCCCCGTACCGCGTGCCGCTCGCCCGAATCGCTGCGGCACAGGCGCAGCTGGCGATCGGAACGGCAGAGCCGGCCCGATTGGAAGCGGATAAAGCTGCTGTCTGAGCGCCCGAACCTTTTTTTTCAATGTGGCTGTTGCAGGCTGAGCCGGCCTAATCCAAGCAGGATTCTGGCGTTTTTTTGTCCGAAACATTATATGATAAATGGACAATTATGTTTACGGGAGGGAACGGCTATCGAATTGACACCCCGCCAGATGGAAATCGTGGAATTGGTCAAGCGCCATGCGCCGGTGACAGGCGAGCAGATCGCGGAATTTCTCGGTCTGAGCCGGCCCACCATCCGGTCCGATTTGGCCGTGCTGGTTATGTTGGGTTATATAGACGCCAAGCCGAAGGTCGGTTATTTTCTCGGAAAAGCGGTGGCCTCCCGGGGACAAAGGCTTGACGCGTTAAGGGAGCTTAAGGTGAAGGACTACCAATCTATGCCGGTTGTAATCAGGGAGACGGCGACTGTGAACGATGCGGTCGTCGCTCTTTTTTCTTGAGGATGTCGGCAGCTTGACCGTAGCCGATGCGCAAGGCGGATTGGTCGGCGTCGTATCCCGCAAGGATTTGCTTAAGGTTACGCTTGGCAACCCGGCCGCATCTTCGATGCTGGTCAGCTTCGTGATGACCCGCCAACCGAATATTGTCACAGTGACTGCGGACGATCCGGTGCTTGAGGCCGGACGCCGGATGATCCAGCATCAGGTGGACAGTCTTCCCGTCGTGTCGCCATCGGATGACGGGCACCCGGAAGTAGTGGGCCGAATCACGAAGACGACTATGACCAGAATTTTGCTTGAGCTTGGCAACGATGCACAGATTTGAAGGTTTAGGAGGAATCCAGTTGATTGAAGGGCAGCAGCATACGATCACGGTCTGTTCGGACTCCGTCGGCGAAACGGCGGAATCCGTCGTCCGCGCAACGATCCGTCAGTTCGACGCGCAACAGTTCAGGATCAAAAGGATTGCGCATATCAAAAAATGAGGATGAGATTCGGCTGATTATGGAAGAGGTGGCAGGGGCGGGAGGTTTTGTCGCTTACACGCTTGTGCAGCCCGAGCTGCGGGAAATGATGAAGGAGGAGTCGGTCCGCCTCGGCGTTCGTGCCGTGGACATCATGGGTCCGATGATGCAGGCGGTCATCGATACGTTCAATAATTTTCCCAAACGGGAGCCGGGCCTTCTCCACCGCATGGACGACGACTATTTCCGCCGGGTCGAGGCGATTGAATTCGCCGTCAAATGCGACGACGGCAGGGAAACCAGCGGGATGCTGCAGGCGCATATCATTCTCATCGGCGTGTCCCGCACCTCCAAGACGCCGCTCAGCATTTTTTTCTCGCGCACAAAGGCTACAAGGTGGCCAATCTGCCGCTGGTACCGGAAGTAAGGCTCCCCAAGGAGCTGTTTCAGGTATCCCCGCGCAAAATCATCGGCCTGACGATGGACGCCGAGCAGCTGCTCAGAATCCGAACGGAACGCATCAAAGCGTGGGGCTTCCCTATGGCGCGAAGTATGCGAGACTGGAGCGGATCGTGGAAGAGCTTGAGTATGCGCAGAATCTGATCAAGCAGCTCGGCTGCCCGTCCATCAACGTCACTGACAAAGCGATAGAGGAGACCGCAGGCATCATATTGGACCACTTATAATGTCAGATCTGCAGCGCCCAATAGTCCCAATTGTTCTGGCCGTGGGGCCTGAATATGCCTGTGCGAAAGCTTTTGCGGTACGATTCGACATTACCAAGGAAGCTTCGGAAAGCGCCAAGTTTATTACGGGACAATGCTTTTCAGTGAACGGCTGCAAAACGCTGTTGGAATTTAGGTGCTCAGATAACCGGCCTTCTTTCACAGGCACTGCCAGACTAAAACGCGGCTAATCCGGAGATCGGCAAACAGTTATAAAACAACGCGGCTCGCCAGGAAATCCGGCGTGCCGCGTTTGAATGATTGCAAAGCCGTTATGTGCTCTGCGTTACACTGGTACTTTCACTAACTCTTCTTTTCTCTGTTCGGAATTTATCAATAGAGTTTTATTAGGCAGGTAATGGTTCGTTTTGATAAAACGGATCGTCTTTGTTTTCGCCCGCATGACGATGGAATGCGTCTCCGCTCTCTGGCCGGGCAAATACATCACGCCGTCCAGAAAATCGCCGGGAGTGATGCCGGTTGCCGCGAAGATCACATCTTCGCTGCCGATCATATCCCGCATCGTAAGCACTTTGTGCGGATCGTCGATGCCCATGCCGAGGCAGCGATTGAACTCCGCCTCATCCGTGGGCATCAGACGGCCCTGCAGCTCGCCGCCCAGGCAGCATAAAGCCGCAGCGGCCAGTACGCCTTCCGGGGCCCGCCGGAACCGACATAGAGATCGATCCCCGATTCGGGGAACGCGGGGCCATCGCGCCGGCCACATCGCCGTCGCTGAGGAACTTGATGCGGACACCCACGCGGCGGAGTGTTTCGATGGAATTACGGTGCCTTTCCCGGTCTAGGATCATCACGGTAAGGTCGGCGATGTTTTTATTCAAATGTTCTGCTGCTTTATGCAGCGTGGTTTCAAGCCGATCGGTGAGACTGAGCTTGCCTGCCAGCGCAGGACCCACGGCCAGCTTTTCCATATACATATCGGGCGCGTGCAGAAGATTGCCTTTGCCTGCGACAGCGATGACGGCGAGCGCGTTGTTCAGTCCCTTGGCCACCAATTCGGTGCCTTCCAGCGGATCGACGGCGATGTCCACCTCGGGTCCCTGCAGATTGCCGACCTCTTCGCCTATGTAAAGCATGGGTGCTTCGTCCATTTCGCCTTCGCCGATCACGACGGTGCCTTTTACGGACACCGAGTCGAACATGGCTCTCATCGCCGCAGTGGCCGCTCCATCAGCCGAATGCTTGTCCCCTCGGCCCATCCATCTTGCGGATGCGAGAGCAGCTATTTCGGTTACCCGTACGATCTCCAACGCCAATTCTCTTTCCATTCATACATTCCCCCATCCGAAAATAATAGGACCTGCTTTTATAAGTATACAACAAATAGTATGTTTTATAAAAATGTTTTTTTCTCAAAATATTATGTCATAATTAATAAATTTGGTGTGTTATACTGAATTGTTCCAGCAGGAGATAAAATATTTTATAAGAATAAACCATTGATTATATAATTGAATTGTTATATATTTATTTTATGATATTATGGCAAGGAGGTGAATACATATGGAGGACCGCATACCAGACATGGCTGAGGCGTTTAAATTGTTAGCGGACAAAACCAGGCTGTCCATCATTGCTCTATTAAAGGAACAGGAGCTGTGTGTCTGCGACATTACAGAAATCACAGGCATGTCCCAGCCCAATGCCAGCCAGCATCTTCGCAAATTAAAATCAGCCGGGCTGGTCAACGAGAAACGAAAAGGGCAGTGGGTCTATTATTCGCTGAATGTAACGGATAAGCCTTATATCCAATGTATTTATGAGCATTTGCCATCAATGAAAGAACAGATCGGTGCGATAAAAGGAAGCTGCTGCTAAGTTAAGGAGGAAGTATGACAATCATCGCTTTTATCATTTTTCTGATTACACTTACGTTTGTAATCTGGCAGCCAAAAGGCTGAACATCGGCTGGCCGGCAATGGGCGGAGCATTCTGGCCTTATCTTTGGTGTAGTGTCTTTTCAAGACGTTGGAACGGTAACCGGTATTGTATGGAACGCAACGCTCGCGTTTGTAGCCATTATCCTCATTTCTCTGATTCTTGATGAAGTAGGATTTTTTTGAATGGGCGGCTTTACATATGGCCCGTCTGGCAAGAGGAAACGGCAGGCTGATGTTTGTGTACGTCGTTTTACTCGGCGCCGCAGTAGCCGCGTTTTTTCGCAAACGACGGGGCCGCGTTAATTTTAACGCCGATCGTTCTTGCCATGGTGCGCGCTCTGAAATTTGATGACCGAATGATTTTGCCTTTTATTATGGCAAGCGGCTTTATTGCGGATACCACTTCTCTGCCGCTCATCGTCAGCAACCTGGTTAACATCGTATCGGCCGATTATTTCGGCATCGGATTTGTGCAATACGCCAGCCGGATGATCATTCCAAACCTGTTTTCGCTGGCTGCGAGCTTGCTTGTGCTTTATTTATTTTTTCCGCAAAAGCATTCCGGGCCATTATGACTTCTCCCAGCTCAAGAAACCTCACGAAGCGATCAAGGACATCAAATTATTCAATTTGTCTTGGGTGATTTTGGCCGTTCTGCTCGCGGCTTACGTGGTGAGTGAATTTATTCATGTGCCTGTGTCCTTTATTGCCGGTGCTGCAGCAATCGTGTTTATTCTCGCCGCTCGTGGAAGCAATGTCATTGAAACAAGAAAGATTATAAAGGAAGCACCTTGGGCGGTTGTCGTGTTTTCCATCGGGATGTATGTCGTTGTCTATGGGCTTCGTAATGTAGGGCTCACAGATATGTTGGGTACGCTCATCCGGAAGGTCGCCGACCAAGGATTGTTTGCCTCGGCTATCGGCATGGGATATATCGCTGCGATCCTGTCTTCGATCATGAACAATATGCCTACCGTGATGATTGACGCTTTAGCCATAAAAGGGGCACACACCGAAGGCGCCATCCGCGAAGCGCTCGTTTATGCGAATGTCATCGGCAGCGATCTGGGTCCCAAAATAACGCCGATCGGCTCGCTCGCAACGCTGCTGTGGCTTCACGTGCTTTCCCGGAAGAATGTCAAAATCACCTGGGGCAGCTATTTTAAAACCGGAATTTTGCTGACCGTACCGACTTTGTTTATTACGCTAATCGGGCTTTATCTTTGGCTGAAAATGATTTCATAAAATGGAATGGAGAGAGAACATGGAAAAAAAGCCTTTAGTTTATTTTTTTTGTGCACAGGAAACTCCTGCAGAAGCCAGATTGCGGACGGATTTTTTTAAAAGCGCTGGGAAGGGGCAAATATAAAGTAAAAAAGCGCCGGTCTTGAGGCACACGGCTTAAATCCCCGCGCCGTTCAAGTTATGAAAGAAGTTGGTGTCGATATCAGCAGCCACACGTCCAATGTGATCGATCCGGATATTCTAAACCGTGCCGATTACGTGATTACGCTTTGCGGCCATGCAGATGAGCACTGTCCGGTGATCTCCAGCAAGTATGTAACCAAGTGGCATTGGGGCTTCGATGATCCGGCAAAAGCAACGGGAACGGAAGAGGAAATTATGGCCCGGTTCCGCGCGGTGCGCGACTCGATCAAAAAACCGCATCGAACAGTTTGTAAAAGAAGGTAATTAAGGAGCGGCCTCCGGATCCGGATTTCGCTAGGAGATAATGCGGCGCAGGGGGGATTTCTTGAGATTTAAAGGCCGGAAGTGAGCCGCACAAATCTGAGGAATTCGCGCATCGCGTAGGAAACATATCTTTCTTTGTTCCATATTACGGCTAAACTCCAGGGAATAGACGGATCCGTCACCGGCACGATGGTCACATCCGAATTGACGATTTTGGAGCAGATCGACTCCGGCAGGAAGGAAACGCCCAGATTGGCGCTGACCATCTCCACCAGAAGGTCCCATTGAGAGCTTTCATAAGCGATGGCTGGTTCAAAGCCCAATGCGCTGCAGGTCTGCAGGACATGATGGCGGACGGCAAAGCCTTTGGCAAACAAAATAAACGGCTCAGCTTTAAGCTCAAGCAGCGGCACCGACTGCTCATTTGCCAAGCGATGCGATTGATGGACTATGAGAAAAAAGCCTTTGATGAAGGAAGGGCAGGGTATCAAAGCAGGGTTGTTCCACAGGAGAAACGACAACACCGAGATCGATGCTGCCGTCCATAATTAATTGCTCAATTTTTTTTCGCCCCCTCTTCGATGATTTGAAAATCGATGTGGGATATTCTTTTTTGGAACTTTGCAATCATACGAGGGAAAAAAGACCGAACTTATGACCGGGGGAAGCCCGATGGTGATCATTCCTGTTTTTTAAATTGGAAATGTCATCGAGAGTTATATACAAGTCATTGACCGCCTGTATGATCTGCTGGATTTGCTGGACGGCGGCCGCACCCGCATCGGTCAGCTTCACCTGTTTTCCCGAACGGTCGAATATGGTGATACCCAGCTCGTCTTCAAGACTTTTGACCATTTTGCTCAGAGTGGGTTGGGTCAGGTGCAGGATTTCGGCCGCTTTAGTGAAATTTTTTTTCTGTTTGGCAACCTCAAGCATGTACTGCAGGTTTCGTAAATCCAAAATATACCACCCCCAGACCATAATATTTTTTTCATATCAACTATTCGATGAATGAATTTTACCTCTCTGAGGTCCCGTTGTAAACTGAAAATTGAAAGTGCTTACATTTTTTTTCTCGGTTTAACATCTTCCATGGGGAAAAGAGGAGAAGTGTATGATGGTTATTCAAGTGTTAGCCATTGTTATTGCGCTGGGATTGCTCATGTTTTTTGCTTATCGGGGTTTTCCGGTGATTGTGTTTGCTCCTATTTTCACTCTGCTGGCGGTCGTGATCTCAGGGAACGCTTTAATGCCGAGCTATACGGAAACGTACATGGTAAATGCGGCGAATTATATCAAAAGCTTCTTTCCGATCTTCTTGCTCGGAGCGATTTTCGGCAAAGTCATGGAAATGAATGGCGCGGCTTCTTCGATCGCCCAAAGCATCGTCAAGGCGCTTGGATCAAGGCAGGCGATCCTTTCCGTCGTTCTGGCCTGTATGGTGCTCACTTACGGGGGCGTATCGCTGTTTGTGGTAGCGTTTGCGGTGTACCCGTTCGCCGTGGCGATCTTTCGCGAAGCGAATGTGCCCAAACGGTTGATACCCGGCACGATTGCGCTGGGGGCGTTTACCGTTACGATGGATGCCCTGCCCGGGACTCCGCAAATTCAGAATATTATTCCTACCGCTTACTTCGGCACGGACTCCTATGCCGCTCCGATTGTCGGAATCATCAGCAGTATCCTCGTTTTTTTGGCGGAGGGCTTTGGTGGCTGGAGCGCCGCCGGAGGCAAGCCGAAGCTGAAGGAGAAGGATATGGAACAGGGCACAGGAACGAACCCGAACCACTGGACGGCCAAATGTATCCGAATCTGTGGATATCCGTCCTGCCGCTTCTGTTGGTCCTGGTGTTCAACTATCTGCTCAGCAGGGGCTTCCTGACAGTAAACAATTGGTACAGCGCGGAGCTTTTGAAATCTTTTAACATCGCTAATGTGAAAACGGTCTCCTCGTCTTGGGCGCTGATCATTGCGCTTTGCATCGGGATCGTTGCCGCACTGTGCATTAATGTGCGGCTTGTGCAGAACAAGCTGGCGGCGGGGCTCACGGCTGCTGCGATGGGATCGCTGCTGGCGATTTTCAACACCGCTTCCGAAGTGGGATTCGGTAACGTGGTAAAGACTTTACCCGGATTCAAAGCGATCCAGAACTGGATCCTGGGCTTAAGCTCCCATCCGCTTATCTCGGAAGCCATCTCGGTGAACATTCTCGCGGGAGTGACGGGGTCCGCGTCCGGAGGGCTGTCGATCGCCCTGGAGGTGATGGGGAAGCAGTATTTGGCTGCGGCCCAGGCGGCTGGAATCAGTCCGGAGCTGCTTCACAGGATCGCTTCCATGGCATCCGGAGGAATGGATACGCTTCCGCATAACGGGGCGGTCATCACGCTGCTGGCCATCACCGGATTGACGCATCGCCAGTCTTACAAGGATATTTTCGCTATTACCGTAGTCAAAACTATAACTGTCCTATTGGTGGCTGTCGTACTGTCCTTGTTTTAAGGTGTTGGGGCTCCCCGCAAAGTATCTGAATAAAGATTCGGAGGCTGTGTCACGTTTTCATCCCCATTGGTGACCGCTAGGCCATGTTAGTTTGTGGGGTGGCTTTAAATTCTGACAACGGAGGTTCTCCTTATGGGCGGATTTTTTTTGGATAACAAAGCAGCTTTGGTGACCGGAGCGGCCAGCGGTATCGGCCTTGCAATGGCCCGCACGTTTGCGCGCGAAGGGGCCAAAGTAGTCATTTCGGATATACAGGAGGAAAAGGCGAAGAGTGCGGCGGAGCAGTTGATACAGGAAGGCTGGCAGGCCTTGGGAGTCAAATGCGATGTGACTGAAGAAAGCCAATTCGCGGGTGCCGTTGAAACGGCGGTGGAGAGATTTGGGAAGCTGGATATATTGGTCAATAACGCGGGGCTGCAGCATGTTTCGCCTATAGAGGATTTTCCGGTCGATAAATTTGAGTTCATGCTGAAGGTGATGCTGACGGGCGCTTTTATCGGCATCAAGCACGCTTTTCCAATTATGAAAAGGCAAAATTACGGGCGGATCATCAATATGGCGTCGATCAACGGAGTGATCGGATTTGCCGGCAAAGCAGCTTACAACAGCGCGAAGCACGGGCTGATCGGCTTGACGAAAGTTGCGGCGCTGGAAAGCGCGGCCCATGGGATCACCGTAAATGCACTGTGCCCGGGGTATGTCGATACGCCTCTAGTCCGAGCCAATTGGAAGATTTGGCGAAAACACGCAATGTGCCGTTGGAAGGCGTGCTGGAGGAAGTGATTTATCCGATGGTTCCGCAGAAGCGCCTCCTCTCTGTAGAGGAGATCACCGAATTCGCGATGCTGGTAGCAAGCGACAAGCTGAAGGGCGTCACTGGCGCGTCGCTGATGATCGACGGCGGGTACACCGCTCAATAAGCGGGCTCTTGGAAGTATTTGGCGGGACGCGGCTATTGAGGGTGTGCTTGGAGAACAACGGCGTCTGACCACCCGCCGTGCCGCACCACCACGGAGTGTTCCGCTTTTTTTTAAAAGGGTGAAGGAGGGAAAGAGCATGAGCAAGGTATTTCATTCGATGGAGGAAGCCGTGAGCGATATCCGGGATGGAGCTGATCTTATCGTCGGCGGCTTCGGGCTGTGCGGCATTCCGGAGAATTTGATCGCTGCGCTTAGGAGCCGGGGTACAAAGGAATTGACCGTGGTGAGCAATAATTGCGGCGTCGACGACTGTGGCCTTGGCCTGCTGCTTGCGAATAAACAGATCAGAAAGATGATTTCCTCTTATGTCGGTGAAAACAAAACGTTCGAGAAGCAGTTTCTCAGCGGTGAATTGGAAGTGGAGCTCGTGCCCCAAGGGACGCTGGCGGAAAGGATCCGTGCCGGCGGAGCGGGCATTCCGGCATTTTACACGGCTGCTGGGGTGGGGACTTCGGTAGCTGAAGGAAAGGAACACAAGACGTTTGATGGCCGCAGTTATGTGATGGAAAGAGGGATTGCCGGCGATTTTGCTTTGGTCAAAGCGTGGAAGGCGGACCCGTTCGGCAATCTCGTGTACCGTAAAACTTCGCGAAATTTCAACCCGCTTGCCGCGACCGCAGGCAAAATTACGATTGCGGAAGCGGAGGAAATTGTACAAGCCGGGGAGCTTGATCCGGATGAAATCCACACACCGGGCATCTATGTACAGCGGGTTGTAAAGGGTGTCAGCTACCAGAAGCGGATAGAGCGACGCACGGTGCGCCCCGTCACTGTTTGAGGAGGGATGACAATGAATGATTACAGGACAAAGATCGTCAAACGGGCTGTGAAGGAAATTGGGGACGGCATGTATGTCAACCTGGGCATCGGAATGCCTACCTTGGTAGCGGATGAGATTTCCAATGATATGAACGTCATGCTGCAGTCGGAGAACGGTTTGCTGGGCATCGGCCTTATCCGTATGAAGATCGGAGGATCCGGATTTGATCAACGCGGGCAAGGAGACGGTGACGGCTGTGCAAGGAGCCTGCTACTTCGACAGCGCAGAATCGTTTGCCATGATCCGGGGCGGCCATATCGATCTGGCGATTCTCGGCGGCATGGAGGTTGCGGAGAACGGCGACCTGGCCAACTGGATGATCCCCGGCAAAATGGTCAAAGGCATGGGAGGCGCCATGGATTTGGTAAACGGGGCCAAGCGCATTGTCGTGATTATGGAGCATATGAACAAATACGGCGAATCGAAAGTAAAAAAAACAGTGCACCCTGCCGCTTACCGGTAAAGGTGTGGTACATCGGCTGATTACCGATTTGTCTGTTTTTTTGACTTTACAGAAAGCGGAATGGTTTTGATCGAACTGCAGCCTGAGGTTACTGTGGAAGAAGTCCGGGACAAAACAGAGGCCCGGTTCACGGTCAGCAGCGCGTTAAGCATGCCCAAGTAAATTCGCGAAATAAGGAGGTTCCCATGAATAAGGAGGCTGTTATTGTGAGCGGCGCCCGTACCGCCATCGGAAGCTTTCAAGGCTCGCTTTCGGGAGTCTCGGCTGTAGAGCTGGGGAGCATTGTGATTCAAGAAGCTTTGAAGCGGGCTAATGTGAAAGAGGGTCAAGTGGATGAAGTGATTATGGGCAACGTACTGCAGGCGGGCTTGGGCCAAAATCCGGCAAGGCAATCTTGGCTGAAAAGCGGCTTTAGCCACACGGTTCCCGCGATGACCATCAATAAAGTGTGCGGCTCCGGGCTGAAAGCCGTTATGCTCGCGGCGCAGGCCGTACGTTTGGGTGACGCTGATATCGTGGTGGCCGGAGGTATGGAAAACATGAGCCGGGCGCCGTATCTGCTTGAAGGCGCCGTTCGGGCCTGCGCATGGGAGATACGAAAATGGTGGATTCCATGATCCGCGACGGGTTATGGTGCGCAGAGTGCGGCATCCATATGGGTGTCACGGCAGAGAATGTGGCTGAACGCTGCAATATTGCACGGTCCGAGCAGGATGAATTCGCGGCTTGGAGCCAGCAAAAAAGCGGAGCAGGCTGCGGCTTCGAGCCGTTTTAAGGATGAAATCGTTCCGGTGCCATCCCGCAGAAGAAAGGCGACCCGCTGTTGTTCGACACGGACGAGTTTCCGCGGGCCGGAACAACGGCGGAAGGGTTAGGCACGCTTCGTTCAGCCTTCCGGGGGGACGGAACGGTCACAGCTGGCAACTCCTCCGGCATCAATGACGGGGCGGCGGCGCTTGTTATCATGCAGGCGGAGAAGGCGGACGAGCTTGGGATCAAGCCGCTCGTCCGGATTCGAGGCTACGCCAACTCCGCATTGGATCCGGCGGTTATGGGGCTCGGCCCCGTCGATGCAGTGCGCAAACTGCTGCAGAAAACCGGTGTTTCCCTCGATGAGATTGACTTATTCGAGTTAAACGAAGCGTTTGCGGCGCAATCGCTTGCCGTGGGACGGGACCTCGGCATTCCGCAGCATAAGCTGAATGTCAACGGCGGCGCGATCGCTCTTGGCCATCCCATCGGAGCGAGCGGCGCACGCATTCTCGTTACGCTGCTGCACGAGCTCGCTAAACGGGATGGCAGGTTAGGCGTGGCTGCGCTGTGCATCGGGGGGAGGACAAGGAGTCGCTTTGTTGGTCGAACGGGGATAATACATGGTCGTATCGGCAATGGGTGGAATTGTTTTATGCTGCAATAGAGTGCCGCTTAGATGAGTCCCATTGAGTCGAGAGATTGTGAGGGAGGGAAGAGTCACGATTAGTCGAGACAATAATGGGAAGGAACAGCCCCGTTCATCGAGCCGCCAGTTAGGTGGCTTTTTTTGTTTGGAGTAAGGTATACCTTGTGCTCGCAAGAGCAGGTATCGCTGGAAAGTTTACCTTCCGCTCATAAGATGAGCTACTCCGCAGGAAGAGCTTGGTGACAACAGCGAGAAATGCAGACCTTCATACGTAGCGGCGGCAGTCTAGGACTTTATTTTATCATCCCAGACTGCCGCTGTTTCTCTTAAGGGATCCAGAATAAAACTTATTTTACGAAGGTTGTTGCCGATTTTGTTATTCAAAAAAAATGGCCTGGGATTAACAAGTTGGCAAAGGGCCGTTGTAGCAGTTTTCACGTATGCTGTATACAAAAAAGGAGACATCCTATGAATACGGCTTTTTGCATAAGAGAACAAAATCTAGCACAAACGTAACACTTGACTTGACTGCCGTATAAATGCTATATTTAGCTTACTTAATGTAAGTATATATTATTTTAAAAGGGTGATATAAATTATGATTCCATCGTTATTTCTCGCTCACGGATCTCCTATGATTGCGATCGAAGATACAGAATATACCCGTTTTCTTGCAAAATTCGGAGAACATCTGCATCCCAACGCTATCGTTATTTTTTACAGCCCATTGGGAGAGCGACGTGGTTACTATTTCTTCCAGGGACGATATTTATGATACGATCTACGACTTCGGAGGCTTCCCGCCCGAGCTGTATGCTAAGAAATACCCTGTGAAAGGTTCAAAAAAAGGGTGGCATCGCTGGTGAAAGAGCGGCTCGAGAACAACGGCATTACGGTGAGGGAGGACACTTCCAGAGGTTTGGACCACGGATCCTGGACACTTCTGAGCAGAATTTTCCCCAGTGCTGATATTCCGGTTGTGCAGATTTCGGTGAATCCTTTTCTCGCTCCAAGCGAGCAGTACAAAATCGGGGCCTCCCTGCAGGGGCTGGGCGAAGAGGATATTCTCGTCATCGGCAGCGGTGTGACAGTTCATAATTTGCGTATGCTTAATTGGGGAGAGAGGTCGAAGCCGGAGCCTGGGCGGAAGGTTTTGACGATTGGCTGATTGAGAAAATCCAAAATAAGGATCTGAATTCCCTGTTCCGTTACGAGGAGCTTGCTCCCGACGCGCGAAAAGCGGTGCCGACCAAGGAGCATTTTGTGCCGCTGTTTATCGCCATGGGGAGCGGGGACCCAAGCAGCACGGCGAAAATTATCCATCGGAGCTACGATTTAGGAACTTTGAGTTATCTGTGCTTTCAGTTTTAAACTCGCCACTTTTTGGCGCGCATTGTCACCGTGCACCAATAAGCTTTGCAGCGAAAAGCTCCGGCCCGAAAACAGGCATCCCTGTTTTTTTTGGCCCGGAGTTTTGTTTTCGGCTGGATGGGATGTCGGCAGGGGTTGAGGCAGTTTGGGTATGCAGTGCGTCAGGCATCCAGGCTGCCTCTGAAACGGCCGGGAGGCACCTTTTTTTTCGGCGGCGAATACTCGCGTAAAATAATGCACGGTGCCAAACCCTGTGGCTTCGGCGATTTCTTTTATCGAAAGGTCGGTTGTTTGTAACAGAAATGCCGCCTGCCGTACTCGTTCTTTCCGGATAAAAGTGATGAAGCTTTCGTTGATGCCCTCCGAGAACAATCGGGAAAGATGACGCTCCGACACATTAAGGTATTGCGCAATCATGCCCAGCGACAGTTGCTTGTCGAAATTATCCCTTATAAAAGATTTCGCGCGCTGCAGAATCAGGTTGGGGCGCAGCTGGTCAGTAGTAAGGGATTGTTTTTTTTCATTTAAAAATAAACCGAGGAACGAAACCAGCAGCGTATGGGCGAGTACAGGCAAAAAATTCCGTGTCCACCGCCCAACCTTCCTGTTCGGGTATAAGCAGTGACCGCCATAGAGAAGCAGTGGAAGAGCCGTCTCCTTCATTGACGCAAACTTTCGAGCGCCCTGCCAGTGACACAAACCGGTCTACATATTCAGGTGAAGACCTCGATTCATCGACCTCAAAATCAACCCACAGCAAAAACAACCCTTCCCCGCTCCTGATTTGGTGAGCAATCCCGGGCCTTGAGCAAAACAGCGTCCCTTTGTGCAAATGGTACACACGTCCATCGTCCAAATAGGTTCCGTCTCCGTCCACCACATAACAAATCTCAAACGATGAATGTTTGTGCACCGGATTGTAAGTCAGCTTGTGCATTCCTCCCCAATAATTGACGCGGAACGTGATTCCGCCGGATTCCAGCAAAACAGCGTGGCGGTTTAATCTCGCTTTGCTTTCTTCCAATCTGTACATCGTCTAGCCTCCTGCTCCATGTGGCGGATTCGGACAAAAAACTTGGCCTTCCCGGCCAAAGACGGATCACTCTGTGTACCATTATAATCAAGGCATATGGAGTTGAAAAGAATAATATCGACAGGAGGCTTGGCACATGATTACATCGGAAGATGCGGCTTTTTTTTACAAAGATCAAGGCTATTTGCTGGTAAAAGGGGTCTTTAACCGGCAAGAGGTGGAAGAGATGCGCAATGCGGTCGAAAAAAAATCATTCAGCGCGCGGCCAGGGCAAAGATGGACCACAATCATACCTGGCAGGGCGACTACCTTCCTCCGGAAGAAATGAAGAAACTAGTGCTCAAAGGCTTCCATGATGTGCATTATCACGATGCGGCATTTACAAGAGCGTTGGCGCATCCTAACATGACAGCGGTGCTCTCTCAAATCATCGGACCCAACGTTCAACTGCATCATTCCAAAATGCTGGTAAAGCCTCCGGAGAATGGGGCGGCGTTCCCGATGCACCAGGATTATCCGTATTTTCCGCATGAGAATCATACGATGCTGGCCGCCAGCGTGCATTTGGACGATGCGGATGAAGAAAACGGCTGCCTCTGCGTAATACCGGAATCCCACAAACAAGGGTCTCTGCCGCATGTGGGAACGCACTACTTAAACCATAAGGAATACCCTATTTCTATGGGCACTCCTTGTCCGGCATCGGCGGGAGACGTGCTGTTCTTTAACTATTTGACGGTGCACGGATCAGCCAGCAACCGAAGCCTCCGCACCCGCAGAAATGTGCTGTTCCAATATCGTGACCCTTCCGATTTTCCAACGGTGAGCACACATATAGATTGGGGAATGGGACTGATGGTTTGCGGTGAAAATCCCCATTTTGACAAAGCGAAGCCGAAATATCAGATTGTTTAGAGACTCGGCACGGCAAAAAAACATCCCTGTACACTTTTTTTGTGTATCAGGATGTTTGCCGTCTGTCTCATTTTTTTAGCGCTGGCCGTACTGGTATCCGTAGTGATGACCGTAGTGGTGTCCGTGATGATGGTGAGGGTAATGATGATAGTACGGATGATATCCATATGTGTGGTATCCTCCGTAAGGGTGGTACCCGTATGCGTGATATCCGTAAGGGTGATACCCGTAAGTTTGATATCCGTACTGCGGGTAAGTGTAAATCTGCATCGAGCGGTTAAAGTCGCAGTCTCCGCGTTTTCCAATATAGAAGTTTGTTGTTGAGTCATTTTTTTTGTTTCTCCTCTCTGTTTCAAACTACACCCCATGTTATGCATGGAAGGGCGGAGAGGGCACTTGACCAAATACAATTAGGCGAGAAAAAAGGGGCTCAAGGTTAAGCTGAACGATAACATTGTACGGCAAACAAGCTAAATAAAGGCGGCTCCGCGCAATAAGCGGAACCGCTTGGTCTGTTTACAGCAGGTCGGGAATGAGGATTTCCACCTCTCGCCGGGCTTCCGAAGACCGGAGAATGCCGTCGATGATCGCCTGGTTGATCAAAATTTGCTCTGCCGGAATCGGAGCGGGCCGGTCTTCCTGAATGGCAATCACAAAAGCTTTGACCTTCTCGAAGAAACGGTCCACCTCATGCTCGATGACCGGAATGCTTCGGTGAGCGTGCTTGTCTTCCTCGTCGTGGAACAGGGTAATCGAACCGACGCCGCCGTCCCAAACCCCGTTCCACGGGCTTCCGGTGTCCGGTGTCGTAACCTTGAGTCCTGCATCCGTACCGAGGAACATAGTTGCGCCGAGTGTGTCCATATGCATGGCCCAGGATATTTTGAAATGAAGAGTAATGTCGCCCTCGAGACGGATCAAAGCCGCCCCAAAATCTTCCACCTCAAATCCTGCCGCTTCCTTATGGTATTTCGGGTTGGTGCCGAAATGGTTGGAGGTGACCGCCGACACGGTCAGAGGCTTCGGGTAGCCGAGAGCGTTGAGAGCCATGTCCAGCGAATAGCAGCCGATATCGGCAATTGCTCCCGCGCCTGCGAGCTCCTTACGGATGAAGGTGCCTCCCGGCATTCCTCTGCGCCGTCCGCCTCCGGTTTCGACATAGTACACTTTTCCCAGCTGGCCGGATTGGACGATCTCTTTGATGGCGACCATATTCGGGTCATAGCGGGGCTGGAAGCCGACGCTTAGCATTTTTTCCCGTACGCTTGGAGGCTTGTACCATTTCGAGTCCCTGGCCCAACGTCACCGCGAGCGGCTTCTCCACCAGCACATGCTTACCCGCCTGGAGCGCGTCAACGCTAGCCCGATGGTGAGCGATATTAGGGGTGCATACGCTTACACCATCCAGATCAAGCTCCAATAATTTGTTATGGTCTTCGAAGGCTTGGGCTCCTGTTAGCTCCTGTTCCGCAATGAACTGCGCCGCTTTACCCGGCACTACATCCGCGACCGCCGCAATCTCCACACCCGGAATCTCCTTGTATGCTTTGGCATGGAAACGGGCGATGCCCCCGCTGCCGATAATACCCACTTTTACAGTTGATTTCATCCGTGTTTACCTCCATCCCGCAAGGGAAAAGATTTTAGTGCCATACGCCCCTATTATATAGTCTTGGGCCAGCCGGCGTAATCAAGAGACACGACGAAAGGAGTGTAAAATTGCGACAATTGAGTAGAAGCGATAGTGGTCAATGATTGATCCGGCCTTCCGGGAAGCTGTTTAAAGAAATGGTAAACGATATTGACAATAGGGTGTCCGGTTCAGCATAATCTGAAAGACACGTCGAAACCGAACTGTATAATAATTTGACGATCAAGAATTCGACGACTTTATCAAGCCGTCAGATGAGGTTTGAGGTGATTGCATGAACACTCTATTGAAGGTAAAGGGCGAGCTGTCTCCGGTCTGCTCAAAAAAACACATATTACCTACAGCTTCTATATTCCGGAAGGAGTCACGGAGCTGCATGCGCATTTTGCATATTCGCCCAAGGTGCTGGAGGATGCGGAGAAATCGAAGGAGCTTGTGCTCGAAAGTCTTGCGGCCTACGTCGAACCGCATCTTTTGCCGGTTTATCGGGATAAATGGGAGTCCTATCTTCCGCTCAACAATCTGATCACGCTGTCTTTAGATGACCCTCAGGGATTTCGCGGCTCCGGCCATCGCCATAATCCCGATCAGCGCTACATTCTGTCCGAGCAGGAAGCTTCTCCGGGTCTGGAACGTGGACCGGTTATTTCGGGTATGTGGAAAATAACGCTCAGCGTACACTGCATCGTCACCGAGACTTGCGATTATGAGCTGCAGGTGTGGGAAGGGGAGGGAACGCTATGAAATGGCTGCCTTATGAGCTGCATACACATACACCGCACAGCGACGGCCGCCACAGTCTGATGGAGATGGCGCTGGAGGCGAAGAAGCTTGGTTTGCAAGGCATTGCTTTGACCGACCACAATACGATGTCCGGATTGGCCGACCGGGATGAGGTGCAGCAGGAAACCGGCATCGCCATTATCCGAGGTCTGGAATGGACTACATTTTACGGGCATATGGTCACGCTTGGCTCCGGGAATATGCGGAGTGGCGCGATTTGGGACCTGACGACATACATAAGGGGATTGAACGGGTCCACCGTCAAGGCGGCATTGTCGGAATCGCACATCCATTTAGAATGGGAAGTCCGATCTGCACGGGCTGCCACTGGGAGTATGCCATCTCCGATTGGAACGACATTGACTATATAGAAGTGTGGCATTCGCTGTTTCCGCCGATCCGCAACCATAATGCTCCCACTTTTGCCATGTGGACGGATTTGCTCAATCAAGGCTGCCGCATTCCCGCCTCTTCCGGGAGGGATTGGCATAATTCCAAACCGAACGACGATCCGGCTGCGGCAAGCTTCCTTGGCATCGATGAGGAACTGGCAGCTGTGGATATGGAACAGGCTGCGGTGGACGCCATCCGTAAAGGGAGAGTCAGCCTCAGCATGGGGCCGCTTCTGCTCTGCTCAATTCAAATTTCCGGCGAGACCTACGGCTTGGGCCAAACCGTTCCGGTATCAGGCAAGGAGTTATCCGGCAGCGCCAGCGTCATTATTGAGCTGGATTCGAACGTGAGGAAAGGCAGTTGGACAATGCCCAAGCAGACTCTTCGAGTGGAGCTTGTGAGCAACAAAGGCGTCATAGGAGAATGCAGCCTGTCCGCAGACGACACTGCTATTAGCTGCCTCATCGACACTAAAGGCCTGTTGTGGCTCAGGGCGCAGCTGTATGGTACCTTCCATGAATGCTCTACAATGATCGCTTTTACAAATCCGGTTTATTTTGGGAAGTTTACGGAGTGAAGCCGTGATTGCACAGGCATTTATAAAATCCTGACACCATATTGCAACAAAAAAGCATCCTTAACCCTTTATGGGCATAAATGGATGCTTTTTTTTATGCTGGCCATTGCGACGCACGGGAAGGATATTGCAGCGCAGGGATAGAATAACTTTGAACTGAAACTGTTGCAGCGGAGGGGATCGTTATGGAGAAGTGCAGTGCGGTCCATGCAGTAATGAACGATTTTGACAGACCTTGGGCAATAGCCGGGGGATGGTCTATAGACCTTTTTTTATAGGCGAAACCACCAGGACTCACGATGATATCGAAATTGCGGTATTTCGAAAAGACCAGAGTAAACTGCAGGAATATTTAAACGGCTGGAGCTTTGGGAAGGTTATAAACGGAAACGTAGAGCAGTGGCAAAAAAGGACAAATATTGCAGCTCCAATCCATGAAACCTATGCGGAAAAAATCGTATGAAAAGTTAGAGATTCTGCTGAACGAATCTGACGGCGAGTATTGGCTGTTCCGGAGAGACCATAGAATCCGCAGGACAGTTGGTCAAATCATCATGAGGTCGGACCAGGGCATCCCCTTTTTTTAAGTCCGGAAATCGCTTTGCTTTATAAATCCAAAGATTCTCGGCCGAAAGATGAGCTGGATTTCCAAAATACCTACCCGCTGCTCAATCGCGAACAGAAAAGATGGCTTCAGGAGGGTTTGAGATTGCTTTACGCGGAGCACCGTTGGATAGAGTAATTTTGCGTGTGCGCAAGACACTGATGGGGTACTACGAGGCACAATGTATTGTGAAAATAGTGAAATTCGAGATACTTTGTCGAAGGAATTACCTTGACTGGCATCAAAGGGTAGCTTATGTTGTTAGATAATAAAAAAACCGTATAGGAGTGACGAAAATGAATCTGCAGCAAACTGTATTTGAAGCGCTTCCATTAGGGGGCATCAAGCCCGCCGGATGGCTGAAAAAAACCAGCTCCGTATCCAGGCGGACGGACTAACCGGGCATTTGGAGGAGCATTGGGCGGATGTAGGGCCGGATAACGGGTGGATCGGCGGCAGCGGAGAAAGCTGGGAAAGAGGGCCCTATTATCTGGACGGGCTGCTGCCTCTCGCGTATTTGCTGGAAGACGAGCGGTTAATCGCCAAGGCGAACCGGTGGATCGAGTGGAGCCTTTCCAGCCAGCAGGAGAACGGAAACTTTGGACCGGTACGGATTGAAACCGTCAACAACGATGTCGACAAGAATCAGGACTGGTGGCATTACATGATCATGCTCAAAGTGCTGATGCAGTACGAGGAAGCTACAGGCGACGAGCGGATTGTTCCGTTCCTGAGCAAATATTTCCGCTTTGTCTCGTCCATGATCGAGGAGCGGCCTCTAACAGGCTGGGCGAAAGCGCGGGGTGCGGAAATGCTGCTGTGCGTAATGTGGCTGTATAACCGCACAAAGGAAAGCTGTTTGCTTGAACTGGCGCAAATTATAGCGGAACAAACGACCGACTGGACCGATATTTTCCATGACTTCCCCTTCTGGCGCAAAGTCGAACAGTGGGATTGGAGGACCCACGTTGTCAATGTGGCGATGGGTTTGAAAACGCCGGGCGTAAAGTTTCAACTGTCCGGCGACCCTAGGGAAAAGGACGCCGTTTATCGCGGCATCGACAGCCTGATGACCTATCATGGGCAGGCCCATGGCATGTTCTCGGGCGACGAATGGCTGTCCGGCACCCATCCGAGCCAAGGGGTCGAACTATGTGCCGTGGTGGAATATATGTTCACAATGGAAAACCTGGTCCGGATCTTCGGCGAAGGACGATTCGGCGATATTTTGGAGAAGGTCGCGTTTAACGCGCTGCCGGCAGCTATCTCCGCGGATTGGACATCCCATCAGTACGACCAGCAGGTCAACCAGATCGTGTGCAATGTCGCACCGCGGAATTGGAGCAACGGACCGGAAGCGAACCTCTTCGGCCTGGAGCCGAACTTCGGCTGCTGTACGGCGAATATGCACCAGGGCTGGCCGAAGCTCGCTTCACACCTGTGGATGAGCGATGGAAAAGGGGGTCTGGCGGCGGTTTCCTACGCTCCTTGCACCGTACGGACGAAGGTCGGTTCCGGCGCAGCGGCAGAGCTGCAGGTAGGCGGCGAGTATCCGTTCCGCGATGAAGTGAACATAAGCGTGTCGCTGAATCGTCAGGAGCGTTTCGCGATTTCGCTGCGGATACCTGAGTGGTGCGCTGCTCCGAGCTTATTGGTAAACGGGGAGACCACGGCTTTGGAAGCGGCGGATGGCTACGCCAAAATCGAGCGCGAGTGGAATAACGGTGACGCCATTCTGCTTAATTTGCCAATGGAAGTGCGCACAAACTCCCATAATTTATTTGCCGTCAGCGTAGAACGGGGCCCGCTGGTTTATGCGCTTCCGGTGAAAGAGAACTGGCAGCTGTTAAAGCAGCGCGACAAATTCCATGACTGGGAGATCTATCCGGCCTCTCCATGGAAATATGGTCTGCTGTCCGATACCGCATTTGAACCGGTAGTGGCGGAAGTGCCTTACCAGCCGTTTGACGCAGTCCATGCGCCCGTTCGCCTGAAGGCAGCCGGCAAGCTGGTTCGAGATTGGAGAATGGAGGGGAACAATGCGGGCACCCCGCCACTTAATCCCAATACGGAAGGACAGCCGGTGACAGAATTGGAACTTGTGCCTACGGCAGCGCGAAGCTGCGGATAAGCGAATTCCCATTGATAGGAAGTCGTAACCCCGCCGGATTTACAAGCTCCGGCCCGAGCCCTTTCAAGCGCTGGGTTCTTGGGTGAAGTGCTTCCGGCGCGTCATGGAAGACAGATTCGATAATCTGGATGACTACTTGCTGGAACTGCAAAACAAAAAAGAAATTACAAGAACATTCAAATGGCTGAAGGAGGAATTACAATGTCAGACAATGCAATGGTTTCGAGGGTAGAGGACGATCGCGTGTTGGTGCTGGAGCGCGTTTTCGATGCCCCACGCGATCTCGTGTTCAAGATGTTTCAAGAGCCTGAGCATCTTAAGCGTTGGTGGGGACCGAGGGGCTGGGAGCTTCCTGTTTGCAGCGTCGATTTCCGGCCTGGCGGTGTTTGGCACTACTGCATGAAGTGCGTCGATCAGAACCAAGGTGAATTTTACGGTATGGAATCTTGGGGCAAAGGCGTTTATAAGGAAATTGTAGAGCCTGAGACGATCGTTTACAGCGATTACTTCTCGGATGCAGAAGGCAATACGAACGAGACCATGCCGTCGACCGGGATCAAGCTGGAATTCATTGATCTGGGCGGCAGGACAAAGCTGGTCAACCGTGCTGAATATGTGTCCGCGGAGGACCTCAAAACCGTCATGGACATGGGCATGCTGCAGGGCATCACCGAAACTTGGGACCGTCTGGAAGAGCGTCTGAACGAGGTCAAGTAAGGAAATATGGGACGGCCGCCGGGCTTCGAAAGCCGGCGGCTGTTTTGATTTTAGCGTTTGTTTGAAAAGGATGACCTTGCCGGTCAGGGAATTAAAGAAGGGCTTGGAGACTTGTCTCAAGAGACCGCGGAATGAGTGTTTTTTTCACCACTCGGAGTGACAGATTTAACCATATTTTGTTGAAAGGTATGTTATAATTTAACAAAACCTATCACTTTATAGCGAATGGGTTCCGGAAATATCATATTAATGCAATTTTTTTGTAATGACGCGTTGAATTTTAAAAAAAGCTGACTGGTGTGGGGATTGCATGAAAAAAGATGCGGATGTCAAAGCTGGCTGTGCTGTCGCTGTTATCCCTGGGCCTCGGTCTCGGACTGGCGGCAGGCTTTAAAACTTTCAGCGTAAATGATAAGTCTGCCGGTATGGCAGGAAACATCGACGGGAACCAGGAGGGACAAATCAGACTGACCTTTTGGAATACCTGGGTCACAATGAGCTTGGCAGGAAGTCATGTACAAACGGATCAAGGAATTTGAGCAGACGCATAAAAAATGTCACCATTAATGTCGAAGCCATACCGCATGACCAATACAAGGTGAAGGTGAGGGCAGCGGGTGCCGGGAAGCAGCTGCCCGATTTGTTTGTAGTTTGGCCCGGTGCGGAACTGAGCCGCTGGCGGATGGAAAAGTCGTGAAGCCTATTGACGATCTTGCCATGGAGTACAGAGATAAGCTGATCCCGGAACAGAATATGACGGATTACGCTGTAAACGGAAATCAGTACGCCATTCCCGAGGTAATAAGCTATACTTCCTTCATCTATTACGACAAAGACATTCTCGAGAAAGCGGGTTACGATCAATTCCCTGCGACATACGACCACTTTATCAAGATGATATCGGCGCTTCACAATATGGGTGTCACCCCTATCGCGCTGGGCAATACAGGGAAATGGGTGCTTCAATCCTGCTATTTGTCGACCATCGCCAGCCGGTATACAGGGGACGACTTCTTGACGAAGATACTGCAAGGCGAAAAGAAGTTCACCGATGCCGATTTTGTGAAAGCGTTATCAACAATTAGGGAGCTGACCGATCTGCAAGCCTTCAACCAGGACATGAACAGTATAAACAATACACAGCAGGAGGAAATTTTCATAAAAGGGAAGGCCGCCATGTTTGTCGAGGGCTCCTGGGCGCTTCCCAAGCTTTTGCAGCATTTTCCCAAAGACCGTCACTTAGGAATCGCCATTTTCCCCTCTGTGAAGGATGGAAAAGGAGATCCGGCGAGCGTTTCGGGAGTGACAGGGCAGGGCATCGCTTTAAATGAGAATCTGACCGGGGAAAAAAAGCAAGCTGCTTATCAATTTATCCGCCACATGGCTAATGAAGAGACTTATAAAGAACTGATCACGAGGAATACTTTGGTGCCTGCCACAATCTCCGTGCCGGAAGACACGAACGAATCTTTTAAAAAAAATGATTTCGATAGCCGGCGGCGGAATTTCTCCGGTGTATGACGCTGTCCTTCCTTCCGAGCTCGCGGACGCCATCAATAATGCGCTGCAGGAGATGACCTTGAATCCCGGTGAAACTGCGGAACATGTGGCTGAGAGAATTCAACAAAAAACTAGATGGGATGGATATAGTACACCGTCGTTAAGGGGAAAGAAAGCCATGACAAGGTGGTTTCGTTTCAAAGACTGGAGTTTAAAGTGGAAATCCTTCTTTATATTTTTTTATCCTGGTAGTCATCCCTGTGCCCGTGCTTGGCGTAACCGTTTTAGTGCAAATCAACAATATTCTGAAGGAACAGGCGGTGGTATCTACAGAAAGAATTTTGGATACGCTTTCACAAAACGTTTCGTCCGTAATACAGAATGTCGAGGATATCTCCTCTTTTATGATTTATGACGAACAGTTCCGTAAATTTTTTAACCGCTTCCAATGAATCGAAAGAAAATCCTATGGAAGTTAAAAGCCTGGAAGACCACGTTAACGCCTTCAGCGCGTTCCATGCCGTTTCCAAAAGATACATTAATTCGATCGAGCTGCAGGGAATCAACGGGGTCAGCACCAGCATCGGCGAGCAGATGGAAGGCGACGAAAGCGCATGGAAACAAGCCGCCGGCGAGGCGTACGGAGGGATAGTGTGGAGCGAAGCGTATACGATGAGAAGCTTATGGACCGGAGACCGGAAACATGTGATATCACTGCTCCGCCAGATCAATGACATCAATGAGATATCGAGGAACATAGGCTGGTCAGGATCCGTCTGAACGAGGATTTTATCGCCTCCACGATCAGTGCGCAGGGCATTCCCCGTTCAAGCGGGTCGGTATTCATAATAAATCGCAAAGGTGTGATCCTGTCGCATAAAGACAAATTTTTTACTGGGCACTTACTACAACGATCCTGCTTTACTGCAGAAAGTGGTGTCCAATAACCATTATTTCACTTATGCGGGCAGCAGCGGAGGTTATCTTGCAGTTATTCGCAAAATCGAGCGTCCGGATTGGTTCATAGTGGCAACGGTCGAGGAGAATGCAATCTCCAAAAAAAATCTGGAGAGCATCCGCACCTCCGTCAAGACTATGATCCTTGTTTCGCTGATCCTGGGATTGGCCGCGTTAATCGGATTCTACTATTTTATCATACGTCCTATTCTGGAATTGATAAGGTTGACAAGGCAGGTCGAACGGGGAATTTTAATATCAAGGTAAACGTATTGAACAAAGATGACATCGGAATACTCGGCATGAGGTTCAACAGCATGCTTGCCACGATCCGGCGGCTGATCGATACGAAGTACACGCTGGAAATCAAACAAAGGGAATCTGAATTGAAAGCGCTGCAAAACCAAATCGATCCCCATTTTCTTTATAACACTTTGGATATGATACGCTGGACCGCCAGGATGGAGAAGGCATCGGAAACCAGCCGGCTGATCGAAGCGTTATCCAGGCTGTTCCGTATCAGCTTAAGCAGAGGAAAGCTGCTCATCCCTTTGAGCGAAGAGCTCAATTACGTAAGGAGCTACTTGATCCTGCAGGAAAAGCGTTTGGGCCACGGCTTAAAGTACACCATATCCATGGATGAAAAAAAATCGGAGATGCGCTTGTGCTGAAAAAAAATACTGCAGCCCATTGTGGAGAACAGTATTCTGCATGGATTTCAGGGAATGGATCAACCGGGCCTCATCGATATCCGTTGCTGCACGGAAGACGGCAACATATGCATCGATGTGACGGACAACGGAAAAGGCATACCGCCGCACACGATTGAAACTGACATAAGCCGCAGCACCCAAAGCGGGTTTGCTTTACGCAATATCCGGGAACGGATAGCTTTGCTGTTCGGGCCTGGATACGGCTTGCAAATCTTCTCACGGGAAGGCGAAGGAGTACGGGTACGGATTACCGTCCCCATTATTCGCTCGGAGCAGGAGCTCAGCCATTTCATCGAAAAGGAGAATGAACTGCATGAACGTTAGGATCCTGATTGTTGACGACGAACCGACCATAACCAGAGGTTTAAGGTTTACTCTCCCTTGGGAAGAGATAGGCGCCGAAATCGTAGGGGAAGCCTACGGCGGGGAGCAGGCACTGCAGCTCATGGAGCAGACTCCGGTAGATATCGTGCTAACCGACGTTCGTATGCCGTCAATGGACGGGCTCCAGTTGGCTGAGGTTCTGGCCCAAAGGAAGCCTCCCGTGAGAATGATTATGATGAGCGGATACGAAGAGTTTGATTATGTCCGGAAGGCGCTTAGGTTCGGAGTCCGGGATTACCTTTTGAAGCCGGTTGAAGTCGATGAATTAATGGAGCTGGTAAGCAAGCTTAGACAGGAGATTGAGAAAGAAAACGAACAGAGAATCATATATGAAATGAAACTGATTTCAAATCAAATGATGGGAATCGACTTAGGCGAAGATATATTCCGGGATTTGCGGTGTATCAGCTGCGCCGCGAACTTTCGAATTGTGCTGAGCGAAATTCTGGAATACGGCCTGCTTATGAAGAATAAAAAAACCGCACGGATAAGGAGAATATCAGGACATTTTGGAAGCAGCGGATAGAGCAGAATTTACGAACACGCCAAATTTCGGTGCTGTCTTCGTTCATCCACCAGAATATGCTGCTTACGGTCATCTTTCACAAAGACGGCAGCCCTGTTTCAAACGGCCAGATCGGGCTGACAGATGTCAGCAATCCGGTGATCGTGCAGTGCGGATTTTGCTTGAATTGGGTCGTATCCGATACGCTGACTGAGCTCAGGCACATTCGGGAGGCGTTCCCCCGTCTGGTCGGGCTTCTGAAACGGCAATGCCATGCCACAGAAGAAAACTTCATTTTAAAGACAAATATGCAGGCACACGCTGCGGACCGGAAATATCCCAAGGAGCAGGAAAAGAAGCTGCTTGATTGTTTTTTTTCAGCAAAAAAGCTAACGAATTAAGCCAGGCCGTCGAGGAATTGTTCGCGGTATTCCGATGCAGGAAATTCATGCTGTCCGATGCTTATCAAATCTGTAATGAAATCAAGATGCTGGTATACCGAAGGCTCCGCGACCATATGAAAGACCTGGATGAAAGGGACTCTTATTTTTCCACGATCGATCTGCAGGTTTATAATTCATTCGCTTCTTTGCAGCAGCTGTTTGTGGAGGAACTGCTTGCGCTGCACCAGTTTTCCAAGCAGCTTAATATAGGAAAAAACCGGTGGATTATGGAGAGAGTGAAGAATTATATACACGAGCACTATGACCAGGAACTGAAAGCCTCCGAACTTGCGAGATGATCAAGGTGACTCCGAATTACTTCAGCCTTATTTTTTAAACAGGAGACCGGTAAAACCTATAACGAATATTTAAATGAATACCGGATCGAGAAAGCGAAAGAGCTGCTTGTCACAACGAACGATCTTGTGTATGAAATTGCGGAACGTGTGGGTTACAAAGAGTACAAATATTTTTTCGAATCTATTCAAAAAAAATTACAGGCACCGTCCCATCGGAATATCGGGATTTCAATAAACTCGTTTAAATTTTTTTAGATAACCATTAATTTTACAGTATAGGCAAGAAATATTTTACAAATATAATAAAAAAGTAAGCGGTTACAATTAAAAAAATTGTTACCGTAAAGTGATAAAAGGAGGGCGGGCATCTCTTTCGCACGGAAAGCGGTTGGCAATCTGTCTGGATCATTTTATAAAAAATGGAGGTCTTGAATTTGACAAGAACGAGAAGAACAGCGCCTTGATTTTGATGGTGATTTTCACTTTATCGACAGTTTTATATGGTTGTTCCGGCAACAAATCCGGCGGCGGCGTGACAGGTGAGGATAACAAGAGCAAAGGGAAAGTTGAGCTTACGTGGCTTGTCAGGACGGACCCGAACATGGTCGACTGGGAAAAAGAGATGATTAAGGCTTCCAGGAGGCCAATCCGAATATAACGGTAAAGTTGGAGCAAATTCCTCAGGCCGAGATCGACCAGAGATTGACTACAATGATTTCAAGCGGTAAAGTCCCTGACGTGTGGTCGGCCAACTGGCTAACTCCGGATTTGCGAGCTACATGAAAATGGGCGCCTTGCTTGATTTGACTTCCTTCGTGCAATCGGATGCGGCTGCGCTTGGAACGATAAATAAACGCATTATGGATATCTATACCATCGAAGGCAAAACTTACGGAATACCAATGCTCAGTATCGGCAGCTTCCTTTACTACAACAAGGAGCTTTTCGATAAAGCGGGCATTCCTTATCCGACGACAGACTGGAACGACCAATCCTGGGATTATCAGAAGATGCTGGGAATCGCCCAGAAATTAACCCACGATGTCGGCGACGCCGATAAACAGGTGTTTGGCGTCCGCAACAGCATGAGCCTAACCTTCAATCCTGGGGATTCGGCGGTGACTTCTTCAAACCGGAAGCGTATACATCAGCCGTCATGGGCGAGCCGGCCGTGCTCGCCAACCCTGCCAACAAAGAGGCGATTCAATTTAACGCCGATCTGATCAACAAACACAAAGTGTCTCCGAACCAGACTACAGTGGACGCGGTTGCGGCGATCGGAGATCCGTTCCTGACGGGTAAAGTGGCGATGGTAATCAACGGAGGATGGGGCTTCTGGACTTACCAATCGGCGAAGTTCAAATGGGGCGTGGCGCCGATTCCTTATCACGAAGGACGTAAAGTTCCGCTGTTCGTCGACCCTTGGAACATCAGCGCGAAGAGCAAGCATCCGAAGGAATCCTGGGAATTCATCAAATACCTGGTCGATCCGAAAAAACGGCGGCAAGAAATTTATGGAAAAAACTTTAGCCACCCCTGCGGACACTACACTCGCCGATCAGTGGTACAAGCAGATGTCGGACAAGACAGGGATGAAGGTTGAAGAAATAAAGAGCCTGAACGAAGGCGCGGTGAAGCTCGGCCGCGAGGCGGACAACCACCTGATCGATAAATTCGCGGTCATCGGCAACACCATCAACCAGACAATAAGCGGCGTATGGAACGGACAGAAATCCGTGGACGATGGGCTTAAGGAGATTGACAAAAACCTTCGGTCCCTGAATCTTAAATAAGTAAACAATATGATACTGCGGACGTCCCTTGGTGCATTCCAAGGGAAACCATTTTAAAAAAGAGAGGTGAAATAATTGAGTATGGTTAATGTATCCCCAAACACGGCGGCAGCAACGGCAGTTCGGCAGACAAAAAAAAGAAGCAGGGAGACGGTGCGGGAGGAACGCGCGTTCTGGATTTTCATATCGCCATGGGTGATCGGGTTTTTTATTGTTTACGGGCGGACCGATACTGGCTTCCCTGTTTTTTTAAGCTTCACGAATTATAATGTCGTCGACAGCCTCAGTGGATCGGGTTGGGCAATTACTCCGATTTGTTCCAGGACAAGCTGTTTTACAAATCGCTTTCCGTCACTTCTTATTATGCGGTTCTTACCGTGCCTTTTACCATCGTTACTTCGCTCTTGCTTGCGGTTCTGCTGAACCAGAAAATTAAAGGTCAAGCGCTTTTCAGAACCTTATACTATACTCCTTCCATTATATCCGGTGTCGCCGTTTCCTTCCTGTGGTCCTGGCTGTTGAATCCGGACTTCGGCGTTGTTAACTCGTTATTGTACCAATGGTTCGGTATCAAGGGGCCGGGCTGGTTCACCAAAGCTTCAACGGTTGTCCCTTCGATGACGCTGATGCATCTGACCTCTATCGGCGGAACGATGGTGATCTTCCTTGCCAGTCTCCAGAGCTTGCCGACGGATCTTTATGAGTCCGCATCCATTGACGGGGCGGGCAGGATGAAGAAGTTTTTTCAGCATTACCGTTCCGCTGATTTCCCCGGTTATTTTGTTCAATGCGATCATTGGGCTGATTTCTTCATTCCAGGTGTTCACCCAGGCCTACGTTATTACCAAAGGCGGGCCGGATTGGAATTCGTACTTCTATGTCCTTTATCTGTTTAATACGGCCTTCGCCCAGTTCAGGATGGGCTACGCTTCAGCGCAGGCATGGATCCTGTTCATCATCGTGTTTGCTTTAACCCTGTTTTCGTTATGGATTTCCAGAAGGCTGGTTTACTACGAGTACGACAATAAACGTTAGGAGGATTTCGTATGTTTAAAAAGTGGCAGGGTTTCTCACGGAGAACTGAGTTCAGTGGGGAAAAATCTTCGTATACGCTTTTTTTGTTGATCGGATTGCTGCTGTTTGCCTTCCCGCTGTTCTGGATGATAACGACTTCGCTGAAAGATCTCGGCGATGTCCATAAGCTGCCGATGACGTGGATTCCTTCACCATTCAAATGGGCGAACTACGCTCAGGTTTTTTCACGATGTTCCGCTCGCAAGCTACATTTGGAATACAGTCAGCTACACTGCCATTACGGTTTTTTTGCCGTAACTCTCAGCTCGTCCCTCGTGGCCTTCGGTTTTGCAAGGCTGCGAGCCAGAGGAAGTGTTATCCTGTTCGCTCTCGTGCTGAGTACGATGATGATCCCTCCCCAGGTGACGATGATTCCGCAGTACTTGCTTTTCAACAAGTTTGACTGGTCGATTCTTATTTGCCGCTGATTATTCCCGCTTTTGGGGGCAGCGCATTTATTATTTTTTCTGTTAAGGCAGTTTTATATGGGGTTGTCGAAGGATCTGGACGAGGCGGTCAAAATCGACGGAGGAAGTTACTTCACGCTGTTCTTTCGCATCATTCTTCCGCTTTCCATTCCATCTCTCGCAACCGCAGCCATTCTGGAGTTCATGTACCGCTGGAATGACCTGATGGGACCGCTTATTTATCTGAGCACAGGAGAAAAAAATACCCGCTTTCGCTAGGGTTGTCAAATTTTACCGCAGCTTATTCGGCCACACCCTGGAACCTGCTGATGGCCGCCTCCATTGTAGCCGTGCTGCCTCCGCTGCTGCTGTTCTTCTTTGCGCAGAAGTATTTTATTCAAGGCATCGTAATCACCGGTTCAAAAGGATAAATATTGGGGGGAGCTGCATTAACTCTCGCAAGCGCTTGGATACAGTTCAAATGACCGCATTATACTGGTCAACGCCGACGATTTTGGAATGTGCCACGCGACGAGTGAAGGAATTCAGCATTATTCGCCGAAAATGTAATCTCATCCGCTACAAATGATGCCCTGCGCATCGGCCAAAGAGTCAGCGGCGTGGGCAGCATCGCACCCGGCGCATGATGTGGGGATCCACCTTACCTTTGCACAATATTTGAAAGATGGTGAATGAAGATGAAGCTCGGAGTCAGTTCTTACAGTTTGTACCAGGCATTGAAAGCAAACGAGATGTCAATTGTCGATGTTGTACAATGGATTGCCGATATTGGCGGCGAACATGTGGAAATCGTTCCGCTTGGTTTCGATCTTGTAGAAAACCCGGAACTGATCGAAGCGATCCGCCAAAAAAGCAGCCGATGTGGGCCTTGATATCTCCAATTACGCTATAGGCGCCAATTTTCTTGTGCAGGATGAAGCCGAATACGAGAACGAAATCAGCCGAGTGATGAAGCAAGTGGATATTGCCGCTCAATTGGGTGTAAAGCTGATGCGTCATGACGCGGGCTCCCGGCCCATTGCCGATACCTCGATCCTTCAATTCGAGGCGGACCTGGGACGGATGGCTGAGGCCTGCAGGAGAATCGCCGATTATGCGGCGCAGTACGGGATCACTACGAGCGTGGAGAATCACGGCTACCTCGTACAAGCAAGCGACCGTGTCCAAAGACTCGTCCACATGGTGGACCGGCCAAACTACCGCACTACAATTGATATCGGCAATTTTATGTGCGTCGACGAAGATTCCGTCTCCGCTGTAAAGAAGAATCTGCCGATTGCCTCGATGGTGCATTTTAAAGATTTCTACCTCCGGAAGTCTAACCGGAATCCGGGGCAGGGCTGGTTCCCTACAGCGAGCGGCAATTATTTAAGAGGCGCTATTGTCGGCCAGGGAGACATAGATATATGGGAAGTCGTGAGGCAGGTTAAGCAGTCCGGTTACGACGGATATATCTCCATTGAATTCGAGGGGATGGAAGACTGCAAAACAGGCACAAAAAAATCAGTCTGGACAATGCAAAGCGGATTTGGAATGAAATCTAGCATGTCGAAAGGCAGCGCGTTATGCGATTAGCAGCGGATATCAAGGTATTCTTGGGAGTGAAGGGAGCGGGCACTCTGCTGCTCGCCATGTTTATCTATGGCATCGGCACGGGCATACTGGCGCCGATGAATGCGGTTTATATGCGGGACCAGCTTGATTTGTCCAAGGGACAAATCGCGTCTATTTTCTCCGTCTCGCTATTCTTGAATATGGTAATTACGTTGTCCGTCGGTATTATAAGTGACAGGATGAAGGACAAGAAAACGCTTCCCATCGCTGCGGCCGCGCTTTGCATCACCGGGCTCATCGTTTATATGCATGCCGGCGATTATGCCGGTGCGCTTATCGGCATGTCAATTGCAACTGCCCCTTCCGGATTGATCATGGGGCAGATTTTCGCCATGGCCCGCAATCATTTCACGAAATGGGCGGAATCCATTCTCGAAATCGCGCTGCTCTGGCTTCGTGCCGGGTTTAGTGTCGGTTTTTTTTACAGGACTGCTGCTTGGAGCGAATATTTTTTCTGTTAACCGGATTTCATGGCGTCCTTTGGGGGAATCTCATAGGGTACGCGGGATTGATTCTGCTCCTGCTGTTTTACAGGGAAGTGAAGGGAACCGCCGCAGCTGCGGCCGCCAAAAAAAAGGCGAACCGTTTTCATTGATTATGCTGATCGCGCTCCTCATGCTCTCTTGCGCGGACGCGATTCGCGGATTATATTTGCCTCTTGTGTTCAACGCGATGTTTGGGAAGCCGCAGCTAATGTCCTATCTATGGAGCGCCCAAGCTGTCTTTGAGCTGCTGTTTATGACGCTTTCCGGTTATTGGGCGGCGAAGTACGGCAGTATAAGGGTCATTGTTATAGGAGGCATCTGCGCGCTCGTCACCTATTCGGTTTATGCGGCAGCCTCTCCGATTCCTTTATTTTTTTGCGGTGCAGCCCGTATATTCCTTGTCTGTTTCCATCCTTTACGGAGTTGCGATGGGATACGTGCAGCGCATGTTTATCAATTATTCGGGATTCGGAGCCAGTCTGTACGTTTTTATCTCACAAACGGCGGCTTTGATCGGTTATTTGCTGCCGACTTTCATTCAGGGGATTTCCCCTGATATCTTTTTTTTCATCCTATAGCGCTTGTCATCGCAGCACTATCGGTCATTCTTGCCATACTTTACACGGAAACGAGATTATCCAAGGAAAAAAGTTACAGGATGAAAAATTTAAATGTGTATTATTTTTTTTGTATTACCTGGCGTTATCCTCGTTTTCTCCGTACATGAGCCTATTTTTTTGACCGAAAAGGGAATAAGCGCTACATCCAGCTTTTTTTTCGTATTTAATCATCAATGTATTTGTGCTGATCACGTTGTTTTTTTTTTCGAAAACAGAGGCTTCCCCGCCCAAGCTGACCTTGTTCGACCAGACCCGGCAGGTGCTGTGGAACAAACCGTTCATGATTTTTTTGTCGGTATTTGTTTTTTTTGCTCACTATGTCGTCGTCCATCAATTTTACGTCCCTGCCCACTCTATTTCAAAGAGTCGGGATTTGAAAAGAGCTGGAGCGGGATCGCTTACTCGGTAGCCGCAATTATCGAGGTGCCGATGTTCTGGATTGCGGCAAAGGTGGGCGATAGAATAGGCAGATTTTACATTTTGTCTGTTTCGGCTCTGTTTTACGCGATCAAATGCCTGGTGATTTATTAGAGCCACAATGTATATGCCGTGCTGGCCATTCAGCTTTTTGACGGGATTTCATTCGCCTTCTTTGCCAGTGTGTGCGTGGAAATGGTTGAAGAGTTCGCCGGAAAGGAGAGCAAAGCTTCCTTCCAAACGATTTTTTTTATGTTGTTTGTGCTGTGCTTCGCTGCGGCGGTATTTTTTTCTTGATATATAAAAGCACGGCGCCTGAATCAAAAGATAAGTTTCACAGCAGCCCCGCCGGCGATTCTTTCTATGAGTCCATTTAGTTAACAGGAGGGAATTAAGTGTTATACTTGTCAGCCAAATAGCGGGCGAAACCGGTTGTAAGAGCCGTGACGCGCCTAAGCATAGCGGGTGTCAGCAGATCGCGGCCCGGCACGATGTTTAAATCCAACAGGTAGATTCGTTTCCTGCTGTCTACTGCGACATCGATTCCGAGATGACTGAGTGTAGGCTGATCTTAGTTAAATACTTGGACGCTATAATAGCCGGCCGCACAAGCTGCGAGGCCGTCGGCAAAGGAGTCCGGGTCTGACGCGCCCAACGCTCAAGCTTCCTCCAGGTTGTCTTTGAACCTCCGGCATGGCTGTTGGTTACTATGGATCCCGCCCTTCCCAGCTTGGGCCTGATTCCGGCAGAATGCCACTTTCCGTCGGCTCCCCTGTGGACAACTACTCGAAAGTCGATTTTGCTGCCTCCTTTTTTTCAATAGCATTAAGCCCCGCTGGACGATGTACTTCTCTTCTTAAGAAGTTTGGCTGTAAAAGAATTAAACTTGGCTCGAGAATAAATCTGCAATAAAGGTTGGTTTGCCTTGAATTTGTCAGATTTCAACCGGATTCGGCCGTGGGAAAGCAGGCGGATTTCCAAGATGCCGCTTCCTTGGTATCCATCAACGGGTTTGAGATATACGACACCGTATTTTTTTCAAGAAGCCGGCGACATCCGAAACCTTGGCGGCAATTTTGGTTGCGGGCAGGTAAGGACGTACTGCCGCACTACGGCTCAAAAGAGTCTGCAGGTCCGCTTTATTGAAGAAAACCGGGTTAAACACCGGAATGCCAAGCCGGCTGAACATCCGCTTGACCGCTTTTGCTCCAGCGCCTGACCCTTTCACTCCTACCGGGTAATTCTCATATAACACATGGGGAAGCGGATGCCAGCCGCGTTTCCAGCCAGACATCCCGTTCTTTGAAGAGCAGGACCAAGCATGTACCCTGCGTCTGCTGAAAGCCACATCCTCCGAGCGAAAAAAAATAACCTGTAAACCGCTTTTTTCGTCCCGCCAAATGAAACATTCTCCACGTTTTTTGCCGGGACATAGGATGAGACTGCGGATAATTTAGATCCGCTTGCGGGAAAAGCCGACTGTAAAATGCCAAATCGCTTCATATAGAAATGAGCTCACCTCCATACCTTTACTATATGAACACGTACTCTCCCCGGACTGCCCATAATTTTGATCGTCTCCGAAATCAACAGCTAACAAATGGCCAATCATGCAACTCAATGCCTCTGAAGTGAGGTATAGCACCTTTCAAATCATCCTGATACGATAAAACAACCGACCCGGAGCCCGCAGCGGTTGTTTATCGTATGAAGTGCGATCTGTGCGGGATGGCTCGACAACTCCCGTTAATGTGTGGGAAATGTCTCCTGCTTGGTGAACGTACCTAAATACAGGGATAATTTCCTGATAAATCCAATATGTAGATATGACCGTTTCCATTTCTAGGATATCCGCTCACCCGAAGGGTGATTCTGTTCCGTTTATATCATCAAGATTTCGCGAAGCTCTTGTTCGGTTAGGGTAGATATCGCCGTCTCCTGATCGGGGCCAATCACTTCGTCGATCAGGTGTTTCTTTTTTTTGTGCTGGAGCTCGTACATTTTTTTTCCTCCATTGTCCCTTGGGTAATGAGGCGGATCACTTGGACGACGTTTTTTTTGCCCCATGCGATGGGCGCGGTCGGCGGCTTGCTGCTCGACTGCAGGGTTCCACCACAAATCATATAGGACAACGGTATCCGCTCCCGTCAAATTCAAACCGGTTCCCCCTGCCTTCAAGGAAATGAGGAAAACATCCATTTCGCCTTCGTTAAACCGGCCACATAACTCGACGCGCTCGCGGGTTGGGGTGGAACCGTCCAGATAAAAAAAATGGAATTCCTTGATCGCTCAGTGCTTTACCAATGAGGCGCAGCATCTGCGTGAATTGAGAGAAGATCAGCATGCGTTTCCGGTTGGCCAGGCACTCTTCCACGATTTCCATCAGCTGCGTAAGCTTCGCAGAGCTTCCCTGGTATCCATCGATAAACAGGGCGGGATGACAGCAAATTTGTCTAAGCCGGGTGAGACCGGCCAAGATTTTGATACGGCTCTTTTGATAACCGTCTACGCTTAGATGCTTTAAGGTTTCCTGCTGAAGCTTGGCCAAATAAGCGACATACAATTTCTTTTGTTCCGGAAGCAGCTCGGTAGGCTTGATCGACTCCATTTTGTCCGGCAGATCTTGCAGTACATCGCTCTTCCACCTGCGGAGCATAAAAGGCCGCGCCCGTTTGGACACCTCTTTCCGCGTCAAGTTTCCGAACGTTTTGCGATCCTGGAATAATGCCGGGAAGACGATGTCGAAGATCGACCACAATTCTTCCAGACGATTCTCGACAGGGGTTCCGGTCAAAGCGAATCGGTAACCGGCTTGGATCGATTTGACAGCCTGGGCTGTCTGCGTCGTATGGTTTTTTGAAGGCTTGAGCCTCATCAAGGATGAGGGTGTGGAACGAATGCTTGGCATAGAGGCCCACATCCCGCAGCAAGAGCGGGTATGACGTAAGCACAACGTCAGCATCCGCCAGCCTTTGCATTTTCTCTGCACGCTCGGTTTGACTGCCGTCCGCAATCAGTACACGAATGCCCGGTGCAAATTTCCTCAGCTCATTGCGCCAATTGTACACAAGCGACCCCGGCGAGATCACGAGTGCAGGGATGCGCCGCTGCCGAATCTCCGGCAGCACGGAACAGATGAATGCAATGCTTTGCAGGGTCTTTCCCAGTCCCATGTCATCCGCCAAAATGCCGCCGAACCCGTAATGACCAAGCGTCTTCAACCATTGATAGCCAAGCTTTTGATAATCCCGCAGCACATTCGTGAGATGAGCAGGGATCGGAAAGTCGAGATTGTCCGGATTTCGCAGGTTGTCAAGGAGCTGGCGAACTGGCTTGTCGAGCTTCAAAACACTGAAATCGTGATCGACCAAATGAAGCCCGCGGACCAAAGGGATACTGATCTTCGATGCCAAAATATCCGTGTAGAGAAGTCCGGTGTCCTCCAGGAACCTGGACAGGTCCTGAAGCTCGGCGCTGTCGAGCGGCAATAAGGAACCGTTCGGCAGGCGATAATATCTTCGCTTTTCCTCCAACGATTTTATAAGATTGCGAATCTCGGTTTCCGGAATCCAACCCATGTTGAAATGAAATTCGAGCCAGTTCATTTGCTCAGCCGCAGATACCTGCACACTGACCTTCGGCATCGTATCCGATTTTTTGCACCCGGAGTTTTACCGCCGTCGTTGCGTAGACCTTCATCAGTTTCTCCAGCTGCGGGAGGGCCGTATATAGGAAGTCGAACTCCGCTTCTTCGTCCCCCATGAAGTATCCTGATTCCGTTTTTTTGTAAAAGGGTTTTGTTCAATCGCTTCGATGATCCGCTGTTCCTGCTCGAGGTCCCGGATGATAATACAATGAGAGCCCTGCTGCTTCCGTCTGTCCTCCAAAGGATTAATCACGACTTCATCATATTGAAATTCAATGGCGGCGAGAAGACGATTGCCCACCCGGTCCAGATACAGCTTCGCTTCAAGAGGGGATTGCGTGACACGCTCGGTGATGGCCGGGGCGATATTGACGCTGCCCAGCTTCATGAAGCCGGGCACTACTTTTTTCTATAAAAGATTCGATTTGACCGCCATGAATTGGAATGTCCTGCGCATCCGATTCGTCGAGGATCGCCTTTAGTTCTGAAAGCCGCTTGGCTTGTTTCTCCGGAAGCGGGAGCAGTCTCCCCTCAAGGAACGCCATTCCATAAGACTCCATAACTGTAATCTGCTCAAGACCGTGAACAAGCAAAGAATAGCCTTCTAAGCTCGTTTCATTGAACTCGAAGCGCAGAGGCAAAGTTTCATCGGATAGCAAATGCCGTCATATTTATTGTCCCCATCCATAATAGTAACCTTCGGCGCTTGCGTCAGCAAATGAAGCAGACCTGTCCATGCCTGCGGCGGAACCAGCAGCGTGCGGTCGCCGCTCATAATGGAGGCGTAATTCGGCTGCAAGCGATCCGTTTGGCGATAGGCGGCACGGTCCTGAACGATTTCGAATAAAGCTCGGAGGACGGCTTCGTTTTCTCTCGAAAAGCTGTGGAGTTCGGGATCGTAGCTGAACTTCGGTGAGAGAGGGTAGCCTTCCCCCCGTACAAGCTGATCCAAAAAGGAAGCGATATTGCGCACAAAATATAATGCTTTGGGGCCGACCTTAACCTCTATGCCGAACAGGGCGGTCTTTTTTTGTTGAAGGCCAGGAGTTTAAGAATGAATTCCACTGCAAGAGGCGTTCTCGTTTCCGCAAGTGTCCTATTGTGGATGGGGCGTATGGGCTTATCGTCGAATAGTCCGAGAATGCGCTCGGCGATGGGGACATGTTCAATACTTTCGGGAGTTTCTCCGGGCTGCACGTTGGCAGGATTCAATGGCGCGGGCGATTCGCCGGCTTGTTGTATGTCATATAGACGGATCAGAACAGCGGCAATATGCTGGCAAAAGGTTTCGAATGAACTAAGGCTGGGGCACGTACATTGCGCTTTTGGCTTGCCGTCCCAGTCAAACGTAAGTTGAACTCATGACCGTCGGTGCCGTTCACTTCGGCTGTATATTCATTTGTTTCGGCATCAAATCGTGTAAAATGAATCTTATTCGTGCGGCATAATCGTTCGCCTTTTTTTGATAAGCATAGGGGCCGCACCATTGTTTCAACGAATTTTTTTTGTTAACCTTATGCTCATCAGCGGATACCTTCCTGTATAACGGATATTTGCTGTGTCCATTGTAGCATAAACCATTTTTTTCAAAGAGAAGAATGATAAGCATCTATGATACGATGAGATCCCTGGAGGGAGCATTAATGCTTTAATAAAGTTACCATAAGCCTGATTTCTAAAAAAATGAATGCGTTACCAAAATTAAGATTGACTGGCTGTTTCCATGTTATATATAATGTACTTAGTAATATATAATCATAGGCATCATATATAATACAACAACTCAAGTTGAAAACTGAGAAGGAGAACACAGTGAACATTTTGGAACACACATCCTTATCTTCTTTGAAAGACAAAGTAAAACAAGAGATCCGCAACGCTATTATTTCGAATGAATTGAAACCGGGAGAACGAATCATCGAAACGGAAATCGCCAAAAAAAATTTCGGGACCAGTCAAGTGCCCGTGCGGGAAGCGCTGAGAGGGCTGGAAGAGGAGGGGCTGGTCAAATCCATCAAATACAAAGGAGCCTTTGCAGCGGATATCAATCATTCCGAGATTTTCCACATGTATTCGCTGAGAGCGGAAATTGAAGCCAATGTAGTCGGGATTATTTTACCTACATTAACGAAGCGGCACATTGGTGAGCTGTACGATATAGCGGAAAGAATGAAGACGAACAGCGAGCCGCAGGACTATGCGGCACTCTCCGCTGTTGACGTGGAATTTCACTGGAAAATCATCGAGTGGGGACAAATTTCCGTATACAACAGAATATGGCATATGCTGAATGGGCACATTCGCCGTTTTATCGCTTATATGCATCCAAGCACCACTGAAGACGGAAGACTCGCCTACGGCACCCATGAAAGGCTCATTATCGCGCTTGAAAAAAGGGAATGTGGAAGAGGCAAAGGCGGAATTCAGGGACCATATCATGTGGTATTTCAACAAAAAAACGCTGTAGAATGAAAGCCGGAGGTCAACTCCTCCCAAAGTTATGAAAGCGGTAACATTTTGAAGGAAACAACCATTTTCGAGAGTGAAGAAGGGATGAGTGAATTGAAGAGTTTGGTATGGACGAAACCGGAATGGATGGAAATCCAACAGTCGGCTGAGCCGGAGATTTTGCAGGATGAAGTGCTGCTCAAGGTAGATGCGGCGGGTATTTGCGGCTCAGAGCTTGAGGGTTACCTTGGCCACAACAGCCTTCGATTCCCGCCTCTTGTAATGGGACATGAATTTAGCGGAACCATCGAAGGTGTCGGCTCACAAGTGGAAGGTCTGTTGAAAGGACAAAAGACGGTAGTGAATCCTTTATCTTCATGCGGAATTTGCGCCTTCTGCCGAAAAGGATTGGTTCAGCTTTGCAAGGAACGGTCCATCATCGGCATCCATCGTCCCGGAGCATTCGCTGACTATGTCAGCGTTCCGGCATCCTCCATTCATATCATACCTGACTCGCTCAACCCTTACAGAGCTTCTCTGACAGAGCCGCTGGCCTGTTCTCTAAGAGCCGTCCGACGGGCAATGGCAAACCATCCTTTTTCCAATGTCGTTGTTTTCGGGGCGGGGACTATCGGTCTCTTAAGCTTCCTTGTCGCCCGGATTTTGGGGGCCTCACGGGTGGTAGTGGTAGATTTGAATGAAGAGCGGCTAAAGACGCCGGAGCGTTTGGAGCTTACGGAACGATCAGTCCGGTGAGGGATGGATACATACAGAAGATCAAAGAATCTATGGGCCATCGGGCATTGATGTGGTGATCGACGCGGCGGGGTACCAAGCTACACGGCAGGCGGCTTTGGAGCTGGTTAATCCGGGCGGCACGATTATGAATATCGGTCTGGGCATCAACGAAACTCAAATTCCGATTAATGTCTGCATTCGCAGTGAGATCAGTATATTGGGTTCCTTTTGTTATGAGGCTGAAGATTTTCACAGCGCGCTTCAGCTGTTGATCGACGGCAAAATTGACGAAACGGAATGGTCGGAAATCCGCTCTCTCGAGGATGGTCAACAGTCATTTCAGGATCTGGTAAAAGGTAATGTGAACAAGGCGAAAATTTTTCTCACCCCATGAATGAAATTCCCTGTTTTGGAAAACGGTTTTATGGAAAATCCAAATAAAAAAACAAAAAAATCAGGAGGTCTTTCAATGAAAAAAAAGTGGTTAAAATGGGCCGTTCCGGCCACATTGGCAGTTGCTCTCACTCTATCAGGTTGTGCGAATTCGTCATCAGGCGGGGGAGGTCCCATCCGTGTCGGTCTTGTGACGGCTTTGACCGGCGAGTATACGATCGTCGGCCAGTATTTGCAGGAAGGGGCAGGCATGGCCGTTGAGGAGATTAACGCAAATGGAGGGATAAATGGACGTAAGATTGAAATTGTGAAGGAAGATTCCGCCAATACCAATCCGACAGCGGTGAATGCCTTCAACAAAATGGTGAACAGTGATAAAGTAGTCGCAATTATGGGCCGGATCTTTCAACACAGCTTCTTGCAGTCGCATCCATTGTGAACAAGGCCAAAATTCCTGTACTTGTCGAAGGAACCAACCCCAAGCTCACATCGGAATCCTCCTGGTACTTCAGATTGCGTCCCGACGATTCCATAGCCGCCTCGGCAGCGGCAAAATTCGCAGTAGAAAAGCTTAATAAGAAGAAGATCGGGATTACTCATGATACGGACGAGTTCGGAACAGGAGGGACGAAGATTATTCAAGACACGCTCACTTCGCTCGGAGCAACCGTAGTTGGAAATGAAGCCTATAATTCGCAAGATAAAGATTTGTCGGCTCAATTGACCAACTTGAAAAAAACAAAGGGGCCGAAGCGATTATCGACTGGGGACATCCACAACAATCCGCCACCCTGATGAAGCAAAATCGTCAGCTTGGCTGAATCTGCCCCTCGTCGGTTCACCGGGAATGGCAGCGCCGGCCACAACCGCCCTTGCCGGGGATGCTGTCAAAGGGGTATATGTCGTCGTTGACACGGTGCCTAATGAAAACCCGGATCCCAAAGCTCAAGAGTGGGTGAAGAAATACAAGAGCAAATTTAACCGTTTACCGGATTTTCACGCAGTGGCTTCATACGATGGAGTGTATATGCTGGCTGAAGCGTTGAAAAAAGTCCAAGGATATATCCCCTCAAAGCATTGCCGACGAAATGCATAAGATTACCGGCTATCATGGCGTTGCCAATGATTTCGATTATTCCAAGAGTGGAGACGGCGCACGGCAAGTGGTTATCGTGCAGCTTGAAGACGCCGATCATCTGAAATTGATAGATACCATTAAATCAAAGTAAGGCCACAAGAACAGGAGGAAATCCTATGCTGCCGCAATTATTGATAAACGGGTTGGCCATGGGCGCAATTTATGCGCTAGTGGCCCTCGGTTTCGTGCTTGTTTCCAATGCAGTGAACGTCGTCAATTTTTTCGCAAGGGGAATGGGTTATGCTTGGCGCTTACTTTGCCGTTACCGCTTCAGTCGCTTTTCACACTCCGCTCATTTTTTTGCTTATCTTATTGCCATCGCTGTGATGATTTTGTTTGGCTGGCTTTTTTTCAACGAACCGTCTTTCATCCGCTGCGCGACAAGCCGTTCATCACTATTGTAATCGCTACCATAGGGATTAGTTTGTTTCTGAAAAAATATAGCGCGAATTATTTGGGGGCCGCAGCCTACAACATTTCCGTCACTATTCGGTGAAAATGCTTTGAATATATTTGGAGTTTATGTTCTGCCGCAAAACATTGTGATCCTAACCGTCACCCTGATTTTAGTCGTTCTCCAGGGAATATTTTTTTAATCGTAGCATGATTGGGAAAATGATGCGGGCTACAGCGCAGGACCAGGAAGCTTCCTCTTTAATGGGGATCCGGGTTAACCGTATGGTATCGTTCACCTTCATGTATAGTGCGGCTTTAACGGCGATTGCTGGCGTTTTGGTAGCTCCGATTTACTTTGTTTCGGCGGATATGGGAGCCACTTTGTCACTTAAGGCGTTTGCGGCGGCCATCATCGGCGGATTCAACAGTGTGCGGGGAGCGATTCTGGGCGGGTTGATGCTCGGCGTATTGGAAACCGTCGGAGCGGGGTACATTTCTTCGGTGTACAAAGACGCCTTCACATTTTTTTCATTCTAATTCTATTCCTGGCGTTTCGCCCCGAAGGCATCTTCCGGGAACGGATTGCGGATAAGGTATAGGGGGAGGGGAAGCAATGAATCGTCGAACTGCACTTATTTTGTCAGGGATTGCCGTCTCTCTCTGTTTACCGTGGATCATGCCCAACAGCTACTATATTCAGGTACTGGTATTGGCTGTTATCTATATTATCGCGGCGATGGGCATTAACTTTATCTATGGATTTACAGGTTATATTTCTTTCGCGCAGGCGGCATTTTTTAGGCATCGGAGCTTATACAACGGCTATATTGACGGTCGATTACGGCTGGCCGCCTATACTAACATGGATTGCTGTGATCGTCATATCCGCGGTTTTCGGGGTTATTCTGGGAATTCCTTCCCTGAGGCTTAAAGGGCACTATTTGGCTATGGCCACGATCGGATTCACGGTCGTTTTGCAAATGATATTGATGAACTGGAATGCTGTCACCCATGGAGCCGTAGGCATCAATGGAATTCCCGGCATTCAAATCGGATCATGGAAAGCCGATCAGCCATTTCCTTCTATTATATCGCCATGGCGGTAGCCGGTCTGCTGTTCTTGTTCCAGCGAAATATTTTACGCTCGAAGCTGGGACGCAGCTTTTTTGGCCATTCGCGAAGATGAAATCGCGGCAAGCAGCGCCGGGGTGAATTTGACGCGTACGAAGGTGTTTGCGTTTGTGCTGAGCGCAGTTTACGGGGGGCTTGCGGGCGCGTTGTACGCTCAATTTTCCAACTATATCAGCCCTGACACGTTTTCCTTCGATCAATCGATCGTCTTGTTCAGCATGATCTTGATCGGGGGCTCGGGAACTTTGTTAGGTCCTGTGGTGGGCGGCGCTTTGCTGACATTTTTTTTGCCGGAGTGGCTGCGTTTTATCAAGGAATATTATATGGCGATTTACGGTCTCGGAATATTTTTTTTCGCGGTGCTGTTCATGCCTAGAGGCATCGTGCCCATGCTGCAAACCTGGCGAGATAAGAAACGACGCGGTCCCTTTGAAACGAAAAAAGGCGAAAACGGTATTGTCTTCGAAAGGGGAGGAGGTTACATGAATTTGTTGGAGACACGAAGCATAACCATGAAATTTGGAGGATTAACCGCGGTCGGTGATGTTTCGATGAAGATAGAGGAGGGCCGCCTCCACGCACTAATCGGACCGAACGGAGCGGGAAAATCAACGCTTATCAATGTCATCAGCGGATTTTACCGGGCAACCTCAGGCAGCTTGATCTTTGAGAACCAAGAGGTGCAGGGGAGAGGTTCCGCGGAATTATCCCAGCTCGGTATCTCCCGGACTTTTCAAAACTTACGGTTATTTCGCGATTTGACCGTGATGGAGAATGTGTTAATCGGATTACACAACCAAATAAATGATTCCTTCCTTGCTTGTTTATTCCGCACATCCGGGCATCGCTCGGCGCAAAAAAAACAGGCTCAAGAAGCGGCGGAACAGATGCTGCAGGAAGTGGGATTATGGGAATTCCGCGACCGGCCGGCTCGAACGCTTCCTTACGGCAAGCAAAAAATGGCTTGAGGTTGCCCGTTCTCTTATTGCCAAACCGAAATTACTGCTGCTTGACGAGCCTGCAGCCGGCCTCAACGCCACAGAAAGCGATGAGCTGGAACGGTTTATCAGATCTCTTCCGGGCCGGGGAGTGACAGTGCTGTTAATCGAGCATGACATGCGTCTCATCATGAGTTTGGCGGAGCGGATAACGGTCCTGAACTTTGGGCGCGTAATCGCAGAAGGAACGCCGGACGAAATCAGGAATCATCCGACTGTTATCGAGGCGTATTTAGGGAGGGGGAGAAGCCATGCTGCAGCTCACTGACGTTACGACCTCCTACGGAGCTACGGAAGTTTTACACCGGATTACACTGGAAGTAAAGGAAGGCGAATTGGTCACTCTTCTCGGGAACAATGGGGCCGGTAAGACCACCACGCTCCGCGTGATCTCCGGTCTGCATAAAGCGCATCAAGGATCGGTCAAGCTCAGCAGCAAAGGCCTGGAGAACAATCCTCCGGATGAGATTGTTCGAATGGGGATTGCCCATGTGCCGGAAGGACGGAGAATTTTTCCGGGCCTGACTGTCCGGGAAAATCTCGAGCTGGGAACGGTGGCGTGGCGAAGAAGGAGGGAAAAGTTCGATCAGGACCTTGAACGTGTCTATGAGCTTTTTTTTCCCGTCCTGCGTACAAGAGACCAACAGCTCGGCTGGAGTATGAGCGGCGGAGAACAGCAGATGGTAGCGATCGGCCGGGCTTTAATGGCTCGTCCGACAGTGCTGCTGCTGGATGAACCTTCTCTGGGTTTGTCTCCGCTGCTGGTTGATCAGGTGTTCGCCGCCCTGGAAGAAATTAAACGGCAGGGGACGACGATTCTTCTGGTCGAACAAAATGCGGCAATGGCTCTGGAGATTGCTGACCGCGGCTATGTGCTCGCAAACGGAAGGATTGTACTGGAGGATACTGCCGAACGATTGAGCACCAACCGGAAGTGAAAGCCGCGTATTTAGGCGGTTAAAGCGGGAACAGCGCAAATGCTTTTATGCCGATATGAATATTTGACACAGGAGGCTTCTTAGATGAAAAAGTGGAAAGTTGTCGTCACCGATTGGGAATATCCGGATTTGCGTTATGAAGAAGAGGTTTTGCGACACGATGAAATCGAGTTCCTACCGGCACAGTGCCGCACTGAAGAGGAAGTCATTGCAGCCTGCCGCAACGCTGACGCCATAATTAACCAGTACGCGCCGCTGAACGGCAAAGTGATTGCCGCACTGGAAAACTGCAAGGTCATTACACGTTATGGAGTAGGCGTCGACACTGTGGATATGGAAGCGGCTACGGAAAAAAAAGGCATTTGCGTGGCCAACGTACCGGATTACTGTAAAGATGAAGTGGCGGATCATGCGCTGGCTTTATTGCTTAGCTGGACCCGTAAAGTCGCGCTGGCCAACAGCTGTGTGAAGAACGGAGGTTGGGATTTCAAGGTGACGCGGCCCATTTATCGTTTGAGAGGACGGGTTCTCGGCTTAGTGGGATTCGGAATGATTCCACAGTCATTGAACGAAAAGGTCAAGCCGTTAGGACTGGAGGTCATCGCCTATGATCCGTTTGTATCTGAAGATACAGCCGAGCAAAAGGGGGTCAAGCTTGTCAGTTTGGAACAATTGTGCATGCAGTCGGACATCATCTCCGTTCACGCCCCGCTGACGAAATCGACCCAGGGAATGATGGGCAGGGATCAATTCGCGCTGATGAAAAAAGAAGCGGTTATCATTAACACCTCCCGTGGACCGGTGATTGACGAGCATGCGTTGGTCGAAGCGCTCACTGACGGAGTTATTGCGGGCGCAGCTGGATGTTCTGGAAAAAAAAGAGCCGATCCGGCCGGATCATCCGCTGCTTTCCATGGAAAATGTGATTCTTACTCCGCATGTTGCTTGGTATTCGGAAGAATCCGCCGCAGAAATGCGCTTCAAGGCGGCTATGGGTATTGCCGATGTACTGCTCCACGGAGAGTATCCTAAATATTTGGTCAATAAACAAGTGAAGAACAAAGTGCAGCTGCAGGAGAATGAGCCCGAGAAAAGATATATTGTACCGGCCTATTCTTAAGCCGCATATATACCACGGAGAAACAGACCGGAAATGGAGGTTCGCTGGTGAATATTATTGAAGAATTGCTTCAAGGCGTTCCGCTGCCGCGTATGGTTAAAGTCCACCAGAAATTCGACGCGCCGGAAATACAGGATGTTGCCGGAGCCGTCCATCAGGCCGTCAGAGATGCGGATGTTTTGTCCCGTATTAATGAAGCGACCGCGTGGCGATTGCCGTAGGAAGCCGCGGTGTTGCCGATATTGCGGTCATAACGAGGGAAGCAGCCGGTCTTGTGAAATCCAGGGGCGGTGCGCCGTTCATTGTGCCGGCCATGGGCAGCCATGGCGGAGCAACGGCGGAAGGGCAGAAGGAAGTATTGGAGCAGCTCGGTGTGACAGAAGCTTTTACAGGGGCTCCGATCCTCTCCAGCATGGAAGTGGCAGAAGTCGGAAGGCTGCCGAACGGTCTTCCCGTTTACACCGACAAACATGCCTATGAAGCGGATAAGGTCATTGTGATCAATCGGATCAAGCCTCATACGGCTTTTCGCGGGCCGGTGGAAAGCGGACTGATGAAAATGATCACCATCGGCCTCGGAAAGCAAAAGGGCGCGGAAGCCGCTCACGCGTACAGCTTCAAATACATGGCTGAACATGTACCGGAGATGGCTAAAGCGGTGTTGTCGAAGGTGCCTGTCATTTTCGGATTGGGGATACTTGAGAACGCTTATGACCGGACGGCGAAAATCGCCGCCGTCCCCGCTGAGAAGCTTGAGGAGGCCGAACCGCAGCTGCTGCTCGAAGCAAAGGCTTTGATGCCCAAATTATTGCTGGATCCCATTGATGTATTGGTTGTCGATGAGATTGGCAAAGACATTTCAGGCGATGGAATGGATCCGAACATTACGGGCCGTTATGCGACGCCTTATGCGAGCGGGGGCCCGGAAATCGCAAGGATCGTTGTCCTGGGATTAACGGATAAAACACATGGGAACGCGAACGGACTGGGCATGGCCGATGTGACGACAAGAGAGGCTTTTGAAGCGATAGATTGGGAAAAAAAAGGCTATGCGAACGCTTTGACCAGCACGGTCATGTCGGTTGTGAAGGTTCCGATGTTTCTTGATACAGCGGAGCTGGCGGTGAAAGCGGCGATCAAAACCTGCAACGCATTCGACCTGCATCATGTCCGTCTGGTCCGCATTCACAATACGCTTCATCTGAAAGAAATTTGGATATCAGAAAGCTTGCTGCCGGAGGCGAAGGACCGGAAGTACATTGAAATTTTGTCGGAACCGTCAAGCGTAGTGAAATGGTAAAAAACCGACTTGATTTAAGAGGGGAAAATCGAAAAAATGCCAATAAAGTATCCGGCCATTGAAAACAGGGTCAATCCGTACCGGGACAACGTGCAGGGGAAAGCCAATGAACCGATTTGTGTGGCAGGCCTGCTCGATCGTTCCAAGCAAATTTTAGGTCCGGGTTATGAAGGCCCGGCCCCGGACTGGACCCTTGACGAAATATATAACCGTCTGGAAGAGAACGCTCCGCGGATTGCGATTATCGGAGGATCTTCAGACCATCCCGCCCATATTATGGATTTTCAAACTTCGGCCCGGGCGGCCATCCGGATTTGGCAGAACGGCGGAGTCCCGTTCTATTTCTCGACACCTGTCATGTGCGACGGGACGGCGCAAAGCAATCAGGGAATGAGCTATTCCCTGCAGAGCCGCAACGCGGTGGCCGAAATGGCGGTCAACCAGATCGAAGCGCACAGCTACCACGGGGCTTTCGTCATTCAAGGCTGCGACAAGCAGCCGCTTGGCGTCGTCAGCGCATGGTTCATCTGGACCGCATCCGTCGGTACCGGGGAGAAGCGCCTTTTTTTTGCGACATTCGCTCCCGCTCATGTACTTCAGGGCGGAATCATTCCCGCAGCCTTGTTTGCCGAGCTTGAAAATGTGGCTATAAGTGCCGAGCGGCAGGGTGCCGCCGATATCGCCTATGATTTGAGGGATGCGATGGCTTACATTCTGCAGTGCTCTTCCAATACGGCTTTTCAGGGTGTGTTGGAACGGGCGGCGGAAAGGGGAATCATCACGAAGGCGGCACATAAAGACTATGAAAAAAACGATTGGCGGTTGCCACCTGTGACGGGCAAGGCGGCGTCTGTGCTTTTAACGGTACGGGGAACAGCTCCCGTCATCTGGTCGCCGGGATGGGTTTGGTGCATCCCGCTATGGAGCTTTTGACTTCACCCCCGAACCAGGAGCAGGTCAATCAAGCGCTGGACTGCCTGGTCGGGATGATCAACGATCCGGTCTACGGCGCAGCGAACATAATGGCAGCCAATATCAAAAAACGCAATCCGGATTCACAGCGCCTCGGGAGGTTCCACCAACTTAATGATGCACATGGTGGCAGCCATGCTGTATGGGGGTTATAAATTTAGCTTGTGGGACGTGAACCAAATTCAGCGCGAGCATCCGATTCCCGATTTGTTTAATTACAGCCTTACCGAAGGGCGGGACATCTTTGCGCTTGCGATGCAGTGCTGCAATAGCACAAGCAGAGGGATGGAAACCTTGTTTTATGAGCTTATGCAAAATGGAGTTCCGATGGATGTCGACGCGCCCACAGTGACCGGAACGGCCTGGCGTGAACGATTGGTCGATCCGGACCGGCTGTCGGCTGAACTTGTGACGGAAAACCCGATTATTCTTTCGCGGCCTCGCCGGCCCTTCAGTGGAGTGGATGTCATAACAGGCAATTTCTTTGAAAGCGCAGTGGTCAAAATAAGCGGAATGACGTCGCAGCAATTGGATGAATTCGATAAAAAGGCGGCGTTCGTACTCTATTATGACAATGAAGATGACGCCAATCGCGGTTTGCTGGATTCGCAGCTGCTGGAGAAGCTGAAACAGGGGAAAAGCTTCAAGCATGAAAACCTGCTCGCGGTTCTCAAGCAGAATGCGCCGGCCGACTTCGAAGCTTGGAAAGACGCGCAGTATGAAGAGCTGTTCGATCGTATGGCGGAGACGGGCGCGATGAAAATATCGGTGGTTGTATCGGGCCAGGGACCGGCCGCTTTTGGAATGCCCGAGATGTTTACGCCGATGCAGCATATCAACGCCAACCGCAAGCTGAAACGGCTGGCCACCTTGGTCAGCGACGGCCGTTATTCGGGCGTCACCTATGGAGCCGCAGTCGGCACATGACACCGGAAGCGAGAGAAGGGGGCGGAATTCTCTATTTGCTCACAGGAGACCTCCTTTATCTCAACCTGCGTGAACGGGAGATCCAGTTCCTGGATGAGAGCGCATTTCGCGAAGGGATACTGCAGTTCAGCTTTGACTGTGTCAGGGTGGAAAGACAGAACCTTGGCGAATCAAGACTTCATACGATTCGGCAACGCGTCCGTCTGGTGGCGGCGAGCAACCGTTTGGCGGGACATACGGACGCAGCCAACGGAGTGGTGCCGATGCCAGTCTATGAAGAAGCGGTCCATGATTATAAAACAGATGTAAAATTTTCTCCGGCAGCAAGCAAAATAAATTAGGGGGGAACAGTATGGAAAGTACGCGTGACGCAATAGAAAAAAATTAGGTTTTCCGCGAGGGGACTGCATGATCTTCCGACTTCTCACAAAACATTTCCCGATGGAGCCCAGTATCGTGTAGAACTGCCTAGCGTAGAAGGGCCCGCCTCTTTTGAAGCTCTGCTGGAGGCCTGCGGGCAGTACGAGGTTTACATTCACCGCATTTCCCAAGGCAGCGGTATTATGCTGCTGACCGACGAAGAACTGCAGCAGATGGCTGCCATCGGCAGAAGAGAGAATTTGGAGGTCAGCTTATTTGTCGGTCCTCGCGGAACCTGGGATGTCACCGCAATGCCCTGGGCAAGCGCAGGCAAGATTGCCGGTCTAAGGTTCAGGGTATGGATCAATTGGTTTATTCGATTGAGGATGTCAAGAGAGCCTGCAGCTTTGGGATCCGCAGCATCCTGGTGGCGGATGAAGGTCTGCTGTGGCTTGTGAATGAGTTCAAAAAAATCAGGCGAGTTGCCAAACGATTTGGTGGTGAAAATTTCGGTCCAAATGGCTCAGTCCAATCCGGTTTCCATTCGTTTAATGGAGAGCATCGGAGCGGGCACCTATAATGTGCCGACGGATCTCACCCTTTCGCGTCTTGCTGCCATTCGACAGGCGGTGGATATCCCGATTGATATTTATGTGGAAGTTCCCGATGATGTGGGCGGTTTTATCCGTCATTATGAAATTCCGGAAATCATCCGGGTAGCTGCGCCGGTTTACATTAAATTCGGCCTGCGGAATTCCCCCAACATTTATCCGTCGGGAACCCATCTGGAGGCAACCTCAATCGCTTTATGCAAAGAACGCGTACGGCGCGCGCGAATCGGTCTGGATATGATCAAGCGCTATGCTCCGCATCTTAAAACATCTGAAAAAAAGGGGCGCCGGGTTTAGCCGTTCCGGTCAATCCATCATCAGCCGAAGTACATTCAGCGCTTTAGAAAAGGAGAGCTTCCATTATGCGTATTATTCGATTTTCAAGCGAAGGCACTGCTCCACAGCTTGCGGCTTTAACGGATGACGAGAAGGTTTATCCGCTGCCGCAGCGGGATTTTATGAAGCTCATTGATGAGGCGGAAGAGGAGAAGACCACTCCTTTAGCTTTGGTTGAAGACATCATTGACAAGGCAGCTCCGCTCGAAGCGGCACTGCAGGACCTGAACCTGCTTGCGCCGATTGACGCTCCTGAAGTATGGGCGGCAGGCGTAACCTATGAAAAAAAGCAGGGATGCCAGAAATTACGAGGCGACAGAAGGCAAGCTGGACGCGACCACCTTTTACGATAAAGTATACAGCGCCGATCGGCCTGAGATTTTCTTCAAATCTACTGCTGCAAGAACGGTAGGCCCGAATCAGGAGGTTTATTTGCGATCCGATTCAAACTGGCAGATTCCGGAGCCGGAGCTTGGCCTTGTCCTCGGCAAAGACGGGCAAATTGTCGGCTACACCGCCGGCAATGATATGAGCTGCCGCGATATTGAGGGCGAGAATCCGCTTTATCTGCCACAAGCAAAAAATGTGGAAAAAATTCCTGCTCAATAGGACCGGCTATTCGTTTGGCGGAGTCGGTGGCGGACCCGTACCGGTTCCAAATCGCCTGCCGTATTTACCGCAATGAAGAAAAAAGTAGTCGAAGGGACGGCGAGCACAAGCCAGTTAAAAAAAAGAAAATTCGATGAGCTCGTTTCATATCTGACGCGGGATAATGAAATTTTCGATGGCACGGTCCTGCTCACGGGCACATGTATCGTTCCGCCAAACGAGTTTACACTTCTTGACGGCGACCGGATTGAAATTGAGATCTCCGATATCGGAGTGCTGAATAATCCTGTAAGAAAGAGGTTGTAGCCAATGGATTCGGTTTATAAAACGGTGATGATGAAGCCGCAGGATAAAGTGGCCACGGCGCTGATCAATATACCGGCCGGCACAGAGCTCACGGTCGCTGTCAGGAGCAGGAATTAACAGTTATTTTGCAGGATGCGATTGATTTCGGCCACAAGTTTGCGGTCAGGCCCATACGGCAGGGTGAGGATATTCTCAAGTACGGCGAAGTGATTGGAGTTGCGGTAACGGATATTGCGCCAGGTGAGCATGTCCATGTGCACAACCTTGAAGGAAAAAAGAGGAAGAGGTGATCTCGGTGTCCAAGCTAAGTAGCGGCAAGTTCTGGGGATATAGACGGTCCGACGGACGTGTGGGTGTCAGAAATCATGTTTTGATCCTGCCTACCATTATTTGCGCAACCCAGGCGGCCAGGCAAATTACGGAATTGGTGCACGGAACGGTGTCCTTTATACATCAGCATGGCTGTGCACAGGTCGGGGTCGATTATGACCAAACGTTTCGGACCTATGTGGGGCTGGGGAACAATCCGAATGTGTACGGAGTTGTGGTATTGGGGCTGGGCTGCGAAACGCACCAAGGAAGAAGCGTGGCCGCAGAAATCGCAAAATCCGGTAAACCCGTGGAGCTGGTTTCGATTCAGGACCATGGCGGGACGCTGATGGCAATCGCACAGGGAGCCAAAATCGCCGCCCGAATGGTGCAGGACGCTTCAGCAGAGATGAGAGAAATTTGCGATATCAGCGAATTGATCGTTGGTACTGAATGCGGCGGGTCGGACGCTTGTTCAGGCCTGTCGGCCAATCCAGCCGTAGGAGTGGTAAGCGACATGATTGTCGATGCCGGGGGTACGGCAATCCTGGCCGAGACGACCGAGCTGATTGGGGCCGAGCATCTGCTTGCCAACCGTGCCGCCGATGAGAAAGTGGCCAAACGGGTTTACGAGGTCATCCACGCGATGGAAAACCGCGCTTTTTTTCAATGGGGGTGGATATCCGTACAGGCAATCCGAGTCCAGGCAACATTAAAGGCGGAATCAGCTCTTTGGAGGAAAAAATCCCTCGGCGCCGTGGGCAAAGCCGGAAGCAGGCCTCTGCAGGAGTTGATCGATTATTCGCAGCCTCCCACCAAAAAAGGTTTAGTCTGGATGGATACGCCCGGGCACGATATCGAGCAGTTAACCGGAATGGTTGCTGGAGGAGCCCAGGTTGTCCTGTTTACGAGCGGCAGAGGCACCCTACGGGCTCGCCGATTGCGCCGGTCATCAAGATCGCCACGAATACGGCTATGTTTGAGAAAATGAATGACAATATGGACCTGAACGCCGGAACGATTATACAAGGAGTCGAAACGATTGAGGCGGTGGGCCGGCGTATTTTTTGACGAGGTTGCGTTGGTTTCATCAGGCAAGCTCACAAAGGCGGAAATTCTGAAGCAGCACGATTTTGGGATTTGGCGGATTGGCCCAACGTTTTAATCAAAATCAAAACTTACAGAAAAAAGGAGCGGATAAACGATGAACCAAACTACAGCGGTAAAAAAACCTATTTGAACTATATCAATGGAGAATGGATGGCTGCCTCAACGGGTAAAGTGGACGCCAGCATCAATCCGGCGAACAAAAAAAATGAAATTGTCGGCTATATACAGAAATCGGGCAAGGAAGACCTGGACCATGCGGTTGCAGCCGCGAAAAAAAGCCCACATGCAGTGGAAAAAATTGTCCGGCGCTGCCAGAGGAGAGTATCTGTATAAAATCGCAAATGTCCTGGAAAAGCGTCTCGATGAAATTGCCGAGTCGATGACTAGGGAAATGGGTAAAACCTTCGCCGAATCGAAAGGAGAGACCGCCCGGGGCGTAGCTATTCTGCGGTATTATGCGGGGGAAGGGCTGCGTAAAACGGGAGATGTCATTCCTTCTTCCGACAGTGAAGCGCTGATGTTTACAGCCCGCGCCCCGCTCGGAGTGGTTGGCGTCATTACTCCCTGGAACTTCCCTGTCGCGATTCCCGTCTGGAAAATGGCTCCTGCCTCATTTACGGGAACACCGTCGTTTTCAAACCTGCACAGGATACGGCTGTCACCGCTGCAAAAGTAGTGGAATGTATGAATGAGGCGGGACTCCCTGCAGGCGTGGTCAATATGGTAACAGGCAACGGCTCTGTAATCGGCCAAGGCATTATAGACCATCCGGGCATCAACGGAATCACGTTTACCGGATCCGATACGGTAGGCAAGCAGGTCGGACAGGCGCTCTCGCCCGCGGAGCCAAGTACCAGCTTGAAATGGGAGGGAAAAAAATCCGGTCATCGTAGCGGCCGACGCCGATCTGGATCTGGCTGTGGAGGCAACGATCAACGGGGGCCTTCGTTCAACGGGCCAGAAATGCACAGCTACAAGCCGTGTCATTGTGCAAAGCGAGGTATATGAACAATTTAAACAAAAAATTGCTGGCGAAAGTGAAATCGTTGACAGTGGGCGATGGACTGGGCGGAGATACATGGATGGGGCCATGTGCGAGTGAGAACCAGTTGAACACGGTGCTCTCTTATATCGAAAAGGGACGAAGCGAAGGAGCGACACTGCTTTATGGCGGGGACAGACCTCAGCGCGACGGGTTGGAACATGGATTTTATGTTAACCCTACAGTGTTTGAAGACGTGAAGCCTCATATGGCCATTGCCCAGGAAGAGATTTTCGGCCCTGTGCTGGCACTGATCAAGTCGATTCGTTTGAGGAAGCCTTAGCCGTAGCCAACGATGTAAAATACGGACTCAGCGCATCCATTTTTACGCGGAATATCGGCCATATGCTTTCCTTTATCAATGAAATGGACGCAGGCTCGTGCGCGTTAATGCCGAATCCGCCGGTGTGGAACTGCAAGCGCCATTCGGCGGGATGAAGCAATCGAGCTCCCATTCTCGCGAACAGGGACAGGCGGCCATCGAATTCTTCACTTCGATCAAGACTGTGTTTATAAAAGCATAACCGGATCACCTGCTTCTGTTGTCCAAAGGAAGGGTCATTGCCTCTCCTTTGGATAATGGCTTTTCAAAAAAACCTGTTATGCGCAAAGGAGACAAATTCAGGATGAAACCTAAAGTTTTCCTGGCAAAGCCAATTCCAAAGGAAGTGGAAGACTACATAGGAGAGCATTGTGATTACCGAAAATGGGATTCGGAAGAAGCGATTCCTCGCAGTCAGTTGTTGGCAGAACTTTCAGATGTGGATGGACTTTTAATCTCTGGCGGTAAAATCGATCAAGAACTTTTAGATCTTGCGCCCAAGTTAAAAAATCGTCAGCAATGTGTCTGTTGGCTACAATAATTTCGACATAGCCGCCATGAAGCCAGAGGGGTTATCGGGACGAATACTCCTGCCGTATTGGATGAAACAGTGGCGGATCTCGTCTTTGGACTGATCTTGGCTGCAGCAAGAAGGATACCGGAGCTCGACCGTTATGTGAAGGATGGAAAGTGGCAGACGGGAAGCGACAATCACCTGTTTGGCATGGATGTTCATCATACTAGACTCGGCATTATCGGCATGGGAAGGATCGGGGAGGCGGTAGCAAGGCGCGCAAAATTTGGCTTTAGTATGGATGTCGCTTACTTTAACCGGACAAGAAAAAATGGCGGCAGAGCAAAGCTGGGTGTGAAGTACCGAACCTTGCAGGATCTCCTTCAGGAGTCTGATTTTGTCGTGCTGATGACCCCATTGACAGCGGAAACCGTCCATTTAATTGGCCGAGAGGAACTGGCGCTGATGAAAAAAAACAGCGATCTTTATCAATGCTTCCCGGGGTCAAACGGTGGATGAGGAGGCACTCATTGACGCATTGAAAAAAAGGGGACATTGGCGGAGCCGGTCTCGATGTTTTCGAGCACGAACCTGTGGAACCGAATAACCCTCTTTTAAAGCTGCCTAACGTTGTGGCCCTCCCGCATATCGGGTCTGCTACGGAGAAGACACGATTTGATATGGCCATGCTCGCGGCGCAAAATTTAGTGAAGGCTGTCAAAGATGAGGTTCCCCCTAATCTGGTAGAAGAATTAAAACGTTAGAGATGAAATAAGTATTAAGTAAGCGTTTCAAATCATAGGCGCAGACGCAGCTTTTGATGAGAGCATCACGGAGATATTGGGTAGAGGCAGCTTTTGATGCGCTCACAGGTATACCTTTTTTTCAAACTTAAACTTGTCAAAAAAAAGAAAAGGAGACCGGATTTAGAGCCCAATCTCCTTTAAAGAATTGCTATTGCTCCCGTTGTCCGCTTTGATGCTGTGCGCCATATTGAGATGCTCCGCCGTAAGGATATGGAGAATAAGGATAGCCGCCGTAGTAAGGTGGGTATGGATAGTAAGGAGGGTAATACGGATAGTACGGATAATAAGGATACGGATAATAAGGATAATACGGATAATAAGGATAATACGGGTAGTGAGGATAGTGATGATGATGCGGATGGCTGTAACTATAAGACAAGTAAATCATCCCTTCCTTTTGTTTTACCTAAGGATATGATCTCAAAACAGCATTCTTGCCTGTATAAATAACTAAATGCCGGGGATAAGCCAATTATCAAAAAATTTCGATCGTATTAAAAAAAAGCCAAGCCAGGCACAGCTTGCAGATGTGAGTGAAGAGATTTCTGAAGATTAGAAAAAAAATTGTTGCTAATTAAGAAATTGTTTTTTTATAATTAACAACAAAGCACAACTAAACGTTTCGCTGAAGAAATTTCGATTAGAATCACAGGTTGCTTTTTTGAGGAAACTTTACTTTTCGATGCTTCTGATCGATTTTTTTTAGCCGTTACAGCTAAACGTTTAGCTAAGCGTTTCACGGAGGAGTCAGCTATGGTAACGATGAAGGATATCTCCAAGAGAGCCGGCACTTCCATCGCCACAGTATCGGCTGTGATCAATAAATCCGCTTATGTCAGCCCGGAGCTCACTGAACGGGTCCGGAAAGCGATTGAGGAATTGAATTACCGGCAATGCGGTGGCGAGAAGCCTCAAAATGAAAAGTACCCATACTTTGGGATTGATTATGACAGATATTTTAAATCCGTACTATCCGTCGATGGTCAAAGGTATGGACGATGCCGCCATTAAAAATAACTTCAGCCTTATTCTCTGCAATACTTCAGACGAACATCGGCGCTTTCTCAATTATTTGGACCTAATGGTCGAGAAGCGGGTGGATGGGCTGCTTTTAGCCAATATTTCGAATCAAGAGGATTTACTGCAGGTGGAAAAGACCGGTTTAAAATATGTGCTGCTTAACCGGAAGCCTCCTGCTTACGATAAAAAAATTACGTCGGCATCAACAATCCGCTTACAACCGAGCTGGCGGTCAAGCATTTAGCTTCGCTGGGACATAAGAGGATAGCCTACTTTGCCGGGGATCAACGTATTTCCACAGCGAAGGAAAGATGGGAAGGCTTCGTCAGCGGAATGAACCAAAACGGGCTGACGATCGACGATTCGTTAGTTTTCCACGGGGATTATTCCCAGGAATCCGGTTATGCGCTTGTGCGGCAGCTGTTGAGCCGAGTGAAGGAGCTGCCGGATGCGATTTGCGCTGCGAGTGACCTCGTGGCGTTCGGCGCGATCAAGGCGTTAAGGGAGTCCGGTGTCCGGGTGCCTGATGAAATCGCCGTGATGGGAAACGATAACAACCCGTTTTCGGAAAATTTTATCGTGCCTTTGTCTACCATTTCACACCCCACTTATGAGATGGGAAAGCATGCGATGGAGTTTCTTTTGCAAATGATCGAGGACAACAATGAGGACCAGCATAAGCAAATTATATTAACTCCGTCGCTGGTAGTACGCGAAAGCTGCGGCAGTCCAACCTGAACCGGTCTGTCGCAGACTGTAAAAAAAGCGAATTAAACTTTGTGGAGGGAACAAGGATGAAGGATGTTGTGATCGCAGGCGCGGCTCGTACCGCGATAGGCACTTTTGGCGGCGCGTTGAAGGATATTCATGCGGCGGATTTGGGCGCAATCGCCATAAAGGAGGCCGTAAACCGAGCCGCGGTTGCCCCGGAATTGGTTGAGGATGTCATCGTCGGATGTGTCGGACAGATTGCTGAAAGCGCTTTTATCGCCAGGATGTGCGCGCTCCGAGCCGGATTGCCCAGCCACAGCAATGCCTACAGCGTGAACCGCTTATGCGGGTCCGGCCTGCAGGCGATCAATAATGCCGCTCAAGCCATTCGTGCCGGAGAAGCGGATATTATTGTGGCCGCGGGCACGGAAAATATGGATCAACTTCCGTACTACGTCCGGAAAGCGCGATATGGCTACAGATACGGACATTCCCAATTGGAAGACGGACTGTTGACCGCCCTTACCGACCCGTTTGGCAATTATCCCATGGGCATTACGGCAGAAACCGTTAGTAAGCGCTTTAACGTAACCCGGGAAGAACAGGACCGATTCGCCTTTGAAAGCCAGAACAAAGCGATTGCAGCGATAGACGGCGGAAAGTTTAAGTACGAAATCGTTCCGGTTGAAATTCCGCAGCGCAGAGGCGAAACGATTGTGTTTGACACCGATGAACATCCGAGGAGAGGAACCACTTTAGAGAAGCTGGCGGCTCTCAAGCCGGCTTTTCAAGATGGAGGCACGGTGACGGCGGGAAATTCATCCGGGATCAATGATGCCGCCGCAGCCGTCGTCGTGATGAGCGCCGACAAGGCACGGGAGTTAGGCTTAAAGCCGCTGGCCTATGTGCGTGAACAGGCGGTGGCTGGCGTGGACCCTGAAATTATGGGCTTCGCGCCTGCGCCGGCAGTGAAGAAAGTGCTGCAGAAAGCCGGTCTTACTTTGAACGATATCGATTTGATGGAGCTTAACGAGGCGTTTGCTTCTCAGTCGGTGGCTGTAATCAAGGATCTGGATATCGACCCGCTCAAAGTCAATGTGAACGGCGGCGCCATCGCGTTGGGGCACCCGATTGGAGCAACAGGCTGTATCCTTACGGTGAAGCTATTGGCCGAGATGGAGAGACGTGCTTCCAAATACGGGGTTGTTACAATGTGCATTGGCGGCGGGCAAGGGATCGCGACGATTTTTTTGAAAGGGCTTAAATCAAACCAGTGAAGGAATGAACGCAATGATCAATTTATCCGGGAAGTCAGCCATTGTAACGGGTTCCGGCAGAGGAATAGGAAAAGCGATCGCGACGAAGCTTGCCGAACTCGGTGCCGGGGTAACCATTTGCGATATCAGTGAAGAAATCGCTGCCGCAACGGTGAACGAACTGCGAGAGAAAGGATTGGATGCCGACTATTTCGTCCTTAATGTCGCCGACACCGATGCGGCCCGCAGCTTAATTGAACAAACCGCCGAAAAAACGCGGCAGGCTGGACATTCTTGTCAATAACGCCGGAATCAATCGGGATGGTATGCTGCACAAAATGGAGCGCCAGCAGTGGGATGACGTTCTCAGCGTGAATCTGACGGGTACTTTCAATACGATGCAGCCTGCCAGTATAAAAAATGAGAGAACAAAAAAAAGGCGGACGGATTATCAACATTTCCTCGGCCAGCTGGCTGGGCAATATCGGGCAGGCAAACTATGCGGCGTCCAAAGCCGGCGTTGTCGGTTTGACGAAGACGGCGGCCCGGGAGCTGGCAAAATATAACGTGACCGTAAACGCCATTTGTCCGGGATTTATCGATACCGATATGACGCGCGGAGTGCCTGAAAAAAAGTATGGGATTTGATGGTTTCCAAAATTCCTATGGGCCGAGCCGGCGATCCCGAGGATGTGGCCAACCTGATCGCTTTCCTGGCATCGGATTCCGCTTCCTATATCACCGGCGAAGTGATCAATGTTGGAGGTGGCATGGTGCTTTGACTCAAAAGGTAAAAAAATTTCTACCGCATCGGAAGTGGCGGCCAGCATAAAGGATAACACAAGTCTGCTGACAACCGGCTTTAGTTTGGTCGGCGTGGCGGAGGAAATTTATCAAAAAAAATCGAAGAGCGCTTTCTCGAAACCGGTACGCCCAGAGATCTGACTTTCGTGCATTCAGCCGGCCAAAGCGACACTGTGCGCGGGATGGAGCATTTTGCCCATGTTCCGCTGTTAAAGAGAATTATAGGAACCCACTGGGGCTGTCGCCCAAACTGGAAAATTTAATAAAGCAGAATAAAGTCGAAGCTTTCTGCCTTCCGATGGGCCAGATCCTCTCCATGTACAAGGCAGCCGCTTCCGGGAAGCCGGGAGTTCTCTCCACCATCGGACTTTCGACCTTTGTGGATCCCAGGCTGGAAGGGGGGAAGATGAACCAGAAGGCTATTGACAGCGTTTCGAAACGGTTCAGTATCATCAACTCAATGGTAAGGACTATCTCTTTTATCCGAGCCTCTCCTTCGATTTATATATAGGCAGAGGAACTGCGGCTGATGAATACGGCAATATCACAATGGAGGACGAATGCGCGAAATTGGAGGTCATGTCCGCTGTCCAGGCTGTGAAAGCATGCGGCGGCAGAGTCATTTTTTTCAAGTGAAGAGGATTGTGCGGGGGAATTCCTTGCAGGCGAAGGATGTAGCGGTCCCAAGGATCTTCGTCGACGAAGTCGTCGTATGTGAGAATCCGGCGGAAAATCATCGAATGACCTCGTCGGTGTATTATGATCCGCATATTTTGGGAAAAAAATCAAACAGCCTCAAAGCGTTGTCCGCGAAATGACCGGCCTGGATATGAGGAAGCTGATTGGCAGAAGAGCGGTAATGGAAATGAACACAGGGGATACTGTGAACCTCGGCGTGGGGATTCCGGGGGATGCGATTGGCCCCATCATTGGCGAGGAAAGAATGGACGGCAAGGTGTCGCTGTCGATCGAGGTGGGAGCCATAGGCGGTATTGCAGTCGGAGGCGGGGATTTCGGGGTAACCAGGAATGCCGAGGCGATCATCGACAATGCGTACCAATTTGACTATTACAATGGCTGCGGAGTGGACGCCACTTTTATGGGAGCCGCCGAAATCGACTGTGAAGGAAATGTCAATGTAAGCAAGTTCGGGCATCGCGCCCCGGGCTGCGGAGGCTTTATCGATATTACCCAAACCGCCAAAAAAAAGTGATTTTTTTGCTCGACCTTCACCTCCGGCGGACTCGAAATAGCGGTTGAAAACGGCAGGTTGCGGATCAGGCAGGAGGGCAGATTTAAAAAAATTTGTCGGCAACGTCCAGCAGATAACGTTCAATGGAAAATTCGCGGCAGAGCGTAACCAACCGGTTCTTTTTTTGTAACGGAAAGAGCGGTCCTGCAGTTGACGCATAAAGGCCTGGAATTAATTGAGATCGCACCGGGGATCGACTTGAAGAGGGATGTGCTTGAGCAGATGGAATTCGTTCCGGCGGTTTCTCCCAATCTCAAGCTGATGGATGAACGCATTTATTATTTGGGCCTTATGCATCTTGAGTCCCAATCTAATAAAAAAAATCAAATAGATCACAATTCAGGGAGGGTTCTAAATGAAAGGTTGGGCTAACAAATTTACGGCGGCCGCGCTTTCCGGAGTGCTGGCACTCAGCCTCACGGCATGCAGCGATAAAGGTTCGGCCAAGCAGGGAGCAGGCGAGAAAACGGCCGGAGGAAAAAAAGCAGTAAAGTGGATGAAGTGGTGGTAGGCGTTCTTTATCCTACGTCGGCCAGCTTGGCGCGTCTGGGCGGCGCAGCTTTGAAAGCGGTTCAATTGGCGGCTGATGACATCAATGCCGCAGGAGGCATCAAATCGCTTGGCGGCGCCAAAATCAAACTGGAAATCGTTGATCCAAGCGACAAGCCGGAAACGGCGAAATCCGCAACGGAGCGTCTGATCCAGAACAAAAAAGGTGTCGGCTATAACCGGAGACTACAACAGCTCGCTGTCCCTTGTTACATCCGAGGTGGCCGAGAGAGCTAAAATTCCTTTTGTAACCGCTTCAATTTCAGACAATTTAACCTCCCGTGGAATGAAGTACTTGTTCCAGGTCTCCCCCAAAGGTTCTATGTTCGGACGTACCCAGGTAGAATTCGCCAAGAAATACCTTGTGGAGAGGCTGGGCAAAAAAGCCAAAAGTGGCGATTGTATTCGAGGAAACCAGCTACGGCACTTCCACTTCCGAAGGACTGATCAAGACCGCGAAGGAACTCGGGCTTGATGTTGTGCTTTCCGAGCCGTACCAGCCAACTTCGCAGACGCTTCCCCTCTTGTAAATAAGATCAAATCAACCGGAGCGGAAATTTTGTTCCCGGTATCCTACCTGCAGGACGCGATCCTGATTCAAAAAGACGATCAAGCAGCTTGGCGTCAATATTACGACAGTGGGCGGCGGAGCGGGTATTTGATGCCTGAGTTTTACAATGAATTAGGCAAAAAAACGCGGAAGGGGTAGTATCCGTGGCCTCCTGGAACCTGGACGTGAACAAGCCGGGGATCGAGGATGTGGCCAAGCGTTATAAGGAAAAGAACGGCGAGTTCATCACTGAACATTCCGGCGAAGCCTATTCGGCGACATGGGTGATCGCACAGGCGATTGAAAAAAGCCGCATCGGCGGAGCCTCAGAAAATCCGTGACGCATTGGCTTCCCTTCAATTAAAAGAAGGAGATAAGGGAAATATCATGCCTGGCGGCAATATTGAATTCGACCAAACCGGCTGGAACAAGAATGTGCATCCGGTCATGATTCAGTGGCAGGACGGCATACCTAAAACCGTGTACCCGAAGGAAGACGCCAAGGCGGAATTCAAGTAACCGAAAGCTGGCAACGGGAGTGGAGTTTCTCCGCTCCCTATTACAATCCGAACTAACAATAGGCGGTGAAGTCATGGATTTATTCCTGCAGGTGCTGATTAACGGACTTTTAATCGGCGGGATTTACGCTCTGATCAGTATCGGTTTAACCTTGCTGTTCGGAGTGGTCGATATTGTAAATTTTGCCCATGGCGAGTTTGTCATGCTGGGAATGTACACTTCCTACTGGGCCTGGGTGTTCAGCGGAATGGATCCGCTCATCACGTTATTGGTATCTGTTCCCGCAATGTTCCTGGTCGGGGTAATCATCCAAAAAAATATTTATTCGCCCATATTATGAAAGCGCCTCCGCTGACGCAAATATTTTTTGACCGTAGGAATGCAGCTGGTTCTGCAAAATGGTGCCTTGATGGTATTCGGATCCACGACGCGTTCAATCAATTTTGGCTGGAGAGAAAAAAAGTATTGAAGCTTGGGCAGTTGGTAATTCCGGTGAATATGCTGGCAGCTTTCGTCCTGTCGATCGTGCTCGCTGCGCTTCTGTTCCTGTTCCTTTCCAGGACGGATTTGGGCAAAGCGATGAAGGCGGCCAGATTGGACCGGGAAACCGCAATGCTGATGGGCATAAATACGAACCGGATCTTTTTTGATTGCAGCAGGCATCTCGGCGGCGCTCACGGGCGCAGCGGGTACCGCGATAGCCACTTTCCAGTATGTGCAGCCGCTCGCCGGGGCGCACTTTGGACTTATGGCCTACATTGTTGTCATTCTTGGCGGGCTCGGGAATTTAAAGGGCGCTTTTGTCGGCGGCCTGATCCTGGGTGTCGCCGAATCGTTCGGCGTCCAGTATATTAGCGCAAACTCCGGGCTTCTGGCAGCGTTTATCCTTTTCCTTATTGTACTGATCATCAAGCCTAACGGGTTATTTTCTTCAAAGGGAGCGGCCTGATATGAATGTCCAACAAAAAACAGTTAAATGATGCGATGCCGGTGAAACCAGGCGGGACGGTGAAGCTCGCCGAGTCGGCCGGTTTGGGTGCTTTTTTTTCTCTTACTGAGCCCAAGGTGTATGTGCCTGTCTTCGCACTGACTTTATTCGCTTTGGCCCCGCTTGCCGTGAACGAATATTACCAAAATATCCTCAACATGATTCTGCTGTTTTCGATTGCCGGAATTTCGTGGAATATTTTTTGGCGGATACGCCAGGCAGGTTTCCATCGGGCACGCTCTCTTCTTCGGGATTGGCGCCTACACTTCAACGCTGCTGCTGACCAAGCTGCATATAAGTCCATGGATCGGGATGTTTGTCGGAGGGATCTTTTCCGTTATTGTCGGTTATGTGATGGGAATGAGTCTGATGAGATTAAGAGGACATTACTTTGCGATCGCTACGATTGTGTTCTCTCAGGTCGCTCTATTGCTGGTTACGAAATTCCGGGGCTTCACCGGCGGGGCGGAAGGCATCTCGGTTCCTTTTGCAGACTCCTTCCTGATGCTCCAGTTTTCCGATAAACTGCCTTATTTTTTTATATTTTTTTTCTCGCGTTCCTGGTAGGAATGCTCTTTCTTGTGAAAAAAAATCGAGCGTTCGCGGCTGGGTTACTATATGGTAGCCATGGGGCAGGACGATCAGGCGGCTATGGCTGTCGGTGTGAATAGCCCGCGTGTGAAGCATATCGCGCTGGCGATCAGCGCTTTTACCATGTCTCTGGCCGGGACACTGTATGCGCAGTACATGTATTTTATTGAACCCAAAGCGGTGTTTGACGTTCCGATGTCCGTGGAGTTTGCCATGGTATCCATCATCGGCGGACTGGGTACTGTGATGGGCCCCGTGATCGGCGCCATTATTATGAAGCTTTCATTGAGATCGCGATTTCCATAACCGACTTATTGGGATTCGGCTCCGTTCAAGGAATCAATTATATCCTGTACGGCATTATTTTGGTGGTGGTGGTCATTCTTCTACCGAACGGATTAATCGGACCGCTGACAAGACTGTACAATAAGCTTCTTGCTATTCTCCCCGGCGGAAAATCGACAAAAGGAGGCGACCGGTAAATGAGCCAGCCGATTTTGCAGGTGAACAAGTTAACCAAGCGGTTTCGCGGTCTCCTCGCCGTCAACGATTTGACTTTTCATGTGAACAAAGGCGAGATTCTCGGCGTCATCGGACCTAACGGAGCGGGCAAATCCACGACCTTCAACCTCATCACCGGCGTCTACATTCCGGACACAGGGCAAGTCCAGCTAAACGGCAGGAACATCACCGGACTGTCTCCGAACGAGATCTGCAAAAAAAGGCTCAGCCGCACCTTTCAGGTGACACGCCCATTCGGGGAAATGAGTGTGCTGCAGAACGTGATGGTCGGCGCCTTTTTTGAACACTTCGAACACCCGTGCCGCCGAGCGGGAAGCGATGGAAATGGTGGATTTTGTCGGCCTGGGCAGTAAGGCTCACTCTGTGGCGCGGACATTGTCCATCATTGACCAGCGGAGACTGGAATTCGCCAGGAGTCTGGCCACGAAGCCGGTTTTGCTATTGCTCGACGAAGCTTTGGCCGGACTAAACTCCATTGAAGTGGAAGAGGCGATCCAATTGATTTGGAAGGTCAAAGATGCAGGGATAACGCTCGTGGTCATAGAGCACGTCATGAAAGTAATCAACGCCATCTCCGACAGAGTCGTCGTCTTGAACTTCGGTTCCAAGCTGGCGGAAGGAGTGCCGAAAGAGGTCATGAGCAATCCTGCCGTAATGGAGGCTTATTTGGGGAAGGGGTTTGCACAGCATGCTTAAAGTTGAAAATCTGCATGTATCTTACGGCGCGATTAAAGCTCTCCAGGGAATCACATTGAATGTAAAACGCGGTGAATGCGTCGCCATTGTAGGCAGCAATGGGGCGGGAAAGACCACGCTGCTCAAAACTATATGCGGTCTGCTGGCCCCGCATCAGGGTAGTATTCAATTTGATGGAAACAGTCTGGCCGGCAGGCATGCATACGAAATTGCCAACATGGCTGTCGCTCATGTACCGGAAGGACGCAGAGTGTTCACGGAAATGACAGTGCTGGATAATTTGGTTCTGGGTTCCTACGGGAAGCAGGCCAAAGCCCACCGCAAAGAGAGCCTCGAATATGTCTTCAGCTTATTCCCGCGTCTTGCGGAACGAAAAGACCAGCTGGCGGGAACGATGTCCGGCGGGGAGCAGCAAATGGTGGCTGTAGCCCGCGGATTAATGCTCAAGCCCAAGCTGCTTATTTTGGATGAGCCTTCGTCAGGCCTTGCGCCCATTATTGTGGAACAGATGTATGAAAAGCTTGGAGAAATTCACAAAACTACAGATATGGCTATGCTGGTCGTCGAGCAGAACGTGCCTGTCGCGTTATCGATTGCCGATCGGGGCTACGTGCTGGAGAACGGATCGATTAACATTTCGGGTTCGAGCAATGAGTTAATGATGGATCCCGAAGTTAAGGCCGCGTATCTAGGCTTTCATTAAAGTGATGGAAGGAGAGTCCGGTTCAGATGCCAGGAATTTTTTTTCGATGAATATGAAGTGGGACAAAGCTTTCGCACTCCTTCGCGCACTGTCACGGAAACGGATGTCGTTTATTTTTTCCGCTATGTCGGGGGATATGAATGAACTGCATACGAGCGAAGAGTTTGCGAGGAACAGCCCGTTCGGCAAGCGGCTCGCCCAAGGCTTGTTGGGATTGTCTATCTGTCATGGTCTCATGTTTCGCCTGGGATTGTTTGACGGCACCGGAATTGCCTTGCTTAACGTAGATAAATGGAAATTCACCGCCCTATTTTTTTTCGGGGATACGGTGCACGGGATGGTTTCGGTACAGGAGAAAATAGAAAGCAAAAGCAAGCCGGATCGCGGAATCATTCATTTTTTTTGTGCAATTGGTCAATCAGGACGGTACGGTCACACAAGAAGGGATTCAAACCATCATGGTAAAAAAAAGAAAAAAAACGGTTCAGCAGGGGTGGTGAGGGCTATGCATAAAGCGGTAAAGGCAAAGGATGTACTTCCGTATTTAAAAGAAGGAGCGACGCTCGCCACCGTAGGATTTACTTTAATGGGAGCCTGCGGGACGATTTTGAATGAAATCGAGCGCAGCTTCCTTGAAACCGGCTACCCGCGGAATTTGACACTGCTTCACGGAGCCGGCCAAAGCGACAGGATAAACGGCATCCAGCGTCTGGCCCGCCCGGGGCTGATCAAGCGGATCATCGGGTCGCACTGGGGGCTGGCTCCGAGGTGGGGCGAGCTTATCCACAGCAATGAAGTGGAAGCTTACTGTCTTCCGCAGGGGCAGCTTGTGCATCTTTTTTTTCGCGCCATGGCGTCAGGCAAACCGGGCAACTTCTCCAAAGTCGGCCTTGGTACGTTTATCGATCCACGAGTGGAGGGCGGCAAGATTAACGAGCGCGCGAGGCAAAGCGGGGATATTGTCGAAGTTTTGCAGCTGCATGGCGAAGAGTATCTGTTTTATAAAAGCCAACCGGTGGATGTAGCGGTCATCCGGGGTACAACGGCAGATGAAAAAGGGAACGTGACGATGGAGGAGGAGGCCGTCAAGCTGGAGGCCATCTCTATGGCCCAAGCGGCAAAGGCGAATGGCGGCAAAGTGTTCGTGCAGGTCAAATATTTGGCGGAAAAGGGTACCTTGCATCCGAAACAAGTTGTCATTCCGGGTATTTATGTGGACGGAATCATTGTGGCGGAAAATGCGGAGGAAGAGCATCGGCAGTCTGCTTCTTACTTTTTCGATCCGGTGTTCTCCGGTGATGCCAGGATCCCTGAATCCGCAAGCAAACCGCTGCCTCTCAGCATCCGCAAGGTCATTGGACGCCGCGCGGTGATGGAGCTGTTCCCGGAGGCGGTGGTGAATTTGGGGACGGGCATCCCCGGGGATGTGGTGGGCCCGATCGCGAACGAAGAGGGGATAAACCAGGCGATCACCTTAACGATCGAATCCGGGGTCATCGGAGGGATCCCCCAAGGGGGCATCGATTTCGGCATTACCAAAAAAAACGCGGAAGCCATCATCGAGCATGGCTGCCAGTTTGACTACTACAACGGCAGCGGAGTTGACGTCACATTTATGGGGCTTGCCGAGGCGGATCAAGAAGGCAATGTGAACGTCAGTAAATTCGGCACGAAGACGGTTGGCTGCGGCGGATTTATCGATATTACGCACCCGGCCAAAAAAAAGTGGTTTACTGCGCAGCCTTTACTGCGGGCGGGCTGGAAGCGGAGATCGAAAACGGGCGTCTGCGGATTGTGACGGAAGGGAAAGCGAAGAAGTTTCTGAACCGGGTGAACCAGATTACCTTCAGCGGCCGCTATGCGAGGCACAAGGGCCAGCCGGTCATTTTTTTTGTTACGGAGAGGGCCGTATTTGAACTGAGAAAGGAAGGTTTGGTGCTCACCGAAATCGCACCCGGAATCGACCTGGAACAGGATATTTTGCGCTTGATGGACTTTGAACCTGTCATATGCGGCGACTTGAAAACAATGGATTCGAGAATTTTCCGGGACGGGCCGATGGGGATAGCCAATGAATTTTTTTCATACACCCATTTCGATTGTAAGCAAATAGAGGGGGAGCTGGCGGGCCGATGTTATCTGTTATCAAGAATGTGACGGAAATTATATGGGGAATTGGCGCTGTTGAGAAGGTTTCCGAGCTTGTGGCCGACAACGGGGCTGCAAATGTATTGGTCATTACCGATAAAGGCATCGTGAACTCCGGAGTGATCCATGCGGTTACAAACCAATTGTCCAAGGTGAATTATGAAGTTTTTTGACGAAGTCGAGCCTAATCCGTCCGTTCGGACAGTGGATAAAGCAGTGGAGATATGCCGCAATCTGAACGCGGATCTCATTATCGGCGCAGGCGGCGGAAGCCCGATTGATGTGGCTAAGGCCGTTGGCGTCATTCATGCGAATGGCGGCTCAATCGTGCAGTATGAGGGGATCGACACCTTTTCGAAGCCAGTTACCCCGCTTTTGGCCATTCCCACTACTTCCGGCACTGGGAGCGAAGTGACTTCTTTTACCGTGATAACGGACACGGAACGAAATTACAAGCTGACAGTTGGCGGGGTACGGGTTGCGGCCAAATGGGCCGTGGTCGATCCGAAGCTTACGGTTACGGCTCCGGCAAAAAATTACGGCAGCGACAGGTATCGACGCGCTTGTCCATGCGGTCGAATCGTATACGTCGCTTGCGGCCTTCCATTATTCGGAGCTTCTCGCCCTGGATGCGATGAAGCTGATTAGCGGAAACCTGCGGCAGGCTGTTTATCATGGGGAGAACATGGAAGCCAGGGAGAAAATGCTGCTGGCCAGTTTGAACGCCGGACTTGCTTTTAACAATACACGGCTCGGCAACGCCCATGCGATCAGCCATCCGCTGAGCGCCTTTTTTTGGGATTGCCCACGGTGTGGCTAACGGCATCTTGCTTCCTGTCATTATGGAATTCAATCTGCTTGCGTGCCCCGATAAATTTGCCCGGATAGCCGAAGCAATGGACCCTTCCGTATCGGGAAATACGCTCGAGAAAGCTTACAAATCTGTGGACCTGGTCAAACAGCTTGCGCATGATATCGGAATTCCGAAGTCGATCTCGGAGCTGGGAATCAATAAGGAAGAGTACGAAAGAGCCATTCCGGACATGGCCGAAGACGCCATGAAGAGCGGGAACGTCAAAGTAAATCCGCGGATGACACGGATCGAGGATATCACTGCTTTGTACCGTCAAATTTATTGAAAAAAGGGTGAGGAGCTTATGGCAACGAATACCGGGATTGCGAATTCATTGATGTTTATTGACGGTGCTTGGGTGAAGCCGGATAACGGAGATTATATTGCGGTCCTCAATCCCGCCACAGGAGAGCTTGTGGGCAGTGTGCCGAATGGGGGATTTGCCGAAGCCGAGCGGGCGATTGGAGCTGCGCACAATGCTTTTGCGGAATGGTCCGTATATACTGCGGAGGAACGTTACGGTTATATGATGAGATGGTACCAGTTGATTATGCAAAATTTGGACGAATTGGCGGCAACGCTGACGATGGAGCAGGGGAAGCCGCTGGCCGAAGCCAAAGGAGAGATCAGCTACGGAGCCAAATTTATCGAGTGGTATGCTGAAGAAGCGAAGCGGGTATACGGCGACACGATTCCGGCGTCAGCCAGAAACAAACGAATTGTTGTATTGAGACAGCCTCTTGGGGTTGTGGCCGCGATTACGCCCTGGAACTTTCCGGCGGCGATGGTGACGAGAAAGATTGCTCCGGCGCTTGCGGCAGGCTGTACATGTATTCTGAAGCCTGCGGAGCAAACTCCCTTGACGGCGGTGAAATTATTTGAACTGCTGGAACAAGCCGGTTTTCCTAAAGGCGCAGCCAATCTAGTGACGGGCGACGCGGTTCAAATCGGGCGGGCTTTTATGCAGGATTCCCGGGTCAGAAAGATTACGTTCACGGGTTCGACGGAGGTCGGAAAGCTGCTCATGAAGCAGGCGGCCGACACGGTGAAAAAATATATCTCTGGAGCTCGGCGGCCACGCGCCGTTCCTTGTTTTCGATGATGCTGACGTTGAAAGCGCCGTAAAGGGAGTTATCGCCTCCAAATTTCGCAATGCTGGCCAAACCTGCATTTGCGCCAACCGTATTTTCGTGCAGGAAGGCGTGGCTGACCGGTTTGTCAAAGCATTTAATGAGGAAGTTAAGGCATTGAAGCTGGGCAACGGCTTGGAGGCTGGAACGAATGTCGGGCCGCTGATTGACAAGGCCGGTTATGAAAAAAAAGTACACGAGCATGTCCGGGATGCCCTGAACAAAGGAGCTCAGCTCGTCTGCGGGGGAGAAGGGTTCCATCGCTCGGATGAGGAGGATGCCGGCTATTTCTATCAGCCTACGATCCTGGCCGGCGTAACTGCCGAAATGCGCATAATGCGGGAGGAGACCTTCGGTCCGGTTGCGCCGGTAGTTACATTCAAGACAGAAGAAGAAGCCGTTCGATTTGCCAACGATTCAGTTTACGGGTTAGCCGCCTATCTGTTTACCGAATCTCTGTCACGGGCAATAAGGGTCGGGGAAAAGCTTGAATACGGCATTGTCGGTATCAATGATGGAACTCCTTCCACGGCGCAGGCGCGTTCGGCGGATTCAAGGAAAGCGGCATAGGCCGCGAGGGCGGGAAAGAAGGTATCGAATGCTTCCTGGAAACGAAATTCATGTCGATTACGATCTAGGAGGGGACGTTAGTTGGGTGTTTTACCCCCGGTCTATCGGATTAAGCAAAAGTTTGCCAGGTCGCAGCCGGCAAGTGTGGAAGCCGGGGTCGAGCAGGCTGTTAACCGGCTGCTCCCTCCGGACCGAGCCAATCTTGCGCCCGGCTCAAGGATAGGGATAACGGCAGGAAGCCGCGGCATTACCAACATTGTGCCTATTCTCGCGTCGCTCGTCGCCCAGCTCAAAAGCCGTGAGCTGCAGCCCTTTCTGTTCGCCTGCATGGGGAGCCACGGAAGGGGCGAGCCTGACGGGCAGCAGGAGATATTGGAGAGCCTGGGAATTACCCCTGACCGAGTGGGTGTTCCCGTCTCCTGTTCAGACGAGGTCCGGCTGCTTGGCTGTACAACCAACGGAATTGAAGGACTGCCGGTGTTTTGTGCCGAGGAAGCCATGGCGTCAGATGGGGTCATTGTCGTTAACCGCATTAAACCCCATACTTCTTTTCGCGGGGATTATGAGAGCGGGATCATGAAAATGATGGCCGTAGGCATGGGAAGGGCGAAGGGAGCTTCGATGGTCCACAGCCTGGGAGTCGGGCAAATGGCTGCGGCCATTCCGGCGATTGCCGGCGTCATTCTGGAGCAAGTCCCAATTATCGGCGGTATCGCGATTGTTGAGAATGAATACGAGGAGACCGCCCATATCGAAGGGATACCCAAGCCCGACCTTTGGGAGCGGGAAAAGGAGCTGCTTGCGTTTGCCAAGTCTTACATGCCGAAGCTGCCGGTGAAGAGGCTGCATTTGTGCATCGTGAAGGAAATGGGCAAAAAACTACAGCGGCACCGGAATGGACACGAATATCATCGGACGGCTGCGCATACAAGGTGTTCCTGAACCTGCGGAACCTGCCATCCAATATCTGGGTGTCCTCGACCTTTCCGAGCCTTCCCATGGTAACGCGACAGGGGTCGGCCTGGCGGATTTTACAACGAAACGCCTGGTTTCCAGGATCGATCGCGAAGCTACTTATTTAAACTGCATGACCTCCGGGCTGGTTGTCCGTGCAGCGGTTCCCATGACTTTTGATACCGATAAAGAGCTTATCGAGAACGCTGTGGCCACGCTAAGATTAGCCGAACCTTCCTCCCTGGAGCTCATTATCATACACAATACGCTTCATCTCGATGAAATGTGGGTGTCCGAAGCGGTGTTACAGCAGATACGAGACGATTCCAAAATTGAAATCATGGAGGGATCCGTGGAGCTCACATTCGGAGCCGGGGGGCGGCTTGAACTATAAAATGCTTAACGAGAGGAGGGATTACCGTTGCTGGACCAACGGATCATCGAGCAAATCAGCGGGATCTTTGAACCTTCCAGAGTACTGACTGAAGAAAGAGATTTGGCCAGCTATTCTTTTGACGCTTCCTTTGGCACGTATATGCCCGACATTGTGGTGCAGCCGCGTACAACGGAGGAGGTATCCCAAATCGTCAAATTGGCAAACCGCGAGCTTATTCCCGTTTGCCCGCGGGGGCAGTCCACCAGTTTAAGCGGTGGTCCGCTGCCTGTCAAGGGAGGCATTGTGCTCGACCTTTCGAAGATGAACCACAAGCTCGTCATCGATACGGATGATCTCATCGCTATCGTCTCCCCCGGGGTGCTGACTTCTCAAATCCACCGGGAGGCGGAGAAGCGGGGACTGATGTATCCGCCCGATCCGAGCAGTTCCCACGTGTCTACGATTGGCGGCAATTTGGCCGAAAATTCCGGCGGACCGCGCGGATTAAAGTATGGCGTGACCAAGGATTATGTGATTGGCCTTGAGGTCGTAACTCCTGAGGGAGAAATCATCCGGACCGGCGGGCGTACCGTAAAAAAAATGTGACCGGTTATGATTTGACCAAGCTGATCGTCGGCTCGGAGGCACATTGGCCGTTATTACGGAGGCCATCCTCAGGTTGATTCCCCTGCCTCCGGCTTCCGAGACGATGATGGCGATTTTCGACGATTTGCTCGACTCGGGCCGGGCCATTTCGAAGGTGCTTACTTCCGGGATTCTGCCTGCCAAAATGGAGCTGATGGATCAAGCCTCTATCGTCGCCGTCGAAAATTACCAGCCTTCGAATCTGCCCGTCGACGCGGAGGCAATCCTGCTGATCGAGGTGGATGGCCATCCCAAGGCGGTCATTGATGAAATTCATCAGATCGGCGAAATCTGCCGCGAGGCGGGGGCCAGGGATATTCGCATCGCGAAATCGCCGGCGGAAAAGGAAGAGTTATGGAAAGCCCGCAAGCTGGTGTCTCCGGCGATTGTCAAGATCAAGCTACGAAAATATCGGAGGATGCCACGGTGCCGCGAAGCCGGATTCCGGCGATGTTTGAGCGTTTGCGGCAAATCAGGGACAAATACGATGTCCATCTTGTGGTGTTCGGACACGCAGGGACGGCAATCTGCATCCGAATATTATTGCGGATAAGCGGGATGCGGATGAAATGAAGCGGGTGGAGCAGGCGGTGGCGGAAATTTTCCAGGCCGCCGTAGAGTTGGGAGGAACGTTATCCGGCGAGCATGGGATCGGCACGATGAAGGCGCCGTTCATGGAGATGGAGCTCGGAGCCGCCGGACTGGATATGATGAAGCGGATCAAACAGGCGTGGGATCCCAATAACATTTTAAATCCGGGCAAAATTTTCCCTGAACCCGGCCAAAGGCTGGTGCTGACGGAATGAGCGCCGACCTGAAGCAGCTGCAGAAATCGTTGAATTACGACAAAACATTTAGCTGCGTGCAGTGCGGCTACTGCCTCCCCGTATGCCCCACTTATCTTACGATGGAAAAAGAAACCCACTCGCCCCGGGGAAGAATCAACCTGGTCAAAATGGCTGCCGAAGGAAAGTTAAGCGATCTTTCCCAACTGCAGGAACCGATAGATCTGTGCTTGGGATGCCGCGCCTGCGAGGTGGCCTGTCCGACAGGGGTGGAATACGGCGCGATCCTCGAAGGAGCCAAGCAAACGCTGGAACAGCGCAAAACCTACTCCAAACCTGTGAAATTTATTCGAAAAAATGGTATTCGAGCAGCTGTTTCCACAGCCAAAGCGGATGCGGCGCATCGGGAATCTGATGTGGTCTTACCAAAAAAAAGCGGACTGCGCAGGCTGGCGCGCCAATCCGGAATCATGAAGGCGCTGCCTGGCATTTGGGCGATTTTGAGGCGGTTCTTCCGGATGTGCCTTCGCCCCGGGAGCGAAAGGCTTCTCCTGCGAGACTTCAGCCGTCCGGAAGGAGAAAATACAAGGTGGCTTTTTTCCAGGGCTGCGTGATGGATGCCTTTTTTCATCGGATCAACAGGCTCTCTGTGGAACTGCTCAGTTTGGCCGGATGCGAGGTTGTCGTTGCCGCGAACCAAACCTGCTGCGGGGCGCTGCACATGCATGCGGGAGAGAAGGAGACGGCGGTCCGCCTGGCCAAACAGAACATTGAAGCGTTTGAGCGGGAACCGTTTGATTTTGTCGTGAACAACGCCGGCGGCTGCGGTGCCATGCTTATGGAATATGCCCACCTGTTCGCGGGCGATCCCGATTGGCACCGCCGGGCGCTCCAATTTGTCGGCAGGTCCAGGGACATCAGCGAGATTTTGGTGTTCGGCGAACGGCTGCAGTGGAAGAAGGAGATGGACTGCACGGTCACTTACCAGCGCTCCTGCCATCTAAGTAATGTTCAGAAGGTGAAACAGCCGCCTCTTCAACTGATCAAGCAAATTGCCGGGATTCAGCTTAGGGAAATGCAAAATGCCGAATTGTGCTGCGGTTCCGCCGGAATCTATAATATCGTCAATTTTGACGAGTCGATGAAAATTCTGGACGGCAAAATGGTCCATGTGAAGGACACCAAAGCCTCTCTGGTGGTTACGACCAACCCGGGCTGTCTGATGCAGATGAACTTGGGGATCCAAAGGGAAGGGCTGCAGGATAAGGTTCGCGCGGTGCATTTGGTGGAATTGCTGGCTGAAGCGGTTGGATTGCAATAAACCGAGTCAGGGGAGCTATTTTATCTATAACGAAGGAGATTGTAAAGATGCAAATACGCAAAGTGGGAGTGGTCGGCGCAGGATTGATGGGTTCGGGAATCGCGCAGGTCGTTGCTGAGGCGGATTATGAAGTAATCTGGGTGGACATTTCCGGTGAACAGCTGGAGAAAGGCCTCGCGAATATCAGACGGTTGCTGGCACGGAGGGTGGAAAAAAGGAACAATGACGGTGGACCGGGCGGGCGCGGCATTAGGCAGGATAAGCGCAGCTGACGATATGTATGCCTTGGCTGGCGCCGATCTTGTAATTGAAGCCGTTCCGGAAAATTTGGAGCTGAAGAAGAAGGTTTTCAAGCAGCTGGACGAAGCCGCGGGACCGGAAGCAATACTGGCGTCGAACACCTCAGGCCTGTCGGTTTCCGCATTAGGGGCGGTCACACGCCGGCCCGAGCAGGTGATAGGCGCCCATTTTTTTTATCCCGTGCCGAGGATGAGGCTGCTGGAAGTCACACCGGGACTGCTTACCTCCAACCAGACGTTTGAAACGATGATGGAATTCGCCGCAGCTATAGGAAAGACCCCTGTACAATGCAAGGATTACCCGGGGTTTATCGTGAACCGCGTGCTGGTGCCTATGATGAACGAAGCGATTTTTTTTCTGGTGATGGAAGGCGTGGCGCCTGACGATATTGATACGGCGATGAAAATGGGTTCCAACCATCCGATGGGACCGATCGCTTTAGCCGATTTTGTCGGTCTGGATACGCTTCTCGCCACGATGCATGGGCTCTATGATGGCTTCCACGATTCCAAGTATCGCCCCTGTCCGCTGCTTGTGAAGATGGTAGAGGCCGGCACATTGGCAGGAAGACGGGCAGGGGCTTTTATTTATACAACGAGGATGGGACCAGAATAGAAGATTAGCACAGGTGAGAGAGAACAGGGAATACTCATTCCCTCCCAGCACAAACTTTAGCACCAAAAAAGGACCGTCAGGATGATCTGTTCCTGACGGTCCTTTTTTTACCAGCCTTAAGGGGCCGGAGATAACGGTTACTGCCGTAGTCCTCTAATTGAATGTCGAGCGAATCGGATCATGGTCCGAAACGTGGAGAGGCGTGGTTGCATCATTCAAATGTATCATTGGAAAATCCGGATCGATTTTGGCTGAGTCCGTACTGGAATGCTTGGTGGATAATGCCCCTCTTACCAGGATGTGATCAAGGAATTGGCTTTGCTTTATAGATATAGCTAAAGTCACGGCCTGCGGGAATATTGGAAACCAGGTTGGTCAGCCCTGCCTGAGTTTGCAGAATGCCCAAGTCCTCTTCATCCTCGAAGGAATTCAGGTCCCCCAGCACGATCACGCTAGGAGATCCCGCACGGGCAGCCTCCTGATTCGCCAGATTTGCAACATAAGAGGCTTGTTCGTTCCGGCAGCCGCGGAATTCGTTATTCAAAGGGTCGGTTCCGCCTCGGGATTTGAAATGGTTGTTGATCAATGAGACTTGTTCCCCATTCGCCCTTTGAACGTGCAGAGTGAGCGGCGGTCTGCTGAAAAGAAGGTCGGTGCCCGAAGGGCCGCAGCCGCTTAAGCCGGTAGTCGCTGTTTTCCCGGATTGTTCGGCGCCAAGCACAGAAAGACCTTGCTTTACAATATAAGCGACGTTGATTCCGCGTGAATCGTTGCCTTCAATCAGATAGCCGCTGTAAGCGGGACCCCCGTCAGCCTTGATTTTAGCGATCAGGGAATTCAGTGCCGTCAAATTTTCAACCTCTTGCAGAGCCACCACATCAGGCTGCCGAGCGATTGACGGATGGCGAAAGAAAGCTTGGCCGTTTTGGTATCAAACTGCTGCTGTGTTACGACCGAATTCGGATCGTTCGGCGAAACCAGGGAGCCGGCATTGAAATAATTCTCGACATTGAAAGAAGCTGTTGTCAATTGAGCTGCGGTGCCGGCTGCCAGGGAGTTCTGCGTGTTGCCGGTGTCCTTCACCGTGGCCGCTCCGTCCTGCCATAGAACCGCATAGCTGTCGTATGTGTAGCTTAAAGGGCCTGTGGGATTTCCGGTTATTTGGTCGAAGGTGGACGCGTTGTCAATTTTATTGCCGAAAGCATCTTTAAACTTGAACAACGGTGTTGTCGTATCTTTTCGGCTCACCCGGCTCGTCACATTTGTGCCGGCAACTGCAAACGTTTCGCCGTACTGGTTACTGCCTGCGACCACTGTCGCCGACGGCACCAGCACACGCATACCTTCCAAGTGCTCTAAAGAAGCGAGATCCGGCACGGACTGGGGCGTAATTTCAAAAGGCGCAGGCAGCGGCCCGGTTCCCAGCACATTCGGGTTGGAGCCCGTTGCCGACAGCTCGGTCAGACCGTAGTACTCGGTCACTTGTCCGGCTTGAGTGACAATGTCCCCCGGATGTACCCCGCTGTGCCGGATGTGCCCCGGTAAACGTAAATTCCTTCGGAAGTGCGAGGATCTTGATCCGGATTAGGGTTTTGCATCCAATATCCGTTTTGTTCGATCGCATAGACCGTTCCGCACGTTACGACATTCTGATTCACCACAGGAGAAACATCCCCGGTCCCCTGTATTTCGTAAATCATATGTGAAATTCCGTTAGAGCCCTTCACACAGGAAGCCGTCGGAGCCGGGGTTGGAGCCGGAGCCGGAGTGCCGGAAACCGGTTCTGCCGGGCTGCTGGAGTTTTGCGGATTTGGCGGGCTGACTACAAAGTCGCTTGCGTTATCGTTCGTGTCCCACCCGTTGCCTTTGCCGGCGCCTGCTCCGTTAGGGTCCATGCCTTCATTATTTTTTTGCGTTCGACGCTTGTGGTATTGCTTGGGGCCTTTGCGGGAGCGGTTCCTTCAAAGGCGCTGGCGGTGCTTCCATACCCGACGAAATCGATAACGCCGGGATCGCTTTTTTTCCTGATATCGCCGTAGTTTTGTTGACAAGGGCGACCTTTCCGGCGGTCGCCGACAGGTTGGTGGTTCCGGTCGCGTCCGCTTGCGGAAGGCTTGCTGTTCCTCCGCTGCCTGCAGCCAGTTGAACCAAGTAGTAACCGTGGGCGGGGATGTTTCCGCTGAGCTTGGTGACGCTCCATGTCGTTCCTGCCGCAGATGCATACTGGACTGACCAGCCAGCCAATGAAACGGATTGAAGGGTAGGATTATACAGTTCGACAAAGTCATTTTTTTGAATGTTGCGCCGCTGTTGCCGCCACCGCCGTAAATTTCGCTTACCACTACATAATTCGCTACTTGCGCTTTTGCCGTGGGCGAGATGTACCAGGATTGTGTAAGACCAAGGACGAGAGTGAGCAACAGTATCATGCGTGCGATCTTGTTGTGAATGCCTAACCTCAACAACATGTCTTCTACCTCCTTAGAAATGAGTAATCTCAGACAAGCAGGGCAGCTCGTCTGACGTCATCGTACCATTTGAACCCAAGGAGTGATGTTAATATTATCCAAAGGTATTGTTGAGGTATTGTTAAATTGGTGCCATGGCCTTAGGGCTATCCTACTAAAAGCCGCTGCTTCTGGTAAGATAGCCCTTAATCTTCATCCCGGAAAAAAAATTTTAAAAAAAACGAATGGTTTAAAACAGTGTAATCGTGTTTAATACAATCTCAGGAGATTGGTAATACCTTCCTACGCAGGCTCGAATTCAGGGCGGTTAGTCCCTGTTTCAGGATCTGCAGTTACATACATTGGGGAAGAGGGGGAAGGACCTATGTGAGCGGATTAGAAGCCCGGTCCTAGCTGGTAGGCCTGTAAGTGCCGCGACGCCGTCTGCTTTTGCAGTACTGTTCTTTCAAAATAAAATATGATAAACGAGGTGTATGTATGAAAACATCGTACCGGCGTCCCCTCTCGATGCTGCTTGCTTGTATTCTGGCCTTCTTCAGCTTTGCTTCGACCATCTTCGCGGAAAACAAGGGCACGGCATTGGTAAACAAATCCGTAACCGATGCTACTTACGGGGGGCTTGATAACGAATCTTCGATTGAATTCAAGAACTCCAATTACATCGAAGCCGAGAATAAAACGCGTTTCGCCTACTTTGTAAAGCTTGATAAAAGCCGTCCTGCTGGCAAAATCCATCTCGGTTTGTGCTCTGACGCCAAGGTGGTAGCTAAAGGAAGCACTAAAGGAAACGTCATTGTGCTGCCTAAGTCAAGCAAAGCATCCAATGTCGAGGAACAGGAAATCGAATTGGATTACGATGGCCTGGATAACTCGGGCGAGCTGGAATTATGGTATGAAATAGAGGGGAAATGGAAAGCAGGTACAATCGATGCCTTGATCAAGGCGGCAGGTTGGGAGAAAAAAAATTTGCGGTGGCAGGGCCTTCCTCTAACGGCCAAGTAACAGGAGGACCCAAAGCACCGGCGGTGTGCACCGTTCCCAAGAACGACGGACTCGATCATGTCAACAGTGTCACTATCAGTGTAACAGACAAAGACCAGAGCGGTAAAGCAAAAGTTCATTTTAATGTGGACCAGGGGTCATGTGTGCAGATGAGCTTCACCAGCTATCAGTATCCCGCAGGCACTGAGGTGCAGAAAGACGGGAAGCCTTACGACTTGCAGACGGTTGTTGACAATACGACAGCTTTTTTATGGCGAAGGCGAGCATGATGTCTACGTTAAACTCCCTGACTGCGGCCCGTTTCAATTGGACTTCTACAAAGGCGCTGTCATCGAGCATCTGAATAAGGATTATGGACATCCGGGCAATCTGCTAAAAGCATACAAAGTAGATAATATGGAGAAGTGCAAAGTTCCAGCGGCTGCTCCTGTAGAAATCAGTAAAGTATGCTCCGATCTCCCGGCCCTTCACAGAACCTGGAAGCTGAAAAAACAACGAGAAGGCTGAAATCACATTGGACTGGATAATCGAAGGAACCGCGCAAAAAAGGAACAAGCAAGATTAAAGCCGGTGAAGAGATTCTCGTGACAGCGAATGTTGAAGGAAGCAACATGCTGGTCGCAACCCTGCCGGGAGGCCAAAAGATCTCTTTGGCTAACGAAGAGGTATGCACAACGGCAAACAAACTTGTGGTTCTTGCTTTCCTGAAATTAGACGAGAAAGGTCAGCAAATCTGGCACGTGCAGAATAAAGCCAACGAAAAAAATTCAGTTTGATATGGAAGGTCAAAGGCACGGAAATGACCGGTAATGTAACTGTAGACGCTAACGGAGAACTGAACTTCCCAACCAAGCTGGCTGCAGGTGCGGTCATTGAACTATATGTGAACGGCGTCCTGATTGAATCGAAGACGGTGGAGAAAGACCAAAACAACGCCGGCAGCAGCACACCTGTAACACCGGCACCGGCTCCAACGCCTGTCACTTCCGTGTCAGCTCCAAGTGACAGCAGCTCTAGTTCCAGCGACAGCGGAAACAGTGGTAACACAGGCAGCATCGGATACACTGTCCTGCCCGCTACGAACAACACTGGCAGCTCAAGCCCTGCACTGGTTAGCGTATTACCCGCAGTGATGGCTCCAAGCAGCACGGCGGGACCTAACCTGGAGACCATCCCTGGACCTGCAACGAATAATGACACCGGTTCCAATAATGGGTCAACGGCTGCAGCTCCAGTGAGCGGAGTCATGGGTCCTCAGGACAACAGCAGCACCCCAACCGAAACGGGAGTCACTCCAGGGGTAGAGACAGCAAGTGCTCCAGTGAGCGCGGTCATGGGCCCGGCCGATATGAACATGAGCCCTTCCGATGCCGCAGCTCCCGCATTGAACGAACAGGTATCCGCGGTCAACTCGCTGCCGCAAACCGGCGAATCCATGCCGGTCGGAACTTATGTATTAGCTCTGCTCTTTATTCTTCTGGGTGCTTCTCTGATGTGGATGCGCCGCAAAATGAACTAATCCTTATGGGGCTGTCTTCGGACAGCCTCTTTTATATGGTAAACACAAACATGCAGCCGAGGAGCGGGCTAATGGATTTTCGGGGCTATGAGCTAAATGGAAGAGGTCCCTTGACTGCAGGCTCATAAAACACGGGCAAAGCTCATATGTATGTTCATGTATCTCTGAAAATGAAGGAGTGATGAGCATAGTGAGTTTGCTTCGAAAGGGTCTGTCTGTCGGATTGGCGGTTTTGCTTGCAGGCACCTGCTTCCTCGCATCCCCCGTTGGCCGCGCGTTGGCCGATGATGATCATGGCTACCGTGACAGGCAGGAAAACCGTAACGAACATGAAGGCAGCCACAAGAACGATGACGATTCTGACAGGTCCGGCAAGTACGACAAATTTGACGTGCAGTGTATTGCCGATCAGGAGGCCGCCACCCCAAAGGCACCGTCTCGTACCACATTTTATACCACAACGTCAAAAAAGAAAAGCTTGAATAAAGCTTGGCTGAAAGTAAAAAATTTCCGAGCAGGTTGACATTGAGGAAAGCGGGGGCGGAGTGTGGGACGCTAAAGCGCGGGTGCTGCAGTGGAATTTACAAGAGGTTGCGGCCGGCAGCGCGGGTGTCATTCATTTTAACCTGAAAGTAAAAGGCGACGCAGCATTCGGCAATTGGATCGATGTCTCGTGCGAGGGCGATGACGGCGATAACAATGGCGCAGTCGTGCAAACGCCGGCGGTGCGCGTGAAAGTGGGAACGGAAATTCATCAGCCGGCCTTCAACGGTTATCCTGATGGAGCTTTCATCCGAACGGGCTGTTGACTCGCGCAGAGACCGCGGCCATCGTATCCCGCCTGGAGCATCTCGCCGAGAAGCCGTCCGACCGATCCTTCACGGATGTTCCGTCAAACCATTGGGCCCGATCTTACATTCAAAAGGTGTCCCAAGCGGGCTGGATGAACGGCAGCAACGGTCAGTTCCGCCCCGATACGCCGATCACCCGCGCCGAGTTGTCCGTGCTGCTGCTGCGGATTCGCGGAATCCACGCGGTTCAGCTGGACAATTTCGAGGATACCAGGTACCACTGGGCGAGGGAGGATATCGCTACCGCGAGAGCCCTCGGCTACCTCGAAGGACGGGAGGACGGCAAATTCTATGCCGACGGTTTTATCCGGCGTGATGAGGCTGCCAAGCTGCTGGATATCGCATTGTACCGCGGACGGCTGATGGACGGCGACACCAAGGTGACTCAGCATTGGCCCGACTTGCCGAAGAACGCTTGGTCGTTCGGATGGGTGGAAGAGCTTTCAATGGTCGCCCACGAGTCCTATCACCAGGGAGCATGGCAGGAACGTTTGGTGCGCTACCTCCCGGATCTAACGCTGCCCTTTTAAAATGGGTTAAAGCCGTCCGTAGTTGTTTCATAAGCGTTTTGTTTGCCAACAAGGATTGCGATTAGCATAAGATTGACGCAGCAAGCTGCCGCCGTTTTCGCCGGCAGCTTGCTGCGTTTCATATCGGCAATGTAACGGCAGAAGATATGGGCGAAATTGCAAGCGAAAAGCCGCAATAAAAAAATACTGCGGCTTAAGTGCGCTGCGGACGGCCTTAAGGTGTATTTTATATGAAAGAGCCTTATTGACTGACAGTGTAAGTTTCCGGGACCTTGATATAATTGCTTCCCTGTATTTGCTTTGCGTGCTTTTTTAAATTTGGCGGCTGTTCGTGAAATCTCGGAAAGCTCTATGGTTTTATCTGAGGAAATATTCAAAATCGCCATGGATAAACTTATAAGCGGAAAGTTCCTGATTTTATGGTCCCTGTCCAAAGATTGGATATAATTATTTGAATAATCTTCAGCGGAATAAAAAAATGCTTTTTTCTCGATTTCGAACACTTCAATTACCTTTTTTACAATATTGCTCTGAATGATTCGGGGAAACACATGTGACAAAATCATCTCCGCCGATATGTCCAACGAACTGGTCGGAAAAAAATGAAATGAGGTAAGAATCCTGCCGACCCATTTGAGAACGTCGTCACCGTATTTGAATCCGTATACGTCATTATAAGATTTAAAATGGTCTACATCTGTATAAATGATGGAAAACGGCTCTTTCTGTTCAATTTTGAAAATGAGGTAATCATGAATACGCTCGTTTCCCGGAAGCCCGGTTAAAGGGTTTTGCTGCACTGCTTCTTTAAGCTTATATTCAGTCATGAAAGTCAGCAGTTCATACACGGGTATGACACCGATAAACTGCTCGTCCCGGGTTACTACAATGTCATCATAGATATCTTCATAGGTTCTGGCCATGGCTTGTCTTGACATTTCATCTACCTTCATAGTCCAGTCGACTATGAGAATATTGGAATACATCACCTCGTTTAACCGCTTTTTATAATTCAATGCTACGCCATACAGTGTCCCTAACAAACGAAACATATCCACACTGCGGATAATTCCGACCGGCTTCGTGCCGCTCATGACAACATATGTGCGGTTCGACGATTTTTGCGCTTTTATCTTATCTACAAAATCCCCTAATGATTCTTGCTCATCGACTGTATGACCTGGTTGAATATGAAGTTCTTTCAGGCTAGGAACGGCATTCCATTTTTTCCATTTTTCATACACTCCAATGTTTGGAATTGCAAAGCGGGAGGTTTATTTTTTTTCTCTGGCAATTACATTCAAAAAAACACATCTGCAATTTCCGGATCAAACTGGGTTCCCATATTTTCGCTTATTTGATTCACAGCGTACTCCATATCTCTTTCCTTACGGTAAATACGCGGCGTGGTCATGGCGTCAAAGGAATCGGCAATGGCCAATATTCTGGCGGCGAGCGGGATTTGTTCACCCTTGAGTTTCATCGGATAGCCGCTGCCGTCAAATCTTTCATGGTGATAAAGAACTATGTCCAGTATTTGATGATGTTCCTTGAACACGTCGCAGTTCTTTAAAGTGTCATGGCCGCTTTGAGGGTGTTTCTTGATAATGTCATACTCTTCTTCAGTCAGCCTGGACGGTTTGAATAAAATGGATTCCGGTATTCCCAGTTTCCCGACATCGTGCAGCAGGCCCCCCAAATAATATTTGAAGCATTCCTCCGTCGATCCATCCAATTCACAGGAAATCATCATCGCATAATTAGCTACATTGTTTGAATGTGCTAGAAGAGACACATCTTTTTTCAGTAAGAGACTCGATAAAAGAGAAAGTAGTATCGTACATTTCTTGTGACATCCAGGCTGGAAAAAAAATCTAATAAATTATCTTTTTTCATGTCCAGTGGAAATAAGCATGCCAATTTTTTTGCCTCCCAAAGATGTTTCAACATTTTTTTTATTATAGACTATAGAACTAGTAAAATAGTCCCTTTTACAAAATAAAAAAATATTTTTTTTGTGGCAGTTATTCTAATTGTAAGAGGAAAACTAGGTATACAGTATTAGTTGGTTTGGTTACGGCGCTTTGCGGTTGGGCTCATGAATAGGAATTTCACGCACAGCGAGGACCGCCGGGGGCTGGACGGGTGAATGTTACGGGCAGGATGAAAACCAAATTAAAAAAGCGCCGTCTCCTTATCGAACTCGGAGAAGATGCGCTTTTTTTGTGTTTGTTTTGGGCGGCTTTGCCGATCTTTGTTTTTTTGTCATTCGGGTCAACATGTCAATTTGAAGGTTTTGGCCGCCACGCTTCATTGCATCAATGTTATATCCTTTTTTGCCTCGCCTGTTTATCCCGCTTTTTTTCCGTGAGCCGCTTTTTTTGCCATTGGAATTCACCCCTTGCATTAAGCATAACCTTTTTTTAGTTGAAAATGCAAAGTCGTTTTCCATGAACGTTGATAGCCCGAGCTTATCTGTATTCTTTCTTTAAATTCATCATTTTTTTTCAATTTGCTTCTGCTCTGAGGACTTCTGGTTCACCAGATAGATACTGAACCCGATCAGGAAAAGCCCTATCACCAAGTTGATCGTAAAAGGCTCCTTGAGGAATAAGGTACCGGTAAATACAGCGATCAGCGGAACGAGAAAAGTATAGGATGCAACCTTGCTGGCATCGCCTGAATTGACAAGCTTGAAATAGACTGCCCAGGAAGCCGAAATACCGACGACTATGCCAAAATAAGGCCGAATAAGTAGGGAGCGTTCCAGACGATGGCTGTCCATTTTCCGAGAAGGATCCGGCCGCCGTGAGCACCATCCCCCCTAGGAAGCATTGAAACGCCACAAGCCAAAGGGAATCGACGCGGCCGCTTACTTTTTTTTGACATAGACGGTGCCGAGCGCCCAACTGATGCCGGTGATCAAGGCAAGTATGATTCCCGCAGCGGCAATGTGGCCGGTGAAGCCGCCTGCACTGACCGTTGCGACACCGAGGAAGCCGATGATCAACCCGATAATTTTGGCGGGCGTCATCGGCTCTCCCAGCCACATCCAGGCGAATATGCCGACAAGTACGGTTGAAGGTAGACCAGAACAGAGAACAAGCCTGAGGGCATGGATATTAAACCGACCGTCTGCAGCCCGTAAAATAATATGACATTGAACACGGAGGAGATCACGTAAACCGGCCAGTTTTGTCTCCAGCGGATAAGGTTTCTTCTCGGAAACAACAAAACAGCGAGCAGCAAGCCCCCCAGCACGGTGCGCATTCCGGCGAACAGAAGAGGCGGTGTGTAATCCAGAGCTATTTTATAAATCGGCCAGCAAGCTCCCCACACTACAACAAGGAAGGATATGAGGCCAAATGATTTTGCCCTTGACAGTTCATTCATGAAGTTTTCAATTCTCCTTTCAAAGAAAAAAAACACAATAGATACATCATACTCCTCATGCCGATCGTGATCAATACCTTCATCGTTTATCCCGGCTCATCCAGACGTTTCCTGTTCATTCCGGCAATCCTTCGAACTGGCAACGTGGCCGATCCTCAAATTGTTTTAAACACACCGGTGCCAATTGAAGTGATATGTGGAAGATTATCCATTTCAAATAAAATTGTATTAGAGGAGAATGTGCCGTATTTGGAAAAAAGAGTGTTTGGACACAGAGGATACTGTCTGGGCAGGAAACGTTTTTTTCAATGACTGATCTGTACGTCCGTGTGAACGGACATGTTGTTGAACAAAATTTTTTTCGGAGTGTGACTATTGATTCCCCGTGGCGCGAGTCTCTATCAATTCGAGTGGACCTTTATTATCGCAATGAACAGAGGCCAACGGATTGGGAGACAGGTGAATGGTTAGTGAGAGAAGGAGGCAGGATCAGCGGAGCTGTCATAACGGGAGATTAAACACAATAAAGACCCCATCGGGTCTTTATGCGAGGTGCACGTGGTGCACTCGATGTAGGTGGTCACGTGGTGTACTTAATGTAGGTGGTGCGCGTGGTCTGCGTGTGCACTTGGTGGCGTGGTGCACTTGGCGCCTTTGGTGCACGTCGTACATTTTGTTTCACTTGTTGCACTTTGGCGCCGAAGATCGAGTGTGGTTATTGCTTGTCCTCGGTGGACTCGGTCAAGTTTTCGGAGAGAGTCTGGTCGCTTCCGAATTTGCCGCCGTGGGCCACTGCGTTTGCAGTGTTGGGCTCACCTGTCTCAGCGGCATTCCTTGTAGAATTCGCGGTGTTTTGGGTATTGTTGTTATTCTTTTTTCGTCAATTCGATTCCCTCCAAACCTGAAATACGATCCCGATTATTGTCCATAGGGATTAACGAAATATGCCTGTTGCGGGCGTCAATTGTCTCTTAACTGATGCAGCTTGTCCGATACCGACTTCAATTTCTGCTCCATGGAGGAGGATTTGTCCCTTCGGTCGTCGATCTTGATCGAGGTGGAGACGCGGGCGGCGCCGTTTGCGAAGGGAACCTCATGCAGCCTGCGTATGACGGCGAACACGTCGTCCAACGAACCTTCAATTATAGTACTCATGGAGGTCAATTCATATTTGATCGACCCCTTGGCCGATTCGAGTTCTTTGACCAGATCTGCGACATAGCCGCTCAAACTGGTAGTAGCCGTTCCGATGGGAACTACAGTAATTTCAACGATTGCCATATTCCATTCTCCTTTTGCGCCGGCGCTGCCGGTTGGTGAGGAAGCAGATGGTAATTTCTCTCTTATTTTAATCCCGCTGAAGCGGCGGGGCAAGGGTATGCGTTGACAACGAGGAAGGCAGGAATGTCACATGATAGCAACCGGCAGGTGAACGGCTCAGTAATCTTGAACAAACCAGCCGGCTGCATCAAAACCCGAGGGCATGCAGGCGAACCGGCGGTGGACATATGGTGGGCATGCTGCGACCTTCAAAGCTCTTTCTGTCTTGCCTTTTGCTTGATATAATCCGCTGTTCTGGCCGCCAAGGCCATCACGGTGTTGGTTGGATTTCCGCCTCCGGAAGTAACGAAGATGCTGGCGTCGCAGACAAACAAATTGTCAATGTCATGGGTTTGTCCGTACGAGTTGACCACTGACGCCTGCGGATCGCTGCCCATACGGCACCCGCCCATCAGATGGGCGGTGTCCGGCACGGTGAATTCAGGCGTCCCGCCGCCTGCTTTAAGAATCGAACGCATCGATTCGACCGCATGATCGATCAGCTTCAGATCGTTGTCGCCGAAGCTGAAGGTAACCTTCGCACGAGGGAGGCCGAAAGAGTCCTTCTCGTCCGCGAGCGTTACCCGGTTGTTCTCGTTCGGCAGCACTTCCCCGACCATCGTTACCCGCCCATAATGGTTATAGTCGATTAGAGTCTGGCGCAGCTTTGGTCCCCAGACCGGGCCTTCTTTCGCTTTGGAAATGCCTTCCGCAAAAGCGACCGGGCGCGTCCCATGTGCATGAAGCGTATATCCGCGAACGAAGCCGCGATCCTTGGACGTCGCATAAAACTCCTGCGTGGTCGCCAGCACGGGGGTTCCTTTATACAAACGAATTTCTTCGTTGAATTTCGCATAGACATCGTGAGAGCTGTGAGTCATGAATGCTTTGCCTACCCAGCCGCTGGAGTTGGCCAGGCCGTCGGGAAACTGCGCCGTAGCGGAATTGAGCAGCAGCTTGGAGTCTCTACGCAGTAGGCGGACACGATTACCAGCTTCGCTTGTTGGCTGTAGGTGACGCTCCATGGATGAATTCCACACCTCGGGCCCGTCCGTCCTTGCCCATCACAATTTGCGTCACCATGCAGTCCGGTAGTACGACCGCTCCCGCTTTTATAGCCTTGGGTATATGGACGATCAGGGAGCTGTACTTGGAGTTTGGCATGCATCCCTGATTGCAAAATCCCCGGTTGATGCAGGGAGGCCGGTCCTCGAAAGGCGCCGACAGAATGGCGAGCGGCGAAGTAACGGAGCGGATGCCGAGCTTCTCGCACGCTTTCTGGAACATATTGGCGTTCGGGCTTAGCGGGTGCCTTTCGGGATACGGATAAGGTCCGTTGAAGCTGCCCCACGGAAAATGTTTTGGCCCGGACACGGCGATATCTTTCTCGATTTTATCGTAGTAAGGTTCAAGGTCCCGGTACGTGATCGGCCAATCTTCGCCTACTCCGTCGACGGTGCGCACACGGAAATCATTTTCGTGAAAACGGAGAAATACGCCCGTGAAATGCAGCGTCCCGCCGCCTATGCCTCGTCCTGAGTTGTTATGCCCCATCGTCAGCGGATCGTTCCCGTCGACAATCCGGGTGTCCAGCCATCCGAGCTCCTTCATACTCAATTCATCGCTGGCAAAATCCTTCTGCGGATCCCGCATCGGGCCCGCGTCCAGAATCACCACACTGAAGCCGGCCTCGCTCAGCTCTTTGGCCAGCACGCCTCCTGCAGCGCCCGCTCCGACGATGACAACGTCGACCTCTTCATCCATGCGTTTCCATCTCATCATTCTTTTTTTCGCCTCCCAGGGATCCGGCTCTTTCACCGATTCCCTTATATATCCTCGTGGATAGCGGGCCCGCCATAGCCAATCTCGGACCAGATTGCAGGGTGGGAGCAGTAGCTCTCCAATGTAAGACTCACCAGCTTGCGGAACAGCTCCTGCTGCGGAACGTTCCATAGGGAAGCGGGCTCCGCCTGGCCCTGGCTCAACTGCTCAAGCAGAAGCTTGCGATGCTCGGGCTCCATGTTTTTTGAAATGGCACCCGTGACGGTTCGCCGCCCACAGATCCATACTGCGCAGGCCCGTTCTGATCAGTTCAGCGGCCGGGGGAACACCAGGCTTGCGCTGGCCCTCGCCTGCGGGATTAATGAGCGACCTGTCGATGTGATACAGCACATAATCCAGCACCTCCGGCCTGTCGTCATCCACGAGAAGCTCGCATACGGCCCTTAGAGTCCTCAATTCATCCGAGGTCACAAGCTGCAGTTGAATCTCCTGGCCGCCGATCAGCCTTGAAAGCACAATTCGGCGGGTATGAGGGTCCCACTCGTCCTGCTCTTTTAACACATTGTAGCTGGGATAATGCGTCGAATGGTTCATGGCTGCCTCCAACAGTATGCGATCAATCCCAGCACGCCCATCGCACTAAATATAAGCGGGAGGATCACCGGGGGGCCGATGAGGAAATTCCTCAGCTCGTAGCCTCCGACACGCACTCCGACGCCTTTGAAATGACGGTAAAAAAACCCACCAGGCCGCTGAACACCCCGACAATAAGCAGTACAAGGTTGTATAGTACAGCCAGGGGCATTCGACAACGCTGTCAAAACCGCCGCCAAACAAAAGAGAGGAGCTTCGATCACCGGAACGTACATGATTTTATGGTGAAAATTTTGCCGATAGTGGGAGAACCAAACCTGCAGCCCGATAAAAGCGTAGGCCAATCCTACAAAAAAGAATAACGATGCGGTCCAAAGACCAGTTGTGCCAAATCATTCGATCCCTTCCTGACTGAAAAAATCATTTTTCCCTAGTATGAGATTTTTTTTACAAAAGCTATGAATTTCGTTGGGAACTCCCGCACCCCGCAGGTATGTTTCACTCTGGAAACGGACAGTACTAGGTGAAAAAAAGCATTTTCCAATTTTTTTTGATAAGCGAAAGGGGAATAAAAGATGGACTCCGTTAACTCTTTATCCGAGCTGTTGTCTCAACAGAAGAGCACGTCTTTCGTAGAGATTCCGGGAGAGATAGCCGACACCTTCGGGCAAAAGACCATTTCCGCCACCCTGCCGATGAGCAAGCTTTTTTTACCATGTACGAAGTGGACCTGGAGGTGCAGCGTGCGATTATTCCGCGGAATTTATCGAAGCTGATGGATTACATCATGCTGTATCTGGAGCATAAGCAGCCGGTGTTTTTTCCAGGGATCATCCTGTCCGCCAGAGGCGCCGGCGTGTATGACGTGGACAAGGGAACCCTCCGCCTTCAGCCGATCGAGAAATTGTACGTTGTGGACGGACAGCACCGTTTGGCCGCTTTTCAGCGCTTGATGGAAACGTTCCAGAGCCTGATGCACGAGCCAAAGACCGGAGGGAATACGACAAAATGGAAGAGATCACGGAAAAGCTGCGTATGCTTTATGAGTTTCCGGTGTCCGTCATGATTTATCTGGATATCGATGCGCGCCAGGAGCGGCAGCTGTTCTCCGATATCAATAAACTCCCGAGAAAAAAAATCGGCGGCAACCTGGCGGTACTGCGGGATCAGCGGAGATTCTACCATGTCATGGGCACGCAGCTGGCAGAGAACGACCCTTCCGTCAAACTGCTTTCCGTGGATATGTACTCCGAACGGGGCAAATCGCCTGAATTTCTGTTCTCTTATCATCTGCTTGTGGAAATTCTGGTGGCGCTGTTCGAAGGCAGGATGAAGTCCGCTGCAAGGAACAACGGGTTTCATTTTACCCAGGAGGAAGTGGATGATCATGTGCGGCTGGGTTCCTTTTACTTTGACCAGCTGCTGGCTTATATGCCCGAACCTGCGAAGGGCGAGCTGTGCTGGAGTGAAAATGTGCAGATTGCGCTGGCGCTGTTTTTTTCCATGAGGAAGCAACCAAGACAGGCAAGTTCAACCGCTACAGCCTCGGCCACACGATGAAAATTTTGCAGCATATCGATTGGGATTCGATTTACACCGGGGACGAGAAGGACAGGCTGCCCAGAAGATCCAGAATCACCAAAGCCTATCAGTTCGTGAAGGAATTTTATAACGAAAATCAAATGCTGCTTATCGGCAATAAGGAGGATGTCGGTTGATGGACGGTTTGGAGTTAAATATGGCCATTCATCCTTTCTGCGGAAAATTCGGCCTGACTACGGTTTCTTTGAGAGTGCAGGACCTGCTCAACTATACGAAAATCGATCCGATGGTTCAGCGCAAATTGAGCTCGGGCCAGCGCAGGAAGATTGCAAAATATTTGCAGGAAAGAGAGCTTGACCATGTGTTCTTCGGGCCGGTTACTCTTTCTCTTCGGGATGTGAGCTCCCTGGGCAGGGATGACGAGCGCCTCTATTTGAGGCATGGTTCCAAGCTCAGCATCCTCGACGGGCAGCACCGCATCCTGGCTCTGGGCTATGTGAACGAGCAGCTGCAGAAGGAAGTGCGCCGGTACGAAAGGACCGCCGCCACGCTGAAGATCAAAAGACGCAAATTTCCGGACAGCATGGCCATTGTCGAAGAGCTGGAGCAGGTGAGCGGCATGTTGGAGCAGCTGGAAAAGCGGCGTCTGAAGGTGATGGAAACGAAGCTCGCGGTGCAAATTTACATCGGCCTAAGCGAAGAGGAAGAGAAGCAGCTGTTCGGCGATATTAATTCGAAGGTGCAGCTGGTGAGTAAAGAGCTGGGCCATTCGTTCGACTCTACCGACCCGCTCAATCTGGTCATTCAGCAGGTGGTTGAGCACAATATTTTCCTGAAAGCGGCCGGCGTCGAAAAAACGCAGCAACCTCACGTCGTTCAACCGCAACTTTACATGCTTCAGCTGGCTGTATTCCACGGCGTGCATGCTTTTCTCAGGCAAAATGCAGCCATCCTACGAGCTGATGCGCAAAATCCGCAAAGACCCTTCCATGTATGTGGAAATGCTGCACCAGTTCTTCAACACGGTTCTGCCTTCGATGCCGGAGCAGCCGGGACTGGCACAATACACTTCGGCGAGCCGGGTCATGCAGGAGAGCCTGGCGCTGTATGCGCACGGCTTCCTGTTCATCAACGATATTTACAACGAGGGCTGGACTTCGAGCCTGTGGATGCTGGATAATTTCGATTGGAGCCATGAGGACGAGACGATGGTCTCGCTGTTCGGCGCGATGGAGAACGGCAAGCTGAACCTGATCCATGAAAAAATCTCTCCGCAAGCACCTCAAGCTCGTTCAGCTGTTCCATGAGCTGGGCGGCAGCGGTACGGTTGACGCGGCTTCGCCCGCTTGACGTGGGGGCCGCTGAATGCTGTCAGGCTGGATGAAGGGGCGAGGCCCGCTTAATTGAGTTGATTGCAAGAGGGAGCTAGACAGCTTGATGCGCTGTCAAGCTCGGATCTTACCGAATAGCCCCGTTTGTGGTACTTATTCTGTGGATTTCTGGTCGTTATGTTACACCGTTACACCGCTGCACCCTTAGCCGAGCCTGTGGAAACCGCACCTTTCTGTCCTGCTGCTTGCGGCTGCCGCTCTGGATGGAATTCATTTTCCATCTTGGAGATGACGACCGTAGCGACTCCGTTTCCGATCAGGTTCGTGATCGCGCGGGCTTCGGACATGAAACGGTCGACACCCAGCAGAAGTGCTATGCCCGCCACCGGAATCATCGGGAAAGCGGCCAACGTTGCGGCCAGCGTAATGAAACCGGAACCTGTCACGCCTGCAGCGCCTTTGGATGTAAGCATCAGGCGCCGAGCAGGGTGAGCTGCTGCCCGATCGAAAGGTCGATGCCGAATGCTTGGGCGATGAACATTGCAGCCATGGAAAGATAAATCGATGTGCCGTCCAGGTTGAACGAGTAGCCGGTGGGAACGACCAAGCCGACCACGGATTTCGAACACCCGTATTTTTCCAGCTTCTCCATTAATCTTGGGAGGGCGGATTCGGATGAAGACGTACCCAGCACTAGAAGAATTTCTTCCTTGATGTATTTCAGGAATTTAATAATGCTGAAGCCGTATATCTTGGCAATAGTTCCCAGTACGACGAAGATGAACAAAGCCATGGTCAGGTAAACGGAGCCCATCAGCTTTCCCAACGAGAACAGCGAGCCGATGCCAAATTTTCCGATCGTGTATGACATTGCTCCGAATGCGGCGACAGGAGACACTTTCATGATCATGTTAACGATGCCGAAGAAAGCTCGGTCAGCTTGTCGAAGAAAGAAACGACCGGCTTGGCGTTTTCCCCCATAGCGGCCATGGACAGGCCGAACAGCACGGCAAAGAAAAGAATCGGCAGAAGCTCGCCCTTGGCCATAGCTCCCACGACGTTGTCCGGTATAATGCCCGACACGAAGTCGATGAACCCGTGGCTGGATTCCGCGCCGCCTTGGTGAATTTGGTGACGTCGCCTTTGGCTCCCGCTGTGTTGATGCCGTGTCCGGGCCCCACCAGGTTAACGACGATGATTCCGATCGCCAGGGCGAAGGTGGTCACGAGCTCAAAGTAAATGAGAGCTTTTCCGCCGATCCGGCCTACTTTTTTTCATATCTCCCATCCCGGAGATCCCGCCCACTACAGTAAAAAAAATACGATCGGAGCAATGAGCATTTTAATCAGCTTGACGAAAATATCTCCCAGTACCTTGAGCTGCTCTCCGAAAGCCGGAAAAAAAATACCCGACGGCTATACCCAGCAGAATGGCGGTGAGGACCTGCACGGTCAGATTTCGAAAATTGATTCTCATAAAGACACCTCTTTCATTTTGTAAACGCTTTAAATCGGATTTAATTGTGTCTATTATATGAAAACGCTTTCGATAGCGCAAGTATAAGGTCATAAAGTTCTTTTAGGTTGTTTTGGTCTTAATTCCTCTCGCTCAGCTGCCGCTGTCCAGATACTTTGCGCGGAGTTCCTTGATTTTCTCCACCAAAGGAGCGCCTATTGCCGATTTATACTGGTCGTACATCGGATCGAGCGACTTCATCCAAGCACGCCGCTCTTCCGGAGTCAGAACGTGAATCTGCAGGCCGGGAATTTTTTTTCAGCTCGTTTAATTGGGATTCGTTCATCGAGGTGGCCAGCTCTTTCATCCAGACGGTCGTTTCGTCCATTGCTGCGCGAAGCTCGGCTTGAACATCCGGGGGCAGGCTGAGCCAGAACTTTTTTTGTTGACGATGACCGCATATCCCAAATAACCGTGGTTGGAGACTGTCATATATTTTTTGCACCTGATAGAGCCGCTTCGTATAGATGTTGGATGTCGTATTCTCCTGTCCGTCCCGCAGATATCTGGAGTAATTGGAGAAATCGGACCAGGTGGTACTGGATATTCTGTACGGCGGGGTAGGCAGGCCGGTTAACCGGTACGCATTGCATCGGCATGCGAAAAAAACTAATATTTGCCAATATTCCTGTGTAAATATCCCGTCACTTTTTTGGCAGATACTTTACTTATTGTTTGCACCGTGGGAAGTTGCGGCGATTTGGAATCAAGGTCGGCTTCCCGGCCTCAGCTCGCCGCCAGGCGTGCGCCTTGTGGAAGCTTCTGGATATAAGGCCCGACTGGGAACACGAACAACGCGGCACGTCGTCACCAGTGAGCCACGGTTGTTTATAGTGCGACGCCAATAATTTGCAAAGGAATGGGCAGCATGGCAACGAAAACGAAAAAAAATGTCTCCTGTACAGCAGCAATATCAAGAGCTGGCCAAAGAAAGAGAGCCTGCAAGGCCGGTACTGCGCAACTGCGCCATAGCTTTTCTGGTTGGCGGGACGATTTGCCTGGTTGGCCAGGCGCTGATGGAGTTTTTTTATGAAGTATTTCAATTTCACTGAAAAAAAACGGCAGGCAACCCGACAGTGGCGGTACTCGTGTTCGTTTCGGTGCTGTTAACGTCCTTGGGAGTTACGATAAAATCGCGCAGTGGGCGGGGGCGGGGACGGCCGTTCCGGTTACGGGCTTTGCCAACTCCATGAGTTCCGCGGCGCTTGAGCATCGAAGCGAGGGCCTTGTGCTCGGAGCTGCAAGCAATATGTTTAAGCTGGCGGGTTCGGTCATTGTGTTCGGGACGGTTGCGGCATTTTTTTTCATCGGGATTATTCACCTGATTCTTACGCTTATAGGAGTTTCCTTCGCCGGAGGCGGGCATTAACGTGATTCAGGCAAATGGTGATCAGCAGGGGAAAGCGTACCGTGCACTGCGCATGGGATTGTCGGGCAAGGTGACGGGGGAGAACATGCCATGCACTGCGCATGGGATTGTCCGGCAATGTGATAGGGGAGAGAATGCCCTGCACTGCGCAAGGGATTTATAGGGCAAGGCGATCAGCTGGCGAAGAGTACGCCCGTTGCGCGAACGAGTATAAATTGGCATTGGAGGTGAACTGGGATGATTTTTTTTGTGGGCGTTTCTGGTTGGAGGAGTTATCTGTGTGATCGGCCAGCTCATGATGGACGTGGGAAAAATGACGCCGGCCCATACGATGTGCGCTTTGGTTGTGACCGGCGCGGTCCTAGATGGGGTCGGTTTGTACGATCCGTTGGTGAAGTTCGCAGGGGCCGGGGCAACTGTTCCGATTACTAGCTTCGGCAGCTCTTTGGTGCACGGTGCGCTGACGGAGCTGAGGGTGCACGGATGGATCGGAATTATAACCGGCATTTTCGAGGTGACCTCGGCGGGGATATCGGCGGCCATTATTTTCTCTTTTTTTTGGCTTCGCTGGTTGCTAAGCCGAAGGGCTGAGAGAGCGGCACCCTGTGGCCTTCTCACTCGGTAGGAGGAAGCATGGAATTTATTGAGCTGAAGCCAATCATATTCGTGGCACCTGAGCTTGTACATTCGCAACACCTGAGTTTACTGTATGAGCAGGAAGCTCATACTGGAGGAAAGGTCCAATAATTCGTGTGAAGGCGAAAAAAAGTGCCACTTGGTCACTCGTGAACAATTACCGCAAAAGCGCGGTTATTTCCCGACTATTTCGGATTATTTCCCGGGAATAAAGAAAAAAAATGCCGCTAATGAGGTATTTCCCGGGAGAGAAGGCTTGTTTGAATGATCTCATTATTGCACGCTAAAGCGTTTTCAAACCGGCGCTCAGGCTCTTTTGTCGCTGTCTCGGGCCCCGCTTCCGCAGGTCACGCTCCCAGTTCCTCCATTTACCACCGTCCCGCCTTATCCACCGCCGCTGCCGGGTTCCGCCACGCAAACATCCCCGCCCAAATC
>BBFE01000009.1 GCA_001313085.1 Paenibacillus sp. JCM 18996 | reverse complement strand
CAGATCGAGATGGATGGTCCCCATCCCGCTGTCTCCGGCTACTGATAAATTCACGACCGGATTTGCAGCGGCATCCGATCCTCCGCCTGCCGCCACGGTTCTCGGCCCGACGGTCACAGTCTGCGAGGTATGAACAATCTTCGGCCCTCCGCCGGTGACATAACCCGAAATGTCGAGCGTATACACTCCTTCGGGCAACCCCGCAAAAGTAGCGGTGCCTTGATTGTCGGTGACGGCGGTGAGGCCTCCGATTTTCACCTGAGCCCCGGCTGCCGGGGAAGGCGTATCGTAACCGAGCGTCTTGTTCACCTTGACGGTAAAGGATTCGCTCGCTTTAGGCTGCGCCGGATTCAGCGTAATGGAATCGACCAGATACGTTGTCGGATTCCACTTCGCGTCGTACCCGGCGTAATAGATGACGCTTGATCGCCCGGCTGAAGCGTATAATCCGCCATTCCCACCTGTGGAATGCTCCATTTGCCCTGGCGGTAGACCGCATAACTCCAGGAATCGGCATCGGAACCGATCGATTTCACATACTTTCCGAAGCTGGCGCTCTCGATCTTGAAAGGCACCTGTTTACCGGCCAAAAGCTGTTGAACGCTGTCCAGCAAATTCGGGGAGCTCGCCGTCCCCACGGCGTATGTGCTTGAGGAGCCTTCAATTTGAATGGAGGCCGAGCCGATCTGAACGGCTTTGGTATCCGTTGCGATTTTCGGGGCCATCCCCGGCCGCTCGCCTCTCACAACGGCTTTATAGCTGCCGGCCGGCAGACCGGACGCGAATAGAGCGACCCCTTTACCGTCTGTCTGCACCTTTTGGCCGCCCAGCTCCACATACACGCTGGAAGCCACTGTCACATTCTCTCTGTTATATACCCAGTCCCATACCGACTGTTCTACTTTCACTTGCAAAGCTTGCCCGGCCACCGGCAGCGCGGGATCTACCGTGACCGATTTGACCACCGCAGTGTCAAGGCCGCTGTAGTAGAGATAAATTTCATCGCCGCTCCGCAGCTTGTAGTCAAACATTCCAAGATTATTCGTGTTGGCGTAATCCCATGAGCTGGCGTTTGACGTTATACAGCCAAAAAAAGCACTGTTACTGCCTTGATTCCGGCTATCTCGGTGATAAAATGGCCCGGGCTCTCCGTCGGTGTAATACCTGCCTTCCCCAGCACCTGGATGACAGCGTCATAAGCGCTGCCCGCAGCTGCCGGACCTTCGGCAATAATCCCCGCCGGGCCGGCCACGTGCACCGTGACGCTGGCTGAGGACGGCGATACGATCCCGGCGGTCAGGACAGCATCGTACGATCCACTGCTGCCGCCGGTAAACGTGTGGTAAGCGGCCAAGGCCATTAGCGCCTGTGCGGTGGCACCCGCGTTGGAAGGCCGCCGGCCACGTGGGCGAAGCCGCCGTCGCTCTGCCGATAGCTGAACAAATAGCTGAGCGGATTGCCGTTCGCCTTCGTGAAACTCGAACCGCGGGCATCGATGCCGGCAGCGGACAAGGCCAGAATGACCTGCGAGGTGCTTTCCGAATTTTCCCCAAACTCGTAAAATCCTCCGTTTGCCAATTGATGCGAGGACAGCCATTGAATGCCGCCGTCGATCGCCTGCTGTACTCCGGCAAGCGTTTTGTATTTGGAGAGCGCGTTTATGGCAGACGCTGTAATATCTACGCTGCTGGCTCCCCCGGCTGCGAGCGGCCAACCGCCGTCAGCGTTTTTTTGCGCAAGCAGCCAAGCGGCGATTTTATCCGGATTCCACCTCTCAGTTAACGGAATATTGTAATTGCCGCTGCCGAGCGCCAGCAGCGAATAAATCGCGCCGTTGGTTCCCTGCGCGGTCATCACGTCGCTGTTATAAATACTCTGAATGAGATTGTACGAATTCGATCCGGCGGCGATCTGTTCCGGATTGCCCCCCGCCGCCTTCACAGCCAGCGTTATCCGGTCATAGTCGGTGACGCTGCCGTAACTTCCTCCGCTCTGCTGAAGCTTACTGCCGACCGAAGCCAAATACGAATCCGGCACCGGCTTCCCGGCTTTGGCCAACGCGTACGCATCCCAATCCGTGAGCGTATTTCCATCTGACGCCAATATGTAGCCTGCAGCGTCCTCTATCGCCTGGGGAACAGCAACAAGCCCCTTTGCGGCCCCATTCGCGTGCGCCGGCAGCAGTCCGCCAAGCATGGATATTATCAGGCACCAGCTTAGCAGAAACATGCTTATCCTTTTAATCAATCTCTTACTCTCCATCTGTTTTACATTCTCCTCTCATACAATTCTCAATAAGAAGTCCCATGTCTTGTCTAATTCTCGTTCAAGCAGAGGGTTGCATGCGATATAGCGGATTTCCGAGGCGTTATTCTTTTCTCTATTGTGCAAGCTCATCTGATAACGCCGTTTGGAGGCTCTATTTCGCTGAATCCCCCTTCCCTGTAGTTCAAACGACCAAATAAAGCCTTAACAATCCGTTATCGATCGGATTCTTCTCATTGGTTTGATGAATAACGCCCTGGAACTCCGCTATTCTCCAAAAACACCAGTAGATCCAGCAGTGTAGGTAGGTAAAAAAAACTGCTGTCGTACGAGCCGTTCCCCTTCGGCCACCCTTGCCATTTAGTTGATCCCGCATCGTAAGCAGAGAAAACTGCTGCAGTAGTCAACTAAAAAAAAGCACCCCTATGAAAGGGATGCCGAAATGCGCATTGACTTGCAGGCGGAATTACGTGCCTGACGTAGAGCCGTTCCCCCCTCTCCTATTTTCGCGTAGGCATGGTTCCCTCGAGTAGACAGATATCCTGACTTGCGGATCGTAGCCGGCTTCCGTCTTCCCGCCCCATAACCCAGGACAGTGACATGGTGGAAGCCGCTCCCCGCTTACAGTGGCGCGACCGTGCCGGATTCTCACCGGACTTCCCTGTTCATCGAACACGCGGGACCTGCAAGCTCCCCGTTCGATCTCTTTCGAGTAAATCATTCAATTATTTTAAAGATAACACGAACCTATTTCCTCGTCCAACCTTTTTTTGGGGCCGAGTCTACGAATCTTGCAAACCCGCATCTGCGTGAACCCCCTCATTCAAAATCTTTGCCGAAACCACTCCGAACAGAAGGGCCCACACCGGCGAAGCCACGCCAAGAAAGGAAATGTTGGACACGGCGATGGCAAACGCAAAAAACAGTGGAATAACGGTAGGAAGAAGCGGAAAAAAGCGGACTGCAGGCTGTTCATCAGCACGCCCACCAGGGCAAATCCGGCAATAATGGTAATGAAAGGCATTGGCAGTACCTCAATGACTGCAATAGCCGCCCACGCAAACAGACCGAACAGGACCACGATTCCCCCCGAAATGACCGCCGCCCAGTACCGCTTCTCTTTGGGTCCCGCCTCCTCCTGGCTGCATACGGCGCTCATCATGCCGCCGACATTGGCCGCGTGTCCTCCGAAAAAAGCCAACCAGCGCAGTGGCGAACCCTGAAAAAAACCAGCATCTTGCCCACGGGCAGCTCGTAGCCGTTTTTTTCTGAGGGCGGCGAGAGCCACCGCGATATCGTTGCTTAATATGAGAAAGGCGACAGGAATCGTAATCGCCACAAAACCGCCGGCAGTAAAGGACGGCGCTGCCGTTTGCGGCAGCATTGGCGCCGCCGGCTTGATCGGCGGCAAAGAACCGCTGATCAGCAGCCCGATGACGCCGAACGCCAGAACGCCAAGAATCGGCGGAATTTTTTGCGGACAACTTCGGCACGATCAAAAAATCCGAACAGCGCGAGGCTTCCGATCAGCGGGGCCTGCTTCAGAGCCGGGACCATTTTCACAATATAATTCAGAACCAATCCCGCTAGCATCGCGTCAAGCATCGGTCTGGGCACGAAGCGGAGCGCTTTTTTTCGAATAGGCCCGACATTCCTACCAGAGCGACGACGCTCCCGCCATGATATAGCTGCCTGCCAATTCGGATAACGGGAACCGGGCGGCGGCAGTGCTCAAAAAAAGCCGCCGCCGTAATAGAGTGGGCACCGGCTATTGGAATTTTATAAATCAGAGGCAGAACCAGACACATCAAGCCGCCGAAAAAAGTAGATCGCAAAAAAATCCAGGAAATGAGCTGGGGCCTGCTGAAGCCCGCGGCGTTTGCCGCGTCGATCACAATCACAGCCGGACCAGTGCAGCACATCACGGCGGATAATATACCGCTCGATACATTTTGCGAGTTCAAATACGGCACCTCCTGATCTGCCTCATGAATTAAAACGCTTTGCTAAGAATCGATTCGAATCCTTCCTGTCCGGGGACCCTTGGATTATTGCGGACCAGGCGGACAATAGGAAGGGCGTTCTCGGCAATGCCGGGGATGTCATTCTCCGAAATCCCGATCTGCGAGAGTTTGACAGGAAGACCGATCTCCTGAACAAGATTTAGAACACAGCCGGAGGCGGCCAAGGCCAATTCCCTTTGCGATTTGCCTTCCGCACCAATGCCAAACGCAAGAGCGATCTTTGCCATTTTTTTTCCGGAACAACAGAGGTATTGTACTCCATCACATACGGCAACAGCAATCCGGTCACTTCTCCATGCGGGGATTTGACCAGGCCGCCTATCGGATAAGCCAGCGCGTGGGCAGCCGCCGTTCCCGCGTTGGAGAACGCAAGTCCCGCTAACAGACTTCCCAGCAGCATGTTCGATCTCGCCTCGAGATTGCTGCCTTGTTGTACCGCTTTAGTCAGGTTGCCGACTATAAGCTCGATGGCCTGAAAGGCCAAAGCATCGCTGATCGGGAGAGATCCCTGGAAAAGCAGTTGCCCTTCGGCTTGAATGTATGCGTACGGTTTGGCAGTGAAAGCTTCGATCGCGTGCGCCAGAGCGTCTATTCCGGTGCAGGCAGTGACATATGGCGGCAAACCGACGGTCAATTCCGGATCAAGCAGCGCTACGGCCGGACGGAGATAATTGTCGGATATCCCTATCTTGATGTTGTTTTCGACATCCGTCAAGACGGCAACAGACGTCACTTCCGAGCCGGTGCCCGCTGTAGTGGGAACAGCAACAAGCGGCGAGATCGGACCAGGCACTTTATTTTCTCCGAAGTAATCCTTCGGGTGTCCTCCGTGCTCAAGAAGCAGAGCGACTACTTTTGCCAGATCGATGCTGCTTCCCCCGCCGAGTCCGATAATCGCGTCCACTTCTTTCGACCTGGCGAATTCAAAGCAATCCAATGCGGTTTGAACCGGCGGCTCAGGCACTGCACTGTCAAACACCTCAACCCCATAACCGGCCTGCTCCAACAAACAGATGACCCTATCCGCAATGCCGGCTGCTTTGATTCCCGGATCCGTGACCAGGAAAACTTTTTTTCGCTTTTAAACGTTGAAGTATGCGGTCAAGCTCTATGATAGAGCCCTGTCCAAACACGATTTGTTCCGTCGAAAAAAAATTCCCACGTCTTTCTCATACTGTCTCCCCTTTTCTTAACAAGTTTTTATAAGTTGATCACTACGATCCGCTCATCGGTCATTTCCTGTACCGCATACTTCGGGCCTTCTCTTCCGATTCCGCTGTCCTTCACGCCGCCATACGGCATGACATCCGCACGGGTAGTGGAAACGTCGTTAATAATGACTCCGCCAAATTGCAATTCATGAGCGGCCCGTAAAGCCAGCTGGAGATTCGACGTAAACAATCCTGCTTGCAGGCCGAAGCGGGTGTCATTCGCCCATTGGAAAGCTTGATTCACGTCATCATACGGCACAATATTGATCGCAGGCGCAAAAATTTCCTGGCACATCACCTTCATATCCGCTTTTACATCGACTAGAATCGTAGGCTCCATGAATGCCCCGTTGCGCTTTCCGCCGAAAGCCACTTTCGCTCCTTGCGCAATAGCCTCGTCAATCCAGCTTTCCACGCGTTTTGCCTCTTTCTCCGAAATCATCGGACCGATATCTGTGCTTGGATCTGCCGGGTCCCCGACTTTCAAAGCTGCTGCTGCTTCAACCGCCTGTTCAACAAACATGTCGTAGACATTGCGGTGTACATATACCCGCTGTACGGAAATGCAGGCTTGACCGTTATTTGCCATGCCGCGCGAGACGCAAAGCTCAGCCGCCTTGGCCAAATCCGGAGCGTCTTCATGTACAATGTTGGGTGAATTATTGCCTAATTCCAATGTCACTTTGCGGATTCCTATCGCGCTTTTAATTTGACGGCCCACTCCCGGGCTTCCGGTAAAAGTGAACATCGCGATGCTTTCATCTTCCAGCAAATACTGCCCTGTCTCCTGACCGAATCCGTTCACCACGTTCAAGAATCCCGCAGGCAGGCCCGCTTCAGCCATAATATCGGCCAAGATGCAGGCGATGACAGGAGTCATTTCAGCCGGTTTTAATACCACGGTGTTTCCTGCCGCCAGAGCCGGCCCGACCTTATGCAGCGTCAGATTCAAGGGGAAATTGAACGGGGTAATGGCGCCTACAACGCCTACCGGAACACGGATCGTAAACGCGATTTTTCCGTCAAAACCCGGTTGGCCTAGTGGAACGCCTTCACCTGCGATACGTTTCGCCTCTTCCGCCGAAGCAATTAAAGTTTGGATTCCGCGATCCACTTCCCCTCTTGCATCTTTCAGCACTTTGCCTACTTCGCCTACCATAATAAGAGCAAGCTCTTCTTTTCGTTCCTCCAAAATGTGAGCCGCCCGCATAAGAATATTGTATCGCTCGTTTGGTGTAAGTTTTTTGAGTTTTAAATGTCTGCAAAGCGGCGTCAACGGCTTCGGTTACTTCCCGGCGGGAGGCTCTGCCGATCTTTGCCATCTCTTCACCGGTAAATTTGTTGTAAACAGCGAAGGTTTCGGCTGACCCTCTCCAGGCACCGTGGATATACTGTCCAAAGGCATAGTGATTTTTTAACGGTAGTCGTCATAATTTCCTCCCCCTCAGTAAAAGAAATCGGCTGCTTGTCTCCAAGCAACCTTGTTCCTTATTACTTTAATACATTTGTAAGCGTACCGACGTTTTGTATCGATACCGTAATTTCATCACCGGATTTCAGCCACTGCTGACGGTCTTCCGGATAACCGAGAATGACGCCGTCCGGCGTGCCGGAATAAATGATGTCCCCAGGCTCCAGCGTCATATAGCGGGAAGCGTAGCTGATAATCGCCGCACAGCTGAAGATCATATCTTTCGTATTCGCGGTTTGGCGCAGCTCTCCGTTTACTTTACATACGATATGTAAATTATTTACATCCCCCGCTTCATCCGAAGTAACGATATAAGGTCCGACAGGAGCGAACTGGTCGCATGTTTTGCCGAGCAGCCACTGTCCCGTGCGAAATTGCAGATCCCGGGCTGACAGATCGTTGCCTGCGCTGTAGCCGTAGACATAACTCAAGGCGTCTTCTTCGCTTACGTTCCTGGCGGTTTTGCCAATCACAATGACAAGCTCCGCTTCATAATCGAATTTCTCCGCATCTTCCGGCAGTTGAATCTCCTCTTGGTGGGCAGCGAGTGCGTTATTGAACTTGCTGAAAAGGATCGGCGTCGTCGGCACCTGCATTTTGGATTCCTCCGCATGGTTGATGTAGTTCAAGCCCACGCATATAATCTTTCCGGGATTGGTAACAGCCGGCGCATAAGCGATCTCCGATTCGTCAATGTAAACCAGATCGGGCCGGACAGCCAAAGACTGGAGCTTGGCGATCCCTTCATCCCCTTCGGCGATGATTTCTTCCATTGTGTAAATTCGGCCAAGCGTCGAAGACACGTCAATAATGCCTTTTTTCCGTTTTGATTCCCGGCCGTATTTGATCTCCCTGCGCAAAGTTTACTAATTTCATAGTCAATGCCCCTCTTGTCGAGAATATTTTTTGTTGATGAAAGGACTGCTGCTCACGCGAACAACGGTTGAATTAAACGATCCGCTATGCCCGCTTCCTTGGCAAATACCGCCAGTTCCTGCACCACGGATTCCGGCAAGGCTATTCCTTCCGCCAGATGACGCTCTTTATTTAAAAAATTCGATCTCACCCGGGAGATAAACTTGAGAAGAGCCGGGAGCCAGCGGAGTATCTTTCATGTACCGGACATACCGATCAACGGAAGCTTTGAAAATGGCCGGGTTCATAAAGCCGTCTACCCGCAGAGCCATGAAAAAAATGGCTGATGTCATTCGGCCGGTTCAAGTTTTGGTACAAGGATCCGATCTCTTCCCCGATGGCGCTTGGCTTAATACAGCCGATAAGATATCCACGATGATGGCTAAACCATAGCCCTTGGGCCCGCCCACAGGGAACAGATAACCTCCGTTGATTACTTCGTCCGGATCTGTGCAGGGCTCTCCCTGGCTGTTCACTGCCCATCCTTCCGGAATCGGCTGCCCCTTGCTTTTGGCGGCTACGATTCTGCCCAGAGGGACAACACTGGTTGCCATATCCAGCACGATCGGTTTCTCAGATGCCGCCGGCACGGCGATGGAGATGGGATTATTCCCCACTCTCGCTGCAGCTCCGCCAGGTGTGACCATAAGAGGTTCCACGTTGCTGACCGCGATTCCAATCATATCTTGTTCAAGCGCCTGCATGGCCCAGTAAGCGCCTGCACCAAAATGGTTGCTGTGCCGAACCGAGACAGCCGCAACCGGGGATTGCTTCGTTTTCTCGAACAGGATGTCCATTGCCTTCTGGGAAACTACTTGACCCATCCCGTATTCTCCATCGACAACGGCAGTGGATGCGGTTTCATAATCGACATGCACATTTGGTCTGGATTGAATAACGCCCTTTCCCAAGCGCTGGAGATAGATAGACATCCGGATGACGCCGTGGCTGCTAACACCTCTTAAATCGGCTTCCACCAAAGAAGCGGCGATAATTTTCGCTTGATCCGAAGGAATGCCCTGCTTTTCTAAAATAAGCGAACACATTTCGATTAAAGGTTGTGGTTGAATGCGGTGCATTAGGCGGTTAACCCCTTTCTTTTCTGCTGTTGTTGTGCAGGCGCTTTCAAGAAAAAACAGATACATGATTGCCGAAATCCCGCCGATGACACCTGCAATGACAAGAGCCGCAACAAAGTTATGCAGTCTATCGGCAAGATATCCGGTTAAAATCGGCGCAATCCAGCCGGACAGGTTGCCGATGAAATTTTGCATTCCTGCCAAAGTACCCGCAGAGCCACGGGGAGCAATATCCGCTACAATCGCCCAAGACGAGCTGTTGGCGAACATCATCCCGCCCAGCGACAGGGAGATTAGTCCCACCGCAACGGGCACACTGTCCACGAATGCTGCGGGAATAATGGCCAGCGATAGAATCATTCCGACTGTCATGATCAAACGCCGGGCCGACACGGAATTCCATCCGCTCTTCACCAGACGGTCGGACAAGTATCCGCCCACCAAAGCGCCGACCGAAGCGGCTATCCACGGAAGGATCGCGTTAAAGCCCGCTTTCACAAGAGTCATATGCTTTTCGACTACCAGATAAGTTGGCAGCCAGGTCAGCATTAAATACAACAGATAATCCTGCGCGAATAAACCATACAGCAGCACCCATACATTTTTCACTTTAAACAACTGATACCAGCGCAGCCGGGGACCTTCAGCTTCCGTTTGTACTGTTTGTCCCGCCTGAATGTGCTGCAGCTCCGCCTCGCTGATCCCCGCTTCCGACGGTTTATTCTTGAAGAAAGCAAGCCACGCGAACACCCAGACGATCCCGATCGCCCCATTGATAACAAAGGACATCTGCCAGCCGAAGGTCTGCACCACCCAAACAACAAGCGGGGTAGTCAATCCGGCCCCCACGGCAATGCCTGTAGTAAATAAACCGTTTGCAAAACCGCGCTCCTGCACCGGCAGCCAGTCCGAGATGACACGAGTGTTGGTCGGAAAAGCCGGAGACTCGCCGATACCCATCAAAGCCCGAATTCCAATCAACGCGCCGAGCGAGCGGCCGGTTGACGTAAGCGCATTAAAAAATAGACCACCAAACAACCGCCACGCGTAGGTAATGCGCGGTCCCAGCTTGTCCACAATTGATCCGACCGGGATCTGCATCAACGTATAACTCCAGAAAAAAAGCGGAACCTAAAATACCGAAATCCGTCTTAGACATATTTAACTCTTTCATCATGATCGGACCTGCGACCCCTAAATTCGAACGATCCATATAATTGATGGATGTGGCCAAAAAAAATGAGAATAACAATTAACCATCTGCGATTTGTCCTTTTCAAACAAATTCCTCCATTTAATTTTTCTGTCTCTATTTTTTTTGTTTCCACTCCATCACATTGTGCCGCTTCCCTCTCTTTCCTGTTTTATTGTTCACCCCCCTCATAGAGTTCAAGGAACGTGCGTTTTGCCTTTTCCAAATGGTGGATGACGGCTTCTTCCGCTTGTCCCGTTGTCAGACTGTCAATGATGCTGCGGTGCTCTTCAATGACTTCGCTGCGCCGGGTTTCCCTATGCAGAATTTTCATTCCGATTCTCCTTATCAGGTCGGAATTCTGCTCGATCAGGCACACAGTCTCCGGTTGTCGGAGGCCTCGTATAACACGTCATGAAAATCGCGGTCCAAGCCCAAAAACTCGTTTTGCGATTGCTCATCGGCATTAACCTTCATCTGCGAAACAATGGATTCCAGACGATCAATCGTGGCTTCCTCCATCCGCTTTGCGATCTTACGCACCACAGCGCCTTCCAGAATCATGCGAAGCTCGAACACTTCTTCTATATCCCTTATCGTTATCGGGCTCACATAAGTCCCCTTGTAAGGAATGGTGTAAACCCAACCTTCCATCTCCAGCATTTGAACCGCTTCCCGAAATGGCGTTCTGCTTATCCCAAACTGCTCATAAGCCCGTTTCTCGGTGAGCATCTCGTTGTCTTTCAAACTTCCGTTTATGATCGCTTCCTTCAAAATTGAATGCGTTTGCATCTTCAGCGGCATGGGTGCTGGTCTATTCATCATCGTTAGTTCTCCTTACATAGGATATAATATATTATATATGACACTGAATTTTCTGTAAACTAAAAAAAATTGAATTTGTGCAGCCTGAAGCTCTTTTACCTTAAACAAAAAAAACAAAGCTGACTGAAGGAACAGCCAGCTTTGTTAAAGTTGCCGATGAATTGATTTACCTTTTCTCAAAAAATAGCGACCACCGGATAATGATCGGAAGGATAGCCGCCTTCGAACTCGCTGCGGTCTATCGACACTTCCACCGGTTGCAAGCCAAATCCGCCAAATACATAATCGATCGGGGCTGCCCGGTTTCCCCGCCTTTGAATTCATGTGCGGTGCGGCCGACATCATCAGCTAATACCGAATAGGCGTCGATCAATTGGCTCTTTTCACCGCCAAGCTCCAGCTCACCCCGTAAAAAACTGAATTGCCACACTGTCAGGATAAGAGTTGAAATCCCCGGTCAAGAGGACAGGCACCTGTTCGCCGGAATCGTTGGAAGCATGCTTGAGGATCATCTGCCAGATCAAGCTCGCTCCCTCCTGCCTCGCGCGTTCCCCTATATGGTCCAAGTGCGTGTTATAGATGCGCAGCGTTTGACCGGTCATTCCCGTGTTTTGCTGATTTGCGAACCGGAAGCTTGCCCATGTGCAGATGCGCGGAAGATTGCTGTCCCAGCTGATACTTCCTGCCTTTGCAGGCTCCTCTGACAGCCAAAATTGACCCCAGTCGTCCAGCGCCAGCTCGTCTTCTTTGAAGTAAATGGCGGTATGCTCATCCTCCGAGCCCCCACGCCGGCCTTCACCGACACGGGCGTAGCCAGGAAGAAGCCCGTCCAGGTCCTGGAGCATTCCGGCCAATCCCTCCTGGGTTCCAACAAGCAGCGGATCGTGCTTGCGGACAGCGGCCCGCACCCGGGTTTTACGGGTTCCCCATGCGTTCAAGCCGTCGCCGGGATTATCATAACGCAAATTAAAGCTCATCACTTTTATATGCAAAAAAAAGAACAACCTCCCTATAGATTTTATTTGATCTCGCCCGGCGTCTCACCGGCGTCTCGCCTCTGTGCAGGAATTGCGGAATACCAGCTGCGTCGGTATCAAAACTCTTGTCGCGGTTTGCTGTTCCTGTGCGCACTGGCGGATCAACAGCTTCGCCGCCTCGCTCCCAAGCGTCTCTGCGTTTAGCTTGACTCCGGACAGCGGAGGCGCAAATTCGGGGGCGAACACGGAATCGTCGCTAAAAGCAAACACGGATAAATCCTCCGGAATCCGCAAATTCATTACGGACGCACACTTATATACGCCGAGTGCCACTTTGTCCGAATCCGAGATCACAGCTGTAATCGAGCGATCAGCTGCCACCAAACGCTTGGTCGACAGATAGCCGTATTCGGAAGATGCGGACTGCTCGTCCCTGTAATCAATCAAGGAATCGTCTACAGACAGTCCGGCATTCACATACGCTTTGCGGTACCCTTTTTTTTCACGGTCTTCCGATACTGTGCGCGATTTGGGAGCGTTGAGGAACAAAATTCTCCGGTGCCCCAAGCTCAGCAGGTACTCGGTTACACGCTGTGCGGTCAGAACATTGTCATTGTCGACGTAGGAAATATGCGATTCATATCGTTCAGGCGGTCTGCCGACGATAACAAGAGGCTTCCCCAGCGAAATTTTCTCCCGAATGCGGGGGTCGTCCCGGTCCGGGTCAAGGAAGATTTCTCCGTCAACCGGATCTGACGAGATATGCTCCACTTTTCCCAGATATTCCGGCGACAGCGTGTTTACGAGCAGACGATAACCCGCGTCATAGCATTCTTTCAGTACGCCGTTGAGCAGCGCGAGGTGGAACTGGCTGAACTTTACTTTTTCCCCGTGCATCCTGATGCCGATAATGCTGGTTTTCTTGCTTGTCAGCATGCGGGCCCAATAATTGCTTATACTCCAATTGCTCTGCCACCTTTAATACCCGCTCCGTTACTTCCTTGCTGATCGGCCTTTTCTTGCTGAACACACTCGAAACGGTACTTTTCGAAACACCGGCCTGCTTGGCAACATCTTCAATCGTAGCCAAATGTCTTCCCTCCTCCTCGCGGTATGTCCCTCCGTAACACCGATGTATTTTAGCCGCGATAAAGGATATGTCTAACTCCCTCTATTTCACAGCCAGATACTCGTTATTTAACCTTTGAAGCAAATTCTGCAGATCGGCGCTGTTCTGGACATCGTACCGAGGGGTTTCCATTTCGGCGGCCGGCGCCTTGGGATAACGTTCGTTCCATTGAATCCGCACGGAGACCAATCCGAGCCTGTTGGCGCCAAGCGCATCCCGAGAAAGGTTGTTGCCGATCATCAGCACACGGCTCCGCTCGTCATCCGCTACATTCAGGTCGGTCAACGCTTTCTCAAATATGATAGGACTCGGCTTTTCCACTCCGACATCCTCCGAAATGGCGAGAGTGTCGAACAATTCCAGCACACCGTGCCGAGACAATACGTTGCGGCAGGTGCCCACATACGAGTCGGCGACAAGCCCGATGGGAACGCCGCGGGACGCCCAATATTGGAGCAGCTCCACCATGCCTTCAAACACCTCCGCAGATTGAGTGACACCGGACTCGTCTTTCACTTCGGTTTCTTCGATCATAATGGTGTCTCCCAGATCAAACAGTAAAGCCCGGATACCGTTTCCCTTGTTATCCATGTAATATCTTCTCTCCTGCTCTGATTTTCCCTTGCGAAGTCAGCGAAATATTTTCCTGATCTCCCGATGCATGGAACAGATAGCTTAATGTTTTAATCTTAAACCAGACCGGATCGTCAGGATGAACACTCGCTGTCATCGGCGCAGTCCCTTTAATGATTTTGTCATCCACATTCAAATTTAATATCTTCTCTTTGCCGTTGTACTCGATAACTCCTATGGAGCCCTTTAAATATTCGCTTTCATTTGGAGGAACATCGAATCTGATTTCAATATCATGAGGCCGGAAACCCAGAATCACTTCCTGATTTCTATCGATCTTATCCTTATCCACGTGCAGTCCTCTTATAATATAGTCCTGATCCGTGCCTATGATCTTGAGCGATTCCCCAACCTCATGCCAGACGCAATCCAGTCTGTTCATCGTCGGCAGGCCCAGGAAGCTCGCCACAAACCAATTGGCCGGCCTGGAAATCAGTTCCTCCGGCGCTGCGTACTGCTGCAGCCGTCCGTCTCTCATGACGGCAATCTTATCCGACATGGCCATGGCTTCTTCCTGGTCATGCGTGACCATGATGGTCGTGATGCCAAGTCTTCTCTGCAGCCTGCGAATCTCCTCCCGAAGCGTAATGCGAAGCGTCGCATCCAGGCTGGACAAAGGTTCGTCGAGCAGCAGAAGCTTAGGCTCCTTAACTATTGCCCGGGCAATCGCCACGCGCTGCTGCTGGCCGCCGGAGAGCTGCTTTGGTTTGCGGGTCATAAAATCTTCCATTTCCACAAGCCGCGCGGCTTCTCTTGACCTGGCAACCCGCTCCGCTTTGGGTACCTTGTTGTTCTTCAGCGGGAACGCGATGTTCTCCATGACAGTCATATTCGGATACAGCGCCGAGTTCTGGAAAACCATTCCGATGTTGCGGTCCTTCGGGTGCTTGGTCTGGACGGGCTCCTTGTCGAACAAGATTTCACCCGCTGAAATTTTATAAATACCCGCAAGCATCAGCATCGTTGTCGATTTGCCGCACCCCGACGGTCCGAGAATCGAGATGAGGTGACCGTCTTCGATAAATAAGTCCAGGTTTTCGACAGCGGGCTTCTCGCTGTTCTCGTAATATTTGCTAAGTCCTTTCAAATTGATGTTCATTTCGTTTCTCCCCGAGTGCTTATTATATCTTGATTTTGTCCAGATACTTTTGCGATATGAAATACAAAATCAGGCCGGGCAGCATATAGAGGCTCGCGATCGCCATCATGAATCCCGTTGCCTCGGCGCTTGTTTCACGCAGAAAGCTCTGCATAATGATCGGCAGCGTCAACAGCTGATTGTCGAAGATAAAGACGGATAACAGGACATACTCGCCCCAGCCGCCCAAAAAAACGCAAACAGAGAGATCGCAGCGACACCTGGCCAAATGTAGGGAAGGAATATTTTAAAATACGATTTCGCTTGTCCGCAACCGTCGACTTTAGCCGCCCAATCCAGCTCCTTCGGCACCTCATCGAAAAAAAAGCCTTTAATAATCCAGGTAGACATTCCCACCCCGCCGAGTCCTTTGAGCAAAATCACACCCGTCAGCGTATTTAAAAGGCCCACATTTTTTTTCAGAATATAAAACGACGCAATTAACCCGGTCACGGCCGGGAATGCGTGCGTCAGAATCGTCGACTGAAGCAGCGCCGTCTTTCCGGGAAACCGTCCCCGCGATAACGCGTAGCCTGCCATCAGGCTTAAGGCAACCTCCAGCAGAGAGGAGCATACAGCAAAAAATGAGAGTATTGCCGAAGATTGGCCAAATGTTGGAGTACCGGAAGCTTCCAAGGACGAATTCGGACCACATGAAACTGAAATTTTTTTTCAGCGTAAAGCTGGTCGGAATAAACCCGTCAAGATGCCCGGCGAACGCCACAAGAAACACATAAACATAAATATAAATCATAGGGACGGAAATGACCGTCAATATGATTATGGACAGCCAATGATAAAGATCGGCGTGCCCGGTTTCATTGGTCCGCTTCCATTTCTTCCGCTTGAGAACCTCCATAGCTTTCTCCTTTGATACACTTCGTTATTTTACGTTGTTCATCATTTTATCAAAGCCAAATACCTTATATACGACAATCATCATAATGACAATAATGGGCAGCAGCGCCAGCATAATCGCCGAGCCGTAACCTATTTCCATAGAAGCAAAAGCCTGGTGGTACGCATACAGCGCCCAGTCTCCGACGCGTATTTGGGGCCCCGTTCGTGAGCAGCAACACAGACTCGAAAGAGGTCAATATCGAAAGTCCCTGCCAGATAATGAGGAACATGAGCGGCACTTCAGAAAGGGGATGAGCAAATCTTTAAAAAATCGTCCACTGCGACGCGCCGTCCAACTGTGCTACATAAAAAATAAGACTTGTTAATCGACTGAATAGCAGAGGATAAGATGACCATCGTAAAGGTGGAGCCCATAATCCCCGCAAGTAAAATGTTGATCAATAACGGGTACTCCGTCAGCCACGGCCTTGGCGGGGCTCCGAAGAACGTCTTGGCGATGATGTTGGCCAAACCGTAGTTGCTCGGTGAAAAGATCAAATACCATAGAAAAGCTTCCGCCACCCCCGGCGTGACCTTCGGCAGCATCCACGCGGTGCGGAAAAACCGCCCTATCCGTTCGCTTTTGATGTAGTAGGAAGTGGTAAGGGCCAGGTAAAAAAACCCCAGCCCACTTTCAATGCCAAAGACCCGATAACGAACAGAATGGTGTTGAACAAGATTAAAGGCACACGCGGATCGTGAAACAATTTGTAATAGTTGAAGAGGCCCGAGAAGTCCCAATTCAATTTGTAATTCATGGAAGTAAAGGATATCAGGATAATGATGGTCGCCGTGACCGCAAACAGAACATATTGATTAAACACCAGGGGTAATGACATGAGAACGGCAAACCAGTCATCCTTTAATTTTTTTGCCATAACGTTTCCTTCTGCTGTTCCATTATGTATCCTCGCTATTTATTGATAATATGGTCGGCTCCAATGTTCAGCTTGATTTGATCCTGAATATACTTGCTGCTTCATCCGCCGGCATTTTTTCCACCTTCCAGGTTGATCATCGCATCCTGCAGAACGTCGGAATATTTGCCCCACTGCGGGTGCGAAGGAACAAACTGGGAGTATTTAGTGAGAGGAATTTGCTCTTGTATCCATGGGTTGCCTTTCACTTCCGGTCTTTCCTGCGCTTCTTTCGTAAAAGGAATATGCGCGCTCTGCAAAGCGTGCGTCACCTGGATATCCGGTGCGGACACTTCAACAAACAGGCGCTTAATCAGATCAAGTCTATTGCCGTTTGGTGACCCTTTCGCCACAGTGTACACTTGTGGTGGGACAGTGTAACCGGTTTGCCGCCTTTTTCAGCTGCAGGCACGGCCATGACGCCAATTTTCTTGATCGTTTCTTCAGCGGTCAGGTTGCCTTTTCCTTCTACCCAGCCTTTGGTTCTGAATTTCGCTTCATCCCAAGTACCGGCAATCATAAACAATACTTTATCGTTTACGATACGCTTTAAATTCTCATCGCGGCCGATTGTGATGGAATCCTTGTTAATAACGCCGCTGTCCACCCATTTTTTTCGCCCAGTCCAGCGTCTTGTGTACCGCTTGTCCATCATAGATGAACTTCGCATTGCTGTCATCATAGAACCTGGCGCCGAACGCCATATACAGAGGGAGCAGCTGTTTGCCGCCGTCATGCGTGAAACCGAAGCCTTTTTTCGACAAGTCCTTTGTCTACCGCTTCCTTGCCGACTTGCGCCATATCGTCCAAAGTAAATTCGCCTTTGGCAGTTTGCTCCGGCAGTGCGGCGATCCGGTCGTCAGTCCAACCCAGCTTTTTTCAGCAGATCCTTGTTGAAAATAACGCCACGCGCTTCCGTATCCTGAATAACTCCATAGGTATGTCCGTTCCACTTGGTTGCGTTCCAGTACCCCTCCATCAGTTTGCTGAAAGCGGGATCTTTCTCGATACCATCAAGGGGCAAAACGTAGTTGCCGTCGGCCATCCAGCCGATATTATCGAAAGCGAGTGCGTATATTTCCTGGGCGCTGCCGCTTTGGGACGCAAAAAAATGATGTTCTGCCTCATCACCTCATCCTTGGCTTCTGCCAGAGTCGCTTCCACCTGAACGCGCTCTTTGGCGCCTTCTTTCTCGAGCTTTTTATTCAAACGGTCGGCTGCTTCAACAAGGTTGTAAATCCGGGCCGGCGCCGATTTGTCGCTGCTGCTCGCGCGGAACTTGATGATTTTGTAGTCCCCGGCTTCCACTTTGTTCGTTTTCACGCCTTCCTTGTTGATTTCCGCGTCGCTGGTTACCTTTTCTCCCGATTTCACCTCTTGGCTGGTAGTTACTTGCTTGGCGCCGGTGCTGCAGCCGGTCAATGCGAATGCGATAGCTAACACAATGGGTGTGAGTTTCTTGGCTTTCATTCTCGTTTCTCTCCTTTTTTTTGTATATCTGAGCCTTCCTGAATAGAATAAAACGGTTTTATTATCTCTGTTTCAAATTGAAATATTGCTTTTGTAAATTGGTTGGATTTGGTTGACAACAAGTAATAACAAGCATTCTGCTGAGTTAAACCGGTTTAATGAAACGGCGGCTGGAGAGCAGCATATGGCCTCGCAGGCGTTTTGGGAGTGTGCAAGCTATCACGGTACCGGGGAAGGACCGTGTACATTCTGGCCGGTACTGGCTAGGACGTGCACTCTGGCCGATACTGGCAAAGAATCGTAATCGCCACAAAACCGCCTGCTGTAAAGGAGGGCGCTGCCATTTGCGGCAGCGCTGCTGCCGCCTGCTTGATCGGCGGCAAGGAGCCGCTGACCAGCAGCCCGATGACGCCGAACGCCAGAACGCCCAGAATCGCGGAATTTTTTTTGCGGACAGCTTCGGCATCATCAAGAATCCGACCAGCGCAAGGCCTCCGATCAGCCGAGCCTGCTTCAGGGCCGGAACCATTTTCACAATATAATTCAGCACGAGCCCCGCCAGCATGGCGTCAAGCATCGGTCTGGGCACGAAACGGAGCGCTTTTTTTCAAATAGGCCCGACATTCCTAACAGAGCTACGACAGCTCCCGCCATAATATAGCTGCCAGCCAATTCGGACAAAGGGAATTTGGTCGCGGCAGTGCTCAAAAAAAGCCGCCGCCGTAATAGAGTGGGCGACGGCTATCGGAATTTTATAAACCAGAGGCAGAACCAGACACAACAACCCGCCGAAAAAACTAGATTGCAAAAAATCCAGGAAATGAGCTGGGCCGCACCCCAGTCTCTGGTTATTTACAATCCGGGAATATGGCATGAAGGAATGCGTTAGTGCTGAGTGAGGCCTAAACAACAAAGAGACTGCCCCTCACGGAAAAAATCCGCTCATGGAACAGCCTCTGATCCTAAGTGCAGCCGTTGCGTGTTCGATTCGCTACACTTTGTGAATCAACTCATCCACCCGAAACGGCCTGCCTTCTTTTATTGACTTGTTTGCGGCGATCCCGATGATATTGGACATCGCGCCATCCCAGGAGCTGGCCTGCTGACGGAGCGGATCCTCCACGTCCCCTCTGATCAGCATCTGCAGAAGCCGCTCATCCCCGCCGCCGTGGACTCCGTTCACAACAGGAACGTTGATCGAAATTTCCTCCTGCTTACGGTTGTATAAGCGCAGCCGGTTCACATTCTGCCCCGCATAAGGACCGATGCTGCCATGGAAATACTCGGCTTCCATCCTGCCCCCGCTGCCGTTGATGGAAAGCTTGAATCCCTCATATGGGGAATGGGCGGTCAAAGAATAACTCATCAAGGCGCCGCCTGAAAACTTGACGCTGACGCTCATCGAATCTTCAATATCGATTTCCTCGGAGAATAAACATTTGTCCCTGTAATATTGGTCCACATCTTCATTCTGCAAATACAGCTCGCCCGTCGCCCCTTGGGAAATGTCAAAATAAAATTCACATGAGCTTGTGTAACTGCAGGTCAGGCAGCGTTCTCCCCGTTCCTCCCGCGTGGGCCCGTAAAACCTCCTTGTGCCGAAGGCCGAAATCACTTCAGGCTCTTCCTCCAGCAGCCAGTTGATCACATCGAAATGATGCGTCGATTTGTGTACCAGCAGCCCGCCGGAATTTTCTTTCCTGCCGTGCCATCTTCGGAAGTAATCGGCACCATGCCTAGTATCCAGAAACCATTCGAAATGCACGCTCAGAATGGTGCCTACGGACCCTTCCTGAATGAGCTCCTTCATCCTTTTCACAAAAGGCATAAACCTCATATTGAAGGTAACGGTTACCTTTTTTTCCCTGTTCTCTTCTCGACTTCCAGGATGGAATTGACCTTCTCTTCATCGATAGTCATCGGCTTTTCCGTGATCGCATCGCAGCCTGCTTCTAGCGCTTTTATAATGTAATAATGATGGTAGCTGTCAATCGTAGTAACAAGCACAACATCCGGTTTCGCTTCGGCTATCATTTCTTCAAAACTGGAGTACACCGGAAAATCACCGCCCGTTTTATCCCTGACCAGCTCAGCCCGTTTGAAATTGGATCGTAAATCCCGACCAATTGCGCAGTGTCTGCAAAATCCCGAACGATCGGAATCGCATACATGTGCATCCCCCTGCTGCTGGCGCCGACTATCGCATATTTTTTTCAACAAATATCTCTCCTTTGGCCAATCTATCGTTTAAAACCGAGGTCCGGCAGGTCAAAATACTTCAGCATTCCCGGTAGGACGATGCTCATAATATCGTGTGAGTCATAATGCCTTGCACCGATCCACGATTTCATGCTTCCCATTCCCTGGGCGACATCGATCGCCTTTATTTTCCCATCGAGCAAGGACGCAAGTTGAGCATACATCCCCTGCCGCCCGTGAGCGTATAGCCGAATATCTTCTGCCATAATCCCCGGTATTTGAGCGGAAAACTCTATCGCCCGCAGAACGTCATAGGTCCTCATCGCCGCCAGACTATCGTTCAACCATATTAAATCATCGGACAATTTATGGATCACCCCGTAGAAGCTCCGGGCGTCATGTCCGTTCAGCGGATTGGGCGTCAGCTTCCCTGCTCCCGACGTATCCAACACCAGGACGGCCCTCCCGGATTCGCACGTTTCTCTGATCCATTGCAAATGCCGCTGAATTTCGTCCGTGCCCTCGTCCCACACTGCGATCGTCAAGGGCAGCTCCTCATTCTGATAAAGGAAGCTTCTGAACAGGAATCCATGGTTAAAAAAATACCTTCCTGCGACCACCAAAGGCTGCTTGTAACGGTAAGGTCATCCACCCAGCCTATCGGGACATGTCTTGGATTGAAATCGCAGGGCGTCCGCTCGTTCCATATCCTATCCTTAAGCCAGACCATCGCCCTTTGCCTTAACACGTCCAGAGAGACGGAGTAGCGTTCTTGTTCCAGTTCCCTGAGCCGTTCGGCGTTTTCTTCATGGACCGCACGCGCGTTATTGAAATGGTTCCGGACTTGGCCGGTCTCGGTGCACCACAATTGTGACGGAGGCAATGTTTTAATTTCGCTTGACGCAGCAGACCCCGTTTCGTCAAGCAGATGCCTGGAGAAAAAAACTCAGCTGCCGCTTGAGCCAACGCCTCGGTATAACGGTGAACGGATGCATCTTCAATCAGATCGATATCATTTCCGGCGCCGTACATTTCCCAAAAGCGTTTCGTCCTTGCTACGGTTGTTCTCGTTCCTTCAATCGGGAAAAAAAATCATATTGGACGGAGAGCACACGCACGGGTTTGGGAGCTACGGCAAGCAGAATATCCTCATGGTCGAATCCCAGAGCTGACATCCCCGGCCAAATTTGCTCCGCATCCTGCGCGCCGCCGGCAAACAAGTATGTTCTCCGGTTCATGATGAAGGTCGCCGGCGCAGCCGCAGCGATACGCGGATCGCAAACCATCATCAGCGAAGTTTGAGTACCTCCTCCCGAATTCCCGGTAACACCGATTTTGTCCGAATCCACTTCCGGACGCGTGCACAAATAGTCGATCCCCCGCATGCCGTCATGGACAAAATAACGTGCCAGGCCGTCTCCGAGCGGCCAGCACTGGCTGCCGGCATAATCATGCTCTCCGGTGCACGATCTTATCGTAGGACCGTCCAAAGCTTGTTCGTAATAGCTTAATCTTTCTCCTTGGCCGATCGGATCGATGGCCAGAACGATGAGTCCGGATTTTACTAAATGCTGGCACACGGTTTGATATTCCGGGTGGTGTTTGGCCTGCTCATGATGCCCGCTCAAATAAAGCACGGCGCCTTGGGGCGCGGTAATTCCGTCCGGCACATATAAATTGCAGGTGACGTATGTATCCGGACGCGACTCATAAATGATTTTCTCAATTGAAAATCCGTCGCATCGGACAACGCCTGTGACCGTCGCGTTCAAAGGCGTATCGCTTGCAGGCAAACCGCCGACCGCTTCGGTAAATTTGGTCCTCATGTAGATTTGGCGCTCCTCAAGCTGTTCCTTCGAAGTAATTAAATCGCGTGCCTCATCGCCCATCCGGAACGCTTGCAAAGACTCTCGTAAACATGGCGCTTCAATTGGTGCTGCACATCGTACATGGATAGCTGAAAATTTTCCAACTGCTTTACGTCCATAGGATCTCCCTCCAACAGTCACTTCTTATTCTTTCAATGAACCGATCATTACGCCTTTGACAAAGTATTTTTTGCAAAAAAAGGATAAACGGCCAGAATGGGCAAAACCGCTACGATAATCATGGAAAACTTCAGTTGGACGGTAAACATGGCCCGGTCGTACTGGTCCACCATTCCCTCGAGCATCGTACCCGAATTTTGGATAAGCACCTTCACCAGGTATAACGAAAGCGGCTGAAGCTTCGCGTCAGGCAAATACATCATGGCAGGCAGGAAGCTGTTCCAGTGTCCCACGGCGTAAAATAAGGACAAAACTGCAATAATCGGCATCGATAAAGGGATCACAATAGTTGTCAATGTCCTTAATTCACCGGCGCCGTCCAATTTGGCTGATTCATGCAGGCTTTCGGGAATCGACTGGAAGAAAGTGCGGGTAATGATGATCAGAAACGTGCTGACTAAACCCGGCAGGATCACAGCCCATCTTGTGTTGTAGATTCCGAGATTCTGGATCAGCAGGAACATGGGAATGAGCCCGCCGCTGAAAAAACATCGTAACGATAATAAACAACATAAACTGCTTCCGTGCGAAAAAACGATTTACGGGACAGCGGATAGCGCCGAGAATCGTCATGACTATATTCAATGAAGTGCCCACCACAGTGTAAAAAAAACCGTATTGAAATACGCAGTCCAAATATCGGGGTTTTCAAACACTTTTTCATACGCCTTCAAAGAAAAGCCTTTAGGATACAGCCAGACCGACCGGTCTATGACATAGATCGGGTTGCTGATCGACATGCTGAATACATAAATAAAAGGATATAACGTTAGTGCTATCACCAAGCACATAAAAGCCACGATAAGTCCGTCAACGATTCTTTCTCCCGCCGACCTTTTTTATTGCTGCCACTCGCGCGCCCCCCCTTCTACCACAAAGATGTTTCGGATACTTTTCTGCTTATATAATTCGCCGAGACCAAAAAAAACGACGTTAATCAAGTTATTAAAGAGGCCGATTGCGGCAGCGTAGCTGTATTCCGAATTCATGATCCCTCTTCGATAAACAAAAGTACCGATCACATCCGACGTATCGTAAGTAGCGGGGCTGTATAGCAGCAATACTTTCTCGAATCCGACGTCCATGAGCTGGCCGATATTCAATATGAACAGGATAATAATCGTGGGCATGATACCCGGAATTGTAATGTGCCGTATTTTATGCCATCTTTGTGCACCGTCCACCTCGGCGGCTTCGTACAGCTGCGGATTAATGCCTGCGATGGCGGCCAGATAAATAATCGAGCCCCAGCCAAAACCCTGCCAGATGCCGGAAGACACATAAATCGTCCTGAACCATCCCGGTTCATTCAAAAAAATTGATCGGCTGAAAACCAAATGCCTGAAGAATGACATTGATCACTCCATCCAGAGGCGACGTGAAAGTGACGATCATCCCGGTCACGACAACGAGCGAGATAAAATGCGGCAAATAGCTGACGGTTTGGACGAACCGCTTGAAAAATCGCTCCTTGAGCTCATTTAATAAAAGAGCAAAAAATAATAGGCACCGGAAATCCCCAGAACAACGAGTTTATGCTTAAAAGCAGGGTGTTTTTTTTCAATAACCGCCAAAAAATAGATCGAGTTGAAGAATTGTTCGAAATATTTAAAGCCTACCCATGTGCTTCCGAGGATCCCTTTTAACGGCTGGAACTTTTTTGAAGGCGATAATGACCCCGTACATAGGGATATAATGGAAAATAATGTAATAGACAACCACAGGTAATATGATGAGCAGCAGCTGTTTATCTCTTGAAACATTTTTTGAAAAAAAATTTTTGAAAAACGTTTGGCTCGTTTAGGCGGGACGGCCATTTCGGCGGTGACATTTAACTCAGTGCTAATTGTATTCACCTCCACTTAACGATTACTTTTTTTTCATCCTGTCATACTGATTCTGTTTACTTTTGACGATCTGCTCAATTCCCATCGATTTCAGCCTGCCCGTAAATTGGTTCCAGTCGATCGGAGCCTGGCCTGTAATGAATTTGGCTAAGGTTTCATCCCGATAAGTCGTTATGTCCGTCATTATACGCGCCACTTCCTCGGACTCATCAAGCGTGGGAAGGCCGAGCAGGTATTGCGATGAATCGATCAAGTAGGATTTCACTTTTTTTTCAGCCTGCTTCGCCAGAGGCGGATCAAGCTTTAGCGTAGCCACAGGCTGATAAGAGAGCGGGCCTTCGTGGCTTCGGATCCATGCGGTGGTCGGCATCGCTCCCAGCGATCTGAGCGCTTCGTTAAACGAAAGACCATCGGGATTGTGGGCTACCCAATCGGTGAACTCCGGTTTTCCGTTTACCATCGTATAGCTCTTTCCTTCGATACCAAATGCAACCGCGCGGGCGCCTTCTTCATTTGCGTAGGTGTAATCCAGCCATTTCATAGCGATTTCCGGATGCTTGGAATCCTTCGTAATCGCATGCCAGCCGCTGATGGGACCGTATTTCTCATAAAATCCCTTTTGTCCGTCACCTGAAGGCGGCAGAGTAATTTGCCAATTTGCGCCAGGTACGCCCGCTTGTTTTTTGCGCCGCATTGAATCGGTTAGTGTTGTTAATAAAATGGTTTGACAATCCTACCAGGTTTCTGGTGATGTTGGAGTCTATTTGCTCGCCGGTGTTCGTCATAAACTGCGGATCGATAAGGCCCTCTTTGTATAATTTGTTCAGCCAAATAATTAGTTGATGTGCCCGCTCATCCATCCATTCATATTGAATTTTCCCTTTATCGTCCGGATAATAGCCTTCGCTGTAAAACAAATGCAGCCCTAAGGCGCTGCCGAACAGTCCTACACCTCTCAGATTATCCCGGGGAGAAAAAAAGGAATTTCGTCGTTTTTTTACCGTTGCCGTTCGGATCTTTTTTCTTTGAAAGCTTTCAACACTTTGTACCAGTCATCCAGCGTCTTTGGTTCCGATAAGCCAGTTTCTCCAACCAGTCCTGCCTGATTAATAACCATAAGGATCGGCGTAGCCCGCTCCGGTTACTACGGAGGATAAAGCGTAAATTTTTTCCGTCCGGTGTTTTCATGCTTTTCTCGAGCTCGGGGAACTGCTTAAAAAAAGTTTCTGATATTCGGAGCATAATTTTTTTAATGAGATCGTCCATCGGTATAATCAGCCCGGTCGACGCTAGCCTCACCGGATCAGCTTCCGGAATGCTGATGATGTCAGGCAGATTTTTTTGGCTGCAGCGAGCCGAATCTTCATGGTGTTTTGATATTGCGACGAAGGGGTAACGTCCCATTTCATCTTTACACCTGTTTTCTTCTCGATTTCCTGCCACACCGGCAAACCTTGCGTGAGACTTTTCGGGGCATAATAGTTGTCCGCAGTTCCATAGCTTAATTCCACGGAGCCGTCAGACACAATGGGCAGTGTGTAATCTTTTGCCGTTGCAGGATCTCCGCTTTTTTTGCTTCCCCGAGTCTCCCGTCCCATCGCCGCTCTTCTTCGTATCGGTGCACGCGGAAAGTACTGCTGTGAAAGCGAGGGTGAAGGTTAGGACGAACATAGCGCTTTTCTTTTTTTTCATTGAACCCTCCCGTAAACTATTATCGAGACATGGATACCGCTTATCATTTGTTCAGCACTCGGCATCCGTCATCTCATTGGTAAACATCAATTTGAATTCCTCTTTACTCATCAATACGGACGAATCCGGTGCAAACCGCAGTTGTATGGCCTGGCGTCTTCTGGAGGAAAAATTCGGAGGTGTCCCGTGGTGAAGCAGTCCGGAAAAAAATCAGAATGGCTCCAGGTTTCAAAGGTACGGCCACGTCGCGTTCTACGACAACATTGCTGTCACAGATTTGCCAATCCCGTAACGCATAGTGGGGTGTGCCCCCGTCCCTGTGCGTTTTCGGAATAATGTGCATGCATCCGTTATCGAGACCAGCTTCGTCCAAAGCAATCCATACTCCCAATATTTGCTTTTTTTTGAAAAAAAACAACCCCCCGTAAGCCATATCCTGGTGCCAGGTTTTTTCCGTCCCGCCAAACGGCGGCTTCAAAAGTCCCTGGTTTCCGACAAGTCTCGGTTTGTCCTCAAGCAGCTTTTCCGCAACGCCCAGAATACCGCTGTGGTTCGCAATTGCTGTCATGGCAGGAGCATAGCCCACAAAATCGTATACCTTCCTGGTTGCAAACACCCTTTCTTCGGGAGTCTTGATTTCTTCCAAGGGTTTCACGATTTGTACTCTAGGCCCCTTGAGCCGTCCATGTATAATATCGTCGATCTCACTCAGGGCCTGCCCAATTTCCTCTTTCGTCAAAACATTTTCAATAATGAGATACCCTTGGTCTTTATAAAAGCGGATTTCTTGTTCACCGACATCTTGTATCGTTGGAACCCTGTCTATGGCGATGCTGTCGTAACGGTAAAGCGTCCGGGCGAGTTCCTTCGCTTCTTCATCGGCAGTTTTTTTTCACACAATCACCTCCGTTTTTTTTCAAAATGTTTGACCGCAATTTACTAGTGCTTGTAATAATACTATGATATTTCCAGTTCTATAAAAAATAAGGTAAATCTATAAAATATACGAATTTTATTTGATGTTTCAATAGGGCACAGACAGATAAAGAAAAAAAAAAGAAGCCACTCGGGTTTGAGCAGCTTCTGAACATTTATCGGCATTTACTTCCTTTTACATCCCTCTCGATGCTTTAAGAGAAGCAAGATGAAGAGGCGACCACAGTTGATCCTGCGTCGCTCCCTCTTCCAGCAGAATACGGGTCATCTGATCGATACGGCGGCCGATATTCTCAAGATGGTGGGAATCTGTCCCAGTCATAATAGGGCACCCTGCCTTAATCAGTGGACGGACGATGGCATTCAAGTAATCCTCGTCTACCTCTCCGTCCTTGAACAGGCCCATGCCGGTACTTCAAGAGCTGTCTGGTTATTCCGTGCTTCAATCCCCGCTTCCTCTATCCATTCCGGCTTTAAAAGATCGTAGCCAAACTTGTAAACTTTAAACACGCCGACCCACGGATGACCAATTGCGTTCACCCATGGATTGCGGATGGTATTCAGGAGATTTTTTTCTGTGCAAAATAGAGAATGTCGGTTGGCGGTTTGGACAGGTCCGGACCTTCTACCCAATCCAGGTGATAATGATGAACTCCCGCCATTACATAGTCAAGAGACCGATAAATCTCAGGATTTCCCGTCAGATCTCCCTCCAGTGTCATCACATCCAGCTCCACACCGACCCAAACCTTGATATCCACATCGTTAACAGCCGCTAACTGTTCGCGATTATTTTTTTAAATATGGCAGGATCAATATGCGGATGAAGGTGGTCGGTTATACCGATGCCATCCACACCTGCTTTAGCTGCTGCTTGCACCATGGCTTCAACGGTATTTGCAGGATCGGCGCATCGTGAGTGGTTGGAATGCATATGCAGATCTACTAACATGGTTATTTTTTTCCTCCTTAAGATGGTTTTCAACTCTGTACCGCAGTTCGCACCTTACATATTGGATGATTTAAACAGGCTTAAGAGTTTAGGGTGAAGATCCGCGCTGGTATCGGAGACTTTGTAAGGATGTTCCCCTTGCAGCTCGTATATCTCCTGTCCGAATGCAGCGCCGATTCGCCAACCCGCATTGTTTGGATACCACCAACGATCCTCATAGGGTTCTTTGATTTCATCCAAAGGCATTTCTTCGCCATAACCCCACAGTACAAATGTGCTGTCTTTCCCTGACAGATGGGCAACCGACAGTTCTTTGCTGAATCCATTGGTGCTGTCAAAATGAACCTCGTCGGATTTGAGTGTCACTCCCTTAAACGTCAATACACATACCGAGTACCAACCGCTTTCGGTGACCGGGTAGTCCGCCTGAAAATGAAATTTACGATCCAACTCTGGGTGCCAGATCCAACCTAGAGAGTATTCACTGTCTTTCTCAAATTCCGTAACAGGTATTTTTTTCCTGACGGCAGCTCGTTTTTTTTCATACCCGGTGTAAAGCTCTGAACCGCTTCTCCATCCTTAATCAATTTAACCTCCGTTATCGGATCGTCTGGAGAGACAGTGACGATGATATGTGCGAAGAACTCTTTCCTTAGATCAACAAACCGGGAGTGGTTGCTGATTTCGAATATTATCGCGGAAGCGAACGGTCGGTCTGCAGCTTGTTCCGGTTCAAAATAAATTGGACTTGTAATGCACCAATGGCCCCGCACGTCTTCCACTCTTAGCAGATACCAACTGTTTTCCGATTCACGGAATGAATGGGTAAGGTGTACCTCCCCTTCCCTGCCTGTTACATCAAATGCTGCAACCGCATTACCCCGCCGGTAGAGTTCGGCTTTCTTGAGCGGGTACAAGCTGTGAATTTCGGAATGGGCGGTGTAGATGCCATCCTCTTGCAGCATGATCGTATCTCCGGGTGGGCGGTTATCAATTGTAAAGAAGGAAAATACGGGGCCTCCATTAGTGGAAAAAAAGTATTCCCCCGCCGTATGGATTCCACAATTGCATGGTAACTGAATTCTTGAGCATAACTATAAACTCTTCGGTCACCGGGGGTTAACGTTTGGAGACGTTCAAGCGTACTATCCGTGTAACTGGTGCACGCCACCTTATTGCCCAAGTTCAAGATAGCAAACCAGAAGAGTTCGGTTGCTGTCGCATCAACGTCGAACGCATCTGCGCATCGGCCTAAAACGGCATCTGAAAAAAAGCCCCGGCAGCCCCATCCAGTGAAGTTGATGAGGCGGGGTGAGCGGATGAGTGTACATCACCACACCACCCTTTTCATGCACAGCTTCGGCAATGGCCTGACCGGGCAAAGGCCTTTTCGAAATATCTGCCATCCGCTCTCCGGAGATCCGCTCCGAAATGCCAGGCGTAATGAAGTGACCCGTATAGCAGACACTGCCCAACTCCGGAGCGTATTTGAGTAGAAAACGATCATCGCTTAATTGATCAATGTTCTCATAAGAAACATGGGAGCCTGCTTCCGTAATGTAGCTAAGTCCGTTCGCTCTCCCTTGCAGCGCAGTGTAAGCAAGCCCGGTTTTCATTTTTTTGCCGTTAGGTCATGCTGTGAATGTACATGGTTGTCGCCACCGTACCATCCTCTCTCCTCCGGAGAGAACCAGCGATAGAGGAAGGCATGCAGATAAAGCTTTTTTTCCCTGCTGCAGCATCAGTAGAAATGGTAAGCGGGATATAGTTGGGACCGCAACTTATGAGAATCTCAGTGTGACCTGGTGGCAGAATAACGGTAAATTTGCTTTCTACAAAAAAATCGCCCATCGGCATAAACACCGTTTCCGGCCCCGTCAGGGTGACTCCCATCGCTCGCCGTCACTACGACTCGTGCCGGCAAAGATTGGCCATCATTCGCAGCTGCAATCTCAACGGCTATCTCCGAAAGGTCCGTATCCGTAGTTGTTTCCTCGCCCAAAACTTGATATCTGCTAAACATCAATCCCTCATTGGATAGCTGCCTGCCCAAACGTCTCACCCTTTCAACTTTGAATGGTTTGAATAAGGATTCCCCCATAATCATGCTTTCAGCGAACCATTACCTAAAGGACATAAACTTGCCCATCCCTTGGCCATTCAACTTCCTTCGCAAAAAAATGCCTCGAGCCGCTTCCACACACGCTTCCGCCCTGGTGCGGGAACCGTGCACGAGCAGCAGTTTGCCGACATCGGCCGACTTGGCGATCTCGGCCGCATCTTTTGCGCCTGAATGTAAATAAAGGTTATCCGCTTGGTCGACGGCAGAAGGTCCCATTGCAGCTTCATGAATAAGCAGCGGACTTCCCTTCACATGTTCGATAATCGGCGGATGGTAGGCCGTATCACCGGTAAACGAGAAGAATTTATTCGTTCTTTTATCTGTAAAACGATAGCACAACCCCTGTACGGGATGTTTAGTTGAACATGTTGTAACACTAAAATGTTCATCTTCGCAGGAATCCCCTGGGGTCAGCGGAATGATCGTCGGAAAATCGCAATTTTCATAAAACGTGTCTGTCTGCAGAAAATTCATGGCCAGCTTCACTACCCGTTCCACATCGTCAACCGGCCCGATGATCTTCAATTCCTTGAGCGGTTTTCTGACACACAGAAAATAAAATAAAAGGGACGGCAATGACAAATAATGGTCATGGTGCATATGCGTAAACAAGAGATACTCGATTTGCGCAGGATCTACGCCCAGATTGCGCAAATTTCCGACTGACGACCAACCGGTGTCCACAAGGTAACGGTCATTAATCAGAAAACTTGCCGTGTCGCTTCCAACGTCGGGTAGAGCAGACGTTGTGCCAAAAACGTTACTTGGGTTTGATAATTCATATCCATCTTGCCACCTTCTTTTTTTATAATGGAAATCTCCATAAATCATGCGCTACCTGAACTTCTCCCGGGAAATCGGCTGAAACCGTCTCTTTCAACTCCTGATCGCGGGTGTCCCATTCATGGTGAACATGGTTAATGAGCAGTTTCGGTATTTTATAGTCCTTGGCAAAATTGCGCAGTAGATCCGGTTTGATATGTCCGAACTCGTGAACAACCAAATCAGCCCCCGGCAAAACAGAAATCAAATCATCAGAATTCAACAAGTCGCCGCTTAGAACGATTTTTTTTGCCGTCCATCCGGACAACCAAGCCATAAGCGACCGGTTCGATTTCATAGTTATGTTTTTTCGTCGAGCTGCTTCCAGTACTCTTGGGACAGATGTCTCGTTTTGAAAAAAACGGATATCGATAAAATCATCGCTAAAGATGGTATCTTCATCGTATTCTTTTGTCGTCAATTCAAATGGGTAAATCTCAGGCGGAATGAAAAAAAGATAGTTTGCAGCAACCTCACTTTTCTGTCCGTTCCTTTCGGACCGTAGATCGTTAGGCTCTTCTTTCTGCCCGTCAACTGCAAATCCTGTATCAGCATAGGCAGACCGCTTGCATGGTCCGGATGCCAATGCGTCAAAAAAAACTGCCTCAGTATCCCTGGGGTCTTCTCCCATCTTTTTTTAACTGCGAACTTACCGGACCGCCGCAATCTATTAAATAAAGCCGGCCGGCCTTCTTAATGGCCATACCGGTAGTATGGCGATTCTCAGTAGGTATTCCGGCACTCGTTCCCAAAAAAATAATAGCTCAGCCAAACTGATCACCTCTTCTGTAGATTGTTATCCCTTCACGCTGCCTAAAGTGATCCCTTTAATGAAAAAAAACCTTTGCAAAAAACGGGTATACCAGCAAAATCGGCAAGGCCGCAACAAAGATTTCTGCGGAGTGGATGGTCCGGTTGGAAATCAACTGCAGCTTCTGCACATCGTCTTCCGTCAGAAAGCGCGGATCGACCTGGATTACCAATGTTTGCAGAAAACTTTGCAGAGGCCAATGCTCAGGGCGGTTCATGAGAATTAACCCGTCAAACCAGCTGTTCCAATGGCCGACCATACTGAACAGCGTAATGGTTGCCAAAGCGGGCAAAGATAACGGTACAAAAAATTTTCCAAAGCGTTACAAAGTGGCCGGCCCCGTCCATCTTCGCAGATTCTTCCAACTCCTTCGGCAAGTCCCGAAAAAAATTAAGCAGCAGGATTACATTAAACACCGGTACCGCGCCCGGCAGCACCAGGGCCCAGATAGTATCGAGCAAACCGGTTGCTTTAATCGTCATATACCATGGAATAAGACCGCCGCTAAATAACATGGTTAACACGAAAACCCAAACGTAAATCGTCCTCCAGCCGAAATCCTTCTGCTCCTTAGACAGCGGGTAGGCAATCAACATCGTCAAAACCAGGTTAAGCGAAGTGCCAAGCAGCACCCTTTCGATGGAAACCGCAAATGACGCCAAAAAAATTGATTCATGCTCAAAACGTGCTGATAGGATGCGGCCGAAAACTCAACGGGCCACAATTTAACTGCGCCGGAAGCGGCAGCAGAGGACGAGCTGAGGGAAATGGAAAGAATATGCAGAAGAGGAACGATACAAAGCAGCGAAAGCAAAGCCAGGAAAGCATAATTGAAGGCAAGGAACAATCTTCTGCCCAGAGACATTTGGTAAACCAAGTTTATTTCACCTCTCCTAAAATATTCTGTAGTTGGCAAACCGGTAGGCCAGCACATAAGAGACCGAAATAAAAAAAACGAGAGAGACCAGGGATTTAAACAGTCCGACAGCGGTAGCCACGCCGTATTGAAACTGCTGAAGTCCCAGCCGATAGATGAATGTATCGAGAATATCCCCACTCTGATATACTTGCGGATTATATAAATTGAACACTTGGTCGAAACCTGCGTTCAATACGTTTCCCAAACTCAATGTGCCAAGCAAAATAATGATCGGTATTATGCCCGGTAAAGTAATGTTCCAAGTTTGCTTCCAACGCCCGGCCCCGTCAATCTCGGCAGCTTCATAAAGCGCCGGATTAATGCCGGTTAGCGCCGCCAAATAAACGATTGTGCTGAAGCCGAATTCCTTCCATACCTCCGAAATGACGAGAACAGAGGGAAACCATTTGTTGTCCCCGAGAAAAAAAAGATCGGTTGAATGCCGAATCCCTTCAGCATTTGATTAACAAGTCCCGAGGAAGGGGAAAGGATATCGATGAGGATCCCGCCCAGAATAACCCAAGACAGGAAGTGCGGCAAATAAATCAGTGTTTGGCAGGTGCGCTTGAATATAGCGTTTCTTACTTCATTCAGAAGCAGGGCGGTAATAATGGGCGCAATAAATCCGGCAATCATTTTCATTACTGCGATATAGACCGTGTTATAAAGAATACGGCCCGTATCCGGCAGCATCATTAAGTACTTAAAATTGTCCAATCCAACCCACTGCGAGCCGAATATACCCTTTGATGGAATGAATTTTTTCGAATGCAATGACGACTCCAAACATCGGCACATAATGATAGACAATAATTAACAGCAAACCCGGCAGGATCATTAAGTGTAAAGGCCATTCCCTCGCCCATTTGGAGCCGGGCTTCAAACGAATGGCAGCTTTGCTCACCCTGGCAAAAGGACGAGATAATGTCAACCTGTTCTCCGCTCTCTTATCCAACACGGTTCAATCCCCCTTCTCTAAGCCTGGTGAAAAAAAAGGGGGAAACCGTTCTCCCCCGAATTTCTCATGCCTGACTATTTCTTATCCTTCTTGGAATACCACTCATTCACTTCTTTGGTAATCGCATCCCCGCCAAGGCTTTTCCAATCGACCACAAACTTGTCGAAATCATCGACCGAAGCTTGATTCGTTATAATCTTTGTAAATACTTCCTGCTCCTTCGCATCCAAAGTGGACTGTTTATCAGACATCGTCGGTGTTGGAGTAGTGTAAAATTCACTTGGCAGGTAGCGATTTTGTTTGTCATACTGGCTCATGATTTCCAATGATCCGCCGGCCCTCGACTTCATCCAGCTGTTCCAGTATTTTGTGTCTCCATTAAGGTACTTTTGGCTTTCATCATAAAGCTTTATTGCATCCTGGATGTCCGTGAGCTTGGAGGTATCTTTAGTGTTTAACGCATTCGGAAGCACCTCGCCGGATTTTACATTCAAATCAGGACGGTAGAGAATTATCGGATTCAGCTTCCAATAATAATCGCTGTTAGGTACGCCTAGTTGATAAATCTTATCTTTATCTTTTTTTCCGGCTGAGCGTATTTGTTCAGAATTTCAAAGATCGCCTCAGGATTTTTTAGCCTTCTTGGAAATGACATAATAACTGCTGACTCCTAATCCAACTTGTGTCATTGCTGGCTTGTCATCAACAGATGCGATCGGATATACCGCCCAATCCTGTACCAGCTTCCCGTCCTTCACTGCCGCCGACTTCAGCGGGTATGACGCCAGCCAGAACAAGCCGTAAGCCATGCCGATCTTATTGCCGGTTACCAGTTCGTTCTCTTTGTCGGGATCTTTCACACCAAACTCCGGATCGATCTGTCCCGCTTTATACATATCCTGCAGCTGCTTCAAAGCTGTTTTCATTTCCGGCTGGACACTGCCGTAAACAAGCTTTCCGGATTGGTCTTTAATCCAATGGCTCGGATACGCATGGTAACCGTTAAAAAAAATCCGGTTAAACCGTATGCATCTCCATAAAGCTTTTCGTTGCCGCGAGCCCATAGGATTTGTCAGCCCCGCCGGGATTCTGTTTGCTGAAGGCATCGGCAATCTTTAATACATCCTGCATCGTTTTTTGGTTCAGGCAGATGCAGCTTGTCCATCCAATCCTTGCGCACCCATAAGTAGGAGGAATAGTTGGTCGGGCTGTCCGTGAACGGGATCGCCATAAGCTTGCCGTTAAATTTGGCCGAATCCAGCTGCCTGTTTACGGAGAAAAAATTTCTTGGCTTCATCCGAAACGTTCTTGTCAAATAGATCCGTCATATCCATAACGAGATCGGCATCGACCAATTTCTTCAATTGTAATTGTGAAACTTTGAAGAAGTCGGGAATGTCGCCCGAAGCGATGCTGAGATCAATCTTGGAATTGTACTGGTTTGAGTCTACAACCCAGTTGTTTTTTTCAATTTAATTCCCAGGTCTTTTTTCATAACTGTCATATACGGCGTTTTTTTTATCCATGGATTCGCCCGGGGCAAATTTGATGTTCGATTCCGTAGACCTGACCGTAGTTAGTTCAACCGGCGGATCATACCTGACGAGCCTTTTACCTGTTCGGGAGCATGTCCTTGTTTGCCTGCGCCGGCATTCTGGGCTTCAGGTTTACCGCTGCATGCAGCCAACAATAATGTTGTCATTGTAAAAAAACCGAGACACACTTTTTTAAGATTGTGTTTCAAAATAAGTCCTCCCCATTGTTTTTTTTGTTTGTGCTCCATATGATTAGATTTAATCATTTCCTTATCCTCAATACTACGATTCAATTGTTAACTTTGTATCAATTACAAATTAATTTTGAGTAAATTGAATCAAAAAAAAGTATATTTTTTATGATTGATATTAATCAAAAAAAATTGAAATACAATGAATATGAGAACTGATTACGTATAAAGAAGGAATGGAAAAAAAACAGTGAAAAAAATAGGCCCCGGGAAATCATTCGACTTTTAACAGTAAAACCTTTTATGAAAATTGATGAACTTTGTCAGGAATTAAACGTTTCTCCAGCCACCATCCGGCGTGATTTGACGGAGCTTGAGAATTCAGAGTCGATCATACGCGTTAATGGCGGGGCTATTATTCGTAATGAACAAAAAAAGCGGGCTACAATGAGCAAGAAAAGACGAAAGACCGGTTTGTAGAGGAGAAAACCAGAATTGCAGAAGCCGCTGCCGCTTTAATAAAAGAAGGTGATACTATATTCATGGATTCGGGGTCAACAAACCTTCAAATTGCCGATCGGCTCACTGCCTTCTCGAATATTACGATTGTCACGAACAATATTACAATCGCCAATAAATTCATTAATAGAAAAGATCTTTCAGTTATCATTTGCGGGGGGACTTTAGGCGAAGTGAATCCGGACAGCATTGTCGGCCCGATGGCGGAAAAAAATGATTTCATCTTTTCGAGCTAACATAAGTTTTATAGGAACATCCGGAATCAATATGAAACAGGGAATAACCGATCCTTATTTTACGGCAGCCCGAATCAAACAGAAGATGATTGAAAACGCCAATAAAACAGTCTTGGTAACGGACAGCAGCAAATTCGGTGTCATCAATACTTATTTTGTCTGCAGCATTGATGAAATCGGTCATATCATCACCGATTATTCTGCGCCAAAAGAAGAAATCGGTTTTTTTGACAAACAAAGGCATTTCCGTCACGTTAGTATAATTTTGCCTAAGAAAAAACGGAGCTGCGAAACCTCGCAACTCCGTTTGTTTTGATTCTCAAATCAATTTTACTAAATTCATAAGCGCCTCTTGGATTAAAGGGATTTTTTCAATAGATTTAATGTACTCTATCGATCTCTGGGTATAATCTTCGAAAAAAATCTTTGCCTCCACCTTTATGCATAACACTGAACGGGTCTGCCGAAGCCGGCAGGATTTCGAATGTCACGTATCCCTGATAGTTAATCTCCTTTAAAGCCCTAAGCACAGGAACGAAGTCCGTTTGTCCCACACCTGGTGCTGCCCGGTTGTTATCAGCGAAGTGAATATGGATTAAAGCGTTTCCACTATTGCGTATAGCATTTGCGTTATTTGCTTCTTCAATATTCATATGGAACGTATCTCCCATAATCCCTACGTTAGGCAAATCAACTTCCTTCATCATTTCGACACATTGATCGAGACGGTTCAACATGTAAGTTTCATAGCGGTTCCATGCTTCGATACACAGGTTAACGTTTAACTTTGCCGCATATTCCGCGCCCTCACGAATGCTTTCCACTGCCCATTTCCATTCGTCTTCCACATTGCCGAGTTCTTTGATTCTCATGTTGGCCGCCGGGGCTACAATCATAACCGGTGCATCCACTTCCGCCGACATATCAGCGATTCTTTTTTACATATTCAACCGCTTTCTTCCGCATGTTAGCGTCAGGATGAGCCAAGTCTCGTTCTGCGTTGTAAATCGAGCAAATCGAGGATACCTGAATGCCATGACTATTTACCAGATCGCGAACTTCCTTCGGATTGTAATATTGCGGTTCACCCACAAGCTCAATGGCGTCGTAACCGAATCCGGATAATCTCTTAATGCTTGTAGCAATGTCTTCTCCGTAATAAACGAGTGCATCAAAACTATACTTGAACATTAGGTAAACCTCCTGTAATGTTTACTTTATTTTGTTCTTGCGCATCGCCAGCGCTTTGCGGATATATCCGCCCGACTGCTCCAGCAGCGCGCTGGCCCGCTCCCTGTCCACGCCTGCCATAATCATCACAATCGCCGTCTTCACCTGGCCCTCCGCTGAGTCAAAGGTCCGGTCCACAACTTCGTCGTCTGCGCCGGTGGCCAATCGGATGAGCCTTTTGGCGCGCGTTACCAGCTTCTCATTCGTCGGTTGAAGATCCACCATTAGATTGTCGTATACTTTGCCAAGTTGAATGAAGCAGGTTGTCGTCAGCATATTGAGGACCATTTTTTGCGCAGTGCCCGCCTTCATCCGTGTTGACCCGGTGATGACCTCTGGACCTGCTACCGCCTCAAGCATAATGGAAGCGTGCTCTCTCATCGGCGAATTGGGGTTGTTGGCCAGGCCGATCGCTTTTGCGCCAAGCTGCCGGGCCCGCTTCATACCGCCGATCACATACGGGGTGCGGCCGCTTGCGCATATTCCAACCAAAACATCCTGTGGGCGGAGGCCCGACCGGTCGATGTCTGCCGCGCCCATTTGTTCGTTATCCTCCGCGCCTTCCACGGCCTTGTGGACAGCCCCATAGCCTCCGGCCATAATTGCCTGTACGAACTCCGGGCTTATTCCAAACGTCGGAGGCACTCGGAAGCCTCCAAAATGCCAAGCCTGCCGCTCGTCCCCGCCCCCATAAAAAAACAGCCTGCCTCCCTGCTTGAGCGAAGCCGTGATCAGTTCGGCCGCTGCGGCGATTTCAGGAATGATCGATTGAACCGCACCGGCGATTTTACGGTCTTCCGCATTAATTAAGGAGACGATCTCGATTGCCGATTTTTTGGTCGATATTGACGGTGTTCGGGTTTCGCTGTTCAGTGACAAGGCTGTTGATTGACGATTCCATAAATAACCTCCATTCGTTCGGGTTTAGCTTTCTTGTAGGAATTGCAGTGCAAACTGCCCCGCCCCGAATACGGGAGATTGCCGGGATAATACAACCGGGGCATTGGATTGGCTCAGAACCTGGCTTTCAAAAGTTTCCAGATACAAAGGTGAATTTTTTTTGAAAATCGATCCGGTCACTCCGATGCTCGTGTCTGCGAACGAAGTCTCCTTCTTTTGCATCGCCGAACACATGGCCGCGAGCCTGGAAGCTGCATCGCGTATCAGGCCCGACGCCAATGCATCCCCTATTTCCGCGCCGCGGATGCAGATTTCCGCATATTCGGCAATATGCTGCTTTTTTTACCGCCGGACCGTAGATATAATCCCTAAGTGAGACAGGCTCTGGAAACCGTGCTTCTCCAGGATCATCTCGGTGAGCAGCGTCTTCGGCAGCATGCGTCGTAGCTTTTCATAACGGTTTGCAGCGTATGCAGGCCGATTTCGTATCCGCTTCCTGGGTCGCCGAGGATGTGCCCCCAACCGCCGATGCGGTGCCGCTCACCCTGCTGCGTTATGCCGTACACAATGGCCCCGGTTCCGGAAATCACGATAATGCCGTGCTTTTGTCCGGTCGCCGCCATAAGCGCGATCTCGCGTCGTTTTTTTCATCAGCAGCTGAAAGGAGCTGCCTTTTTTTCTCGCGCGTAATTGGCAAGTGCCAATTGGAACGGCGTGCGCTCTTCATCGCTGTCGACCCCCGCCAACCCCAAACAAACGGCTTTACAGCGGGAGGGGCTAAGGCCCGGTTGAGCCAACAGAGCATCAAGCACAGCCGTCAGGTTTGGGATCGCTTGTTCATAACTAACAGCGTGCGGATTCGAGGCGCCGCCCTGGACCCTGCCCAGCAGCTGGCCGTCCATGCCGAATGCGGCCGCTTCCGTCTTCGTTCCGCCTCCGTCTACCCCAATGATAAAGTCCATGTCGTTCCCCGCTTTTTTTCTGCCTTAGTCCGTACCCAAATATTGTTAATTATCCTCTTACACTTCGAATTATATCGATATAAAAAATAAAGTATCAATAAATCAATTTTTTTTAAACTTTAACTTGTCCAATTGCAGAAAATGATCGGCTGGCCTATACTCGAACTTGCAAAGGATCTTAAAGGGGGAACTGAGGTGGAACAAAAAAATCGGATAAGGATCTGCACAAGGAGCTGGTATATTCCTCTCCCGAGAAAGAACGGATGAATGGAAAACAGCTGCAGACCGCTTTCCTTCTGCTTGACCGGGAAACGGAAAGAGGGGAAATTCCGGGAGGCGTCGCTTTTGTCGGCAGAAACGGCAAAATCGTAGCAACGCACAAAGCCGGGCTCTCGATCGCCACTGGCTTCGCCAATTATCCCGTGCAGCTTAATACGATCTATGACTGCGCTTCCTTGACCAAAGTGGTGGTCACTCTGCCTTTGATTCTGCAGCTTATCGACCGGGGCGAAATGCGCCTGAACGATCCGGTGCGCAGATATGTTCCGGCTTTTGCCGCGAACGGCAAGTCCGAAGTGACCCTGAAGCACTTGCTGACCCACACATCCGGCCTGCCTTCTTCCAAAGACATGCATTCGCATGGCTGGACGCCGGAGGAAATAAAAGCGGCGGTCTGGAATGAAGCTCTGACATTCAGTCCCGGAACAGGCTGCGTATACAGCGATCTGAATTTCATTACGCTGGGTGAAATCGTTTCCCTGCTATTCGGTATCCCCCTTGACACCGCTGCCCGGAAGCATATCTTCGAACCGCTCGGCATGCGCGACAGCACTTACTGTCCGGCGGAAGCGCTCAAACCGCGAATCGCCGCGACGGAATTCATGGACGGCAGCTTCCGCTGGGGCGATGTGCACGACGAAAACACGGCAGCTATGGGCGGTATCAGCGGCCACGCGGGACTGTTTTCCACTGCGGCCGATTTGTCCATTTATGCGGCGATGTGGTTAAACCGGGGACGGTATCATGATGGGATACTGCTTTCTTCTTCATCCGCTGCGACCGCAGCCCGGACTCACACAGCTCATCTGAACGCAAACCGCGGACTGGGCTGGGTTCTCAAAGGAGACCCCTGGGATTCGTCCGGCGATTGGTCGTCCCCGCTCTCTTACGGTCACACCGGCTTTACCGGCACCAGCTTATGGATAGACCCGGAAACCGGGGTATTCGTGGTTCTGCTGACAAACCGGGTTCATTTTGGACGCGGCAAATCGGTTGTCCGTCTGCGGGACTGCTTCCACAATGCGGTTGCCGCTGCAATTGAGGATTAATAACCGGTTTCATAAGTAATTGTTTGTTGATCCCGGCAAAAAACCTTTTAACCGCTGTCCTATTTCAATCGTGTCATATTTGGGACGAATCATAAGAAAAAAATTATGGGATAATATAAATCACTGGAGGTGGAACATAATGGGATACGTGTTCGCTTATACTTCATTGGCAATCGCACTCGTCATCGCTTGGTTGATGCCTAAGCATTTGACCGGGCGAGAAATATATATTACTTGGGGCTGGATGGCTGCATTAACGATATATACCGACCTTTCTTTCGGTCACATTATCGATCTGTATGATTTTGTCGACCCGTCGATAAATTTCAAATATCTTGCCCTTGAGGCGGCTCTGGCACCCGCATTTGTAATTATTTTTTCTGAATTTTATGCCGGAAAGGAAGCTGTATTTCATTTTTTTTATTTAATCGGAGCCGTACTCTTCTCCATTTTTTTTGGAGTATCTATCTGTTCTCACCGGCTACATTGTTTATAAAGGCTGGAAATTGTGGTACTCGGTGCCGTTCTATTTTTTTGGGACTACTCTATTTAAGATGGCACCTGTTTTTTTTACGAAAACCAAAGCGCACATAACTCGTCAGACAATTTTTTTTCAGTGTATTTTATGATGTTTCCGGGGTAGTATATTGTTTGCAAATGTTATCGAAGCGGAGGTGAGTCCATTTGTTTTTTTATCGCCGTACTCCTGCTGTCCTGGACAGTGTTTTTTCATTTTTTTTTCGCAAAGACAAATTTACAAATATATATCCTACCGCCTTTTTTGGCCATGATAATGAGTTTAGCGTCAGATACTGTTGTCCATTATTATCCGTTATGGCAATATTCCGATCCTTACACCCATATGAAACCGATGATGATTGAGCTTCTTGATGATTTCGGAGTTTACCCGGTCATCGCCTGTTTCTATGTTCTGTTTTTTGCCTAATACCGCTAAAAAAATGGTTTTTTTCTACACATTAATGTGGACTATTGGAGGAATCATAGTAGAATATTGTATGGTTATTGCAGGTTTCATGAGTTATCACTTAGGATGGTCGTTAACCTGGTCCTATCTCGCCAATTGGATCATCTTCGGCCTACTATCGATTCACGCCGTATGGCATGCTAAAAAAAACCATGCGCAGAAATTTTTTTATAAACCATTCATTAGGAAAAGTGAACATCTGCTTTGAACAAAAAAATTCAACCCATACATTCATCGCATGTTTTGCATGAAATCCCTTCCTATCCCGGAGTCGATTTCTACCGGATTGCTAATGCCAATCGCATAGAATCATTCCTCTTTATTTTGGAGCCAAATTCGAAGTTTCGTCCTCACTCTCATGAAGGAAGCGAACTGCATTACCTGATGGAGGGCTCGGTAGCGGTAGTTATTAACGGACAAGAAGTACACCTGGAGCAAGGCCAATCCATCTGTTTTCCCTCAACACAATCTCACTCCTTCAAAAAAAATCGAGGTACAAAGCCGGCTAGAATAATATCTTTTTTTGTTGGGAAGCGAAAATGCTAGACAACAGCTTAGCTGACATTTGCGTCGATGGGAGGTTTAACGTTAAAAAAAACGGCCCCGCCAAGGGCCGTCGAGTAGACTCCATAAGAGGTTTTCTTATTTTGTAAAGAAAGCAGCACCTGACCGTTGGATCTCCAGGCTAATCATCCGGCAGGCCGGTAAACCGGACTGAGCGACCATATCCGCATAGACGGCAATCACTCTTTCTTTAGCGTTGGCGTTATGTATCCATGGAAAATCTCTTCGTTATCGGATTCAGTTATTATTCTCCTTTAACATAAGGTATTGTCAAAAGGACCCAAAGGCAAAACCGCCACTGTCATATCGTTCCCGTACTTCTCTTTGAATTGCTCTAAAGCGGCCTCGATATTATGGATTGGCCATAACATAGCTTTTACAACTTCTTCATCCGGTAAGGAGGAATAAAGATATACATCTGCCCAGACCTGAATGACCGCCTGTTTCTGTACTTGCCATTGGTCGAACTTTTGAAAGGCAGGATTGTTGATCATCTCGAGAATCTCATGAGGTGTTTTTCTCATCTGTAAAATCTCCGCATAGTTGCCATGGTCAGGAATTCCGTCAGAACATTCGGAAGCACAGACAATGACTCCGCCTTCTTTTACAATCTTATGGGCCGCGCTCATCCCTTTTACAGCCTGGTAAAGATTCTGGTCCAACGGATACCCGGAATTAGAAGTAATGACGACATCAAATCGCTCTTCCACCGGAATCATGGCATGCTCTTTGGTGAAAGCACAGCCTTGATCATGGGCTTCAAATAACTCGCCTGCAAAAAACTTGCGTAATCTCCTTCGATTTATTTAAAGTAACGTTCAGCATGAAGTGAGGCTTGCACAGCCGATTAATTTCGCGGGTCATTTCTTGCAAGGGATTGTCCACCATGTTCCCCCATGTCGACAAGGGATCACCGATCATTCTGGCATTATGAAAGGTCAAGATGGTCTCAATCCCTGCAATCCCCGGCATAATTCCTTTCGGACCGCCCGAAAAAAAACCCGCAAAAAAAAGTGAGGCTCTATAAAACCTGTTACAATCCTGAAATCTGCTTCAACATATTCCTTGTTTAAATATACATCACAGCCAAATTGGCTGTGCCCTACATTCACCAGTTCATCTTTATTGTGACAATGATGGTTAATTACCCGGAAATTATCAACAACCCACTCACCCAACATATGAACGAATTCCTCTTTTGTCTGATCACGGTGTGTTCCCGTACCGTTAATCACAACAAAATTTTCTGCGGGTACGTGAGTTAGTTCCTCGATAATCCATGGAACGAGCTTATGATTAGGGGTTGGGCGTGTAATGTCACTGATGACAATGGCCACTTTGTCCGTAGATTGTACCATCTCCCGCAAAGGCGGCAGGCCGATGGGGTTCCTTAAAGCCTCCTGAACCGCTTGTTTCTCTTCTTGTAAACCATTTAAATGATACGGTTCGATGATCACGGAATGATCCGGGACTTCGATTGGAAGAACTCCTTTTCCGTACAATAAGGTCGTTTTCATTATTGATCTCTCCTTCTAAACGCTGGTTTCCTTCGTTATTAAGCTGGTTCTGGTTCCCTGTTTAGCATCGAGCCGTTTTGCATACCAGGCTACCACGAAGGGTACCACAACAGCGGTTACAATGACGCTGGCAGCAACCATAATCGTTGCAGAAGAAGCGACTTCCTTATATACCGGGTTGGCCGCGGCTACAGCGGCCGGAACCGCTGCGGCATTGCCGGCAGTAGTGGCGGCAGCCAATCCGGAAATTCCGTTTCCGCCCGTTAATTTATCAACGATAAACAGCGCCGTTCCTGTAACCACGACCACGCCAATCCCCAAGAAAAGACCCGTGAAGCTGCTTGTGCCACTTTTTTTTAAAATCAAGCCCTGCGCCCAATCCAAAGGCGAAAAAAAGGAATTACAGCCGGCACCGCTTTACTGAACAGCTCGCGAAATTCTTTATCCAGGTTTCCGGCAACCATTCCGGCAAGCAAAGGAAGAATGGCCCCTACCATCGTTTGCCACGGAAAAGAAGAAAGACCGGCGATTCCCAAAGTAACCATGGTCAGGAACGGACCGGATTCCAGGCTCATGAGCGAGTATGCCCCCGCATCTTCCTTTTTTGCCGAACTGTCCGATCAGGGCCATATAAAGTCCGCCGTTGGTATCATTCATCGCGGCGACAATAGCTAATACGGATAATCCGCCGAGTACCGTCGTGCCTGGATCATGTCCGATCAATTGGGTGGCGATGATGCCGGCTATGGCCGCTATCCCTATTTTCGTCAGAAGCAGAGCCCCTCCTTTCTTTACAATGTAAGGGGTTGCTTTAAAATTTATCGTCGTACCAATGCAAAAGAAAAAAAGACGGCTAATATCGGTAACGCCCCTTTAAACAAGGCCCCTGTGAACGATCCAAAAAAAATCGGCTGTATTCGGGAAGAACGTGTTGATCAATGCCCCAAATAACAGCGGGATAACCATCATTCCTCCCGGTACTTTTTTCAATGGCTTTTTTTAATTGCATAATGATGTCCCCCTCTAATATAAATCCTTTTTTGTCAACGCTTGCAAAATGTCCGCATCACTTGCTCCGCGCTTTGAGCAAGAAGCTCAGGCGCCTTGTCCCATAGGCATTCGTCTCCAGATTTACCGGGAGCAGGGGCTGCAGGCGGCATTGGAGGCGCGTTTCAAGCGTTCTTCCCTGCCACAATGAAAAGAGGTATTGATATTGTGATCGAATATACAGGATTACGCGAAGCACTGCATGGAGCGGATACTTATCGTTTAGGAGCCAGCTCTACAGCTTGGCGCAAAGCTTCCTTTATGCTTTGATCATCCGCAATCCCTTTGCCGGCAATGTCAAATGCCGTCCCGTGGTCGACACTGGTTCTGATAATGGGAAGGCCCACTGTGATATTAACGCCGGCCTCCAGTCCTAATACTTTGACCGGCGCATGCCCTTGATCATGGTACATGGCAACCACGATATCGAAATCGCCTCTTCTGGTACGGTAAAACAAAGTATCGGCGGGCAGCGGGCCAACCACGCGAATTCCCTCCCGCTCAGCTTTCTCAACCGCAGGGATAATCTTTTCTTCCTCTTCACCATAACCAAACAGGCCGTTCTCGCTGCATGAGGGTTAATGCCGCATACAGCGATGCGGGGCGAAGGATAACCCGCCTTTTCCAAAGTTTCATGGGCCAGGCTGATCACTTTATAAACCCGATCGGATTAATCATTTTCACAGCATCAATAATGCCCACATGTGTTGTCACATGAATAACCTTCAAATTAGGAGCAGACAGCATCATAGAGAAGTCTGTGGTCCCTGTCAATTCCGCTAAAATTTCCGTATGCCCAGGGTACAGGTGTCCGCCTTTGTGCAGAGCTTCTTTATTTAACGGGGCCGTGCATATGGCATCAATTTTACCTTCGTTTGCAAGCTCAATCGCTTTTTTTTAAATACATGAAAGCTGCGTGTCCCGCTGCGGCGGAAACTTGTCCGAACGGAAGATCCGCAGGGAGTAAATTTAAATCCAGACACTCCACTTTCCCCGGTACAAATTCCAGATCCGCGGGCTCGGAGATTGTGCTTACCTGAAGGCCGCTTCCAACCACCTGTCCTGCCCTCTCCAGATTTAAATCCCGATCACAAACGGACGGCAGTTATCATAAATGGCCTTATCGCTCAAAGCCTTCATAATGATCTCCGGACCGACGCCGGCGCGTCCCCATGGTGATTCCGATAATCGTTTATACAATTGCACTCTCTCCTTTCAAAATTTGCTTTGCATAAAGAAGCGATTCCTTATTTCCGAATGCTCCTGCTTTCGTTACCGCGAGCAAATTGCCCGCTCCAAGCAAGCGTCCCAGGGGAATACCGGCTTCCAATTCCGCAAGCAGCTGGATTCCTCGCACCCCCATGTGTCTGGATACCGCTTTTGCCGTATCGCCCCCTGTTAGAACAAGCCCTCCCAGTCGGCAAACTGAAACAACCTTTCCGGCGATTCCTCCTAATGAATCTGCTATCCGGTTGGATACGCTGGAAGAATCTAGCCCTATTTGAGCTCCCATTTCATTAGCCAGTCGTACCTGTTCCGGTGATGACCCCGCATATAAGCTGACATCGAGTCCTTTATTTAGTGCCTCCACCAGCAAGCGAAAACAGCGTTCTTCTTCGCTGTTCCACTGCCCGGGAGATGCCATTAAAGCAAGCGGATCCATTTCGACGGAGACAACGCCCGGCTGTTCGTTAAACGCAGCGACCTGATCCCGGGTTACTTTTGAAATACTGCCTGCCACAAGCATGATTGGATAAGCAGCGCTAATGTTCAATTGCGGTCGGAATCCCGTATTCCCGCTCCCCTGGGCCTGTAAATGTTCGGCTAGCCCAGCGGAGCCTGCCCAAAGAAACCGGTTTTCGTAATCAGCCACCAAACCTGCGATAAGTTTCATATCTTCATCGGTTTCAGCATCAAGGATTATATAGGGTGCTGGATGCTTCAATGATTCCTCAATACGGAGACGCACTGCCGTCTCCCCGCTCCGCAGCGTTGGAAGATCAATGGATATACAACTTCTCCTGGATTGCAGGGACAATAGCTTGGCCACATCCGCCTCGGGCACAGGTGTCTTCGGGTCCTTGGCTATCTCCGTCTCATTGACAGGTACACCATGTATATAATGAACACCGTTAACCGTCGTACGCCCGATTCGCGGAAAAGCCGGAACAATAAGCGCCGCTTCAAAACCATACACATCAACCACTGCATCGAGTTCCTGACCGAGATTACCCCGAAGTGTGGAATCCATTTTTTTTGTATATAAAAGAAAACCCTTGATTCCGTAAAGCTTCTGCGGCCTCTTTTACTCGTACGTAGGCTTGTACGCCTGGCAAGGACCTGCTGTCCGTATCAATTACAATCGTTTCCAGGCAATCATTAAAGATCTCTTTCCAATCAAAAAATAACCTGTGTGCGGTATCCATTTCTCGCAAACTGGACACCCGAATCCGAGGCACCAGTCAAGTCGTCCGCAATGATGGCTAAACGCTGCAAAGTTGTTCCCCCCATGTGAGCATTGATGACCAATCAGTTCCGAAATGCTTTGCGCCAAATCGGTTTCTATAGTCAATGGACATGATAATCCGATTTAGAAAAATATCCGGCTTTATCGAATTTCATTTCCTCCGCTTCACCGATGACTTCTACGTGCGGCAAACTTTGCACTTCCGGCAATAAAGCCTCCGAAACATACAAATATTCCAAGTGAAGCGTGCTGGGTATACGGATCATTCTCGCCCTTTCCGGCTGCACTCCCCAATTTGCGCGCAATGCTGCTGCAATCGCTTCCTCGTCGTTTTCCATCACGATAGGAATGGCCGCTCGCGAGAGAAATGTGCTCGTCACAACATTCTCATTCATTTTTTTGAAAATCAATCGTCCCGAACAATCGTTTGGTCGTCAAATCGGCAAGCCCGATGCCCAGCGCATTGCCATGTGACTCCTCGCTCAAATCGCTGGCAATGATATACTTAATACGCGGGCTTTCCGGCTCTTCAGCACCCAGTATTCGAATTCTGCCGATAATATTGGTATCCATTCCAGTTCCGCTGTAGTTTTTTTTCCCTATTTCATCGACGACTAATATGTCGAGATCTTCTACGGGAAGTTTAGGCATCAGGGATGCCGAGAACTGCAGCAGTTCCCCTTCTCTTTGGGAAATTTGCCCGGTCGGAATCGCTTCGATGAGTGCCGTTTGTTCAAACGCATTTTCTACGATCGCTACTCCGCAAACGATATTCGCCTTTTGCAGCACAACCTTTGCCACTTCCGGCATAATGTCGCGAATCCCGTGAACGCCGTAACTGTGAATAAGCAGGGCCTGCTTGTGTTTCCCCAACCGATGGCCGCCATTTTCATTAACCCGCTCTCGATGCCGATCGGCGATTTAAAATCGGTATGTACCTTAACGCGCCCCATCACTATAATGCCATCCGCTTCCATGGCATTCTTGTCCACATATACCGGCATTCCTTCTGGCGTCTCGCCCACAGGAACAACCTCCATCGAGGAGAGGATCGGCGCCCCGCAAAATTGTTCTGTAACCCCCAGACTATGCAACACTTCTACTTGTCCTTCCGCCGTTGCCCCTCCATGGCTGCCCATGGCCGGAACAATGAAAGGGACCGCTCCCCGGTTCTTTAACTCTCTGACGGTCGCACGGATGATAACAGCGATATTGGCAATTCCGCGGCTGCCTGCCGTTATGGCAATCCGCGTGCCCTGCTTGACTTTATCGTCAAGCCCTGCTCGAGAGAGCTGCTCAGCAACCACTCCATCGATATCTTCCACCACAGGACCCGAGAAATGCTGTCTGATTTTAATTAATCTTGGAAAGTCCATCCGTCCCATTCCCTTCTCTAAAATTAAGACAAGACGGCATCAGGGAAGATGCCGTCGATGCTTATACCTTTTGCGATAATTCTAACGGTTTGCGGCTGCTGACGGTATTTGAGCTCGAATCTAAGAAACGCCCCAAAATAAGGGTGGTGATCGCCGAAACCACCAGGGAGCCGGCCAGGAAGAAAAAAAACCCCGCGTGGAAATCGCCTGTTGCATCTTTCAACATGCCACTACTTTAGGGCCATAGTAACCGCCCAAGTTTCCTATCGCATTTTGCAAACCCAGCGCCGCTCCGGCTATTCCTGCTGGCACAATTGCTGTGGGAATCGCCCATAACGGACCATACGGCGCATATACGCATATTGCCGTAATCGAGAGAAGCACCATCTGCAGCACGGGATCGCTTACAAATTGACCTGCGACCATAGTTAAAGCTCCAATGAGCAGCGGTACAGCCGCATGTTGAATCCGGTTCATCCGGCGGTCAGACCAATATGAATTCAGCAACATTCCAATCAATGCGCAGCTAAATGGAATTGCGGTTAACCATCCCATGGTCACCGGATCTTTCGTGAACGTTTTTTACTACACTCGGCACCCACAACGTATAACCGTAGAAACCGGTCATCCAGAACAAATACATAATGACCAATCCCCAAACCTTGCCGTTTTTTAAAAGCTGCTCCGAAGCCTTCCGATCTCACCTTTTTTCTTTTGTTCCTCTGCCAAATCTTCAAGCAGCTTTTGCTTTTCCGCCTGATTCATCCAGTTTGCTTCGGACGGTCTGTCTTTGACAGCATAGAACCAGACCAAAGCCCAGATAAGCGGAGGAATTCCTTCGATAATCAAAACTTGATGCCAGTTGAAATGAGCCAGCAGCATTCCGGATAACGGCGCCATCAGCATGGCTGAAACCGGTAAACATGCCATCCAGAATGCATTGGCCCGTGCGCGCTCCTTCTGGGTAAACCATGACGCTAGCAATACGAGAACGGCCGGCCAAACCCCGCCTTCAGCTACTCCTAGGAGGAAGCGGACCACTTTTAACTGCCCTTCCGTCTGCACCAATCCGGTTGCGATAGCAGCAATGCCCCATAAGATCATCAGAATAAAAAATAAACTTTCGGGCAGACCATTTTGTAGCCAGTATTCCGCCCGGAATCTGCAGGATCAAATAACCCCAGAAGAATATACCGGCAATATCACCGGCAACGGATGACGTTAAATTCAAATCTTTCTGCATATACGGTATAAGTATGCCAATGTTGATCCGGTCCATGTAAGCGAGCATGTACATCACGAAAGCAACCGGTATAATCTTGAACCATTTAGATGTGCCCATTGTTCAATCGCTCCTTAAATTAGGGTTATTCATTTTTTTTAAGCGATTACAAAGTTTTACAAAATAAACGAAAACGCTTTCACGATGTACGTTTTAAACACTCATTGGATAACTCCTCCCAAAACGTTTATTTAAGAAACACGATGAATCGTGTAAGCGCTATAATTAAATTATAAAATGGTCCCCATAGCCCAATCAACTTATGAAATGTTTATTTTTTTAAACAATCAATTCAATTTCCTCCACAAAGTGGTGCGGTTTATTCCCAGTCTTTTGGAAGTTTTGGATTGATTCATTCCTTCTTCTTGAAGGATAAGCCTTAATATCCGCGCTTCAATTTCCTCGAAAGTCCCGCTAATATCGATTTGCACATAAGCCGCATTTGACGAAACATTGCCCGGGTGCTGTTCCAACCGGGCCAACACTTCGTTAACTTCATTCCATTCCGTATAATGGCCTTTCGTAAGGATAAGCATCTCCTGAATGAGGTTTTCCAATTCCAGCAGGTTTCCAGGCCATTCATACAGATGCAGCCGGTCCAGCACCTCTTCCCGCATGCCCACAATTTGTTTGCCCGATTCGAAATTATACTCTCCAATCATTACGCTGACGATTTCCTCTATATCCTCGGGCCGTTCCCGAAGCGGCGGAATATTCATGTGCATTTCCCCCAATGCGAAAATCAGATCATTGTTATACCCGGCGCGATTCTTGATCTTAGTGATTGGCGTAGAAGAAGAAGCGATAAAGCGTATTTTTTTGTATTGCGCACCGCCTGCAGCCATCTGATCTGGACCGCTTTGCTCATCCTGTCTATATTTTCTAAATAAACGGTGCCTGCAAATCCTCCTTGGAGAAGACCAGGTTCTTGAGAATCGCCGATAAGCAGCATATCCGTTTGTTCCTCTGTGACTTCTTCGCAGACTATCATATAAAATCCTTGATCCCGGCGTTTGCTGACTGAGTGAATGGCTTGGGCAAATAAACACTTTTCTGTGCCTCTTTCGCCAAATATCCAAATGTTTCGATCCGACTGTGCAAATTTTCTCGCCTTGGCCACCGCTCTTTGAAGCGGCAAGCTCGAACCGATCACTTGAGCAAATGTGCCCAGTTTTGGCGGAATATAAGCGGCATAACGTTGTTCATTCCGCTGATTCTCCATCGAATCTAACCAAATCAAATAACCCGATTGGCCCCCCGTCTCATGCTTAACAACACTCACTATGAACTGTTGATCGTTTATCTGCGCGTAATGCCGCCGCTTGGCATTCGCCTGCTCATCCGCTTGTTTAATCAAATTGCTCAAGTTCGGGGAGAACAGAATTAGATTGTTCCCTTCCACTCCGTGCAGTTGACCCAATATACGGCAGGCAGTTTGATTTGCATAAAGCACTTTTTTTTGCATCGTCTATTACAATGGTACCCCGGGGATCGGCATCCAAAATTCCCTTGTAAAACCGGATCGTTTCCTGTCCCTGCTTATAGACCTCAAACACTCTGCGAACCTCGGCAAACATGTCGGCGACGGATTCTTTTCCTGATGTTATGAGAATGCCCCGATACCCCATCGCTTGTGCCATCCTTACCGTAATCACATCACCCAGTACGATTTGGATGTCCGATCGAAACGCCCTGTTTATCACATCGGCAACCTCTGACTCATGACCGATAGCATAGATGGGAATCTTAAAATCCAGCAGACTGGATACCTGAGCGACGCCGTGGCAAACATTAGGGAAACCAATGATGCCTACTTTCGAGTTCGAATTTTTTTACCAGCGTCAGTACGCGCAGAATATCATATCCCGAAACCGGGATATCCACCACCGGCAGGGAAACATGCTGGCGTATCAAATCGGCGGTGCCCCCTCTGCTGACAATGATATGATATCCTTTTCGCTCAGCTTGTACGACGAGCGGTATCGCTTCCTGAAGATCGGCAACCTCAACATCCATATGAATTGAATTTTCTTCTTCTGCCATTTCCAACAACAAGTCTTTCAAGCCGGGATAAGGCGCAATGGCCAATACGCGAATCTTCATCTGTTCCTCCTGATATGTTGCAAAATGAATCTTCATTTCTATCTCATTCCATATAAACGAGGAGACTTCCTTTTGAATAAGGCATCTTTTAAGATTTTATCACAGGTTCGAGGATATATTAAAAAAGCCGCCTTTCCACTTAAAGTGGTAGAGACGACTCAGTCTAAATTGACCGTTGGAATCCTAATCCGGCTCATAATTACTTGAACCAACCCTTCTCTTTAAACCTTGTAATGGCTTCGACCCGGTTGCTGACACCGAGCTTATCGAGGATAACGGATATATAATTGCGGACGGTTCCGTTCGTAAGATACAGCTCGCTTGCGATATCCTTCGTATTTTTTTACCGTCGGCGATAAGGAGCAATACTTCCTTCTCCCGTTCGGTCAATGGATTTCCATGCCCATAGGTATCATCGACCAACTCGGCTGCATAGATGCGGCGGCCGGCCATAATGCTTCGAATCGAGTCCGCCAGTTCCTCGCTGGGGCTGTCCTTCAACAAGTAGCCGCTTGCGCCTGACTTGATGGCCCTCTCAAAATATCCGGATCTGGCAAAAGTGGTCAAGATCATAACCTTGCAGCCCGTACCTTTCAACTCCTCGGCCGCCTCAAGCCACTCTTCCCCGGCATCTCGATGTCCATGATGCAAATATCCGGCTTGTGAAGGTGAACCAGCCGCACGGCATCCTCGCCGTTGGTTGCTTTACCGACGACCTTCATGTCTTCTTCCAAATCGAGCAGGGTAGCTAAAGCTCCAAGCAGCATGCGTTGGTCCTCGGCAATCACGATGCGAATCATATCACCGCCTCCTTTTCCGGTTGCTTGAACACGATCGGCACTCTAAAAAAACGATCATTGTCCCGGCATCCGACACAATCTCCATAACACCGTTCACAAATTCAAGCCGTTCTTTCATTCCACGGAGTCCGCTTCCTTTGAAGTACGCGGATTCCTCGGCGATACCGATACCATTGTCTTTTACTTTGATAACGAACTCGGTTGGCGAAGGCTCGATGGCGATCAAACATGTTGTCGCATTGCTGTGTTTCACAATATTCGTCACAGCTTCCTTCAAGCACATGCTGAGGACGTTCTCGGTCATCAGGGAGATGTTGACCATTCTTGGGTCGCCTTCCAAGATGAGATCGATTTCGGCAGCTTTCAAAATCTGTGTGACCCGAAACATCTCATCCTCTAACCGGGTACCGCGCATTTCCGTAACCATATCCCGAACTTCCTTCAATGCGGTTCTTGCCGTTCGACGTATGTCATTGAGTTCAGCTTGCACATGGGTCGGGTTTTTTAGTTATTAATTTGCCCGCCAAATCACTCTTCAAACCGATTAACGACAGTTTCTGACCGAGGGTATCATGGAGATCGCGGGCGATCCTTTGGCGTTCCTCCAGCTTGACCAACTCGGAAATTCTCTTATTCGCATCTTCCAGCTGTCCCTGAAGTTTATCTCTTTTGTTCCGGTTATAGGTGGTGACGGGAAGCAGGATAACGCCGATCAGACTGACCAGGACGAACGGCAGCTGGGTAAGGAAAATAGGGTTCTGAGTCACGAAACCAAAGTTAATCGCCGCGATCGTAGTTAGAAGATGAATAGTGTAAAGTGTAGCAAACCCGATCCGGTTCTGGATATTGCCGATAAAAAAACGCCAAAAAACAGAGCGAAATATACATACCCGAACAGCAAGGTCATAGTGATCGAAATGAGAATCTGGACGCTGGTCCAGAAGTAGACCAACCACCCTTTTGAAACAAAAGAAAGTACGTAGCAAGCAAAGAACACCAAAATCATAATGATGCCGATTACTACTTCGTACGTAGAGGAGGAACGGAATATGAAATAAAAAGGGAGGATGTAAAAGACGACCCATACATAAGGACTAAGTCCCGTGCTTTTGTGAAAAATATGATGCCACTTCTTCATGGTCGCCCACCCTTTATTCTATGCCTATTGAGTTAATTATAACAGATTTTCGATTCTAGCTGGCTCGTTCCGAGGTTTTCAATTCACTTGCCTGCCAATTGGCTTTATTTTCAGCGCTCGAAGCTGCCTGCTTGACCGCGAGCTTCAGATCCTTGAAACCGATGAACGTCTTCTTGTGCTCATCCCACAGATGGAATCCGAGCGACTTCAGGCTGTGGCCGATAGTGATCGTCGTTGCCTTCTGGAGGGGAACCGATGCGTTATGCGCATTCTCCAAATTATAGTTAGGCACTTTGGGGCTCAGGTGGTGCACATGATGAAATCCGATATTTCCGGTAATCCATTGCAAAAGCATAGGCAGCTTATAATAAGAGCTTCCATCTACGGCAGCTTTCACATAACTCCACTCGTCTTCATTCTCAAAGTAGGAATGCTCGAACTGATGCTGTACATAAAACAGCCAAATTCCAAGACTGCCGGATATGAGGAAAATCGGCCCTTGAATCATCAGAAACGCCTGCCATCCGATGGCCCAGACCATCAACGCATACAAACCGACAAGCAGGGCATTGGTTAAGTAATTGCTCATCCGTTCCTTCCGCTTCGCACCTTTACGGTTGAAACGATATTGTATGAGAAAAAACACCGATCGGTCCGACTCCGAACATCACAAGCGGGTTCCGATAAATCCGGTAAGCAATACGGCGCCATAAAGGAGAAGCGGTATATTCCTCAACAGTCAGAATCCATATATCGCCGATGCCCCGTTTATCGAGGTTGCTGCTCGTGGAATGATGGATCGAATGCGTGTTCTTCCATTGTTGATACGGAACGAGGGTAACGACGCCAGAATGGTGCCAAGTATATCATTAGCCCTGCGGCTCTTGAAGAACGATTGGTGACAGCAGTCATGAAACAGGATAAAGGTCCTGATAATAAACCCGGAAGCAACGACCACAATCGGAAGGGTAATCCAGTACGACACCGAAAGGCTCAGGTATGCGGAATACCAGAGCGCCAGTAATGGCACCAATGTGTTGATTAATTGTTTGATACTTGCCTTCGTATCGGTTTTCTCAAAGGGGGCGATATCTTTTTTTTCAGATGCGAGATGTTGGGCTGATCCATTGTGATTGTTTCCTCCTCAGAATGACGCGCGGGCAACGTTGTCGAAGTCTGCCGCCGTAGTCTATCCTAAGTATAGACAATCCGGCAGCCTTGCAGTAGTTATAAACGTCAATCCGAGAGTATGACATATGTCATATATTATCATTTGTTTCAACAATGTCCTTGATTTTTTTTAGGTCCTTCTTGTGCTCTTTTCATCATAAACGACATTAATCCCTCCATTTTCAGCTGCCTCGGATTTGAACACGTATAACTAACATAATGAACAAGTTCACGTTCATAAACTTACTCAGTTGATCCTGACAATGGAGAGGATGTCAATTCTTATGCCAGCAAAGATAAAGCTGCAAAAAATTCGTGGATGAACTGCCTATTCCAAACACGTTATCTCCCAAGAATCGAAGCAATAATAGTTCATATTACGAAGTGACCATGAAGGAGTTTTCCCAGAAGCTGCACCGGGACCTCGGACCAACCATTTATGGGGTTATGAAGGAGCGTTTCCGGGTCCTACGTTCGAAGTGATGAAGAATGAAACCGTGTTTGTAAAATGGATGAATGATCTGCCCAGTAAGCACCTTCTTCCTGTTGATACAACGATTCATGGTTCCGAAATGACTCTGCCAGAGGGTAGAACCGTTGTGCATTTACACGGAGGAAGAACGCCTGCCCATAGTGATGGTTACCCCGAAGCATGGTTCACGAGAAATTTTGAACAAACGGGACCTTTGTTTGAACGAGAGGTTTATGCGTATCCAAACATTGAACGAGCCACTGCGCTATGGTATCACGACCACACGGTCGGAATTACAAGATTGAACATCTACGCGGGACTGGCGGGATTTTATATCATTCGCGACAGGCATGAACAATCCCTTAATCTTCCGAGCGGAAAATATGAAATCCCTCTTTTAATTGTCGACCGCTCGTTCAACCCGGACGGCTCGCTTTACTACCCCAGCAAACCGGATCAGGACGATGCAGGTCTTCCTCATCCTTCTCTTGTCTCTCCTTTTGATGCGGATACAATTCTTGTAAACGGGAAGGTTTATCCATTTTTGGATGTAGAACCAAGAAAATACCGGTTTCGAATTTTAAACGCATCAAATAGTCGAATCCTTACATTAAAAAATGGAATCCAATCAGCCTTTTTTATCAAATTGGCACGGATGGCGGCTTTCTTGAGACAACGGTCAAAATAAATGAATTCATACTTATGAGTGCCGAGCGTGTAGATGTGATAATTGACTTTTCTCAATACTACGGTCAAACCATTATTCTCAAAAAATGTTACCAAGAGTGCATCCCCCGAAACGACAGACGTAATGCAATTCAGAGTAACCGTTCCGTTACGAAGTACAGATACCAGTTCCCTTCCTTTTTTTATTTGGAAAAAATTCGAACGACTTCCGTTAAGTGCGGCAAAAAGGACAAGATATTTAACGCTTGTCAGAATCAAGGATCAATATGGCCGATCCTTGAATTTATTGGATGGAAAAAAAATGTGGATGGATCGCATATCCGAAAGAATTGAAGTCCATACTGTTGAAATTTGGCGAATCATCAATATCATCGATGACGTTCCTCATCCCATCCATCTCCATTTGGTTGACTTTCAAATTCTTGACCGCCAGCCTTTGATGTTTCTCATTTTCAAAAAAAACCGGAAACCTTATTTTCACGGGAGCGCCCACTCCTCCTGATGCCTATGAAATGGGACTAAAAGATACGGTTCGAACCCCCTTTGGTTACGTTACATCCATTATTGCCCGTTTTGGACCTTTCACCGGGCGATATGTGTGGCATTGTCACATGCTGGAGCATGAAGATTACGAAATGATGCGTCCTATGGAGGTTTTTTAAACCCATCCAATAGTCCTGAAAAGTTATTATGTTGATTTCCCTGACCCTCCTGAACCAATGTACGCCCCATCGTAAGGGACATCCTGATTTTTTGCCGAGCAGGCGAGTGCCTTCCCGACCGAAGTAAACTGCGGTACTCATTGCTGATCCTCTCCTTTATGCAGCTTTATGCTTAGTTTATCCACCCGGCCTGATCCGATCTCGTCAATCACAATATCGAATATCGCGTTAATCCGTTCGTCATCCTGCTGAAGCGCGGCGGCAACTCTTCCGAGACGAAGTTGGCCCGACCGCTCCTTATGAAGCTTCCGTTTTTTTCTCCCGGCAAGGCTCGATGTCGTCCTCCTCGGCCCCATCCGCTTCAAGCTTTATGTCAACGCTCGCCCGTTTCTTCAACAAATAAAAAAAGAGCCTGCTATGCAGCAAGCTCTCAAATAGTGCATATATATAGCGGTTAAATGACCGGGGAAGCGGCAAGCTATCGCGCGAATCGCAGATACTTATCTGAGATTATAGAGAATCTCTGTCTCAAGCTTTGATTCATCATCATTCCAATGTCCGTATATCTCCAATAACGGAGCCTCATGGTGTTCTCCTAAAGCTTCTATAGTCGATTGTATGCTCCTATATGTTTTGTCTAATTCACTATATGGCCCGATGTGTTTGCAATAGGCATATTTTTTTTGCAAAATAATATCCTTATTTTCCAGTAATGTATCTCCATTCGGCGGAGAGATCAACTCAATCCCAGCAAATATAATATGATCTGCTTCATAAACTACATGATTGATGCCAGTATGAGAGAGTTCTTTGTTTCTTACTTCCGCCCAAACCTGATCCAGCAATTCGAAAATCGTTTCACTATAGGCTTTGTTTTCATCATGAAGTTTGGAAAAAAAACCGAACAATGTAAAAGTTTTTTTCTTTGGTTTATAATAACCGTTTCCATGATTAGCTCCCCTTATTCCATTGATTTGGCAACCTACACCAATACTCTTTCGATATACTTGTCTTCTTTCCTCTAAGGAGAATAAATATTGTTACTGCGCTATCCTGTCGCGAACCCAACCGATAGACTCTAAAATGACGAAGGGGTTTAAAAGGTCACGGGGCCACCCCCTCTTGTTATTCGGCAAAAGAAAAAAAAGAAAAAAAATTATTTAGTATTGCTGTTAATCCCAAGATGATGATGTAATTCCCCAATCAAAGCTTGAATAGAATCTCTTTCTTCTCTTGCCAACGTAAGCTCCTCTTTTACAAGCGCCAGCTCCTGCATCACTGTATCATGCGTTTCATTTAATACCTTTTCCTGATTATCTCCAGCTTTTTTAGACACATAACCCAATATGGGAAGGGCTACTCCCTGGAAAATGCTCTGCACGATGTACTGCACCCATCCTACAAGATCAGTCGGATGCTGGAAGAAAAGCGGAACAATCACTAGTGCAAAAAATGAGATAGAAACATCCCATCGTAGACAGAAACATAGCTAATTTATCACCTAACCAGTCATTAAAACGACTAATAATTATCACTCCAATCCTTCATTATTAATGCTGTCTCACCTTGCAAATATACCCTAAGATATTGTAACATGTCACTCAGAAAAAAAAGCCCAAGCCTTGTTTCAGCCTGAGCTCTTTGTTGCATTTTATTTGCCGGAGGAAACCATGATTTTGCATATATCGTTAGTAAATTCTACCGGATCCTCTATCGCCAGTCCCTCGATTAAAAGTGCCTGATTGTATAACAGGTTAGTAAACAGATTCAGTTTCTCCTTATCGTTGGCATAGGCATCCTTTAAGGACTGGAACACTTCATGGTTTCTGTTGATTTCCAAAATCTTCTCGGCACGCACATCTTGATTATTCGGCATCGATTTCAATATCTTTTCCATTTCGATCGTTACTTCGCCGTCTGTGGACAGACATACAGGGTGTGATCTCAACCGTTTGGACACTCTTACATTTTTTTACCTTACCCGATAAAATATTCTTCATAGACTCAAACAGTTCTTTATTGCCGCTCTCTTCGGAATCCGCGCCGTCGTGATTTTCTTCCGGTTCAATCCCCAAGTCACCGCTCGATACCGATTTGAATTCTTTCTCTTTGTAGCTCATGATCATTTTGACTGCAAATTCATCGACATCATCGGTAAAGTACAAGATTTCATATCCTTTTTTTCGGATACGAGCTCTGTCTGCGGAAGCTTCTCGATCCTTTCATTCGTTTCTCCGGAAGCATAATAAATGTATTTTTTGATTTTCCGGCATTCTCGATACATACTCGTCCAAAGTAACCAGCTTCTTCTCTGTGGAAGAATAGAACATGAGCAGGTCCTGCAGGTCCTCTTTATGGCTTCCGTAATCGCTGTAGATGCCGTATTTTAATTGTCTGCCAAAGGATTTGTAAAACTGCTCATATTGCTCCCTTTCATCCTTCAACAAGCTCTGCAGCTGGTTTTTTTTAATTTTGCTCTTGATATTCTTCGCGATAAGCTTCAGCTGCCGGTCATGCTGCAGCATCTCCCTCGAGATGTTAAGAGATAAGTCCTCGGAATCCACCATTCCTTTGACAAAGCTGAAATAATCCGGAAGCAGGTCGGCGCACTTGTTCATAATCAATACGCCGTTGGAATACAGTTCCAACCCCTTCTCAAACTCCTTGCTGTAATAATCAAAAGGGATGTTCTCCGGGATGAACAGAATCGCATTGTAACTTACGGCGCCGTCTACACTGATATGGATATGCCTCAGCGGCTTATCAAAGCCGTAATGCTTCTCGGCGTAGAAGTTGTCATAGTCTTCGGGAGTCAGTTCGCTTTTATTCTTTTTTCCAAATCGGAACCATGCTGTTGACCGTCTGCTCTTCTTGATAGTCTTCGAATTCATTGTCGCTGCCTTCTTTAGGTCTCTGGCCGACGATGTCCATTTTAATGGGGTATCTTATAAAATCGGAATACTTTTTTTTGATGATCGCTTTCAGGCGATACTCGTCCAGATACTCGTCATATCGGTCATCCTCTGTATTCTCTTTTATTTTCAGGATAACCTCCGTGCCCACCGATTCCTTCTCATACGGCTCAATGGTATACCCGTCCGCACCGGTTGACTCCCATTTGTAAGCCCCGTCGCCGCCCAAAGCTTTGCTAATGACAGTGACAACATCCGCTACCATGAATGCCGAATAGAATCCCACGCCGAACTGCCCGATAATCTCGTGCCCGTCCTTCGATTCGTTCTCTTTCTTAAAAGCTAACGATCCGCTCTTGGCTATGACGCCAAGGTTATTCTCGAGCTCTTCCTTAGTCATCCCGATGCCGGTGTCAGAGATCGTTAACGTTCGGTTTGCCTTGTCGGCGTGGACTTTGATGTAGTAGCTCTTTGTCAAAAAAACCAATTGCTGATCGGATAAGGCTTTGTAGTAAATTTTGTCAATCGCATCGCTGGCATTGGATATCAGTTCTCTCAGAAAAAAAATCTCTCTTTGCGTGTAAATGGAGTTGATCATCATTTCTAGCAGTCTTTTGGATTCTGCTTTAAACTCGTGTTTGGTCATGAATGTCTCTCCTTTCAAGTATAGAGGGATGGATGTGTATGTAAGGGGTTAGCACTCTTACATCACGAGTGCCAATCACTTGTTTTATAGCATTCCTGCTTGATTTTGTCAAGAATTTGAAGCTTTTCACTTAAAAAATGAATCGCCACTCACATCCATATATGGAAAATCACCGGTTACTTCTATCTATTCCGCTTTATAAAGCCTGGGCGCAAAGCTGCGACGCACATTTATCAACATTTTATCTACAGCCGCCGAAAATCATAATTTCCTACACAATTAAAAAAAATGACGCTCAAGGAAAACAATCCTCGGCGCGTCATTTGGTATTAACAACATTACCTCATTCTCACTTCGACTCGCCGATAATGCCCTCGATACGCTCAAGCACTTCCGGAGGCAGCACAATCCCTGAGGCCTTGGCGTTCTCCTCTACCTGCTCCGGACGGCTCGCGCCGACCAAGGCGCTGGCGATGCTCGGCTGGCGCAGGATCCAGGCGAGAGCGAGCTGACCGACAGTGATATCCAGCTCGCCGGCGATGGCCGACAGCCGGCCCACCATCTCGATCTTCTCTGCCGTTATGCCATTGCGCATCCCTTCCAGCTTGGCGGCACGGCTGTCCTGCGGAATATCGGAGACGGACTTATATTTGCCGCTTAGCAGCCCTTGTGCAAGCGGGGAGAAAACCACTTGGCCAATTCCTCTGGACTCTCCCAGCGGAATGACATCCTTCTCGATGTAGCGGTTGAACATATTGTACACCGGCTGATTGACCACAATCCGATCAAGCAAGTATTTGTCCGCGACAGCCAGCGCTTCGGCCATCTGTACAGCGGTCCACTCGCTGACGCCGACGTAGAGGATTTTACCCTGGCGGACCAGGTCGTCGATCGTCCGGAGCGTCTCCTCGATGGGGGTCTCCGGGTCGAAGCGGTGGCAGTAGTAGATGTCGACGTAATCCGTGCCGAGCCGCTTCAGGCTTGCATGGCACTGCTCCATCACGTGCTTGCGCGACAAACCGCGGTCGTTGGGACCGTCGCCCATAGGCCAGAACACTTTAGTCGCCAGCACATAGGAATCGCGCGGATATCGCTTGAGCGCTTCACCTACCACTTTCTCGGCGGCTCCGCGCTCATACACGTTGGCCGTATCGAAAAAAGTTGATGCCGAGCTCATACGCCTTGTGAATCGAGTTCACCGCGTTATCCTGCTCCACGTAGCCCCCGTAGGTAAGCCAGCTGCCCAAACTGATTTCGCTGACCTTCAAGCCTGTCTTGCCTAATTTGCGGTATTGCATGTTCTTTACCTCCTAAGTAATGTAGTTGAGGGGAGAAACTTCAAGACTATCCATCCTTGTGCCGAATCAACCAACTTTACCATTCCCTGGCGGCTTCCATAGAGGAATAGCGGGGCTCATAGCCGAGCAAACGCCGAGCTTTCTCCAATGCTGCATCTGGCTGTCACGATATAGCCATACACGGAGCGCGCTCTGGCTCAACACTGAACTCTTTCATTATAAAATCAAATCCGATTCCACGTAAGAGCTTACAACAAGCTAACCTAATAACCTAAAGGTAAGTGCTCTCCGCCCTATAACCCAAGTTTTTTTTCAATACCCTCAAAATGTCAATATTTCCCCACTTGCAAAGCGAATATTTGTTCGCTATTCTTATTATACTACATACGAACAAACATTCCTATTCGGGGTGATCTTAATGGACCGTGTCATCATGCTTGCCGATTGCCAGAGTTTTTTACGCAAGTGTAGAAAAGGCTGCACATCCCGAATACCAGCACCGCCCTGTCGTGGTCGCAGGCGATCCTGCAAGACGTTCCGGAATCATTCTGGCGGCTTGTCCTGTAGCCAAACAATTTGGCGTGACCACGGCGGAGCGGCTGGGAACAGCCATCGCCAAATGTCCGGAACTGATTGTGATAAAGCCAAGAATGCAAACGTACCTTGATGTTTCGTTGCTTTTGACGGAAACCTTGGAGGGCTTTACGGAAATGGTTGAACCTTACAGTATTGACGAACAATTTCTTGATGTAACTCACTCCATTAAATACTTTGGCAGTCCGGAGTATATTGCACACTTGATCCAATCAAAGATTTATTTGCAGACAGGGGTTTGGTCAAGAATAGGAATCAGTTCTACAAAGGTCCTTGCCAAAATGGCCTGCGACAATTTCGCCAAGAAAAAAAGACGGAAGGCGTGTTCATATTACCCAAGTCCGAAATCGAAACCCATCTGTGGGAGCTTCCCGTTCATAAGATGTTTAGCGTAGCGTCAAGGATGACCGCACATTTTGCACGAATGGGAATTATAACGATCGGCCATCTTGCCAAGACCCCATTACCTGAACTTAAGAAGAAAATGCGGCTTCACTTCGGCAAAAAACAGTGATATTAATGCAGAAGTGTATTGGCGTACCGCAAATGGCATTGATGATTCGCCTGTGACGCCGGACACGTATGGCAAGCAGCAAAAGGCTATAGGACACGGCATGACGCTGCCAAGGGATTACGGAAAACGTGAGGAGATAGAAGTGATTTTGCTTGAACTGGCAGAGGAAGTTTGCCGCCGCGCCCGTTCTAAATCATATATGGGACGTGTTGTTACCGCTGGCGCACAAGGAGCCGACTTCGACCGCCCAACGGGCTTTCACAGGCAAACCACACTTTCCGATCCCACAAATATAACTCATGAAGTTTATGAAGCTGCAAAGAATATCTTTTTTTTACTCATTGGAATGGACTGCCTATAAGAAAGGTCATGGTTACACTGACGGGTATCACCCATGATTCGGAATATCAGCTGACGCTCAACTTGTTCGGAGATCGGGAGAGGACACGGAATTTGGAAAAAAACGACAGACAAAATCAAGCGGCGGTATGGAAATACAGCGATTTTACGCGCATCATCACTTCTCGACGCAGGGCAGGCATTTGAACGAAGCGCCAAAATTGGAGGACATTACAAATGAGCAAGAAATTAGAAAAAAAATGGGCTGTGGGAATCCAGTCGCATGACACTGCCAGAGCAGCGTGAGGCGTTAATAAAGCGCAGAGAGCCTGCAGAATCTCACAGAGTGCCGACAAAGGAAGAATTGACGCTCATACGGGCTTACGCGATCCTGCCTGCTATCGTCAATGTAGTGGAGAAGAACCTTAAACAGATTGAATTTTCGACGTACTCCTTGAAAAAAAACTTTACATAAACGCACTCCTTGTGCTGTTAAAGCAGATTCACACAGACTTCCTGGAAGTAAAAAAAAGAACTTAGACGACACAATATCAGGATAATCAATGAGGAAATGTTAGATACTGGAATGAAGTATAGGTTTACCTGCAACGGATTTGAGGGCGACTTCACACTGATCCGTGATGTATTGAAAGCTGAAATTAGCGTGAGGCTCGGGAAATACATCGATGGCTTGTTTAATTCGATTAAGGATTCCACGCCTGACGGTTAGCCTCCTGAAATCAGGTATCGAATCTATACTGTTCCAACCATTTGCCTGCAAAATCAACACCTGCATTCATATTAAAGAGTCTGCATTGAGCATTGCCAATTTTACCTAATGTAACGTAACTGGTTTCGTCAAGTGCCTTTCCAATCTGCTCAAAATCCGCATCCGTGTAAGCATAATCCTCAAACCATTTCCAAACTCTTTTATTATTTTCCATTATTGCGGCTCCCATTTTTTTTCTTGGCATCTTTTCATTTAAAGCCTCAGCAAGATGGAAGCTTGTACAAGAATCATAGTTGACACCTAATAAAAGTACTTTTGCATTTAATTCATACAATTTTCCCAAAGGAGAATTCATCCCAAATTGAGGTGCTAGCTGATGATTCTCTGTCACCGTATTTGCATATTTTCCACTGGCAGAAAAGGATACTTGCGGATGGTTCGACCTAACAGATTCCGGTAAGGTCCTAAATAACTCTGCAATGCGTCCCATTCCCCTTGTTGGCGAGAGATCCACATCAAACGCAGGCATGCTTTCATATATCTTTTCTATCCATTCCGTTGGGACTGGAGGGTTACTCCACTCAGCCGGGTCAGAAATTTCTCCGCTGTGTGCAGGCATTACTAAGGTACCGCCTTTGCCTACAGCTTGTTTAAGAGCCATTATTACAGCCTGAACACCTCCACAAACCCAACCCAAGCTTGAAAGAGAAGAATGCACTAACAATATATCCCCATTTCACACGCCAAGTTTTAATAAATCATTATATATAGAATCTACAGTGTTCATGTTTCTTGTTAATTCAACTGTTCTTAGCTCACTCAAAATTCTCATCTCCTTTACTCTGGGTATTTGACGACGGGCCATTTTTTTCCTTACGCAGTGCGTTCAACAGTTCCGGGCCTACATGTAAGTTTTTTTCTCTACCAGTTCACGAGGAGTCAGTGCCATCCATTGGTTTAACGACACATCCACAAATCGGTCACTCTTGAATATCTCTAAAAAAAACCATAAGGTTTGGTTACCCGTATTCTGAATATAGTGCCCAGCAGCAAAAGGTACATAACCGACATCACCGGCTCCATAATCAAATGTACCGGCTGTGCCATTGCCCGCAAATACCGTCATTCGCCCCTGTCCGGTGAGGTAATACTGCCACTCGTCGTTATTAGGATGCCAGTGCAGTTCTCTCACATATCGCGCCGCCACCGATAGCGGATTTCCATTCCGCTATTGTGCAAGGTAAAACGGGTTGAACTTGAAATTATAACTATGGATTGAAACCTTACTTCCTTATTAATTTAGGAGAATTATCGTAATCAATATTTCGGCACGAAAACACAACTTCCTCCATTTTCCATATTGCGCTTTCAAAAAACTTTAAATATAGACTTGATCATGATGCAACCTAGTCTAAATCCTCCGCCTTTAGGTGACCATAAGGCTGGAAGTGAGAGTAAACATAGTCGGTAATCAAACCCCAGAGCTCCCTTCACGAAGGCATAAATGTGGTTCCCAACCCGCGTATAGCAGTGTACCAGCCGTCGACTCGCATCGTGCAACAATCTTATGCCACGAAGGTGATAAGAATTGATTTTAATGAATTGTTACATTGTCCGCTTGGTATTGCGATGCTACCATAATTATAAACCGACTGGAGGGGAAAAAAGATGAGACACTATATAAAATTTGCTTGGAGGCATAGTTCGTGGAAAAGTTAAAAAAAATTTTTTTTAGCTTACTACAAACCTTATAAAAAAGGTGCTGTTTGCGGATTTGATTTTTTTTGCATCGCTGGCTTCGATGACGGTACTTGCATATCCCATGCTGGTAAATTATATTACGAAAAATGCAATAAGTGATGAGGGAATCGCTGCAGAGTTAATTATAAAAATGGTTGGAATCTTTTTTTTGTTTTTTTGATGGCTGTTGAGTATGTCAGCAACTTCTATACGGACTATTTTGGGCATGTGATGGGAGCCAAGATGGAGTCCGACATGCGAAACGACCTTTTTTTTCAGCATGTTCAAAAGCTTTCGTTTCAATACCACGACAATGCCAGAACAGGGCAGCTGATGTCGCGTATAACAACAGACTTATTCGATATATCGGAACTTGCCCACCATGGACCGGAAGATACGGTTATATCTTTGGTGAGAATTATCGGTTCGTTCTTTATTTTGCTAAGTATGAATTGGATACTCACTTTGGCTATTTTTTTTTATTTTACTTTTCATGCTTCTTTTTTGCATATCGGTACAGCATAAAGGTGAAAAAAAACGCCCTTAAAAAAGAATAAGGAACGTATAGCGGACATAAACGCGCAAATCGAAGACAGCCTTTCCGGGATTAGAGTTGTCCAATCGTTTGCCAATGAAGAAATCGAAATGGATAAATTTAAAAGCAGTAACCGCCGGTTTTTTTTGGAAAGCAGGAAAAAACGGTTACCGGGTTGAGGCATTGTTCTTTAACGGCTTGACCGGCTTCATTTCATTTATTAACATTTCGGTTGTTGTCGCGGGTGCCGTTCTTATAAGTTATAACCGATTGCATCTGACAGAGTTGATTACCTTTTTTGTTATATATAAACACTTTGGTGGACCCGGTAAAAAAAGATTAGTGAACTTTACCCAGAATCTTCAAAACGGGGTGGCCGGATTCGAACGTTTTATGGAAATTATGGCAGTTGAGCCGGACATCACTGATGCAAAAGATGCTGCTGTGTTAGGAAGTGTAAAAGGCAAAGTGGAATTTGTAAATGTAGGGTTCCAGTATGCCAGCGACTCGAATTATGTGTTTAGCAATATAAACATCACGGCAAATCCCGGTGAATATGTAGCGCTTGCAGGTTCATCCGGAGTCGGCAAAACGACACTTTGCAGTCTAATCCCGCGTTTTTTTTATGAAACCAGCAAGGTGCTATTAAAATTGACGGTACGGATATCAAAACTATAAAGCTAAAGTCATTGCGTCACCATATCGGGATCGTGCAACAAGATGTATATTTGTTTGCGGGTACGATTAAAGAGAACATCTTATATGGGAAGCCTGGAGCTACTGATGAAGAAATTGTAAACGCTGCTAAAAAAACGCAAATGCCCATGAATTTATAATGGAGCTTCCGGGTGGCTACAATGCCTATATCGGACAGCGGGGTGTAAAGCTTTCGGGCGGTCAGAAGCAACGCATAAGCATCGCACGTGTATTTTTTGAAAAAAAACCCTTCTATCCTTATATTTGATGAAGCCACTTCCGCCCTGGACAATGAAAGTGAAAGGGTGGTGCAGGAAAGTTTTGAAAAGTTGGCCAAGAACCGCACTACCTTTGTAATCGCACATAGGCTGTCCACTATCAAAAAAATGCAGACAGGATTATAGTGCTTTCGCAACAAGGGATTGCAGAGGAAGGTACACACGCAGAGCTTTTGAAAAAAATAACGGTATTTATGCAAAGTTCTATAAAATGCAGTTGAATCAAGTGATATTATAAGCTTATAGACATAGATACGTCTAATTGCCAAGCCAAAGCCTAAAGACGCTGCGCAAATATTAATTTGTTTAGCGTCTTTAGGCTTTGTCTATTATGTGAGCGGTTTTTCCTTGTTCTACAGGTAGCCGGAACGATTGCAGCGATGGACAATACGATCGGCGTCGTAGGCGCTGCGACAAATCAGGTTTCAGTCATGACGCCGCCGTTTACATGCAGAACCTGCCCGGTTACAAAGGATGAGTCGTCAGATGCCAAGTAAATGTATGTCGGAGCCAGCAAATGGCTGCCCTGCTAAGGATAAACTGGGTACACATTCATTCCTCCCGCTGTTTTGACTGGACAGCCCGCCAATGACTCGATGAATGAAGTCTTAAAGAAACGGATGGGGATGCCGGTTCAGATTTTCCATTTTCAGCGGCTGCTCCTTATAACCAAGTTCCATCGGCACACGCAATACTCTCTCCAAACCCGACAAGCGGGTAAGGTGATGTCCGAACGTCATGGGCAGCATGCCCGGGATTATCACTTTTACGCAATACAATCCATTTCGGATAGTTTCAGGGGTGCTTTGATTTATAACAATTAGGTTCAGGTTCAAACTTTTAAATTTGCGCAAAATATCCTTCAAATCTTCAGTCAGATCTTCATGCGACGGCTTATAGTTGAATTCTTCGCCAAATGTTCGGAGCTGACGATTTGCTTCCAGCAAAAATTGCAAGCGCTCCTCAGCCTCAGGTAAACAGTACAGCGCGGAATGGTCTTCCATTCGGCTTACCAGGGACGAATCATTCAACATTCGGACATACTCTTCCCTGTTTGCCTCCAGCATCTCGTCCAGATATGCCATATTGCCGGCCAACTCGAAAATCGCGCTTTTCGCGGCTTTTACAGGATCCGGATGAGCGCCGGCAGCACAAATGAGATTCGATCCGGTTGTTTTATTGTTTTTTTACTGTCGCCCAAATGCTCGGAATCCCGGTTTCCATCGTCATATTAAACAGGAAAACATCATATCCGGCCACCATCTGCAAACGATCAACCATCAGCTGTAATTCTTTGTCCTGGGCGGAATAAGGGTCAAGCCGCGGGATAGACAACTGTGCATACCAGGTCAGCAGGAACGAATCGCGCTCCACCACCTCCAAAATCCCATACAAAATGGCTTCCTCGAGACTTCCTCCCAAGGCGCAGCCATTAGAAGCTTCTTGGACAAAGCTGCCTTCACAGCCCATACTGTAATAAGCAAGCTGATCCGGAACCAGAATTGGACGTTCTTCCAATAAGGAGTAAGCCCATACCCAGTTCATCGGAGCTGCAGGATCAAAGGGTTGGAACGGGAAATCAGGCTGTGCATACTGTTCAGCTGAGTACAGCCCGGCGGTGGCGGGATCCAATGCTTGATGGGCCAGATTCCGGAAACAATCGTGTATTACGCTTCGCTTGCCGCGAGGTAAAATGCCGCAGTATCGCTCCAAACCCTCCAAAATGGCAGAAAGCTCGCTTTCCGTAAAACAATGAGACCGGCCGGCCGTCACCTCATTCCCCATTACAGAGGGCAAATTCATAAGCACGTTGGAAAATGGAGACATCAGGTCCACTCTTTTTCCGTTTAGTAAGCCTGTCCTCTCATCCACATAGTCTCTGGCCAAAACCTTCTTAAGGTCGTCCATCGGTCGGCAGCGGTAAATGTTGGGGCTCACTTTAGGGCTTGTTTGTAGTGTAATTCGGGCATTCTCCGGGGAGTCGTCCGGCAATCGACCGCATACCTCGCAGAGCGGGTCAGGCAAAAAAACGGATGCAGCGAACTCTTCAGTGTTTTCAAATCAACCAAATAAATCTGATCTTCCGTGTGGACCGGCCTCCCCTGAATAACGCTTGACACCTCTTTCACGATCAAACAGCTCATATGTACAAGTGCCGATCGCGATACCGATTCATTGCGCGGAGCCGCACCAAGCAGCAGGTTCTCCAAAATATGATTTTGGTTGCCGCCCGCCATACGAAGCCTCTTATCCGCACACTGGGAGCAACCCGGAGTACCTGGGTTTACAAGCGGCCCGATAACTCCCTCGTCATAAGAAATAAAGCCGCACAGCCATGTTAAATCCGCATTCCTCAGAGCCTCTGACGCCGTGGCATAAACCGAAGAATCCCACACATCATGGAGGACCAACACCATTTTAGACGTTCCGCTTATTCTACCTGTGAAATCAGATTGACGAATGATCTTGTATTGACCGGGCAATCGTTCACACACTAAATCCGCTAACTGCCCCGCTCCTATGACGGTTATTTCGCAGCTCAAGGGGACTCCCCCTTTCGTATCATCACACCAAAAAAACCCCTCCCAGCTCTTCTCTTAAAAAAATGGTTCCACAGCCGATCTGAAGACTGCGAGCCGCCTGTGATTTCGTTTCAAGACCTGCAGAGCCATCTGCAGAAACTCATGCTGTGGATTTTCTTGAATTGCCTCAATGACAAGGTTTAACGGCATCTTTTCTTGCATTTCCAGAGCAGGAAGCTCTACACCTCGCGCCTGCGGGCAGGTAAAATCGTTTTGTGCTTTTATCAGGGCTAACTCCAGCGCACCTCGCAGAGCCATTGTCTTGTTCAAGCCTGCACAACCATACCAACAATCGCCCGTGCCGATCCAGACGACAGGAAAGCCCAGGATCTCGCCCAGCCCGATCTCCGGCCTGCTCTTCATGGTGGTCAGTGCTTGCAAATAATACCGGCTTTGAAGGTCCTCCACTCGGTTAAGTGTGACCGTAAGCGCATCAGAGGCTCGATCAGACATTTGCTTTCTTAACTCTTCAGTCAGACATTTTTTTTGCAGCCCGCGGCAGATGGCCTCTTCTACTGTTTTTTTCCCGCTCCCATACCTATAAAATCATCCGTCTCGCCAATTGAGCTTCTCGATGCCTGTCCGGACATCAGCATGATCCCGGCCAGCCTTGCCGCATACGCCTCGATTCCTGCCAATCCAGCCTCGATCCTCGCTTCTATATGTGTCATACCTGTACAGATTAATTCCGGAAGCAGCTCCGCCGGTCCCGGCGAAAGCGGGTCAGCTGCCTGTAGGCGGCATTGACAAAGTGGGAGCTGCTTTAGATCCCCCTCATCCCAATGATGAAAAAATGCCTGATTCCTTCGATGTCAACCGGCTGAAATAAGAAAATAAGGCTTCCGCCTCACAACCGCCCTGTTTTTTTGTGCGAGTTCCAGATCTAAGTCATCAACCAATTCAAACTCAATACTTCCGGTCACCAGCGGATGAGGCAAGAATGAATGAAAACTTCCTTCCAACGTCTGCAAATCAAGCAAATAAAACGAATTTTTTTTAATTGTGACTGTCCTGCTTCCGTCACCGCTTTTAACAGTTCAAACACAATAACATTAGCGAGCATATCTCCTGCTGTGGGAGAAAAGGTAATCTGATCCGCATTTTTTTAACAAGCGATGAGCGGTGGATGCGCCGCCACAACGATTCACAGCACCCCTCGGTGTCCGGATGTATAAGTGGACCTGCAACTCCTGCCTGCATTAGACAAAGGGCGGGAATAAGCGGTTTTTTTTCCATTTTGCAAGCCGATTGAAGAGCCCGCAGCTCCTCGATATTCCCCTCTTCCGAGACATATAGAATCCATTGAAACGGCTGTACCGCTTGTCTCCATGTATCTTTTTTCGTTATTAGAAACAGTGATTTCTTCAATCGAAGCCTCGGAGTCAAACTTCCGCACTTGATCGGTGAGTTCTTTCAAGCCCTGCCGCTCCGTCCGTGAGGAATCTGTAATGCAAACATGAAACTTGCTCAAACCGGATTCGAAAAGCATGGCAGCCAAGGATAACAAAAAACCGGCTTGAGCCGACGGCCAACACCTTAGCTTGTCGGTAGGACATCGCCTGCAATGGATTGCGAACATGTTGGGTCGCACTGCGATCAATGCTTCTGGCTGCTTTTGTTCCGGTCTCTTCCTTAGGGGTATTGGAAATGTTATGTATCACGTTCTCCTCCTGTATAAATTTATATAGCTTTATGGACCACTCTAATCTGAATATCTATTCGCCCATAACGGCGATCATGAATGAAAATTCAAAAATGGATGCACTGCTGCAAACAAAATAACCCACTCCTTATAAAGGACCGGGTTAATTTATACTGCTATTTTTTTAGTATACCATCATGCGAGTAATAATAACTAAGAGAATGAATAAAACCAGGATAAAAGCAAAGCCGCCGCCATAGCCCGCGCAGCTATATCCAGCACAGCTGTAACCGCCCATATCATTCACCTCCTTCGTGATAATAAATCGATCAATATCCCACTATTGTACGGCTGATAATAACCAAAAGAATAAACAGAACCAGGATAGCTCCAACACTTGAATAACCTGCGCAACTGTAACCGGCACAACTGTAACCGCTCATTTTCATTGCCCCTTCGCTACAAATTAGTTGTAGTACGTTATTACTATATGAAGTTCATCCATCTTCGATTGGACATACGTGGATACCAAGATAATTTGGTTAATATCCCATTCAGTTTATTGACAGCTTCGCACCCGTTAACATCTGGGCAGCATACTACATACCATGAACAAAGAAAATGAGAATGAAGGGTGTTTGCGTATGCGTCAATTGTCGGGAACTTCAAGATGGTCCATGTCAGCGGGGGCTCCTCCCTTATTATCGGAGATACGCTCCAGATCGTGCCCGACCACTCATCCAAAGAGTTTGCGGGAGCGGGCTCCTTTAACACGGGGGACTTAGTGTACACGAACAATTTTACCAGCGCCACCAATACCACGGACAACGATAACCAGGATTCCACTCTGACCTCCAACGGCAATAAAGGGGTCAACGCCGGAGTAGCCAGCGGGGCAAGCTCAACCGGAGTGGCCTCAGGCGGGGCTGCGGCAGCGCCATGAACTGAACTTTCAAGCGCTGCATTATTTTGTCAATGCAAGGCTGGTAAAATCAGCAAAAGCTTTTATTTTTTTCATTCCAAAGCCAGTTGAGAAACTTATTTCGATGATCTTTCAGACTTTACAGGCAGATCTGTGCCTATCATCGGATAGGGATGGTCTTTGACTTTGGGAATCGTCTTTTTTGATCATTTTCTCAATGTCTTTGAGATATGGCATTTCTTCATTTTCGCAAAAAAGAGATCGCGACCCCGCTTAGTCCCGCCCTGCCGGTTCGGCCAATTCGATGAACGTAAGTTTCCGGGATATTCGGGAGATTGAAGTTAATCACATGGGAAAGTTCGTCAATATCAATTCCTCTTGCTGCGATATCCGTCGCTACCAACACGCGCGTTGCGCCGCTTTTGAAATTGTTCAATGCCAGCTGACGGGCATTTTGCGACTTGTTTCCGTGAATGGCCTGGGCGGGAATTTTCGCTTTTGCCAGCCCGCGCACCACGCGGTCCGCACCATGCTTGGTACGGGTAAACACCAATGCCGAAGCAATGGATTTATTTTGCAAAAGGTGGGTCAATAGTTTCTGCTTGTTTTCCTTGTCCACGAAATAAACGGATTGCTCGATCCGATCCACCGTAGAGGACACCGGAGTCACTTCGACTTTCACCGGATTAACCAGCAGCGTGTTAACCAAGTTGGATATTTCCCGCGGCATGGTGGCCGAGAAGAAAAGCGTTTGTCTTTTGCCGGGCATTTTGGCGATGATTTTCTTCACGTCGTTGATAAATCCCATGTCCAGCATTCTGTCGGCTTCATCCAACACCAGGATTCCGACATGTTGCAAATCGATATGCTTTTGGTTCATCAAATCGATGAGTCTGCCCGGGGTCGCAATGACAATATCCGCGCCTCGATCAAGCGCTTGCTCCTGCGGTTTCTGTGAAACGCCCCCTACGATGACAATGGATCGCAAATTCGTGTATTGACCGTACGCCTGGATGTTATCGTAAATCTGAATCGCAAGTTCTCTGGTCGGTGTTAAAATCAATGAGCGAACCCGTCGCTCCGTATTCGGTTTCCTTGGCTGTTCGCTTAACAGCTGGATAATCGGTAATGCAAAGGCAGCCGTCTTCCCCGTTCCCGTTTGAGCAACGCCAAACAAGTCCCTGCCGGCCAATATTGCGGGGATCGCCTGCTCTTGTACGGGTGTCGGCGTCGTATACCGCTCCTTGCTGAGCGCTTTTAAAATCGCGGGGGTAAGCTTCAAATCATTAAATGTCATTTTGTCTCCTTTATTGTAAGAACAGCTATTTTTTTTACCATTACTTGTGGCGTCTCTATAAACCGTTCCTCTATGTCATGATGCATAAGGATACCACAAGTATCGGCCAAAAAAGAAGCCAGGCTTTATCCGCTCCGTTCAAATGCAGTTTAATCAAGTGATATTATAAGCTTATAGACATAGATCCGTCTAATTGCCAAGATAAAGCCAAAAGACGCTAAGCAAATATTTCTTTGTTTAGCGTCTTTTGACATTTTACTTAACTGTTCGCTTCCCGCTAGCTGTGCAGGCCCCCTTCCAAACGGGGACGCTGATGATAGCGGCCGATCGGGATTTGGATCAGACTGGTTTTTTCCTTGCTCAGTCAATTTGTAAATCTCATCACAAAAAAACCCGGATTAAATCCGAGCAGCGGCCGCCCTCCCATTCCGATCGCGGACGCCGCTAACAGCAAGCGTTGAACAAGCATGCCCGCCTCCATCTGCTGAATACGGTATCCTCGGTACCCTAATGCCGATTTGAGGTAGTCCTTGTCACCAGCCACATGCAGGCAGAGCGGTACCTGGAACAGATTGACATTGCCCAGGGACATTCCCTGCTGCAGCCGCAGCCGATGATCCCCGGGAAGGACTCGACGCAACATATGAGCAGATCTGTCATAGCGATAAGCACCGTCCGGAATGCCTTCGACGTTATACAAACAGCAGTACAAGGACATACGGGAGACAGTCTCCTCATGGGGTCCCTTCAAATCATTGTGATATGAGAAGGAAGTCGTCGCCTCTTGTAACAGAGCGGCCGCTTCCGACTGTTTCACCTTGCTCAATACGAAATCCGACTCTGGCGAATATCGTTTTCGGCAAATCGACGCCAGATCATACGACATCCGCTCCACGCGGGGCATATATACCGCCTCTATCCCGCTGTCAACGTGCTTCACCAGCCCGACGTGCCGAAATGATCCTGTTGAACCCAGCATGGACGCTTCGTTCATCCCGGTCAGCATCGGGTACTCCTTGACTTTTTTGCGACCGCACGTAGTGTTCATGCCGAACGACCGGCAGTTGCCGGCACAAATCAGCCGCAGAGACATCCCCTTCTCCGCAAATCCCATTATGAAACCAGGATATGGCGGGCTCCACCGAAAGCGGAATCACCGCATACACACTCTCCTCCCGGTCGGATAGCCCAAGCAGATGGTTGACCGCCCGATCAAGAAACTGGAAATTCACACCTGCTTCGTAACCGAACCGTTTCGTCACTTCAAGTAATTGCCCGATCAACACGCCAGTATCCAGCCCTTGAAGACGATAGGCAAAGTTACTGTACTTATAAAAAAAATTTTCCAAAACATAATCGAAACAAAAAACGGCGCCAAAGCAAGCCGACACATCGCATCGGTTGCCAAGAGCCCGGGCCAGATAGGAATCAAAATCTCCTTCACGAAGCAATACCAACCGATGGTGCGCCGCATCATAATGGTAAACTCCGACAGGAACATCCGTTATCTTCAGATATACATATAGTTCGTTCGGATATAACCCGCCGCCGGATGGGACGAAACGCCGATACATCTGTACCGGGCCCGTCGATTGGTTTATGGAATTCGCCGCGTGGTATTGGCTCAATTGGGTGAGGCCATAGACATGCCAAAGAAAATGACCGATGGTTGTCAGATCGGGATTGGCGGACGATTGTCCACCAAGCGACAGCGGTACTTCAGAGGATAAAGGAAAGACAGGTAATCTGCGATAGAGCTTATATGTCAGCGGTGCGTCCTCCCAATCAATCTCCCAATCCGGCGGTCTGGTCTCGTAGGTATCCTCATGGAGATTGCGCAGGAATTTCTCCAGACTCATCCTATTCCCTCCTCAGGCGGTTTTATGGGAACGGATGCGGATGTGGATTGAGCTGTTCCGGAAGCAGCGGCTGCTTCCCATATCCAAGCAGCGCCGGTACCTTCAACACCCTCTCCAGCCTGTCACACGGGTGAGATGATGACCGAACGTCATCGGCAGCATCCCTGGAATCAGCACCTTCACACAGTATAATTCGTTTCGTTTCAATTCCGGAGCTGTCTGATCCACTACAATCACATCCAGGTTCAACCTGCGGAACGCCAAAAGGACGTCCTTCAGGTCATCGCTCAGGTCCGGATGAGCCGGTGTCCTGTTGAACTCCTCCTGAAACGTCCGCAGAGGGCGGTTTTCCTCCAGAAGAAACTGCAGCCGCTCCTCTGCTTGCGGCAAGCTGTACAGCATCGAATGGTCCTCCATCCCGCGCACCAGCAACGGGTCGTGATACATTTGCACATACCGCTCCCGGTTCGCATCGAACTTCTCGTCAAGGGTCAGCATCATCCCCGATAATTCATGAACTGCACTTTTCGCCGCCCGCACCGGATCCGGATGTGCTCCGGCCGCGCAAATCAGGTTTACTCCATTTGGTTTCGTGTTTTTTTGCCAATGCCCAAACGCTTGGAACTCCGTTCTCCATAGTCGAGTTATACAAATGCAAATCAAATCCCGCCACCGACTGCAATCGGTTGACCATCAGCTCCAGCTCCAGATCGCCCGCGGAACAAAGATCAAGCCGCGGGAGCGGCAGCTGCGCGTACCAAGTCAACAGGAATGAATCCCGCTCGACCACTTCCATAATGCCGTAGAAAATGGCTTCCTCCAAGCTTCCTCCGAGTGCGCATCCGTTGGACGTTTCATAGACAAATCCTTGTCCGCAGCTCGAACTGTAATAGGCGAGCTGTTGCGGAACCAGAATCGGACTTTGCCACAAAAAACGAGTAGCCCCAAACCCAATCGATAAGGTCGTCAGGATTAAATGGCCTGAATGGAAAATTAGGCCGTTCATACTGTTCCTTCGCATACAAACCTACCGTGACAGGATTAAGAGCATGATCCGCCAGATTGCGGTAACTGTCTCTGATCATCGTCCTTTTGCCGCGGGGCGCCATACCGCAGTACCGCTCCAACCCCTCCATAATGGCGGTCAGCTCGCTTTCCGCATAGGAATGCGTTCGGCCTGCCGTCGTCTCATCTTGGTGAAACATCGGAAGATTCACACTCACATCGGCAAAAGGCGACACGAGATCAACCATTTTGCCATTCAAGAAACCGGTCTTATAATCCAGATAATCTTCGACCAGAAAGTCCTTCAGCTCCACCAACGAACGGCAGCGGTAGCTTTTCTCGCTGATCTTAGGACTTGGCTGCAGTGAAATAAGGCCGATGCCGGCGTGTCATCAGGCAAACGGCCGCAAACCGGACATAGCGGGTCCGGCAGAAAGAAGTGGCTTGTGCACTGCAGAGTTTTCATGCATATGAAAAAAACATCCGTTCTTCCGAACGGGACCGGCTGCCCTGAAGCACCTTCTGCGACTCCGTCACGAGCAGGAATGCCATCTGTAATAGTCCGGTGCGCGATGCCCACGCGTCACACGGGATTCCCCCGGCCTCCGCCAGACGCTGCTGCAGCATCCAACTCTCCTTGCGGTCACGTCCCGCCAAGAGACGCCGATTGTCTGCACATTGTGTACACCCGGGCAAACCTGGGCGAATCAGCGGACCGACCACACCCTCGCCGAATGCGACAAAGCCTCTCAGCCATGGGATGCCTGCTGTCCGGAGCACTTCTTCCGCCTCCCGATGAACGGAAGGATGCCATGCATCGTGCAGCACCAAGGCGAAATCCGTTCCTTCCGGTACTCCTGCCTTAAAATCGTTCAGACGTACAACCCGGCAAAAGGCGGACATCTCTCCGCATACAAGGTCCGCTAACTCGCCTTCTCCGATAATGGCCACCACTGTGTTCACCGGGACTCCTCCTCTCGCAGCAACACGCCAAACACTCCATCGAGCCCCTCTTTCAAAAAAAGGCTCCACTGCCAGATCCACAACGAAGAGTTGCTTGCCGTTCTTGTGCAAGATCTGCAGGGCCTCTTGCAAAACCCCCGGTTGATCTGTTCCTCCACTTGAGGGGATCACAAGGTGAACCGCGACTTCTTTTCCAAGTTGCACGGACGAGGCTTCCAGCACTTGAGCCGAGCGGCATACGGAATTATTCTGCTCCTTATGCAATGCAGCCTTAAGCACCTTCTGCAACGCCATTGTCCTATTCAAGCCGGCACTGCCATACCAGTTATCACCTGTACCGACCCATACTACGGGGAACCCCGACACTTCCTCTCCCAAGCCGATCATCGGAGCTCCCTTCATAGCGGTCAAAGCCTGTAAATAAAACCGGCATCGTTCATCTTCCACCTTACTTAACTGCACCCGGATGACAGGTTGCTTCCGAGCCTTCTGTTGCGCGGCCAGCTGCTCGGCCAAATTTGCTTGTAATCCGCGTATAACGCCTTCCGCAGCCGTTTCCCCTGCTCCGATTCCGACAATTTCTTTCGTCTGTATAAGCACACCGGCCAATCGTGACACATACGCTTCAATCCCGGACAGTCCCGCTTCCCGCCGCGCTTCCTCGTGCGTCAGACCTGTACAGACCAGGTCCGGCAGCAACCCTGCAGGTCCCTCCGACAACGGATCAACCGCCTGAACACGGCACTGGGAGAGGGGAAGCTGTCTCAAGTCCCCCTCTTCCCAAATATGGAGAATCCCCGTTTGTGCCGAAGTCAATCGGTCAAAATAAAGCATCAAACGGTTCGATGCACTTTTGTCCGGGCTCACATCAAGCCGCAGATTCGATACTGGAACCCTTTGGGCTGCCGCACATCCGTGTATCAAAGGATGCGGCATGAACGGATGCCAGCTTCCTTCCAACGTTTCCAGATCAAGCAGAAAGAACGAATTTCTTAACTCCGATGCTCCGGTAACCGTTTTAAACAGCTCGAACACGATTACATTCGCCAGCATCGCTCCCGCTGTGGACGTGAAGACATGCAGCTGCGGGTCCTTATAAACAGCTGACTGGTGTATGCGGCGCCATGCCGATTCCCAGCATCCATCAGACTCCGGATGTACGACCGGACCCGCCATTCCTGTCTGATGCAGGCACGTTGCCGGCAAGAAAACCTTCTTTTCCGCTTTGCAAACCGCATGGAGAAGCCTCAGCTCCTCGACATCCCCTTCTTGAGATACGTACAGAATCGATTGGAACGGCTGCACTACGTCTCGCCAACCGCTTGCTCCTTCTTTCCGCGCGGTGATCTCCTCAAGAAACACCTCTTGATCCGTTCGACGGGCTTGTTCCGCCAATTCCGTCAGCCGCTGCCGATTTGTCGGCGCAGAATCCGTTATCCACATGTGGATCTTAGGCAGTCCGGACTCAATTAAAGCAGAAACCAACGCAACGAAAAAAACGGACCGGACCCGATCGCTAATACGTTAGCTTGTCGATAACACTGAAACCGGTATGCGCCAGAATCGCCGAAGCTGTCTAAAAAAAGGCTATTTGTGCAGCGTACTTTTGGATAATCCCATTTGTCAATTGATGCGGGCGATCTTGACTCACATCCCGAACAAAGCCTTTTTTTTGGTGCAGCACGTGCGCGATTTCATACACCTGATTCCGGTGTGGGTTCGATAATCCGTCAGTCAAATCCGCCAATGTGTATTCCCCATTGAACATGGGGATTAGTTTTTTCAATCCACCGGTCCATCATCTCGCCTTCCATACGGAACGTGCCTACGTTATTCCGGAAATAGACACCGTCGTTCGGAAATGGGAGAAAAAAATGTGTCCCCCTTTACTTTCAGACGCGCAGCAGGGGTCAAATTTGTCATTTCACTCCTCCAAACTCTTGCAGATTGACAATATGTGACATCCATTCTTCATTATCATATGTACGTCTATTCGTCCCTCATGCCTTGCATGTAATTATTGAGAAAAGCCCCTGACAACCGTAGCTGTACAAGGGCGAACGCTTCTCGCAAGCCGATGCGGTTTCTCTAAGAAACTGGAAAACGGCGAGATTAACTTAAGTGATGATGCTAAAAACCGCCGCAGTGATGATGGCAAAACCCACCGCAATGATGATGGCAAAAAAAACTGCAGTGATGATGCAAAAACCGCCGAAAAAAACCGCTGCAAAAAAACCGCCGAAAACCGCCACAAAAGCCACCAAAACCGCCAAAGCCGCCAAAGCCAACGCATAGCCGTGAAGGGTCCGCCGTATTCAGGCCAATCGGAAACTGACCCGCCGCGTACTGTCTTTGTTGATTCCAGGGCGTCATCTCACCCGCCTGAACCTGGGAAACGCTCAACTGTTGAAGTTCATTTTGGAAATCATTCAATGTAAAAACCTCCATTATTTTTTTTGGTAATGGTATTGGCATGAAGGAAAGGTTGAACTGTATTGAACATGATTCAATGTATGGTGCGGAATCCGCACTTGTTACTAAGGCAAACGCCTATTTTTTTTGGGCCTTTGTACCAGAGAATTACGAGAGGTTGTGTCGCCGGAGCCTTAAAGAAACGGATGAGGATGCGGATTCAGCCCAGTTCATTCTTGCGAATGCCCTCCTCCAAGAATGTGCTTGCCCGGCCCGATATAACCTTCCAATATCCCTCAACCAAATAAACACTTATCTCTTCTACATCGACAAAAAATGGTAACAATCCGACAATGCAATACGACAATCTTTATTCTAAAGTAATCTTATAATGGAGATAGTCTACATCTCTATTGAGACGTATGGGAGGATGAATCGGAAATGGATGATCACTTTCTAAAAAAAGATTACACTCACTTAGTCGTCGCGATGAATTGAGATCGAAATTGCTGATTGCCGGTGTTAAGCGTAAACTGCAAGAAAATAAGGAAAAGACGCTCATTAATAAATTCTTTAAAAAAAAGCAAAAAAAAGAAAACGATGACAGCAAAAGGCTGGATTGAATGAAGGGACTTTCGAGAATCTAATTCAGTTAAGGCATATCTTCGTAGCTCATCTATCCCCTTCTCATCGAGCTCAGCCCAAATCGACGCCTTAAAAGCAATAGTCTGTGTTTCATTGTTCAATTCAAGAATCGATGATAATGCATCGATTGGCGTTTTAAGCAGCGACCTTGTGCGGCCAATCGTAAAATCGCCCTAGCTGAAGGCTGCTCCATTGGGTGGAGAATCTACTTTTCTTCCTATCCCGTTGCTATGTTGATAATATGCTAAAAAAACCGTTCAGCAACTTTGTTGAACGGTACGTCTTGATTATGTGACTCGAGATACTCATCGATCATAGATAGAATAAGAACCATTTTATAAGACTTTTGTTTGTTCTGAAAAAATCTTCAGATTAACCTCGACATCGCTTAGTAACGGTGCAGGTTGTTCTGTTTTCATTCGGATTATTTTTTTCTTTGAATAAATTCGGAAACTTCTACATCATAAACAATAAGCTCGTCAGAATTAATCCTTCTGAGCTCAGGATCAACACTAAATCTACACTTCATAGTAAAAGAAATCATGGAAATGTACTTTACATTTTTTTATAACCAGTTATTATTGTGTACACCTGATTCCACTCCCGCGAAATGCCTCGGGTGACCAAGGTCGGCTAATGCCGTCCCGATGCGTGAATACGGTGTAATACGATGCCGGGGCTTCTTGAGAAGCCAACAAAATTTCTTTATTGTAATTGTTTTTCCATTGTAATGTATGAATGCTTTCTTAACGGGTAGCGTACTTCTCCTATTTCTTTATATCCATTTCGTGTGTATAGTGCTTTAGCTGTTTCATTAATTTTATATACATCAATTCGTACACTTGTATATCCCTTTTGGATTGCCAAATTCTCTATGTACTGTAATAAAAGCTTGCCTAAACCTTTACCTTGATGGTCCGGATCAACTGCAAGACGATGAATACAGCATGGTTTTCCTTCTTTATCGCTCCAGTTTAATGTTTGATATTGCTGGCTTTGTATATCATCGAGCGTAACTACGGCTATTAATTCATTTCCATCTGTAATTCCATGCATGGTTCCATTCTTTATGTCAGCCTTATAATTAGATCGATTTGGATAAATCCATTTCCACTGATCATTATTCTGCTTCTTTAAATCTATTTTAATTTTTTTTGAAAATTTTCAATACAGATGGTAAGTTATCCGATAGAACCAGTTGAATGTTCATTATTGAAATTGCTCCTTTTGATTTTATAGGTTTCCCTGGTTTCGTATAACATCATATTTACGAACTCCGTAAATTCCCCACACTTCAGATATTCGTTAAGTGCTTAAATTTTCCTGCATGCTTTGTTTCGCCACCCTTTTACATCACACCCTATGTCTTTCGGGTTCCGCCGAATTTTTTTTTCGAACTCGCTAATCTGCTTGTTTATCCATTCGAGTTCTTGCTCTGCGGTACGGCTTCTCGATCAAAATCGGTTCGCAATGCAACACGAGTACAGGGTACTTTAGCCAATCGCTCCGTAACCGCAACATTATGGGGAACGGCGCTGAGCGGCGAAGGCTTGTATGACGAATCAAGCCGGCACGCCGGCCTGGATCCCGCTCATTACGGAAGGATGACCGAAATCGACCCGTTTGATGCCGCTTCAAACCGCGCAAGCATACGGCGCTCGGCCGTTTTCACCATGCGGGTGCCGTTATGAAGCTGTCAGACACTGGCAAGCTTGTCATCTATATGGGGGACTCGAGCGGCGGATGCCTCTTCAAATTCGTCAGCAGCGGCACTTTCGACGCCGCCAAAGGACGCTACAATTCGGAGCTGCTCACGGAGGGAGCATTGTATGCGGCGCATTTAGCAGACGGTACCTGTATTCCGCTTAAGATGGAAGCTGTTGGGAAACAATTGAAGCGTTCCGACTTCGTCCTTCCGCGCTTAATAGGGTACAGTCAAGAGCAGCTGCTTTCGCTGCTGCAAGAGGAGGCAGATACATATGTATATGCGACGGAGGCCGCTCTCATCCTGGGGGCAACGCCTCTTGACCGTCAAGGGGATATCGCTATCCGACCTGCCGATAATGCTCCCTACGTCTCGTTTATCCACAACGACGCGCAAGGAAATGTGTATGGCAAGTGATTCGCATCGAAGAACTAAGCGGCGCGGCCGGAGATCGCTTCGAAATGGATATCATTGTAACAGGCGGCCGTCCAAGCGGATTCAGATCACCGCGGGACCTCACCTTCGACAACTCCGGGCAGCTCTGGATCGCAAGCGACATCGCTCCGGACAAACTGCATTCGGGAACGTATCAATCGTTCGGAAACAACGGCCTGTACGTGATCGCCACAAAGACGAAAAGTTCCGAGCTCTCGATCACACAGTTTGCATCAGCCCCAACAGGGGCGGCCTTCGCAGGTCCCGCTTTCGTTCCGAACGAACATACGATGTTTGTTTCTGTCCAGCACCCGGGTGGCGAATATTCATCCGATTCCCAATCGTCGACCCTATGGCCAAACCGATTGGGCGATAGCATTCCACGTACTGCTATCGTTGCTATTCACGGTCAATAATCGAATTAACAGTTGAAGCCAAATGAGGAATTTTTTTTCCACGGGTGTCGACCGTTCATAAACTGATCTCCCGTCATTTAAATTGGATGGCTAAAATGAGGTCACCAACAAAAAAATAAAAGGATTTACTCTCATCTATTCCAGTCCCGCTTCTTCTGATGCAATTCTTGCTAGGGCCGACCAATCTTAGTGGATTGAAGCGAGGAAGGAACTATTGCGTAAAGAAAAGGAATTCACGAAACTGCGGGATGAACTCACACAGCAGAGACGTGACCTCCCGTGGGAAGCCGTCAGCAAATCATACACATTCGACGGACCAAACGGTAAGATGTCACTGTCTGATTTATTTGCAGGCAGAAGTCAATTAATTGTGTACCATTTCATGTTCAATCCTAATTGGGATCAAGGATGCAAACATTGTTCCTTTTGGGCAGATCACTATAGTGGGATGATCCCACACTTAAATCACCGTGATGTGACTTTCGTATGTATTTCGCGTGCATCATTGGAAAAAAAACTGGAAGCGTTCAAAAAATCGAATGGGCTGGACATTTCCTTGGTATTCTTCGGGAAATACGGATTTTAATTATGATTTCCAAGCTTCATTTACGGATGAAGAAGTAGAGAAGAAGGAAGCATTTTACAACTATATGCTTCAGAATCCAATGACTACAGATAGAGAAGGCGTAAGCGTCTTCTATAAGGATGAAGAAGGAGATATTTTTTCATACATACTCGACATACGCTAGGGGCATTGACATGGTGAACATCACGTACCAGTTTCTCGACTTAGTACCGAAGGGGCGGCAAGACGATCGTGGACTGCGGCATCATGACCAATACGTTGCAAAATATAAGCGTTACACGGGATGCTGACTGAACTAAAACCAGCTAATAGTTTGTCAACATTTTTTTCTCTTAAATTTAGTTTGAGATGGAAGTATACTGAAAAAATAGGCACACTAAATAATCCTCCCTCAGCATACTGGAAGGTTTTACATCCGAACGATAAATTTGGTAACTAAGCTATGTCGACAAAGCTTTCTTTCTTCACTAATAGGGCATAAATCCAGTGAAGGAGCTTGTTAACACAGGCGATGAGGGCAGCGCGATAAGGCTTGCCTTCTTCGCGTTTCTTGTCGTAAAACTGACGTAATTTTTTTTAGATCCTGTCTTCTTCAAACCGCACAGTACGGCGAGATATAAGGCGTGACGAAGCTTCTTAGACCCACGTTTCGTAATGCGATTGGTTGTCGCTGTGAACTTACCTGAAGAATAAACACTAGGATCAATTCCTGCGAAAGCAACCAACTTTTTTTGCATGATTAAACCGATGGATTGCCCCGATCTCAGACAGAATCGTTGCAGCGATTTTGCTACCTATACCGGGAATCGATTGGATAATCTCATAAGCTTCAACTTCTTTAGCAAGGGCATCGATCTGGCTTTGCAGGTGGGAAAGATGCTCTTGGTACTGAAAGAGTAGATCGATGTATAACGCTAGGCTTATAAGATGGCTCGTATAGTTTACTTTCTGAAAAGGATTGTTTGTTGCGGCGGCCACGATATGGCTTGCTTTGTCAGTAGCCCAGCGCTCAGAACGGCTGGGGCAGAGGCAGGCAATTACATATGCAATGCTAGATTCACCGGCTGCTTGAAAAGCCTCAGGGGTCGTAAACTGTTTTAGAAGCTGTAATGAAACTCTCGAATAGAGATCACCGAAAATACCTCTGTAATCCGGGAAGACCTGATCTAAGACTGCTTGGAACTGCAGTTTAACCTGTACATACATTTGCGTTAGAGAGTTAAACTGACGTGTCAGGTGTCTAAGATTCAGTAGCTGAACTCCGCGTTGTTTATGGTCTTCAAATTCCTCTTTGTAGTACAATTCGCATAGCCGAAAGGCATCGACTGCATCTGTTTTTTTTACTTTGCATAGACTTGATTTCTTAGCTTGATGAGAAATGAGTGGGTTTACAACTAAAGACAGGATACCGTGTTCCTCTAGGAACTGAATAACGGCCTGATGATAGTGCCCCGTCGACTCCAAGATGACAGCTGGGGTTTTCCCAGTCCTATCTTGTACGTTTGTAATGATGCCTAAAAGCTGGCTAAGACCTTCTTGGTTATGCTGAAAACAAAACGAATGCCCGAAGGGTTTGCCCTTGTCTAAGAAGACTTGTCCATCACTTTTTTCCTTTTGAAATATCTAGGCCAATGACTGGATTCATAAAACACTCTCCCTTATAAAATTGCCGGTACCCCTAAGCACTGCTCGTAGTTCCACAACATCGCTTGTTATGCGAGATCTATTCGTCTCAACCAGCTTAAACATGGTTTCTACAAGTAGGGGGCGATCAGTTTTAGCGACGGGTTACAGACCCAGGGGAACGACCGATCTGCCCCGGCTACCGAGAAATACACCACTAAAATGAAAAGAGGTCAACCAGTAAAAAACTGGCTGACCTCATAATACGACGGAGAACGATAGTTCAGAATTAACCGCGTAATGATAGGGCGGTTTTTTTCTTTTGGTCAGATATCAACAATCAAGGATAACAGAGCCAACTAAAAAAAGACGGTCAGCTCTCGCGGATTAGTCCGCCCGCTGCCGTCTTTTCTATGCGCATGGTCAATAAAAGCTATCGTTTTTTTTCTGGCTGTGACTGCTCTTTTTTTCTTTTTTTGCTGTCTGAGCTCAGCTTTTCGTTTAAACTCCGGCTCTTGTATAAGCCTTGCCACAAGCACATGTAGTTTATGGATCGCTTCTGGTGAAGGCTTATTTAATTCGATCAGTCAATTTATTCACCTCGCCGCTTATAGCCTTTACATTAAGGGTAGGCTAATTAGAGGAAATGAATACATGCTATCCCATGCTTAAAGAAACGGAGATTCGTGTGACCACAAGAAAAAAAAGCTCTTAAGGGCGGAAGAGCTGCCCGATATTCTAACTCCGCAACACGTTGCTGACTACCTCGGGATCTCCCGCCGGCGTGTTTATGAGTATTGTCAGATGACCGAAGCTGCGGGAGGACTGCCGAGCTTCACGATCGGCGCCTCCCGCAAAATAAAAAAAAGACGCTCTTCTCCAATGGATAGCGTTGCAAGAACAAAAGGCAAGACGGCCAGCTGTCCGGGATTAGTCCGCCGCTCCGGGGTCGATGCCTAGCTATCTGAATTTGTAAGCACCAAATCGTTAATCACTTGCCTTAAATGGGATCCTTATGAGGAACGACTTAATCACTATATTAATCACAATAATTCTCTCTCTCCTCCAGTGAGCTTAGTATGAGAAAAGTCTGCCTGTTCGGTTATAATACGAACAGGAGGTTATGCTTTATGCTGAATGATATTGAGCGGAAGATGTTACGTGTGATTGCCAATTTCTCAGCTGGGCGCCGGCGAATGCCAACGATAAAAGAACTCTGCGTGAAGACGGGCCGCAGCCGGTCCGGAGTGATTTCCGTTCTGGCCATCTTAGCTCATCATGGTTTCATTGAATGGAGTAAAGAGCGGCCAGAAGAGATGGAGCTGCTGTTAGCATGGGAGCCGGGGCAAAAGAAAACCACAGCCAAAATAAACCTGCCATATGGCCGCCGCTGAACTGGAGTTAAGTAATATTGCAACAGAGGAGGCTAATTCATGAGTTTGGCGGAAGACTTTTTTTAGTAAACTGGAGAAGTGTGAGCCCACGATGCGACAAAGCCTGCAAACCATCCAGCAAGTAACCAGCAGGGATAAGACCCATACTGCTGTTTGGGCTGCAGGTTGTCTTTCAAAAAATAATAGGCATCATTGATAGCGTGGATGACGTCGAGCGTTTGATTTCAGTGGCAAAGTCACAAAACCCAAATTTGGATCATGTGCTTGCGATGAATAAAGCATCGTGCACTTACGATAATCTTCTTAGTTTGATGTCGGAGGACAAGAACATACATCGTTATAGGACAAGAACTTGCATTGTTAAATGAAATTCTGATTCTGCTTGGATGTAGAATTAAAAAATCAAATGACAAGAAATATTACCGATTCAAATTTGTGATAATATTTTTTTATCAGTTTATCATGGATATTTAATTTTATGTCCCACTGTTGACCACCGTAAAGCGATTTACACATTTTCTTAATGAAGTCCTTCTGGATTTTCATATCTATTCAATACACTGGGATACGTCGTATTGTAGGTATTGTTGTTTAACCCATTTAAAAAACTGTTTTATAGCGGAAACGATGCGCGCTCTTGCAGTCGGGGATAGACATGCTTTGAGGGTTGCTGCTATCGACCGGCGCTTTCTGTTAATTCTTACTTTCTCCATAAGTTCTTCTGTTTTCTCAAAGTTTTGCAGTGTTTTCTTCATAACCGTCAGTGGCTTGAGCGAAAAAAATGCCGAAGCAACCCAAAACTTGTCCGATTGATCATATACTTTGATCAATACATGACTTCAACCGTGCTTCCACATCTTCAGCTATTGTCTGCAGCGCTTCTCCTCCTACCATTCCGATCAATGACGTAGGTTTGGGCATGCCGATTTTTTTACCGCCTGGCCTTTTTTTCATAAATAACGATCTTGCAAGGCAAGAAGTACCCAACGATTCGATTCTCACTTAGAACCCGATTTGCTTCAACCGGATTACACACTTCCAGAATGTGATATTTTTTCTTCGAAGCCTAACCCCTTCTCCTGCAATTTCGCCTGCAAGTCCAGGTGCCAAAGAACACCAAATCCCTCCTTCTTTAAATTCTGTTCCAACGAGGCTATGGCTTCATTCACTGGCTTATGCGTCCCTACCGTATAATGGAACATAGGAGTTCATCTGCCTTTCCTAAATTTTTTTTGTTTTCATTCTTAAACGTTTATACTATAATTCTTAGTAAATACATCGGATTTGGAGGTTTATCTTATGCCGATATTTCATAAATGGTTTCACGAGTTGTGCCCAGTGTGCAATTCTGCTCTGACCGCTGAAAAAAATCTAAAGTGTTGATTGGCCATGTCGTGAAAGCCTGCCCCCATGGGCATTACAAAAAAAGAATTCTTACCGGCTCTCGAAGGTTATGTGGAGCATTACTCGATAAAAAAACTGGTACCAGATAAGTTTATGTAACCCCAATATTTTTTATGTAAAACAATCATTAGCGATTATCCGCTAATGATTGCACTTTGCTTAACTTTTAATCTCGTCGTCTGACTGACAGCTTTCACAATAATTTTTTTCACGGCTTTAAGTGCGGCCTCCGGACTCTACATATGCAAAAAAAATCATTAGCGTTTAACCGCTAATGATTTTTTCACTATATTTAGCCAGTTTTCCTTGCCAAGATGAGATGCCGCCCTGCAAATGAGTTAATTCGGGGATCCCGCATTTCTTAAGAGTCTTAGCAGCTTGTTTACTTCGCATTCCACTTCGGCAATACAAGTAAACTTTCTTGTCCTTTGGAATTTCGCCCACCCTATTTTTTAAGCTGGGATAGCGGGATATTCACTGCTCCAGGGATGTAACCTTGCTTCAGCTCAACAGGCTCCCGAACATCGATCAGCATTTGGTTTTTTGTTACTTTCAAGCTCCTTCTGAAATTCATTCGCATTTAAGGTTTTAAGCCCGTTGACACCTACCAACCTCGAATAAGTAAACCAAATCAGTAAAGCGCCGATAACTATATCAATAATGAGTTTGTTATCCATAACAAAACCCCTCGTTCTCTTTATTTAACGACTTTTTTTACCAGTAAATCAACGGCCTGGCGCACCAATTTGCTGCTGTCTCGACCGGCTTCCTGTTCCTCAATGATGCATTGCTCCAAGTTGACTGCAACAATGTAAGCCATAGCCTTATCTGCCGCGCTTCTAATCGCGGATAGTTGGCTTACCACATCCTTGCAATCCTGTTCCTCCTCCATCATCTTCAAAACGCCGCGAATTTGGCCTTCGATGCGTCGTAATCGCTTTTTTTCACATCATCATCATATTTCAATTGAATCCTTCCTTTCGTTGATACCTGTGTAGGTATATTATTACCGAAATAATGGACAAACACAATCACAACAGAAAGGAAGGCCGTTATCAGATGAACAGATTGACCTTTGCATCTGAAGCATCACCCAAATAAGCGGCTACGCCCGCATATTCGATGCCGTCGAGCAATTCCTCCTGCTGCAGTCCAAGCAGGTCCATTGTCATTGTGCAGGCTACCAGTTTAACTCCCTGCTCTTGTGCTAATTCAATGAGCTGCGGCAAACTGAGAGCATTATGCTTTTTTCATCACATGCTTGATCATTTTCGGCCCAATTCCACCGAAGTTCATTTTAGATAAGCCCATGCGGCTAGCTCCCCTCGGCATCATTTTTTCCAAACATTTTCTCTAGGAAGCCTTTTTTTGAGCTGCATTGGCTCATCTTTACGAAGAGCATTGAGTCCCCAAAACGTACAAAAGATCGTTACATCGTGATCATAAGCGGCTGCACCGTTTGCTATAATAAAAGCTGCGATCGCTTTATCCATATCTCCGCTGAACAGTACAATAGTAGTTTTTTTTCTTTGTTTTCGGCCATAAAATCCATCCTCTCACTTTTTTACATATACATGTATGGATATAAATTAATTTAAAAAAAGTTAAATGAACATTGTTTTCATTTATAATCCGCCATAGTTTTGATGACTATCCTTGAACTGATGATAAGCCGACATCCCATTCTCTAAAAAAAAGTTAAGTTCTGAAAACCACTTCTCTGCAATATTCTTGCGGCTTTTTTTACTGTGGTATTTGGAATCAGCAATTAAAATAATTTCGTCGTTAACATGTAACTCTTTCTTTTTTAACATGAGGCAATCGGCCCAAGGATATATTAATGGCCCCTTCCACATGATGAGCATAATAGTCACCCTGGTCCCTTACATCCAGGATTTTAACATGGTCCGTTTTCTGCTTTAGGAGATGAGAAAATGAACCGGCATCTATATATTTAAGACCCTTTACAGACTTAGACGTCGAAACAAATAAAGTAAAAGAAAGAAAAGTATAAAATATAGGATCAAAAAAGCCCTCCCCCTTATAAAAAACCTTTTTTTGGTATATGATATATTATATACCATATGGGGTATATAATCAACCTGGGCTTACTGGTAATTATGTGAATGAACACTCATTTGAATGGATGGAAAATTATTAAAAAAAAGCCACCACCGAGCGTTCAAGTGGCAGCTCCTTTCACATTTTTTTATTATCCCTTTTTTTTGACAACAAAGGTGAACACGCCATTATCTTCTCTGGATTCAATGAGTTCATGATTCGTTTGGTTGACCCAAGCCTGAAAATCTTTCATCGAGCCTTTATCCGTCGTTTGCAGCTCCATAATTTGTCCGGATTCCAACGAATCGATCCCTTTTTTTTCGCTTTAACAATCGGCATTGGACATGCGAGTCCTTTTGCATCAACAACTAAATTTGCCATTTAAATCATTCCTCCTGAGTGTTAGTTATAATAGCCACCGGTTGTGTTTTCTTAGAAGTTGAGAGTCACTTGCGCATCGAAGGCATAATCCAGGAACGTAGCTGCGCCTCCGAGCTCGATTCCTTCAATAAAATGCTCTTTTTCCAGGCCCATGACGTCAATAGTCATTTGACAACCGATCATGCGAACGCCGGATTCTTTGGCAATCTCGAGCAACTCCTTGATCGATGGTACATTTGCCCGTTTGAATCCTTCCGCAAAGCCCTCGTTACCCGGCTTAAGCGTCAGCATTTGTTCGGAATCCTTATGAATAATAGACAGCCCTTCAAAGGTGAAGAAAATCGCCACTTCTGAATCCAATGCAGCCGCTGCTGTAGCGATATTCAGAACTTTATAAGCCGTTTCCAAACCACCGTTGGATGCGATAATTGCAACTCGTTTATTAGCCATTTTCTATTTCTCCTTTGATTTTTTTAGTCATTTTCTATTTCGTCTGTCCATTCGGTCATGCCCGGGACTACGTTTTTTTACGTGGTTAAAGCCTTTTTTTCTGAAAGCAGCTGGCAGGCCATATCGCTTCGATTACCTGTTCGGCATACCACATAATACTCTTTAGCCGGATCAAGCTGGGCGAGTTTTTTTTCTTCAAGCTGTCCAAACGGCATCGAAATAGCTCCAGGAATACGACCGAAAGCATATTCGGCAGGTTCACGCACATCAATGATGTTAATTCCTTCGTTAGCTGAAAGCTTACTCTTTACATCCTCAAGGCTCACTGTATGGGGATATGTTTTCTCAGGCTGGGTTTCAGAAGCATCAGCTTTTCTGATAAAATGCCGAAATACGCCATTTTCTTCTTTCAAGCCGATATATTGATGCCCTGTGCGACTGGTCCAACCTTTGAGATCGGCCACCGATCCTTTGTCCGTAGCCCGGACCTCCAGCACTTCGCCTGCTTGCATGTCATCTATGGCCTTCTTGGTTCGAACAACCGGAAGAGGACAAGCCAACCCTTCACATTCCAACGTACGGTCCACTTGCAGTGTAGTCATTATTTTTTTTCCCTCCTGTTATAAGCTGCTTATTTGCCGTATTTCATATCCCCGGTCCAGACCGACATACCACCTGGCATATTAATTACGTTGTAACCGAGGGGAGCTAGATAGTCACAAGCCCTTTTACTTCTGTTTCCGCCGCGGCACACAACAATCGTTTCTTGTTTAGGATCGATTTCATTGAGCGCTCTTGGTATTTCACCAAGCGGGATATGCTTCGCTCCTGGAATATGGCCAGATTCCCATTCATCGTGTTCACGAACATCGAGAATGTTAACCGGCTCGCGCCGCTGAATTCTTAACAACACCTCTTCGGGCAGCTGCTCTTTATACATAGGTCCGACCTCCTTAGAATAAAATAGAAATCCATATCTTAATCACAGTCGCTGTTATTAAAGCGGCTAAAATCCATTGTAGATATCGGGTATTCATCTTTTTTTGCTTAATTTCGCCCCGAGAGGAGAGGCAATTGTACTTGCAACAATCAGTACAATGGATGGAATGAGCAGCATATGCCCTCCTATCAGCTTGCCTGCTGTCGATCCGATCGAAGATATAAACGTGATCGCTAAGGACGATGCTATGGCGACCCTTATAGGAATTTTCAGGACTACAAGCATCACCGGGACGGTGATAAAGGCTCCTGCAGCTCCAACAATTCCTGATACCACTCCGATAATTAAGGCTAAGATTGCAGCTAAGGCTTATTAAACTTCAATTGGCTGACATCTTGCGAATCATTGCCTTTTTTTTAGGAAGAAACATCATAACCGCTGCGATCAAAGCCAGGACAGCATAGACCAAGTTAATTACCGAACTCGGTAATGAGTTGGAAACAAAACTTCCCAAGAAGCTGCCGATGACGATGGCAGTGCCCATATTCAATACTAATTTTTTTGTTTAACAGTCCGCCTTTACGGAACACAAGCATTCCCATCATACTTGCGAAGAAGACCTGAACGGCGCTGATGGCCGTCACTTCTTGTGCGCTGAAGGCCGCAAAGCCTAATGCTGGAGGAATAAAAAAAGCAGCATGGGGTAATTGATAATGGAACCACCAATTCCCACCATTCCCGAAATAAAAGAACCCAAGAAACCGATGGCAAAGAGGGTGATCATCCATTCCAAATGCATTGTCTTCCCCTTCCCTGCTAAAATCAGAGTTAGTTTACTCTAATTAACAAAATACTATATACCTTATGGGGTATGTCGAATTCTAAAAAAAATTTGATTTACTAAACAGTCTGTTCGGTCCGTGCAATTGATCACTACTAATACCCGTATAGGTATACTGTTAATATACAGGATTATTTCATGGTCGTCAACAAGCTTAACCGCCGACAACACCGTCTACAAAAACGCTAGCTTGAGATCGTTTAGAAAACAGCTTTTTTTCCGGCAAGTGTTTCGGCCCACTAACTATTTGTCGTGAATGGCACAACGGTTGGGCCCGATTTCCATTTCACGCTGCAGTTCTTCGTCAGGCTCAATTTTGCCCATGTTTACATGACGTATTTCCTTATAAGCGTTAGGCTGAGGCGGTAAATTTTCTGTCACTGCTTCTCTGAATTTCGATTCATCCGCTATGTTGAGGCCTGGGTTGTGCTTGTACAGTTCGACTAGTCTTTCAGTTACAGCACCTGCATCATTCAACTCGGAAATACTGCCGAAATGCGCGGGTAGCACAATCAGTTCATCAGATAGTTCTTTGTAACGCTTATACAATGTGTTACGCAGATCGCCCACCCAATCCTCGGCTTTGCCAGCTAGGTCCGGACGGCCGATTGATTTAATAAATAGGATGTCGCCTGTTAACAAATACCGGTCATCAACGATCAAAGACGTACTTCCTATTGTATGTCCGGGAGAGTAAACCGGTTGTATATTGATTATCGTATTGCCGACTGTAATAACTTCTCCTTCTTCAAGCTTCGTGTAATCGAACACAACTTCCGTAGCATCTTTAGGAGGCAGCCAGTAGGAGGCTCCGGTTTTTTTTCAGCTAAAGCTCTTCCTCCGGAAATATGGTCCGCGTGAAGGTGCGTATCCATGGTGTGTTTAATCTGAACTTGATGGTCTTGTGCAAATTTTTTTCGTAAACATCTGTCATTCGCAGCGTGTCGACCACAGCAGCTTCGCCTTTGGATACAATCATATAAGACAAGCAACCTTTTCCGATACGGACAAACTGATAAATAGAACCTCCATCCGTTAAATCACCAATCTTCACCGGTTCTAAATGCTCACTCCAAGACTTCATGCCGCCTTCAAGATAAAACACATTAGTTCGGCCGGCCTCCACGATTTGTTCCGCAACAAATTTCGAAGATCCCTCTTTTGCGCATACCACTAAGAGCTTCTTACCATCCGGGATTTTCTCCAATACGGCATCGACACCTTCTAATAAATCGAAGTACGGAATGTTAATGATGTCAATACTCTCCCCTTCAATTTTCCAGTCAGCGAAATCTGTTTCGTTACGCACATCAAGAATAAAAAAAAGCTCTTCTTTGCTCAACACGATTCGAGTGACTTCTTTCGCATTCATCGGCTCTAACTTGGTTGTCATAAAAAATATCCCCTTTCAATTCGAACAATTTACATTTGTAAGTTCGTTCGTTTTGCGTGAAATATAAAACATAGTGTTGTCAAACGGCACTTTTTTTGATTCAATTTGCTATAACATTTAGCCGTTTGTCTTATACATATACCCCTATGGGTATTATAATATCTTGTTTTATTTTTTTGTTGTCAAATGTGTATTACCATATAAGCGGGGCTTATAACTGTGACAAAGGAAAAGCATAATATAAAGAAGGCTGCCAGCTATGCTGACAGCCTTGCCGACGACACACATGAACTAGCCTTCCCCGTCATCTAAGTTATTAAAGGTTCATGTGCTACTGCTGAGTGTTGAGTCAAAAAAAGTACAAAAAACCACACAGCATGATTTTGCTCATCAGCTGATGCACGTTGAAAGTGCTCTTTAATAAATGGATCATTTGTTCTTCCCGCAATGTTTAAGTAAAAAAAATCTACCGTTTCTTGTTCATCCTTAAAAGCAAAGTTAATTCCTGCACGGTATTCTGAAGGACATTGTTCAGCAATCTTTGGTGTTGGTTGTCTGCCAGTTAATGCAGTGTAAATGTGCGAGAAAACTTTGAAATGTCTAATCTCATCTTGTCGTATTTCAAGTATTTTTTTTGCGGATTTCCTCATTAGGGGCCAGTTTCGCCAACTGTTCATAACAGACAACCGCACTGTATTGACCGTTAATTGCTTTTGTAATGTCATCAATAAGTGTGGGCTGAAACGCAGGACGAATATAATAATCATTGTAAACCACGTTAGTGTTCTCTCCTCTAAAAGTCATCTTATCTATTTTATGTTTCATTTAGGCGGAAGTACGTTGTCTAGGTAAATTGTTGATAAGATAAATGGCATGACCGATGGACCTAACCACTCGCACTCATACGTTGCATAGCCTAAATAAGGCGACTGTAGTGAGATTTAATTCTTCCAATCTCGAAAAAACGTCGTATTCTTAAAGATAAGAAGGCGTCTAACAATTCGCTTTTCTTAATGTGGTGAGTATTTATGGCTGAGCTGTACCGTTCGTTGTTTGACATTTCAATATTTTCTTTCTATATTGAAAGTAACTACTGAGGTTAGGAATTTGTAAAATTGGGGAGTGATGGATATGATCGTTGAACTTGATGATAAAGCAAAAAAGATGGATTGAAACAAAAGGAAAACATCTTACAGTTACTAACGTTGAAATAAAAGGATGTTGTAGCGTAGGAATACAGGATCTGGTCACTATCCCCAAAAAAACCAAAGGATTCGAATTGCTATAATGAGTTTAAAGTAGATAATCTGTCTATATATATTCAAAAAAAATATTAAGGTACAGGACAAAATCTCCCTTAAAATGTCAGGGATTGGTATTTTTTTAAAGGCATTTCGGCAAAATTAAGTACTTAATATAATCATGTATGCACAAAAAAATGTATGATAGCCATTTGCCCCTCTGATTTTCCTCTTATTGACATTCAGCGAAATGTGAAATCCTGCGAATTCATCAGTCTGAGTAAGACAACCAAATCATATCGAGGACTTACGACGCTTGGGCAGCAAGAAATAAAAGGCTTCTTACGATAAGAAGATAGCCGAGGGTAAATCACATAAAGTTGTAATGATCGCCTGCGTAAAACAGATCCTTCATTGGATGTTTGCACTACGTAAACGCAAGGAAACTTTCCTCGATGTGACCCAGATAACCAAATGTATGAAAAAACCTTGCAGCTTCAAATTGGAGGGTTGTTTGTCATGTACTGTTATTAATATTAACAATGTTTTCCAGTTTAATTAGAAAAAACCTTGACAAGTATTAGGCTAGTTTGCTGTCTTGAAAAAATAAAGTATTGACTAGATGTGCTGAATTTACGCGGCCATCCTAATTCAAAACCGTCAGACACCGTAAAAAAAAGTATTAGACTGTCATCAAGATTGAAACGCGGCAGCCATGGACAGAAAACTACAGTCCTAGACTCCTGCTGTCTTATTGAACTATCGTTCTCCGTCCCTCAGTCTTAATTCTCCACGTCGGTGACGGTGCACGGATAGAATACCACAGAGCCTGTCGTGTCGAATGCTCTGGCGGTGTCTCACAATGGAGCCATGGGGGTCTTACATCCCAAAACATCTCCTAAAGGAGCCTTTACCATTGTGAATTCATCTCTACAGGAACAAATGGCCGCTTTTCGTTACAGCCTTATCGCTCTTAACCAATCTTAAAGAAGGAAGATCAACTGCTTATCAAGTTATACAATTACTCTGGCTCTTGTCTTCCTTTATCTCTACTTGTAAAGAACTCGGTTTTCAGGTACATATCACTTGTAAACCTTAATTTAAGTTCAAATTTCTATATGTTGACACTACGCACTCCACATGTGTTGTGCAGATAGTGTGGGACATATGTAGTATGATGTGCCCTTCACCAAGCCACTGATAGTGGCTTTTTTTGTTTTCTTAATTATGCAGGTAAAAAATGATGAACATTCTTCTTTTATTAACGAAGCAATTTCACTAATTTGTAAATCAAAAAAACGCTATCCCCCTTATTCTGCGACTTTTCAATCACAGAATCAATAATACTATTCTCGGAAACATGGGAATAGTAATCAGAGAATGTGATGGAGGAAAAAATCATAATTCCCGTACATCTTTTGAAATATATAAGTTATGGTAGTCTGTTCTAAGAGGGTAACAGCTGCTTTTTTCTTCCGATATCATAGGATATGTAATTAATAAATAATTAAATACTACATCTGATCTAATGAAAGGTATTAATTTGTATGAATACGCGATTAGAATAGTATCCATGATTTGCATGAAATACTGCCCTATGGCCATTAAAAAAAATCTCTGCTTCCCCCATCCTTTGTCTTAAAACATCAAGAGACAGAATATCATTTAGATTCTTTTCAATTCGTTCTTGCAGAGAAATAGAGACATCACTCTTATCATTGAGGATTAATTTATCAAGTAAATCTGCTCTGATATCTTGTTCTATCTCCTTAAGAGAATGATATTTACCTAAAAAAAATTCTTCCTCTGTTGTACAGGGGTTAACAAAAAAAAGGCTTGAGATAAACGAGTAAGAGCTTTTCTTCAAAAAAACGCCATTCGATCTTCTTGATCTTCCGAAAAGATATCATCCAAAGGCAGAACTATGAAATAGTCCGAGTAATCGGACAGGACATTTATGCAATCATTTACAACCTTGACTAAGTAATCCCTTGCCCTCTTTTGTTTAACCGCACTACTTTCTGTTAAAAAAGAAAGCTCTCATTTTCGAGACAGGATCTGTAAATATACGAGGATTTGAAAAAATAAAGTCTTAGATTGCCGCCGCGTTATTAAACTATCGTCTCCGTTAGCGGAGGCAACGACCGACTTCATGATCCGTGACTCGGCCAACGCTGACAAACTTTGTATGGCTGTATTCGAAGCCTTTTGGAGAATGCTTTTTTTTGAAATTTATAATCAGTTAATCACTGTCTAGTTATACATTGAAGAGGGAATTGAAATGACACCATTATGAATAAAACTACCATGTCACTTTTATCTAAGAGTCGGAATGCCCAAGAAGAAATCCAGAAACAAAATGGTATATCCATCAATGAAAAAAAAGTCGTGCAGTTCGCCAATCTAGGGAAGGCATTCATAAAAGTGCGCCATGAAGGGATTGATCCCTTCGTGGCGATAGAGGCCGTGATGCCTGGGATAAACTTGTATCCTCTATGAAATGCTCGAACGTCACGATTGTAACGAAATTTTGTCCTATCGGAGAGGCTGTGTAAATCATTAAGCTAGCCCTATGTAACTAAAGTGCCAGTCGAAGTAGTACACTGACAGAGCTTGATGTTTCTAGCCTCTCAGCTGAATCTCATAATCTGTAACAATCTTTCCATCGTACTGAATAATTTGGCCATTTTGATTCTTATCGGACAGGATAATGTCGGTACTCATCTGCCCAGCGGCTTCGGGAGACTTGACGAATCCGCCGTGCGCACCAGCTTCCATGCCGTTCAAGTCGGTTGCGACAGCGCCAGGCATGATGCCGAAAATCTGGCGATGGCTGCCCATTTTTTTTCAAACTCGTAAGCGTAAGTCAGTGTCATCACGTTGAGTGCTGCCTTGCTCGCAATGTAAGCGAGCGGGTGCCAAAAGTTGGTCGGCGAAATCGGAACGGTGATGTTGACGATTTTCGCGTTGTCTGTCAGAGATGACAGCAGACTTTTGATGAGTTCATGTGTGCCGAGAAAATTCGTTTCCATCGTCGTACGTAAATCCTCAGTTGTATAGTCAAATGTGCGCTTTGCGAGGTCGAGCGCCGCGCGCCCAGGCTTAACACTATCAGGAATTCCAGCATTATTGACCAAAATATCGAGCGAATTAACCATTTTAGCCGCTGCATGCAAGCTGTCAAGATTATTCAGATCAATCTTGATGAACGTCGCTGATATGTCTTGTGCGGCAAGTTTTTTCGACTGCTGCCTGCCCACGGGCTTCATCACGCGCTCCAACGAGAATGTCATAGCCACGCTTACCAAGACTTCGAGCGATTTCGAAACCGATTCCTTTATTTGCGCCAGTGACCAGTGCTTTCATAGTGAGCTCCTTTTCGTTTTTTTTACTTGATACAAGCACATTATAACTTAACGATAGAATCATCAGCATTCTTCAAAACGTCTCAATTCCTCTGATACGATGCGTTTCTGCGTTGGATGGGTTATTAATCATGAAGCTGATTGTTGCTCCAGCCAATCCGATATGAGTACAGCTATGAAATTCAGTGGTGCTTCACGGTCTGCCACATTTGGAGTCTCAATTATCCTTTTCAATATTCCCCAAAACAATTGTACTTCGGGAATCGGAAAGTATGCAAATTTATTAATTATTAACAATTAGAAACGAAATATTATTCTACTCTTCTGCCCGTTTCGTATTATAAGGTTAACCAGTTTTTTACTGGG
>BBFE01000008.1 GCA_001313085.1 Paenibacillus sp. JCM 18996 | reverse complement strand
CGGACCACGGCTCCTCCACCGTTCCGTGGAGGCCGATCTCGCCGTTCAGCACCGCCTGGCTGGTGCTGGTCAGCTGCGTCACCGCGATGGTGACGGGGCGCTTCATGCCGGTGGACAAAGCCTTGTCCACCCCTTCAAGCGCCGCCTGCATCATCGCGCTGCCGCCCGCGGCGTGGACATTGAACATGTCCACGCCGAGGCGGGTAATGCTGCCCGCGCCGCCTTTCACCGTGTTGGGGATGTCGTGCAGCTTCAGGTCCAGGAATACGAAGTATCCCTGTTCCTTTAGTTTCAGGACAAATTGCGGCCCGGCGGCGTAGAACAGCTGCATTCCCACTTTCAAATAACAGGGAATCCCTTTCAGGGCGGCCACCAGCTTCTCCGCTTCCCCGGTAGAAGGGGTATCCAGTGCGACCATAATCCGCTCCACAGCTTTCAGCTCCGAAGTCACTCTCGTCATAGCTCGCTCTCCTTCCAGCTCTTTTACGCTTGGACCGGCATTGGCCTCGAGCAGAAGTTGATCGCTTCGAGCATATGCAGCAGCGCTCCGACCGTATCCAGAGAAGTCATGCACACGACCCCGTTCTCTACCGCCTCGCGGCGGATCCGGAAGCCGTCGCGCTCCGGAGCCTTGCCTTTGGTCAAAGTGTTGACTACGAAGTGCGCTTGCCCCGTGCGGATCAGATCGAGAATGTTCGGACAGCCCTCGCTCAGCTTGTTCACCGTCGTCACCAGAATGCCGGCGTTCTCCAAAGCTTTGGCGGTGCCGCCGGTAGCAATGATCTTGTACCCCAGCTGGTAGAAGCCCTTCAGGATTTCCACCGCCTCGTCCTTATCTTTATCCGCTACCGTGGCGATAATCGCTCCTGTAGCCGGAATTTTCATTCCGGAACCGAGCAGGCCTTTGTACAGCGCCTTGGCAAAGTTGATGTCCCGGCCCATCACTTCCCCGGTCGATTTCATTTCGGGTCCGAGCGTGGTATCTACCCTGCGCAGCTTGGCAAAGGAGAACACCGGCACTTTGACGGAAACATGGTCGTCTTCAGGCCACAAGCCGGTGGTATAACCGAGGTCGGCCAGCTTTTTTGCCCATAATCGCCTGCGTTGCCACATTGGCCATCGGGATGCCCGTGACCTTGCTCAGGAACGGAACCGTCCTGGAGGAGCGCGGATTCACCTCGATCACATACACCTTCTCTTTATATATGACGAACTGGATGTTGACCAGGCCCACTACCTGAAGGCCTCTGGCGATTTTCGTGGTGATCCCGACAATTTGCCGTTTGATCTCGTCGCTCAAAGTTTGCGGAGGATACACCGCGATGGAGTCGCCGGAGTGCACTCCCGCTCTCTCTACATGCTCCATAATGCCCGGAATGAGCACCGTTTCCTTGTCGCAGATCGCGTCGACTTCCACTTCCTTGCCAAGCATGTAGCGGTCGATCAGCACCGGATGCTCCGGATTGATTTTTTTACCGCATATTCCATGTAGCTGAGCAGCTCCGCATCGGAGTAAACAATCTCCATCGCTCGTCCGCCAAGTACATAGGATGGCCGGACAAGAACCGGATACCCGAACTGCGCGGCGGTGTCTACCGCCTGATCCACCGAAGTTACCGTGCCGCCGGGCGGTTGGGCGATTTCGAGCGAGTTCAGCAGCGCCTCGAATTTTTTTGCGGTCTTCCGCGGCGTCGATGCTCTCGAGATCCGTACCGAGAATGCGCACTCCCGCCTTGGCCAGCGGCGCGGCCAGGTTGATCGCCGTCTGCCCGCCGAACTGGACGATTACGCCGACCGGCTGCTCGCGTTCAATTACGTTCATCACATCCTCGAAGAACAACGGCTCGAAGTACAGCCGGTCCGAGGTATTGAAGTCAGTGGACACCGTCTCCGGATTGTTGTTGATAATCACCGCCTCATAGCCTGCGTCCTGGATGGCCCATACCGCGTGGACTGTGGAGTAGTCGAACTCGACCCCCTGCCCGATGCGGATCGGCCCGGAGCCCAGCACGATCACTTTCTGCTTGGCGGTTTCCATCACTTCGTCTTCGGTTTCATACGTCGAGTAATAGTATGGCGTTGTCGCCTCAAATTCTGCGGCGCACGTGTCGACCATCTTATACACCGGCTTGAGGTTCATGCTTAAACGGTAATCCCTTACTTCCGCCTCTGCGGTAAATGAACTCTGTTCGCCGAGCTCCCGAAGCTCGGCGATGGCGCGGTCCGTGAAGCCTTTGCGCTTCGCTTCCCGGAGCAGCTCAGGTGTCAACTGCTGCTTCTGCAGCACGGTTTCAAAAGCCACCAAGCTTCCAGCTTGCTCAGGAACCACCAGTCAATCTTCGTAAGCTCCTGCAGACTTTCCAGAGTGTAGCCTCTGCGGTAAGCTTCCGCCAGCAGGAACAATCTTTCGTCATCCGGCTTCTGAAGCCGCTGCTCCAAAACATTCCCGTCCAGCAGCTCGGCTTCCTTGAGGTGCAATCTGTGCACGCCGATCTCCAGCGAACGGACCGCTTTATGGAAAGACTCCTCAAAAGTCCGCCCTATCGCCATCACTTCTCCGGTAGCTTTCATCTGCGTCCCCAGCTTGCGGTTGGCGGAGGTGAACTTATCGAAAGGCCAACGCGGAATCTTCGACACGATGTAGTCCAGAGTCGGCTCGAAACACGCATAGGTCTGGCCGGTGACCGGGTTCTTCAGTTCGTCCAGAGTGTAGCCAATGGAAATTTTGGCGGCCATTTTGGCGATCGGATAGCCTGTCGCTTTGGAGGCCAGCGCCGAAGAGCGGCTCACGCGTGGATTGACTTCAATGACATAATATTGGTAACTGTGCGGATCCAGGGCGAACTGCACGTTGCATCCGCCTTCGATGTTCAAAGCGCGAATAATTTTCAATGAAGCCGAGCGCAGCATCTGGTATTCACGGTCCGATAACGTCTGGCTTGGAGCCACGACGATGCTGTCTCCGGTATGGACGCCGACCGGGTCAAAATTCTCCATATTGCACACTACAATACAGTTGTCGTTGGCGTCGCGCATTACTTCGTATTCTACTTCCTTCATGCCGGCAATGCTCTTCTCCACCAGGCACTGGCCGATCGGGCTGTACCGGATCCCGGATGCAACGATCTCCACTAGTTCTTCTTCATTCTGGCAGATTCCGCCTCCCGTTCCGCCAATGTGTAGGCGGGGCGCACGATGATCGGATAACCGATTTCGTTTGCAAAATCCACGCTTCCGCCACGGCAGTCACGATGACACTGTCCGGCACGGGCTGCTCCAGCTCTCTCATCAGCTCGCGGAACAAGTCGCGGTCTTCCGCTTTCTCGATCGCTGTCAGCTGCGTTCCGAGCAGCTTCACATTCTCGCGCTCCAGCACTCCGGCCCGCGCCAGCTCAACAGCCATATTCAGCCCGGTTTGCCCGCCTAATGTAGGCAGCAGGCCGTCCGGCCTTTCCTGGCGGATAATTTGCGTGACGAACTCGAGTGTAATCGGTTCGATGTAAACTTTGTCGGCCATGTTGGTGTCCGTCATAATCGTAGCCGGGTTGGAATTGATAAGGATGACTTCCATCCCTTCTTCTTTCAAAGCCTGGCACGCCTGAGTCCCCGCATAGTCAAATTCAGCCGCCTGTCCGATTACGATCGGGCCTGAGCCGATGACCAGAATTTTTTTTCAAGTTGTTATTTTTTTGGCATATTCCAGTTCTCCCCTCGATGCGTTTTCCGCCGTTGCAGCCGATGTGCGGTTTGCGATCATTTGCTCCTGTCTGGGCCGCTGCGGACGGTCCTTCTTGAACTGGCGGATCGTCGCGATGAAATCATCGAACAAGTAGCTGGAATCAAAAGGCCCGGGCGCCTCCGGATGATATTGCACGGAAAACGCCGGATGAGCCTTATGCTTTAATCCTTCGATCGTGCCGTCATTGTTGTTGATGTGCGTTATAATCAAATCGGTTGAGCCGATGGATTCTTCTTTTACGGTATAGCCGTGGTTTTGGGACGTGATATAGCAGCGGTTCGTGTGCAGATCCTTCACGGGATGGTTTCCGCCGCGGTGCCCGAACTTCAGCTTTTCGGTGTCGGCGCCGCACGCCAGGGCAAGCAGCTGGTGACCCAGGCAGATGCCGAAGATCGGATATTCGCCCAACAGGTCTGCAATCATTCCCGCCGCATGGGCACATCCTTCGGATCTCCGGGTCCGTTGGACAGCATGATTCCGTCCGGTCCATTCTTCGGATTTCTTGGGCTGTTACATCTTGAGGAACCACGACGATGTCGCAGCCCCGCTTGCCGAGATCGCGCAGAATTCCGCTTTTGGCGCCGAAGTCGACGACCACAATCCGTTCCTTGTCGCCAGGGCAGCTGAAGACGCTCTTGGTGGAAACGCGGGACACCTGGTCAGTCATCAAAGGAGTTTCCTTGAGCTGCTCCAGCAGTTCGGCGGCGGATTTGCCGGAAGTGGTCAGCATCCCTTTCATCACGCCGAGGTGACGAATTCTGCGGGTGAGCATGCGCGTATCGATCTCGCTGATGCCGATAATTCCGTATTCCTTCAGCAGGCGGTCCAAAGTGTACTGTGCGCGCCAGTTGCTCGGGACCTCTTCATGCTGGCGGACGACGAAGCCGTGGATATAAGGTCTCACCGATTCGAAATCGTCGCGGGTTATCCCGTAATTTCCGATGAGAGGGTAGGTCATCGTCACAATCTGCCCGCAGTAGGACGGGTCCGACAGCACCTCTTGGTAGCCTGTGATCCCGGTGTTAAAAAACCACCTCGCCCACGGAATCCCCTTCGCTTCCGAATGCTTTTCCAGTAAAAAAATCGTTCCGTCTTCCAACAACAACCTTGCCTGCATTGTCTTCAACTCCTTAGCATTTATGTGAACACGTCGTGTGTTGTGCTGTGTGACCGGTTTTGCACTTTCCCGCTCGCTCCATCCGTGCATTCCGCGCCGATTTCGCGCTTCCTCGCTTCATCTGTGCCGCCGAGCCGATTTTACTGCTGCCTGCGGGGCCAGGTATGCCTTTTCCCCAGCATCCTATTCCCCTGTGCCCATGAAAGTGCTGATCCGCCCAAACAGCACCGGGATTATGCGCCAAAAGAGACGCGAGCTGCAACTCTGCACGGAGGCGGTCAGACCACTCACGTCCATTCGGGGAAGGGTTTTACTATTCCGACCACACCACTTTGCCGCCGGCCATCGTAAGCACCGGCCAGCCTCTCAGCTTCCAGCCGGCGAAAGGGGTATTTCGTCCCTTCGACAGGAATTCGTCCGGATTCACTTCTTTTTTCCTTCTCCAGATCGATGATGGCAATATCCGCGGCCGCGCCCGCCTGAAGTCTGCCGGTCTCCAGTCCGAACACCTCTGCCGGCTTAGCCGTCATTTTGTCAAGCAGGAACTGCAGCTTCCAGCGCCCTGTCGCCACAAATTTGGTGTAGAGCAGAGGGAATGCCGTTTCAAAGCCTACGATCCCAAAAGGTGCGAGCTGCATGCCTCTCGCTTTCTCCTCCTGGCTGTGGGGAGCGTGGTCCGTCACAATCATGTCGATCGTCCCGTCCTCCAGCGCTCGATGACCGCTTCCACGTCTCTGGCCGAGCGGAGCGGCGGGTTCATTTTCCAGTTCGCGTCCATACCCGGGATATCTTCCTCGGACAGCAGCAGATGGTGCGGACAGACCTCCGCGGTCACTTTAACGCCGATCTGCTTCCCCAGCCGGATCAGCCTGACCGACTGCTCTGCGGATACGTGGCACACGTGATAATGTACCCCCGTGCTTCCGCCAGCAGTATGTCGCGGCCTACGTGAATCGCCTCCGATTCGTTCGGTATGCCCTTCAAGCCATTCTTGCCCGCGAAGCTTCCTTCATTCACGGGAGCCCCTTCCACCAATGTGTTGTCTTCGCAGTGGGCGATAACCGGCATATTCATCGAAGCCGCCAGAGCCATCGCATCTTTCATCATCTGCGCGCTCTGCACTCCGACTCCGTCGTCAGTGAAGCCGATCGCCCCTGCCTTTTTCAGCTCTGTGAAATCGGTCAGCTCCCTGCCCAGCTGGTTCTTTGTAATGCAGCCGTATGGCAGTACGCTAATGCCTCTGCCTTCGGTTTCCGCTTTGTCCAGAATGTATCGCACCTTATCCGCCGTATCGACAACCGGCCTGGTATTCGGCATGCAGGCGATCGTTGTGAAGCCTCCTCTGGCTGCCGATGCCGTGCCAGTCGCAATCGTTTCTTTATGCTCGAACCCCGGCTCGCGGAGATGTACGTGCATATCTATGAACCTGCCGACACCAGCTTGCCGCTTGCGTCAATTACTTGGTGTCCTTCGGTTTCCGGCTTCGCGGTCGCGTATATGATTTTGCCGATCCGTCCGTTTTCGATAAAGATATGCTTCGTTTCCAAATTGTTATAAGCGTCAACTATTTGTCCGTTAATAATCCAAATTCCCATGGCGCCCTCCTGCATTGTCTTTTGTCGTTGTGCTAGATCAGCGCTCTCTCCAGGACCGCCATTCGAACCGGCACTCCGTGCTCATCTGCGTGAATATTTTGGATTTGGGCCCTTCTACCAGCTCGTCATCGATTTCCACATTCCTGTTAAAAAGGCCCCGGATGCATGATGATCGCGTGTTCTTTCATTTCCGCCGCACGCTCGGCGGTCAGGCCGTACTGCTCCCTGTATTGGCCGGCCGATTTGAACAGCCCGCTTTCGTGGCGCTCCAGCTGCACTCTCAGCATCATGACGACGTCCGCCCGCAAAGCTTCCTCCATGCTTACATACGAGGCGTACTCGCTCAGCTCGGGAGCTGCATCGAGTCCGGCGCGCAGAACACGACTTCCGCTCCGAGCTTGTGCAGTCCCCACAGGTTGGAACGGGCCACCCTGCTGTGCAGGATATCGCCTATGATCGCGACCTTAAGCCCCTTGATCTCGCCAAAATGCTTCCTCATCGTATATAAATCGAGCAGCGCCTGGGTCGGGTGCTCGTTGTTTCCGTCTCCCGCGTTGATCAAAGGCACTTTAATCTTCCTCACGAGGTCCTGCAGGAGGCCGTTCGGCTTCATCCTGATGACTCCCGCTTCGATTCCCATCGATTCCAGCGTCCGCACCGTGTCGTAGATGGATTCACCCTTTTGCACACTTGACACGGCGGCCGAGAAATTGAGCACTTCGGCCCCCAGCCTTTTTTTTCCGCCACTTCAAAAGAAAACCGCGTCCTCGTGCTGTTCTCGAAAAAAACATATTGGCGACAAACTTTCCCTGCAGCACTGGAGTCAGCTTTTCCTTCGCGCAGTCCCATTGGGCGGCCCGGTTCAAGATGCTGACGATCTCTTCTTTGGGAAGTCCCTTTAATCCGATCAATTGCCTGCCCGGTAGTGTGTGTATTGCTGCCATCGCTTGCTTCCCCCTCAGTTAGTAGTTATGACGACACCGTCCCGGCCGTCGACTTCGGTCAGCATGACGTCGATTTTTTTCCGCTTTGGCGGTGGGCACGTTCTTGCCTACATAATCCGGGCGGATCGGGAATTCCCTGTGCCCCCGGTCCACCAGGACGGCGAGCTGAATCATTTGCGGCCTGCCGAAATCGATCAGCGCGTCCATCGCAGCCCTCACCGTCCGTCCTGTAAAGAGGACATCGTCGAACAAAATGATCTTTCTGTCCTGGGTATGCAGTGAAGTTCCCTGAGACTGCGCGTTCATATTGCTCAGCTGGATGCGGTCGTCCCGGTAGGAGGTAATGTCCAGCTCGCTGACGGGCACAGCCGCGTTCTCGATTTCCCTGATTTTTTGGGCAACCCGCTGGGCCAAGTAGATCCCTCTGGTACGGATGCCGATCAGAACGCAGTTGTCCACGCCTTTATTGCGTTCCAGAATTTCATGGGTGATCCGGGTCAATGCCCGGCGTACCGCCGCTTCATCCATAATGACATGTTCCTGGCTCAATGCAGTTGCCCTCCCGGTTTGGTGCAGAATACTAAAAAAACTCCTCGCCCGAAGGCAAGGAGCAGGTAGGCGAGCAGATAGAACCAGCCAAGGCTATGCGAATTCGGACGGTCATTTTGCCGCCATGCACATACCTCTTCTGTTTAATTCCGCTCAAACTCTTTTATCAACGTCTACCTTGCCAGCCTCACGGGACTGTCTTTAAAGGTGCTATTTACTTGAAAAGTATTATCCCACCTTCGACAAAAAAATGTCAACAGCTTATCCTTCCCAATTTGCCGATCTTTTTTTCCCTTGGGCATTGAGCATCGGCAATTGGAATTTACCGGTAAAGATTCGCCGCGTTTTCCCAACCCGTGCCTCGCCCGGCATGTTGGTCGTTGCACGACGGGTGGTCAAACCCCATATGGGGCTTCCGTTGCTTTTTTTCCCGAGTATCTTATCGTTTGTCTGTCAGCTGTGGGTATGCAGGATTGCCTGGGTCGATTTTTTTATGCTATAAAAGAAGGTATTGGCTGCTGTTTTCAACTGACCAGTACATATAATAACAAATGGAGTTGACTCGAATGGCTGAAATGAACACTCAGGAAGTTATCAATTTTCTTAAAAAACAGCGTCAAAAAAGACCCTGTGAAAGTATATCTGAAAGGACAACTGGAAGGAATCGATTTCGGCGAATCGATCCAGACATTCGTTTCCGGCGGCAGCGGCGTCATTTTTTGGCGATTGGAAGGATGTACAGGCTGTAATTGACGCCAATCAAAGCGCAATCGAGGATTATGTGGTGGAAAACGACCGCCGCAATTCCGGAGTGCCGCTGATCGATTTGAAGAACATTAATGCGAGAATCGAACCGGGCGCATCATCCGCGATATGGTTGGAATCGAGAACAACGCAGTAATCATGATGGGCGCAGTAATCAACATCGGCGCATCCATCGGAGAAGGCACGATGATTGACATGAACGTTGTCGTGGGCGGACGCGCAAAAAAATCGGCAAAATGTGCCACATAGGCGCAGGCTCCGTAGTCGCGGGTGTGATCGAGCCTCCTTCCGCACAGCCGGTCATCATTGAAGACAATGTGCTTGTGGGAGCCAATGCTGTGATTTTGGAAGGCGTGCGCATCGGGCAAGGATCCGTTGTTGCTGCTGGAGCTGTCGTCGTTGAAGACGTACCGGAAATGACCGTCGTCGCTGGCACCCCGGCCCGTGTGATCAAGAAAGTGGACGACAAAACCAAATCCAAAACCGAAATTCTGAAAGAGCTCCGCACCTTGTAAGAAAAAACCTCTGCCTGAGGCCATTCAAGGATGAAGGACCGCTCTTTAAAAGCAGAATTTTTTTGGTAAAGAAAGTTTTCTATCGCTTCAATCCTTTAACGAACTTGAATTTTTTTCTAGCACGTTAAGAAACTGCACTATGACTCTACTCGAAGATATCTGTGCAATGCTATATTCGTTTGCAAGCATAAGCCTTAGCTTATGCTTTTTTCACTTAAGGAGGCTTATCATGACAGCCAGTTCTTTAATCGGCATCCGCCGTCAGCTCCATCAAATACCCGAGCCGGGTTTCCAAGAGTTTAAAACCCAGCAGTTTCTTCTGGATTACATCGCAGGGCTTCCCCAAAACCGGCTCGAAGTGAAAACCTGGCGCACCGGAGTGCTGGTACTCGTCCGCGGCGAGCAGCCTGCCGTCCGCTACGGGTTTCGCGCAGACATGGACGGCCTGCCGATTCCGGAAGACACCTCGTACGATTTCCGTTCCACCCACGAAGGATATATGCACGCCTGCGGACATGACGTGCATATGACGATCGGACTGGGGATATTGGCCCATTTTGCGAAACATCCGCTGAAAGACGACCTGCTTCTAATCTTCCAGCCCGCCGAAGAAGGCCCGGGAGGTGCCCAGCCGATGCTTGAAAGCGAAGAATTCCGCGAGTGGAAACCGGATTATATCTTTGCGCTTCATATTGCGCCGGAATATAAAGTGGGAACCGTCGCGACAAAGCCGGGCATTCTGTTCGCGAATACCTCCGAGCTGTTCATCGATCTCGTCGGCAAAGGCGGTCATGCCGCATTCCCCCACCTGGCCAACGATATGGTCGTTGCGGCCTCCCATCTGGTGACCCAGCTGCAATCGGTCATTTCCCGCAATATCGATCCGCTGGACTCCTCGGTCATCACCGTCGGTAAAATCGAAGGCGGTACCAAACAGAACATCATAGCGGAGAAAGCCCGGCTGGAAGGGACAATCCGAACTTTCTCCGCCGATACGATGGCTAAGGTGAAGTCAAGGATAGAAGCTCTGGTAAAAGGAATCGAAGCCGGTTTCCAGTGCCGGGCCGAAATCGACTACGGTTCCAATTACCGTCAGGTTTACAATCATGAGGAGACAACTGCGGAATTCATGGACTGGGCCGCAGGCTCCGGCCTTGTACAACTGGTCCGCAGCAAAGAAGCAATGACCGGGGAAGATTTCGGCTATTTTCTTGAGGAGATTCCCGGATTCATGTTCTGGCTCGGGGTGGACACCCCCTACGGCCTTCATCATGCGAAGATCGAGCCGGACGATAGCGCCATCGGAGTAGCGGTGCAGCTGGTCACTTCATACCTGGAATGGAAGTCGAACCGCTAGTTTTACACTTGAAGAAACCCCACAAAGTGAAGTGAAGCTTCGAAGCGAAATCCGATTACTTTGCAGGGAGCCCCGGGAATCGGCACCTGCTGAGTACCCGCGTAAAACGTCCAACGGATGGGAGGGTAGGGGCGCGCTGAGGGCGACCTTTCCTCTGCCTCAAAATAGCGCTGTTCCAAACCCTCCTCGTCCATATCTTGAAGCTCTCCGCCCAAAATTTCACAATAATGAACGGGAAGAAAAAACTTACCCATAAATACAGAAAGGGAGTCACTTCCGTCCCCCCACAAAATTTTAAGTCCGCTTCTTTACTTCAGGCTTTCTATGAATCTTTCCAATCTGATCATCCCTTCTTGCAACACTTCCATAGAATAAGCATAGGAAATACGCACATACCCTTCCCCATAAGAGGTAAACGCGTCACCGGGGACTACAGCCACCCTCTGCTCTTCCAACAGCCTCATCGTAAAAAACCATAGATCCAATCCAAAGGATTTTACAGACGGAAAAAAATATAAAAGGCACCTTCCGGCAAAATCACATCAAACCCCATTTCCGCCAACCGCGAATAAACGAAGTCTCTTCTTTTCTTATATTCCCGCTTCATCGGCTCCGCGTCGTCCACACCGTTCGTCAAAGCTTCCAGAGCCGCATATTGAGAAATAGAGCTGGCACAAGTCACATTATACTGGTGAACCTTCACCATATGTTGAGTGAGCGCCGCCGGGGCAAAGGTGAAGCCTATCCTCCAGCCCGTCATTGAGTGGGATTTGGACAAGCCGTTGATGACAATCGTCTTTTCTCTCATACCGGGCAGCGCCGCGATAGAGTGGTGCCTGTCTTCGTAAATGAGCTCGCTGTAGATTTCATCAGAAATGACAAAAAAAATTTCTTTTCCCTCAAGCAGGTCCGCAATTTCCTTAAGCTCCCGGCGGTTCATCAAGCGTCCGGTAGGGTTGGAGGGATAGCACAAAATGATGCAGCGAGTCTTCTCCGTTATTTTAGAGGCAATCAGATCTGCTGTCATTATAAAGCCGTGATCCGTTGTATCGACGTAGACCGGCGTTGCTCCGCACAACCGGATAAGAGGCTCATAACCCGGATAGACCGGAGCGGGAAGAATGACCTCAGAGCCTTCCGCCAGAATCGTGCGCAGCGTTATATCCAAAGCCTGGCTGGCCCCGGTGGTGACAATAACCTCATCTTCCGGACGATAGTCCAAACCGTACTTAATCCGCACGAAATCGCTTGCGGCTTGTCTCAGCTCCAAAAGACCATGGTTAGGCGTGTAAGTTGTCTTATGGGCATCAATCGCTTTCTTGCCGGCTTCAAGAATATGGTTGGGTGTGGCAAAGTCCGGCTGGCCGATCGTCAAGGAAACGACATCCCTGTACCCGCTGACCAGATTCGCGATCCGTCGTATTCCGGATATTTGAATATCTTTTACTCGTTCGTTGATAAGGTGTTCCATTCTGGTTTCCCCCATTATCTGTTTCGCAGTATCGCGAGCAGTTCCTCCATATCCTGCGGCATCGGCGCTTCGAACTCCAAAGTTTCTCCCGACCTCGGGTGGACGAAGCCAAGGACCTTCGCGTGGAGAGCCTGACCTGCAATGGTCGGCCCCTTTTCCTTCGTCTTGCCGTACGACGGGTCGCCGACTAATGGATGGCCGATGAACTTCATGTGCACGCGGATTTGATGAGTCCTGCCGGTCTCCAGCTTTAATTCAACCAAAGTGTAATCTCCAAAACGTTCGAGCACCAGAAAATGTGTTACCGCCTGCTTGCTGTTGTCCTGCCTGACCGTATACAGCTTGCGGTCTTTCGGGTCCCTGCCGATGGGCGCGTCGATGGTGCCGTGATCATGAGCACATTTCCGTGCACGAGTGCGACGTATTTGCGGCTTACACTGTGTTCCTTGAGCTGTTCGGCCAATCCGGCGTGTGCGAGGTCATTTTTTGGCTGCCATAATCAATCCGGAAGTGTCCTTGTCGATGCGGTGTACGATGCCGGGGCGCAGCTCGCCATTAATGCCCGACAGATCTGTGCAGTGATACATGAGCGCATTGACCAATGTCCCGTTGTAGTGGCCTACCGCCGGATGAACGACCATTCCTCTCGGTTTGTTCACCACTATCACATCGGAGTCTTCATACACCACTTCAATCGGTATCGGTTCAGCTTCGATTTCAACAGATTCGGGTTCCGGAATGGTCAACACGACTGAATCATTCAGCGAAAGTTTATAATTAGGTTTTACGGGGCTTCCGTTCACGGTCACATTGCCGTTTTTTTACCCACATCTGCACCTGGGTCCGTGAGACTTCTTCTTCGATCGAGTCCGTTATGAATTTGTCGATGCGCTCGGACACCGCGTCCTGCTCCACCGTCCATTCCAAGCTTTCCGCGCTGTCACGCTCAGTTGCCGTCATTGGTCAAACCCCGTCTTTCTTTTCTCCAAGCCAGAAGCGAGTCCACGAAAATAAGGACCACTCCGGCCACGATCGCCGAATCCGCGACATTGAATATAGGATACGTATAGTCTATGTCCTTGCCCAGAAAGTTAAACCGGAAAGTGAACTGGAAAAAAATCCACAACCTCGCCGAACAGCGCGCGGTCCACGAAATTCCCTAAAGCTCCTCCAAGCAAAAGGCTTAACGCAAACGGCAGAAGCTTTTTTCCGCTCGGCCACTGTACGGTGAAGGTACCATATAATCCCGATCACGACCGCTATCGTAATTGCGATGAAAAACCATCTCTGGTTCTGCAGTATACCGAAAGCCGCCCCGCGGTTGCGATGCGATACGATTTGAAAAAAATTCTCCGATCACCGATCTGGATTCGTAAAGCGCCAAATGATTGACAATGTACCATTTCGTCGCTTGGTCCAAAAGAAAGACAACCAGTGCCAACCCATAAAATTTTAACAATTTCAAGCCGAGTCCTCCTAACGAATTCCTATCTGTTCATGCAATTCCCTCACTAGAAAAAACCGGATTCTGACCAAGCTATAGGCAAGGCCAAACTGTTTGGGAAGGGAGAAGTTACACTGATGAGCCACTTGACACAGGACCAGCTCAAGCAATTATGGAACACTCTTTTGGACGAAAAGCGGGATTCTGAAAAAAACAATTCCAACTCAACGACCATTTTAACTTGAACGGCTCTTTGCGGGATAATATGAGTGAACTTTCCACCTACGATAATCATCCTGCCGACATCGGCACCGAAACATTCGAACGTGAAAAGGATATTGCGCTCAATGAAAATGCCACACACCATCTGGAGGATGTGCTTGTGGCCCTTGACGCGTTAAGGCACGGCACATACGGCTCCTGTTCGGTCTGCCGACAGCCCATTCCGTTCGAACGGCTGCAGGCTGTACCGACCACATTGTACTGCATCAAGCACGTCCCTAACCGGTATTCCTCCGACGACAGACCAGTAGAAGAAGAAGTGCTGGCGCCTCCGTTCGGACGGACCAGCCTGGACGAGCTGCCGGAGCAGAACCAGTTTGACGGTGAAGACGCCTGGCAGATCGTTGAAAGGTACGGCTCCTCCAACAGTCCTGCCATGCAGGAAGGACGGGACATTGACGATTACGACGAAATGTACATCGAAGCGGACGAGAACGACGGATATGTCGAACTGTACGAAAGTTTCATAGCCACCGACATGTACGGCCAGAACGTTTCGGTGGTTCGCAATGAAGCTTACCGGAAATATATGTCAGGCCGAGAAGGCCAGGGTCTGCTCGAGCCCGACGACCTTTATGAAGAAGAAAACGACGATCACCTCTATAGCTGACATTCGTAAAACGGCAGCAGAACCGATGCGATGCTCAGCGTTCTGCTGCTGCACCCTCATTCAGAGTTCCAATGTTTCCACTACGGCAGCGCATCGTTTGCACAGAGTCGGATGCTCTTGGCTTTGCCCCACTTCAGGAGTTACGATCCAGCATCTTTCGCATTTCTCCCCATCCGCAACCTCTACTTCAACAGCCATATGCTTGTTCGCGGAGTCCGGAGCGGATTCCTCTTCTCCGTGAACGTACACCGCGGAAACGATAAACAATTGATCCAGCTCACTCAGCTGTGACAGCACTTCCCTTGTTTCCGCCGTCGGGTACAGATGCAGCGCGGCGCTTAAAGAGTTGCCGATGACTTTCCCCTGCCGGGCCTCCTCCAACGCTTTGAGCGCTTCATCGCGGATATCGATAAACCGGTTCCACTTGCTTTCCAGAGTATCGTTATAATACGCAGTGCGGATTGCCGGAAACTCGCTCATCTGTACGCTTGGAAGCTCAGTTCCCGGGATGAATTTCCATACCTCATCCGCAGTATAAGGCAGAATCGGTGCCATCAGTTTGGTAATTGACATCAATGCGTCATACAGCACCGATTGGGCGGCTTTCCTGCCCGCATCGTTCGGAGCGCTCGCGTATAAACGGTCTTTGATGATATCCAGATAGAATGCGCTCAGTTCAACAGCGCAGAAATGATGGATCGATTGATACACCACATGGAATTCGTACTTCTCGTAAGCCTTGAGCACGCGTTCAGCCATCCGGTTCAGCCGGATCAACGCAAATTGGTCGAGCTCATTCAATTGCCCGAATTCCACTTGGTCTTCATACGGATTGAAGCCATTCAAGTTGCCAAGCAGGAATCTTAACGTATTGCGGATTTTGCGGTAATTTTCGGAAATTTGGGTAAGGATGTTATCCGAGATCCTGACGTCCGATTGGTAATCGACAGATGATACCCACAAACGCAGGATATCCGCCCCGAGCTTGTTGCTCACCTGGTTGGGATCAACCGTATTGCCGAGCGACTTGGACATTTTGCGTCCTTCTCCGTCCAGAGTAAATCCATGGCTGAGGATGCTTCATACGGCGCTTCGCCTTTGGTCGCGACGCCTGTAATCAAGGACGAGTTGTACCAGCCGCGGTATTGGTCGGAACCTTCCAGATACAAGTCCGCAGGCCACTGCAGCTCCGGACGCGCTTGCAGCACGGCCGCATGGCTGGAGCCGGAATCAAACCAGACATCCATAATGTCCGTTTCCTTACGGAAGTGTTCTCCCCCGCACTCCGGACAAACCATACCTTCCGGCAGCAGATCCTTCTCATCTCTAATGAACCATGCGTTGGAGCCTTCCTTGGCAAAAAAAATTTGCGCCACATGCTCGATTGTCGCTTCATTCACAAAAGGATGGCTGCAGCTGCGGCAATAGAACATCGGAATCGGCACGCCCCACGCGCGCTGCCTGGAAATACACCAATCTCCACGGTCTGCGATCATATTGTGCAGCCTTACTTCTCCCCACTCCGGCGTCCATTTGATCTCCTTGATTTCCTCCAGCATTTCCTGCCGGAACTTGTCGATCGACGCAAACCACTGCTCGGTTGCGCGATAGATAACCGGCTTCTTCGTTCTCCAGTCATGCGCGTATTGATGAGTAATGAAACTGAGCTTAAGCAGATGGCCCGATTCCTGCAGCTTCTCGGTGATCAGCTTGTTCGCTTTATCGTAGAACACTCCTTCAAAGCCGGGCGCTTCAGCCGTCAGATGCCCCGCATCGTCAATTGGGCTGAGCACGCCGATGCCGTACCGCTGGCCGACCGCAAAGTCTTCCTCCCCGTGTCCCGGAGCGGTGTGAACGCATCCGGTACCGGCATCCAGGGTTACATGGTCTCCGACCATAACAAGGGAGGCTCGGTCATAGAACGGATGCTGGCACAGCACATACTCCATTTCCGATCCTTTCAGTTTCGACAGGACCGTCCAATCCGTCCAGCCGATTTCTTTGGCCGCCGCTTCCAGCATGCCTTCGGCCAGGACGTATTTTTTTGCCCTCCACCTCGACCACCACATAGTCGAAATCCGGATGCACGCTGATTCCAAGGTTCGCAGGAAGCGTCCATGGAGTTGTCGTCCAGATGACAATGGAAGCATCTTCAGGCAGCTTGCCTTTGCCGTCCTTAACCTCGAAAGCCACATAGATGGACGGGGAAGTTTTCTCCTTATACTCGATTTCCGCTTCGGCAAGAGCGCTTTCGGAAGAAGGAGACCAGTACACCGGCTTGAGCCCTTTATAAATGTATCCGCGCTGCACCATCGTTCCGAAGAGGCGGATTTGCTCCGCTTCATATTCAGGCATCAGCGTAATATAGGGATTGTTCCAATCTCCCCTGACTGACAGGCGCTTGAATTGGCTTTTCTGCTTTTCCACCCACTGCAAAGCGTACTCTTTGCAGTATTCACGGAATTCAGGTACCCCCATTTTTTTTGCGGTCCACCTTGCCGCTGTTGGAAATGGCCTGCTCGATCGGCAAACCGTGCGTATCCCAACCCGGTACATAGGCGCGTCAAAGCCCTGCATCGTTTTGAACCGGACGATAAAATCCTTCAAAATTTTGTTCAAAGCATGCCCGATATGAATATCGCCATTCGCATACGGAGGCCCGTCGTGCAGGATAAACTTCGGTTTGCCTTTGCGGCTCTCCTGTACCTGCTTGTAAATATCGATCTCTTCCCACCATTCCTGCATTTTCGGCTCAGCCGCAGGCAGGTTTCCGCGCATTGGGAAATCGGTCTTCAGCAGATTTAAAGTCTTGCCATAATCCATTGCCAATCTCTCCTTTTTTCTTTAATAAACCTGGACATCTAATTTGACGGTAAAAAAAGCAAAAAAAACTTCTCATCCCAGAAGGGACGAGAAGTTACCCGCGGTACCACCCTTATTGAAAGCAGCAAAAGAACCGATCGCCCTTCTGCAAGCTGTCACTCGCCAATTGATAACGGAATTACCCGATTCTCTTTACTGGTCTGGCGTTCAAGAGACGCTCATAGGTGATTTTCGGCCGCTGTCGAAGGTTAGGCTCACACCGTATCCCTAACTCGCTGGCTCCGAATGGAGCGGACTACTCTTCCTATTCATCGCTTTGACGAAAAAATATAACGTTACGATGAAGTATATCGGATTTCCCGGGCTCCGTCAACCAACCTGGGCGGCATGGGGTCTGACCACCCGCGTGCAATACCGCATACGAGGAGGACGACGAAATGCTAAAAGAGCAGGATCAAGAACTTCAGCGGCAGTCTCTCAGCTTCATCCGCGCCGGGCGAACCGTGCGTATTCTCTCAGCCAGCTTCTCCAGCTCGTTGCGCTCCAGTCGATCCATGCGCTCGCTGCGGTCCAGAGCTTCCCATTCCTCTTTGCCCAATATCTCCAGCTGCGCTTCCAGAAGCGTACGGAAACGCGTTCTGTAAACGGAAGCCTGTTTGCGTAACTCTTCAATCTCTATAGCAATCTGGCGGGATTTGACCAACGATTCGTTAATGATGCGGTCAGCGTTCTTCTCCGCCTCTTTAACGATCAGCTGCGCTTCTTTCTTGGCGTTGGTCTTGACCTCGTCGGCTGCTTCCTGCGCCACAATAATCGTTTTGCTCAACGTTTCCTCGATGGTGCTGAAATGGTCCAAACGCTCTTGAATCGTCGTCAGTCGGTTCTGCAGCTCCTTGTTTTCGCGGATCAGCGCCTCATAATCTTTAATGACCTGATCAAGAAACTCATTCACTTCATCCTCGTCATAGCCGCGGAAAGAACGGCCGAACTCCTTATTATGTATATCTAATGGTGTTAACGGCATTGCTGCACCTCCTACATATTTTAAAACCGTTCCGTCCGACGATAAAGGAAAGGACATTACAGCTTATTATTCGACATGAAAAAAGATATTCCTGCCTGGACTTACACATACTTTCCGATTTTGACCCGCCATCTGCCTTTTTTTTCGTTACGCCTTCGACTTCCAGCATTTTAAACCGGCCAAAGCCCTGAATCGATACCATGTCCCCCGCTTTCAGCGGCGTGCTCGGGTCATCCTCGGCCTTCCAGTTGACGCGGCAGCGTCCGGCTTTGATCGGGAGAAGAATTTTGGCTCTGCTCAGATGGAACACGTCGCTCGCAATCCCGTCGAGACGCAGGGAAGCGACCGAGATATGGGCTTCCTCCAGGGAAGCAGCCGACGTTCGGAGCTCGTCCACCGGCAAAATCTCGGTCAGCACATTCACTTTATGCACCTGTCTCAGCTCAAGCCGCATGAAATCGCTCACTTCCTCCGCGATCAGGCAGTGGCAGCCGTCTTCATGGACGTGTATGTCACCGATCTTGTCCCTTTTCATCCCTAAGCCGAGGATGGCGCCCATGTAATCTCCATGCTCCAAAGTAAGAAACTTATTGTCTCCGGAAGTGATAGAGAGCACCCTGATGCCCATGTCCTCTTCATCAAGCGGCCTGTAGTCCGGGGCTGTAATCGCCCTCTTGCGTTCCGCTTCGCCATATCCTCCGTCAAGGCGGATGTGCACATCCGGTTCGCGGTTGACAAGTGTACTGAGAATAAACGCCTGTCTCGGATCCAGAAAATCAGTTCTTTTGACTGCGTGATTCCGGGCGGCTTTGTCCACCCACTCGGCCGCTTTGTCGATAAATGGCTGCTCATCCGGATGAAAATGCGAATATATATCCATAATCCCTCACATTGTTGAAGATAAAAGGTTAAATAAAGAAGCCGACAACCACTTTAATGCCGAGAATAACGAATCTCAAAGCGATCAGCGCAATAATCGGAGAAAGGTCGATCATGCCACCGATCGGGGGAATAAACCGGCGGAAAACCGAAAGGTATGGCTCGACTAATTTTCCCAGCCATTCGCCGATAAAGCTGTCCCGGACATTCGGGAGCCATGATAATAAAACATATCCTATAATCATATAGGAATAGATGGAGCCTAATAAATCAATCGTCGAGTTAACACTGTTATACAATCCGTTCACCTCATAAAGTTATTATGACTTAAGTTTCTTCGTGTAGTATGTCCTTAATGGATCCTTGAATCTCGATGGAGTCCGGTGTGCACAGAAAAAAATATTGGTGCCGAGTTTGGACATGTTGCCGTTCAGGGCATACACGGTACCGCTTAGAAAATCCACGATCCGCATTGCGATTTCCGGCCTGACCCTGTGAAGGTTGACGATGACAGGCCTTCTGGAGCGCAAATGGTCCGCAATATCCTGAGTCTCTTCGAAAGAATGGGGTTCGTTCAGCACCACCCGCACATTCTTCTGGGAATGTATGCTCACGATATTATTCTTATTCTTACGCGCATCGGGCGTATTGGTTTCATGCTCTTCCGCCGGGGCTTCCACCACACGCTCGCGCTGTATGATCTCTTCCTCTTCCTGCATTCCGATAAAATGCATGAACTTATTCATTATACCCATTGCCGTCACTCCATTTCTAAGAGATATATTTGCGGAACCGGTTTACAGTTCCTTTCCGACCAAGACGGTGCCCAGCCTGATCCAGGTAGCGCCCTCTTCCACGGCCACCTCAAAATCGCCCGACATCCCCATCGACAGCCCTTCGACCTCGTAGCGGAGCATTCCTGTGCCGTTCAGCTCATCCCGCAGCTCACGCAGCCGCCTGAACACCGGCCGGGTTGCCTCGGGCTCCGCTTCATAGGGCGCCATAGTCATTAAACCGGCGATATGTATATGCTCCATGTTCCGAATTTCTTTCACAAAGGAAAATAACGCTTCCGGTCCCATGCCGAATTTCGTATCTTCGCCCGATATGTTGAGCTGTATGAAACATCGGGCCGTAATCCCGAGAGAGGCGGCTTTCTTCTCGATCTCTTTCGCCAGAGAGAGCCTGTCCAGCGAATGGATATAAGAGAATCTGCCTGCCACTTCCTTCACCTTGTTCGTCTGCAGATGGCCGATAAAATGCCAGGTGCCGGCGCCGTCAAGCGCTTCCCATTTGGGCTGCGCATCCTGCCAGCGGTTCTCGCCGATATGGGTGAATCCGTTCTCCATCACCATACGGGTCGTTTCCAGTGAGACGTACTTCGTAACTGCGACCACCTGCACGTCGCTCCGTCTTCTTCCGCTTCTTTCGCATGCGTTTGCGATTCTGTCCTCTATCTCTTTTACACGTTTTAAAAAAGTCCATAAACTATCTCACTTTCCCGCCTGATGCCTTTCCTGTAGAATCCCTAAATAAGCCATGATCCTGCCTGTTTTCCCGCCTTCTTTACGATGGGAGAAAAAAAATTTCGTTTTGACAGCTGGTGCATAAATTGCTTATTTCGATATGAGACGGCAAAATTCCTGCTTTTATCATAATGTGTCGATTAGTGTGTTGCAAGTTCAGCATGTATTTTCCGCCCGGTTTTCTTTCGTAAAAAGGCATGGAATCATGATTCCCGCATCGCCGAAGTTGTCTGGCCCTAACGCTTCCTTTACCCGGTCGATTACCATTTGATCCACCTCGTAGCAGCACACGCCGATCGAAGGCCCTACAGCACCCAGGATATCCTCCGGACGGCTACCGAACGATTCCGTCATAGCCCGGACTGTTTTCTCCGCAATGCGCAGCACTGTGCCTTTCCAGCCCGCATGGGCCAGGCCGACGGCTTTACGCACGGGATCGACAAAATAAAGCGGAACGCAGTCCGCAAACATCGCGCACAGGACGACTCCGGCAACATTCGATACAAACCCGTCGGTTTTCTGCAGGGCGGTTTCCATCGACTCTCTTCCCATGCCACGTTCCCGCTCCGTGATAATGGCAATATCATTCCCGTGCACCTGATCGGCGAAAGTGAGCGCTTCAAAAGAGACTCCCAGCCTCGCGGCCACCTTCCTGCGATTGGCAATGACCGCATCCGGACGGTCCGCCACATGAAGCCGCAGTTCAGCGATGAAAAGTCCCCTTGGCTGACTCCGCCTTCCCGGGAGGTGACCCCCGCAGTAAGGAAGCTGAAACGGTCGGTCCATTTCTCCAAACGATATAAAACAGGCTGTCCCGGTTCTTTTACAAAAGGTTCCATGCGTCTCCTCCCGTGTCCACAAACTTTGGCGCATGCCAAAGCTTTATTTTTTCTAGTGTAACACAACCTGCAGCCGACGCCCTACAAATTTTGACACAGAATTAGGCCGCCAGCAATAGTCCTGCAAAAGTGAAACGAAGCTCCGCAGCTTAATCCCCGCAGTTCGAATGGAGCCCAAAAGACAAGCACAATAGTGCTGCCCGCTTCATACGGGACGGCCTGTTGTGCCCCTTGCCTTTTCGCTAAATTCCGCATATCCGCCGGAGAGCTGCCAGCACAATATGGGTCGGCTGTTGTGCCTCATTTTGCATTATGCGTTATATTGACGGTTGAAATCGTAGGTCTCTTCTTTATCCTCTGTCCCACGTGTGATTTTGACGTCATCCAGCTTAACGAGCACGACGTCCATGCCGATCTTCACGATGTTCTTCCAAGGGATGATTACATCCGTCGACCCTCCGAACAAACCGAAGAAACGGCCCTGATTTGGCACTACGATGGAATCGATCCTTCCCTGGCGCAGGTCCAGCTCGAGATCGCTGATTTGGCCCAGCTTTTTTTCCCGTCGACAATATTAATAACGTCTTTTGTTTGAAAATCGGATATTTTCACGATGCGACCACCACGATCTCCATGAATTTTCAAAACGCTTCTCCCTATTACTATATGTGGCAGCAGCCCGAAATGTCCTAATTTACTCACAAAATCACCGCGCGGGTGAAGGCATCCATTCGACTTTTGCAGTGAACCAAACTATTGTGCTTAGGAAGAAAAGGGTACTAGGCTCCAGCCGCTGTTGGTGCCGTGTTCCTTGATGAGGTTAAGCGGCGGGAACACGGACACCAAAGACGGATCCTGTACTTTTCGCCTCATAGCCTTTTTTTTCTTTGTTAGATCTACTCCGAGACGTCTTCACGTTTCCCGCACTATTTCCCGGAAATTTCCCGGGATTACGGAATGTAATTCCGCTAATGCGGTATTTCCCGATTATTTCCTTGCATTAAGGAATTAAATTCCGTTAATGTCAGGCGGGGCGGGGAGCGGGAAATCCGGGAATAACGGAATAAGAATCCGTTACCGCCGTAAATGCACCGTTCACAATAGTTCTGCCAAGGCAGGGAGTCCTTTGGCCTCGGATTGAATCTTTCTTTAACATAAAAAAAACCTGTTCGGCGGCGCGACAGGTTTTCGGGGTTAATTTTTCACGTATTTTTTGCATTTGCGATATGGCCGACTTCTCCAGCCTGGACACCTGGGCTTGGGAAATGCCGATCTCATCGGCGACTTCCATCTGCGTCTTGCCTTCAAAGAACCGCATCGACAGAATCATTTTCTCGCGTTCATTGAGCCTTCTCATCGCTTCCCGCAGGCAATGCCCTCAATCCACGAGACGTCTTTATTGCGCTCGTCGCTGATTTGATCCATCACATAGATGGGATCTCCGCCGTCATGGTAAATCGGCTCGAACAGCGACACCGGATCCTGGATAGCGTCGAGGGCGAAGACCACATCTTCCTTCGGCACATTCAACGCTTCGGAAATTTCATAGATGGTGGGTTCCCGCGAATTGACATTTGTCAGGCTGTCCCGCACCTGAAGCGCCTTGTAGGCGATATCCCTAAGGGAACGCGACACGCGAATCGGATTGTTATCCCTTAAATAACGGCGAATCTCGCCGATAATCATAGGCACGGCATAGGTTGAAAACTTAACATTCTGGCCAGATCAAAATTGTCGATCGCTTCATCAAGCCGATGCAGCCGACCTGGAACAGATCGTCGACGAATTCGCCGCGGTTATTGAACCTTTGTATCACGCTCAGCACAAGCCTCAGGTTGCCGTTAACCAATTTCTCTCTTGCCGCCAGTTCATTTTTTTCGTTTGAAGCCGGTCGAACAACTCGCGCATTTCCACATTGGTGAGAACAGGCAGTTTGGCGGTATCAACTCCACAAATCTCGACTTTATTCCGGGTCATCGTGATTACCTCCCAAGGAGAAACATTACTGTAAATTATCTCCGCGGGAATCCATTTTATGCGTTTCCGGACGCGTTGCCGCCGACTTGACTTTTACTGTTGAATTGCTCTATCGCATTCCGCATGGAAGTTGACGCTTACACAAAATAAAAAACTTTTTTTTGCCGCCTACACCATTTTATTGAATTCCTTGCGAAGCCGTTTGATTATCCTTTTCTCAAGCCTGGATATGTACGACTGGGAGATTCCCAGCATATCGGCACATCCTTCTGCGTCTTCTCCTCGCCGTCCTGCAGCCCAAAACGAAGCTCCATAATAATCCGTTCTCTTTCGCTCAGCTTATCCAAAGCTTTATGCAGCAGCTTCCGGTCCACCTGTTCCTCGATATTGCGATAAATTGTGTCATTCTCTGTGCCGAGCACATCGGAAAGCAGCAGTTCGTTCCCGTCCCAATCGATATTCAGCGGCTCGTCGAAGGATACTTCCGTTCGGATCTTGCTGTTGCGCCGCAAATACATCAGAATCTCATTCTCGATACAGCGGGAAGCGTAGGTGGCGAGCTTGATTTTCTTCTCGGGATCGAACGTATTTACCGCTTTGATAAGCCAATGGCTCCGATGGACACCAGGTCTTCTATGTTAATTCCGGTGTTCTCGAACTTTCTGGCGATGTAGACGACCAGACGGAGATTGCGTTCAATCAGCATGGCGCGAATCGCCGCGTCGCCGGACGGGAGCTTCTCGAGCAGATACTCCTCCTCTTCCCTCGTGAGCGGCGGCGGCAGTGCTTCGCTTCCTCCGATATAGTAGATCTCTTCCCCTTTTAATCCGAGCAAAAAAAACAAGAAACGATAATACCATATCTGCAGGCGGAGTCTCCATTTCAAGAACATCACTCGTTCCTCCTAACTGTAATGTGCAGAGCTTGCTACTCGACTAAAGCCGGGTGAATAATCGCCTGATATGCCCCTTCCGAGCTTAGTTTTCCTCCGTCCAGACCGATCAGCACCTTCGTCGCTTCCACCTGTTTACCGTCATAGGCAATCACCACCTTATCCGGTTTAAGCGCCAGCATGAACTGCGTCCCGCGGTTGACTCCCCTGTATGGGATCAGCCTCAAGCGATCCTGCCAAGCGAAATCCTCCTTTCCCATCGCCGTCACGATCTGTTCGACATCCGACTGCTGGATTCTTTTCACCCAGGCTTCAGGCAGAACGTCTTTCCAAAAAAAGAACCTCCATCACCATCACCGGCGTTCGCGTTAAAGGATCGTACAGCTGGTTGCCCGTATCGATCAAGCCCGTACATTTGGTCTCGTAGGTATCCATTACAATCGTGATCTCCGCCAGAAAAACGGTTAACTGTTCCTTTTCCCGACCGCTGCGGTGCACACTTCTGAACAACGCCACAGCACAGCCGAATACAATCAATATAAAAGGTACTCCCACTTGAAGGCTGCCTGTCTGCGTAAACCAGATTCCCTGAAAAATTCATCCGCCGACTGAAAAAAAATAGTGTGCTCCGAAAATCCCGCCGGCCGCCGCAAAATTAACGACGTAAAATGCTCCCATATTGCGAAGGAAGTGTTGAAGGCTTCCGAAACCGAACGCAGTCATAATCATCACAATGGAAAATATACATTTTACAGCGAACGTAAAAAAAAGAAACTTCGTCTCCGGCAGAAACATCATGGCTACGTAGGAGGCGCCTATCAGTGCCGCAGCCCCGATTCTCCACCATGCCGCCCTGACTCTCCGGGTCCACGCTGTCGTCATTAAGACCGCTCCATCGATCAGCAGGTTGTTCAAAAAAAATGACATCCGCGTATACAACCACTGTCCTTCCTCCCGGGTCTGATAGACTGAGACTAGTATATAAAAAAAATGTGTATTCAATGTCTGTCTAATCATGCCGGCAGAGACTCACTTTTTTTTGTCGCTTCCTGTTGGCTGTTTCCGTACATCAAGGCCCTGTCTCACCGGAACCGCACAAAAAAAGCCCGCAATAGAATCTCTCGATTCTCTTGCGGGCCTTGAATACTTGTATAAAATTATTCGTGGTTATTGCGGTTGCGGTTGCGCAGGAAGGTCGGGATATCCAGCTGGTCGCCGGATGTTTGGGCGTTGCCAAAAGACTTGATATGGCTCGGTTTGCTTTCCTGTGTTTCCTGAACCGGCGAACCCGGACGGCGCGAAGGAGCGGCAGGAACATGAGGCTTGTGCTCAAACCCGGTGGCGATCACGGTAACGATAATCTCATCCTTCAGGCTCTCATCGATCACCGCACCGAAGATCATGTTCACTTCCACGTCGGATGCGGATGCGACAATGTCAGCCGCCTCGTTCACTTCATACAGGCTGAGGCTGGAGCCCCCTCTGATATTCATAAGCACGCCTCTGGCTCCGTCAATAGACGTTTCAAGCAGCGGGCTCATAATCGCTTTCTTGGCTGCCTCGGCAGCGCGGTTTTCCCCTGTAGCTTCGCCGATTCCCATTAAAGCCGAACCGCGCTCGGTCATTATCGTCTTGACATCCGCGAAATCCAGGTTGATCAAGCCGGGAACGGCAATCAAATCGGAAATCCCCTGCACGCCTTGGCGAAGCACGTTATCCGCTTCCCGGAAAGCTTCCAGCATTGGAGTCTTCTTGTCCACAATTTCCAACAAACGGTCATTCGGAATGACGATCAGCGTATCAACCTTTTCCTTTAATGCCATAATGCCTTGTTCGGCTTGAGATGCCCGTTTGCGGCCTTCGAAAGTGAAAGGGCGCGTGACGACGCCTACGGTAAGCGCGCCGCACTCTTTGGCTATCTCTGCAATAACGGCTGCGGCTCCGGTACCTGTGCCTCCACCCATCCCGGCGGTGACGAATACCATATCGGCGCCTTTCAGAGTGTTCATGATCACATCCCTGGATTCCTCGGCGGCTTTCTTGCCGACCTCGGGATTGCGCCCGCGCCAAGACCGCGGGTCAGCTTATCGCCGATCTGCAGCCTGTGCTCTGACTTTGCCAGGTGAAGGCTTGAGCGTCGGTATTTACCGTAATAAACTCCACGCCCTTCACACCGTTTTCTATCATCCGGTTGACCGCGTTGCTTCCGCCGCCACCCACACCGATTACTTTTATTTGAGCAAACTGGTCCATATCCATGTCAAATTCAAACATATCAGTCCAATGTCCCCCTAACTTATCATTCGTCAGCCGAAGCCTTATTGCCGTGTCCCTCAAAGCTGAAGCGGGTACACTTATATGAATTCGCTCAACCAATTTTTTGAAGCGTTCAAAAGTGCCCGGTTTCTCTTCCGCGGCGGCGGCAGTCTGCTTGGCTGCAGCGGCTGTCGTCTTCCTTACGGCCCCCGGCTGGCGGTTGCGCACGTACTTGTTCAAGTAGCAGATGATGCCTACTCCGCTTGTAAAGGAAGGATCGCGGACGCGATGAAATCGGGCACGCCGATCCGGACGGCATTGTTCAGTTCCGCTTGGGCGACGGCCAGAGTTCCGGGCAAATTCACCGTTCCGCCCGCGAGCACATAACCGCCGTTCACTTGAGAAAAGCCTAACCGGTTTACTTCGCCGCGGATAAGGTGAAATATTTCTTGCACACGGGGTTCGATTATATTCGCAAGGTCCGCCTGGGAGAATTCCTTTTCAATGTTGCTCCCCATACGGGTTACTTTAAACAGCAGATTCGGATCCGCGTCGTCGATAATGGCGCAGCCGTATTTCAGCTTGATCCTCTCAGCCGTATCCTGTACGGTGTGCAGTCCGATCATGATGTCGCTGGTGATAAAATCTCCGCCGACCGGTATGGTGGACGTCGCAACCAGATTGCCTTGCTCAAAAAAACGGCTATCGTAGTTGCGCCGGCACCGATATCCACCAGCACCGTTCCTATCGCTTTCTCGTCTTTCGACAAAGCCAAATGGCCTGCGGCAAAGCTCATCAGATGCAGTCTGGCTACCTTCAACCCCGCTTTCTCGACGACACGGATCAAATTATGTACTGCGGTTTTGGCACCTGTGACAATGGTAGCTTCAACTTCCAGACGAACGCCGATCATCCCGCGCGTCCTGAATCCCTTCCAGGCCGTCAACCAGATACTGATTGGCTACCACCCCGATAATTTCCCGTTCCGGAGGCAGTGCGATCACTTTGGCGGCCTGCAGCACGCGTTCGATATCCTCTTCGCCGATCTCACGGTTCTCGTTGGAGACGGCGACCACGCCATGGCTCGACTGCAGGGCGATATGATTCCCGGAAATCCCCACGTGCACCTCGGATATCTGGATTCCGACCATCCTCTCCGCATGGTCAGCCGCGCTGCGGATGGATTGGACGGTCTTGTCAATATCCACGATAGCTCCTTTGCGAATACCTTCCGAGTCGGCAGATCCAACTCCAATTATATTAATGGTTCCGCCCATAACTTCCCCAATAATAACGCGAACTTTGGATGTACCGATGTCCAAACTAACAATGATGTCATTGCTGCTCAACCCGTGGCACCTCCTATTAAATTTTAAGTTTAGTCGGGATTGGCACAGTGGCCGTTCATTTCATGGATTTCATAATTAATGGGATTAACTTGTTTCTTTGCACGATCGAATTAACATATTCAACATTCATCTGGGTTTCCCTCTTTTTTTTGTATAATTTATTGAAAAAAAACTATACGGAAATCAGCCGAAAAAAAAGACTAATAGAGAGGGAAAAAAACGCAGAAGAGCCATAGAATCATGCATACGATTAATTTTACCATCTTTTGAGGCTCATTTGCTAGTGCATTTTTTTTGGAGAATCGTAATTTCTGATAGATTTCTAATGATAAAATCCCCCGCCAAGCGGTTGCAACTTACCGCGCTGCCGGCTTGGGAATATCTTTGGCCGGGTCATTCTTTGGGTCCGTGGCGGACGCCGGCGGCTGCTTCTTGTCTCCTTTATCTTTGGGAAGCTCCTTGCCTGTTTTTTTGCTGGTCATTGCCGTACGGGGCGTATTTATCGGCTTCAAGCAGGGTCAGGACTCCCGAGGTGATGCCCGCATCGCGGAGCGCAGCCAAATGGGTGCCCAGCACTTTCATTTTGTCGGGCAGATAACCGATCGTGGTATAGACCTCAAAAGGGTAGCGCGTATACATTTTTGATTTTGTCCGGATATGCTTCTGAAGGCTCAGGCCTGATCTCGGAAATATTCTTCAGGGTATCGGCGGATAACAGCGCCAGTGTTTGGCACAGCTGGACTTTGAGCGGATTGTCAGGCTCCCAGCCCGTCAGCACCGGCTTGTCCAAAATTACGCCGGGGTCGACTTTGACCGGGCTGCCGTCGGCGAGCAGCACTTCCTTGCCGCCGTCTGCCGCCATTTGAAACGCAACTCTCGGAAATTCTTTTACGGTAATCTTGACTGATCCCGGAAACTGCTTCGTCACCACAGCCGATTCGATCATTTTCAAAGCTTTCAGCCGCTGCTCCACCTGATCCTTACGGAGGGCAAAATAATGATCCCCTTGCTTGATCCGGGAGGCTCTCAAAATGTCGTCGCACTTGCGGCTTCGTTGCCGGAGACGGTAATTTGCGAGATTTTGCTGAGCGAAGATTGAAAGAAGAGAATAACCAGCACGATAACGAAAAAATAACACCAGCAGGGTCAGCAGCTTACGGTTAGAATGCGGCTTCTTCTTTTCTTGCGGCATTACGGGTATCTTTTGGTTGGAAGGCAACTTCGGCACCACCTATGGGACTAAATTCTGCTGCTGCAATAACGGCATAACGCCTGCATCCCCTCCTGGACTCAGGAAGGGATCTCGGGCGGTGATGATCATACGCTAGTTACTTGCTACCACGTTTCTTCGGAACCGGCGCGATCCGGTGGATACTCGCCCCCAAGCGGGTGAGCATCTGCTCGATCCGGTCATATCCGCGGTCTATATGATGAATCTGTTCGACGATCGTCGTACCGTTCGCCGCCAGTCCGGCAATGACCAGTGCGGCTCCCGCCCTAAGGTCGGTGGCCTCCACGGTCGCTCCGTACAGCCGGGTCACCCCGCGGACGAATGCGGTCGTCAGATCGACGCGGATATCCGCTCCCATGCGGGACAGTTCATCGACATGCTTGAACCGGCCCTCAAAAACCGTCTCTTTAATGATGCTTGCCCCGTCGGCTAAAGAAAGAAGAACCATAATCTGCGACTGCAGGTCCGTCGGAAACGCGGGATAAGGGGAAGTGACAATCTTCTCCACGGCCTTGGGCCGGGTTTTACAGTTCACCACCATTATATCATCGTCGACAGAGATTTGAACACCGGTCCTTCTCAGCACGTGAATCACGGAGGTCAAATGGCCCGGATGCACATTCTCAAGCGTGATGCTTCCTCTTGTAGCCGCAGCCGCCACCATGAACGTTCCCGCGACTATACGGTCGGGAATGACCTTATAGGTGCAGGGAGTCAGATGCTTTACGCCCTTAATTGTTATTGTGCCAGTGCCGGCCCCGATGATCTCTGCCCCCATGGCGTTCAAATAATTTTGCAGGTCCTGAATTTCCGGCTCTCTGGCCGCATTTTGAAGGATCGTAATGCCATCGGCCATGGCTGCGGCCATCATAATGTTTTCCGTGGCCCCCACACTGGGGAAATCGAGCACGATCTCAGTGCCCTGCAGCTCGGAAGCGTTGCAAACTATCGTATCGGGCGACTCCACGATCCTGGCGCCCAGCGCCTCGAGGCCTTTCAGGTGAAGGTCGATTTTGCGCTCCCCGATGGCGCAGCTCCGTTGATAAACCTGCACCTCGCCAAATCTGGCAAGCAGCGGACCCATCAGAAAGATCGAGGACCTCATTTGCTTCATCAATTCTTCCGGAATGTGAAAGCTGTCCGCGGTCGATGTGTCTATCGTGACCGTCTGCTTGATGAGCTACCCGGCAACCAAGTGCGCGCAGGATGTTAAGCATAACCTGAATATCCAGCAAGTCCGGTATATTGTGCAGGGTATGCGTTCCGCTTGCCATCATGCTGGCAGCAAGTATCGGCAAAGCGGCATTTTTTTCGCGCCATGAATTTTAATGGTTCCCGAGAGAGGCCGCCCACCTTCGATAACCAACTTCTCCAATGTCCCACCTCCGATTTACCGTTCACCCACCACCAATACTTCGGATACAAGCGCAACGCCGTATTTTTTTGCTGAACGGCATGCTTCACCTGCCAATGAGGGTGAGAACGTCTTCGGCTGCAGCCTGGCCGGTGTTCACGATGAAATTGGCATGCAGAGTGGAGACTTGCGCTCCTCCGACGGTCAAACCTTTCAGTCCCGCCGATTCAATCAGCTTCGCCGCATGATGGCCTTCCGGATTGCGAAATACGCTTCCACAGGACGGCTGATGTAAAGGCTGGGTCCGCAAACGCCTGTCTTTGTAAGCCGCCATGGCTGCCGCTATTTCCTTCCGGTCGCCGTATTCGAGCTCAAACACCGCCTCGGTTACAATCCCGGGCTTGTTTTGAAGCACAGAATGACGGTAAGCGTATTGTAAATCCTCGTTCTGCATAACGATCAAATCACCTGTCTCCGTCAGCACTTCAGCACTTTTGAGTATGCGTGACACATCAGATCCGTGGGCTCCCGCATTCATGTATACGGCGCCTCCGACGGTTCCCGGAATTCCTCCGGCAAATTCAAGCCCGGTTAATCCCTGCTTTCCGGCCATCACGGAGAGCTTGATAAAAGAGTAGGAGCCCCCCGCGCAAACGGCGGTCCCTTCGAAGCGGAGCGTTTCCAGCGCCTCCCCGAGCTTCAGCGTAATGCCCCGGATCCCTTTGTCGGTCACCAGCAGGTTGGAGCCTCTTCCGATCACCGTCCAAGGTACTCCGTGCTTACGCAAAATTTTTTTACCGTCTCCACCAAAAGATCCTTCGTTTGCGGAATCAGCAGCACATCGGCAGGGCCTCCGATTTTCCAGGTGGTGTGTGCGGCCAATGATTCGTTGAAACGAATTTCGCCGATTTGGGCGGCCTGCAGTTCAGATATAACCTGTTGCATTGATAAATGCCTCCTTCACAGAACATCGGGATAGGCAGGGAAGCCGCCGTTAGCAATTGCCTGTTGCTTTCAGCGGCATCCACACCGGCTTATACTTGAATCTCCGAAAAAAAACGGCCATTTCCCCGGTATTCCCGTATCGGCTGTCGTCACCTGATCTGTCACGGTTATAATGTAGTTTATGTCGAACCGGCAAGAGTGTGACAAAAGCCAGAACAGACCTCGCGGATGCCAGGAACGTTTTTTTCGGAGAAATGAGATTACCTTTTGGTCAATTTGCGCAGTTCTCTCAGAATCATCTCGGCGGAATCCTGCTTTCCCAACCGGCGGGCGTGCTTCGACATCGATTCCCAGCGGATGGGATCTTCCATAATCGCGGCGGCTTTGGCAAAAAAAGCTCGGCGGGACGAAGCTCCTTCTCCAGGACCATTTCGGAAGCTCCTTCCTGCTGGAGTGACCTAGCGTTAGCCTCTTGATGGTTGTTGGTGACATTTGGAGAAGGAATAAGTATGGAAGGAATTCCCAAGGATGTAATTTCCGACAGGAAGGACGCGCCCGCTCTCGAAATGATCAGCGATGTCGCCGCCAGCACCTCCGGCATGTTGTGGACGTAAGGCAGCACCTGCAGGTTGTCAGGGAGCCCGGCCGACGTGCCGCAGATTTGCTCCAATGTATTCTCGTAATAAGGCTGGCCTGTAATATAGACAAAACGAATATGCGGCAGCTGTCGGAGCAGGGGGGCCATTCCCACCATGGCCTCGTTCAAAGCTTTGGCGCCTCTGCTTCCCCCGACGATGACGACAACCCTGGAACGGTCAGGCAGCCCCAGTATCCGGTAGCCCTCCTGGGCGTCGGCCCGGAAGACGGTGGTGGCTCTCGGGTTTCCGGTATAAATCACCCGCCGGGCTTTCGGAAATTCTTTTTCCGTTCCCGGAAAAGACACTGCCATTGTACTCGCGTAGCGGCTCAAAAAATTTGTTCGTCAGGCCCGCGATCACGTTCTGCTCGTGGACGAGCGTAGGCAGTCCCAGCCTGGCGGCAGCATAAAGCACCGGCCCGCATACATAGCCGCCGGTACCGACCACCGCGTCAGGCCGAAATTGCTTGATCAGCGCATTGGCGCGCGACACCCCTTGAAAAAAAACCGGATAACGGTTTTCACATTTTGCAGCGAAAGCTCCTTCTGAACCCGCTGATTTCAATCGACTCGAACGGCATGTTCGGCGCGGATTTGGCCACTATGTCCCTCTCCAGGCCGGAATTTGTTCCTATGTACAAAAACCGGGAATCCGGCAGCTCCTGCATGCACTGCTCGGCAATCGCCAAAGCAGGATACACGTGGCCGCCGGTTCCCCCGCCGCTAAGTATAATTCGCAATGCATTTCACCTCGCGTAACGCGATATATTTAACAATACTCCGATGGATGTCAGCATCAGCGTCAGTGACGATCCTCCCGCGCTGATCAGCGGAAGAGTAATGCCCGTCACCGGAAACATCCCTATGACGACACCGATGTTGATGACCACCTGGACGGCGATCATTCCCACGATGCCCACGGCCAGCAGGCTGCCGAACATATCCGGCGCCGTTATCGCCGTGCGCATGCCCCGCCAAAGCAGCAGAAGAAACAGCAGAAGCACGATGGAGCCGCCGATAAAGCCCAATTCCTCAGCGATGATGGAAAAGATGAAATCGGTCTGCGGCTCGGGCAGGTAGCTGTATTTCTGGCGGCTCATCCCGAGGCCCAGCCCGACGAGGCCGCCGGGGCCGATCGCATACAGCGACTGGATGATCTGGTAGCCCGCGCCAAGAGGGTCCTGCCAGGGATCCAGGAAGGCTGTGATGCGCTTAAGCCGATAGGCGCCGCGATGATCAGCCCGGCCAGCCCCGCGGCTCCCACCATGGCCAGACAGGCCAGGTGGAACAGCCGGGCTCCGGCCGTGTAGATGATCAGCAACGACGCGCCGACGAGTACGGCCCCGGTGCCGAGGTCGGGCTGCAGCATGATGAGCCCGAAGGCAAGCCCCATCAGTCCGAGCGGGGGCAGCAGGCCTGTCCGCAACTCGGTGATTTTGTACCGGTGGTCGGAAAGCATTTTGGCGAGGAACATGATCATGCCGATTTTCATAAATTCCGACGGCTGGATGCCGAAGCGCCGATGCCGAGCCAGCTGCGGGCTCCTCCTCGTACGACGCCGATGCCCGGGACAAGCACAATCAGCAAAAGCGCAAAACATACTATAAGCGCAACCTTACCGTATTTTTTTCCACACCCAGTAATCCACGTTCATCATAAACAGCATCGCAGCTACTCCAAGCGCGGCAAACAACAGCTGCCTTTTCAGATAATAATACCAGTCGCCGAATTCATGGTACGAAAGAACGGCGCTTGCGCTGTACACCATAACAACGCCGATGCACAGAATCGCCAAGGTTGAGACCAGAAGGAACAGGTCGGGAGCGGTACGTGATTTACCCATGCGGCACACCTCTTACATCCAATGTAGGAGGCGGACTGGCCTGCCCCCTTAGTTAAAGGTTATGCACGGACTCTTTAAAAAAATGCGTCCCCTTTCCTCATAAGAGGCAAACATATCCCAACTCGCGCAGGCCGGAGAGAGCAGTACGATGTCCCCTTCTTCTCCGAGTTCGTAAGCGGCGCTTACCGCTTGTTTCAGGGTGTCCTCTGCATTGTTAGCAGTATCGACGGTTTTCACCGAGGCCAACCCCGCGAGCTCCGCTACGCATTTGATTTTATCCCTTGTCTGCCCCAAGCGACGACAGCCTTGACGCGTTCCCGGAACAAGGCAGCAGCTCCATGTAATCGGAGCCTCTGTCCAGCCCCCCTGCGATCAGCACGACCGGCGCTTCAAAGGATTCTACCGCTTTGATCGTGGCTGCCGGATTCGTCGCCTTGGAGTTGTTGTAAAACGTCATGCCGTTCTTCTGCGCCACATATTCCAGACGGTGCTCCACTCCGCGGAAGTCCTTCAGGCATTTGGCAATGGCTCAATCGGGACGCCTGCGGCTATGGCCACGGCGGAAGCCGCCAGGGCGTTCTCGACGTTAAACGAACCGGGGATCCCGATTTCCCGCGTCTTGGCAATGATATGCTTGCGTCCTGCCCGGTCGCGATAGACCGCCTGCGGTTCCACGCCGGAGTCGACGCCCCCTTCCACATACACTCCGTAATCCAACTGCTGCTCCAGGGAAAAAAAGGCAATATTTGCGCGGCCGCCCCTTGTGCCACCTTCCTGCAGACCTCATCGTCCCAATTTAGAACGGCGGTGTCTTCCTCCGTCTGGTTGGCGAACAGCTTCGCTTTGGACTGGATGTAGTCCTCCATCGACCCGTGATAGTCCAAATGCGTCTCATATACGTTTAATAAACAGGCGATTGCCGGCCTAAACGTCTGTGTTCCTTTCAGCTGGAAAGAACTCAATTCCACAACCATGACGTTCTCCTTGCCGGCCTCCAGGGCGGCTTCCGTCAAAGGCGTTCCGATATTTCCCGCAACAATCGGACGCAGCCCGCCCTGCTCGAGCATAAGGCCGATCCATGTTGTCGTGGTCGTCTTGCCGTTGGAGCCGGTGATGCCGATGATTGGCGCTTCGCACAGACGGTAAGCAACCTCAACCTCGGTCACAACCTCGATACCCAGGCTTACCGCTTTACGGACCGGGTCGATGGTGTAGGGAATGCCCGGGTTTTTTTCACAATGAGCTTTACGCCCTCATGGATGAGGTTAGCGGGATGGTGCCCGCAAATAACAGAAATACCAGAGCCGTAAGTTCGTCGGCCTCAGGCATAGTTCACGCGCTTTCTTATCGTTTGCGACCACTTTAGCTCCCATGTCATGAAACAGCTTGGCGGCGGCAAGTCCGCTTCTGGCCAAGCCGAGAATTACAACTTCCTGATTCTGATAAGAGCCTGGATGCTCCATGGATTACAACACCTCATTAATATAAAGTCCCAAACCGGCAAGCAGCAGGCCGGCCAGCCAAAAGCTGACGACAACCCGCCACTCCGACCAGCCGACCAGTTCAAAGTGGTGATGGATAGGGCTCATCTTGAATACCCTTTTCCCTCTTGTCTTAAACGAAACGACCTGAATGATAACCGACAGCATTTCCACTACGAACACGCCGCCGACAACGACCAGAAGCAGCTCCGCTTTGGTCAGGATCGCCGCAGCCGCAAGGCCTCCTCCAATGCCCAAAGAGCCGGTGTCTCCCATGAACACCTTGGCCGGATGAGCGTTGAATACAAGGAAGCCAAGCACGGCGCCGACCATGGCCGCCGAGAACACGGCGGCTTCAGGCTGCGTGTGGTTCATAGCGATGATCGCGAAAGCCCGAAGGCGATAGCGCTGGTGCCGCGAGCAGGCCGTCCAGGCCGTCCGTGAAGTTCACGGCGTTCGAAGTGCCCAGCATGATGATCGCAACCAGCACGTAATAGAACCAGCCGAGAGGGACCATCATGTTCGCAAAAGGAATGAAAACATCGGTGCTGTGTCCGCTGGCCGCAAGCAGGTAACAGACCACGGCGGAGACCAGCAGCTGTCCGAACAGCTTTTGCTTGGCCGTCAGCCCCAAAGAACGTTTAAAAAACTATCTTCGTGTAATCATCCAGGAAGCCCACCAATCCATACCCCATCGAGGCGACCACCAGAATGACGAAATCCATATTTTTATCGGCGAATTTCAGCACAGCAAGAAGCAGGGCAAGCAGAATAATCACTCCGCCCATCGTTGGTGTTCCCGCCTTTTTCAAATGGCCTTGTGGACCGTCGGAGCGGATCTGCTGGCCGAATTTCAATCGGCGCAGGAAGGGGATCAGAATCGGCCCCAGAATGACCGCCAGCAAGAAAGCCACACCCAATGTGAACAGTATCGTTTGATTATCCACGTATTTGCCCCCCTGCGTCAGACGCTGCATGAATAAACCCGGCTTTTTTTCTATCACTTTACTCTGCTCCTTATCGCTTGTCTGGCAACCTCCCGGTCATCAAAGTCGTGCTTTACACCCATGATGTCCTGGTAAGTTTCATGTCCTTTTCCCGCTATCAATACTACATCTTTGGAGCTTGCCATTTCAATAGATTTTTGTATCGCCGTTCTCCGGTCCGTGATCATTTCGTAGCTGTCCGGGGCCATTCCCGCCTTAGCTATGCCCGGTTCGATATCCCGAAGGATGGCATCTGGGTCCTCGCTGCGGGGATTGTCGGAGGTGACGATCATATAATCGCTGTATTTGGCGGCGATCCCCCCCATCACCGGCCTCTTGGTACGGTCGCGGTCGCCTCCGCAGCCGAAGACGCTGATGATCCTGCCTTCGGCGAATTGGCTGACCGTAGCCAGCGCGTTCTCCAGACCGTCCGGCGTGTGCGCGTAGTCGACCAGCACCAGAAAATCCTGGCCTTCGTCGACCACTTCCATCCGTCCGTCGACGCTCCGCACTACTTCCAGGCTGCGTTTCACGCTTTCCACCGGAATACCTTCCGCTAGACAGGCCGCCGCCGCCGCCAGCGCGTTATAAACGTTAAACTTGCCGATCAGCTTCGTGCGGACGGTCGTATTTCCCGCAAAAGTAAGCAGAGTGAACTGGGTTCCTTTTGAGGTGAGATAGATCTCCGCCGCTTTCACATCCGCGTCACGCTCGATGCCGTAAGTAATCACCTGGCCGATGTGGCCTGCGCATAGTCTTCCGAAACAGGGTCGTCGGCGTTCAGCACCGCATACTTCTGCAGCGCGGGATGGCCGCCGAACGTGTTGCCCAGACGGGAGAACAGCAGCCCTTTGGCTGCTTTGTAGGCTTCCATCGAACCGTGGAAATCAAGGTGGTCCTGAGTCAGGTTCGTAAAAACGGCCGTCCGGAAGCTGACACCCTTCACTCTGCCCAAAGAAAGCGCATGGCTGGAGACTTCCATGATGCAGATCTGTTCCTACGTCCCTCATTTGGCGAAAAGTCCTCTGCAGGTCGGGCGCTTCCTGCGTCGTTCTTTCCATAGGGATCGCCGTATGTCCGATTTTGGCTTGGATGGTGCCCATTAATCCGGTTTTAAACCCTTGGTCGCCGAGTATTTTCTCTATCAAATAAGACGTTGTCGTTTTGCCGTTCGTGCCGGTAATCCCGATCACTTTCATTTCCGCGCTGGGACTTCCGTAAAAAAATGATTGGCGATCAATGCCATTGCATAGCGTGAATCCTTCACCACCAGCTTGGGAAGGTCCACATCCACATCGTGTTCCACAACTAAAGCGGATGCCCCGAGCTTTGCGGCCGCTTCGGCAAATTCATGGCCGTCGACGGTGAGGCCCGGCACGCAGATGAACAGCGACCCGGGCGTGACCTTCCTGCTGTCCGTTTGTATCCCGTTAAATGAAGTTTCCCCGTGGCCGATAATATAGCTTATCGTCAATAAAGAGGCCAGTTCCTTAAGCTGCATGCTGCATTTCCTCCCAGATCAAACCGATTTCTGTAGTCCGGATTATGATTCATTATCGACAGGATACCGAAGAGTAAAACGTGGCGGAACGCGTTTCTTTGGCTTTCAGACCGGCAAGGACAAGAGTGGCTTACGGCGTCCCTTTGTCCTGCTTCTGATCGGCAGGATCGTCGGCCAGATAGACGCGTATCGTCGAGCCTTGGTTCAACCGCGTTCCAGGCTTGGGGACCTGGTTCACGACCACGGTGCCGGATCCTGATTTTTTTTCCAAAAGAAAGTCGGAATTCAAATCCTCGTATATATCTTCCACTCTGGCGCCGAGCAGGTTGGGCACCTCCACCTGCTTCACGTCTCCATAAATATATTTCTTCTCCAGCTGATTCTTGCTTGGCTCCACTTTCATATACTGCAGAGCGTCTGCCAAAATATTTTTTTAACCATCGGCGCGGCGATCAAACCTCCGAACTGAATCCCTTTGGATCATCCACGGCGCCGTATACGATCACCTTCGGATTGTCCGCCGGCGCGAACCCGATGAAGGAAACGATGTGTTCGTCAGGAGAATAACGTCCGTTGATTACCTTCTGGGCGGTACCCGTTTTCCCTCCGACCCGGTAGCCGTCCAGAAAAGCGTTTTTACCTGTACCTTTCGCCACTACGCTTTCCAAAGTTTCCCTCACCTGTTTGGAGGTGGCTTCCGAGATCACATTGCGCACCACTTCCGGCTTCACCGTTTCCACAAGCCCGCCTGTGTCCGGATCGTAGAAAGCTTTGGCGACGTGCGGCTTATACAGCTTGCCGCCGTTGATGGCCGCGGACACGGCCGAGATTTGCTGTATCGGAGTCACCGACACGCTTGGCCGAAAGAAGTGGTGGCGAGCTCGACAGGACCGACGCGGGAAGGCTTGAACATAATCCCGTTCTCTTCCCCTCCCAGGTCGATTCCCGTCTTCTTGCCAAAACCGAAGCGGCCGATGTAATCGAACAGCTTCTCTTTGCCGAGCCTCCGGCCCATTTCGACAAATCCCGGGTTGCAGGAGTTTTCCACCACATTAAGGAACGTCTCGCTTCCGTGGCCGCCCCGTTTCCAGCAGCGGAGCCTGGCTCCGCCGACTTCAATTGAACCCGGATCGTAAAAGCTCTCATTTTGCAAATCCACCTTTTTTTTCTTCCAGGGCGGCGGCGAGCGTAATAATTTTAAAAGTGGAGCCCGGCTCATAAGTCATCCAGATCGGCAGGTTGCGGTTATACGTCTCGACAGGGTATTCCTTGTAATTTCCCGGCTCGTAATTCGGCCTGCTGCCCATTGCCAGGATTTCTCCATTATTCGGATCCATCATAATCGCGATGACATCCTTGGCTTGGTATTGCAGCATCGTTTGGTCGAGCTCCCGTTCGAGGATGGACTGCAGGTGGTTGTCGATCGTCAGCTGCAGATTCAAGCCGTCTTTGGGCTTCTCATACTGGTCCGTTGAGTTCGGCATTTTCCTGCCGCCCGCGTCGGCCAAATAAGAAATGTTGCCCTTGAGGCCGGTCAACTGCTTGTCATATTTCGCTTCCACCCCGGTCAACCCGTTGTTATAGGCTCCCGTGAAGCCCAGGATGTGGGAAGCCAAAGAGCCGAACGGGTAGAATCTTTTATTATCCTCGGCAACGACAATTCCCGGAAGATTCAGAGCGCGAATTTGCTGCGCCTTCTCCTGGGTGATTTTACGGCCGCCCGGTTTGATGTCCACGAGACTCTGTTTCTTTGTAATCGTGTTGTACACGGACTCCGGCGTCATCTGCAAAATTCCGCCGATCGTCCGGGACGTCGTCTCGGGATCCTTGATCTGGCCGGAACCGCCATGACCGATGGCGAACTGACATTGTAGGTCAGCTTCACTCCGTTGCGATCGAGAATTTCTCCCCTGCGGGACGCGAAAGGGACCTCCCTGCGCCAGGAATCCTCCGCCCGCTGTGCGAGTTCGGATCCCATCCACAGCTGTACATAGCCCAGCCTGACCATTAACGCTACAAACAGAACCGTCCCGATCATTAACGAGATGTACAGCCTGCGCCGAACCGTAACGCCGGAAATTTTCATAACCGACTGTTCCTCCCCTCGAATCCCGATAAGTCAAGCCTGTTCATATCAAGACTATTCGGGACAACCGGGGGATAGAACAAGCCGTCCGATTTATCTGCTCACTTCGGCGGCTATCGCCCAGCCTGCTTGGCGTCGGCCGACGCCGGTTTCCTGGCTGCGGATTCCGCGCTTTTCTTTGCAGGCTGATTATCCTTCTTGGCCGAAGGATCGTCCTTTTTTTGGGCGGGGCGCCTTTGTCCGCCGGGCTGGCCGGTGTGCCGGCGCCAGAATCCGGCGTAGCAGCCTGCGCACTGGCGGAAGGAGCAAGCTGCAGGTTCAATATGGCATTGTCCCCTTCTCCGGCCAAGCTTTGGGAAGAGACATAGCCCTCCCCTGCGGGCTGGCATTTGACGCCAAGGAACGTACACAGCTCCAAAGCTTCACGCAGCGATTTGCCCGTCATATCGGGCACTTGGCGTGATGCGCCCTGCTGCGTCACTATATACATTCGCTGCCCTGCCGTCATTTCTGTACCTGCCGCAGGAAATTGGCTGATGACCTGGTTGCCATTGCCTACCACTTCAAGCGCCAATCCGGCTTTGGCGGCGGCGTTCCTCGCACCTTCGCCGTTCATTCCCGACAAATCCGGCACCTTGACTGCCGCTTCCTTCTCCTTCGTCGCAGTTTGCTGGTCGCTCGCCGCCACTCCCATATATCGCAAGCTTTGCGACATGATTTCTTTAAAAGCGGGCGCGGTGACGTCGCTGCCGCGGTGGAAATCTCCGCCGAGGTCCGGCTGATCCGCAATGACTGCAACCACTATGCGCGGATCTTCCGCTGGAGCGTATCCGATGAAGGAAACCACCCAGGTGAGATCCGAATATTTTCCACTCACGACAACATTGGCTGTACCCGTCTTCCCGGCTACCCGGTAGCCGTCGACGGCCATCTTTTTCCCTGTTCCGTCGGGATCGGTTACGACCTGCTCGAGGTAGCCCGTGACGGTCTTGGCGGTCTTCTCCGATACGACCTGGCGGACGACTTCAGGTTGGTGCTGCAGCACCACTTCATTCGTATTAGGGTCGGTAATTTGCTTGATGACATACGGCTTCATCAGCTTGCCGCCGTTTGCCATGGCCGCGTAAGCCGCTACCTGCTGCATCGCCGTCGCCGTCAAGCCCTGTCCGTAGGTGGCTGTCGCAAACTCCGAAGGATATTTCATATTGATGGAGCCGGGCACTTCTCCCGGCAGATCGATACCTGTCTTTTGTCCGAAACCAAACTTGTCGATCCAGCCTTTCAGCTTGTCCTGTCCCAGCATCTCGTATCCAAGCTTTACGAAAGCCACGTTGGAGGACCGGACCAGACCTTTCAGGTAATTGATGCTTCCCCAGCCGACATAGTAGTCATGGAGCGTTCTACCCGGAACCTGGATCGTACCCGAGGGGTAGTAAGCGTTCGGATTGAACAACCCTTCCTCCACTGTAGCTGCCAAGTCACCAGCTTGAATGTCGATCCCGGTTCATATTGGGATGAAATCGCCTGATTGACCTCCGAGCCTTTCTCCGCCTGCCAATACTTGTTAGGGTTAAAATCCGGACGGCTCGACATACCCAAAACTTCCATTGTTTTCGGATCCACCGCTATAGCCGTCACACTCTTCGGATGGTACTTCTGGTACACTTTATCCAGTGCGCTGTCTATGTAAAATTGGATATTCTTGTCGATCGTCAATTGGACATTGCTTCCGTCTTTGGCCGGTTGGGAAAACTTCGTGCCGTTCGGAAGCTCGACTCCCTTTCTGTCGCTCTCGTAGGTAAGCGAGCCCTTCTTGCCTTCCAGGTACTTGTTAAGATAGGCCTCCAGCCCGGTGACGACCTGACCCTCCTTGTTCAAATATCCGAGCAGCTGCGAGGCCAGATTTTCTCCCGGATAGTACCGCTTTTGGTCCCTTTTCAAATAAATGCCGACATCATCCGCATCTTTCAATTTAGCCTTCTGTTTAATATATTCTTTCAAATTGTCTATCTTTTCTTTCATCTGCGCGTCGACCTTCCAGCCTTCGTTGCGGATGTCCACACTTACGCTGTAAGCTTCTTCCGGCTTTGCGTTCGGCTTCGGCGTATAGTCGGTGCGCTTCTTGGTCGCCAAGGCTTCGATCTTCTTCTGCAGGTCCCCCCCTATGGCAGGGTCCTCCGAATCTTTCAGCAGACCCGACAAACCTTTCACTACCTCGTCCAGAGTATTATTTTTTTGAAAATCTTTTGCGGATTAAGAGAAACGTTATAAGCGGGAGCATCTTCAGCCAAAGACCTCCCGTTTCGGTCCAAAATGGACCCCCTCTGGGGCTGCAGAACCCGGTCCGTTTCCCACATCTGCTTCGCTTCCTGCAGACGCTCGGCTCCGTGGACGACTTGAATCCAATAAACACGGCTCATCAAACCGACAAAAAAAAGGAGGGTAAATAACCCTCCGAGCAGCAGCGAGCGAATTTTCACCAATCTAGTCATACATTCTACCTCATTTACGGATGGATTGCCACCAGGCTCTTATTCTTACACAATGGCTTTCTTCGCGGGAAGTAGGGGTCATCTTTAAAAAAATTAGCGGGGACATAGCCGCGCTTGGCCGCTTCCGCCTTGAGCCGCTTGGGACTTTGCTGCTGTTCGAGCTCATGCTTGGAGGCGCTTATTTTGGAATCAATTTCCATGATTTTATCATTCGTCGCTTTCATTTGGGAGTGCATTTGATAGATCAGGCATAACGGTAAATGATCACGCTGGCAATAATACCGCACACAACGGCTCCAAGCACAAGGAAAATCTTTTCTCCCATAGTAATTTGCGATTGGCGGTATACCTTTTTTTGTGGTAATGACTTCCTTGACCCGAACCTGTTCTTTGGCTCTTTGTTCCACAGCCAGATTTCCGTGCATATAAGCAGGCATTTCTTATTCCCCTTTCCCTATTTACAGCTTTTCCGCTATTCTCAATTTTGCCGAACGAGCCCTGTTATTGGCTTCCAACTCATCTTCTCTCGCTACAATCGGCTTCCGGTTTACCAACTTCAGAACTCCTTCATTGCTGCACACGCACATCGGGAAATCGGGAGGGCATGTACATTTGCCACATAGCCTGCGAAGGTCTTCTTGCAGATGCGGTCCTCCAAAGAGTGGAACGTGATGACCGCGAGCCTGCCTCCCGGCGCCAAACAGCGTACCGACTGCTCCAATGCGTCTTCAAAAGCTCTGAGTTCGTCGTTCACTGCAATGCGGAAAGCCTGAAAGCTTCTTTTGGCCGGGTGTGGACCGGTTCTGCGGGCAGCCGCCGGGATGCCGGCTTTGATCAATTCCACCAGCTGGCCTGTCGTTTCGATCGGACCTTGCTTCGGGCCTGGATATCTGCGATGCGATCCTTCTGGCGAATTTTTTTCTTCCCCGTATTCGAATAAAATCCTGGTGATCTCTTCTTCCGGCCATTCGTTGACGATCACCTTGGCGGTAAGCTCCGCCGAACGGTCCATTCTCATATCCAGCTCCGCATCCTGGTGATAGCTGAATCCTCGTTCAGCTTCATCAAGCTGCGGTGAGGACACGCCAGATCGAACAAAATGCCTTCGACCTGCGGGACTCCGTCTATTGTGGGAATGGACAGCGCGGACAGCTCCTTCTCCAGGTGGCGGAAATTGCTTTTGACGAGTTTTACACGGTCCATATAAGGGGAAAGCTTCTCGGAAGCGCTCCTTAACGCGGAGTCGTCCTGGTCGAAGGCGATCAGCATGCCATTGCCGCTTAGCCGGGAGGCGATCAATGAACTGTGTCCCGCTCCCCCCAAGGTGCAATCCACGTAAATCCCGTCTGGCTTGATGTTCAAGGCGTCAACAGATTGTTCAAGCAAAACCGTAATATGATGAAACACGAAGTGAGGTCCTCCAATAGGCGGCGAAATTTAATGCGATTAAAAAAATTAAAGTCCACAAGTTTCTCCGCAATTTCGTTAAAAGATTGCTCTGATTCCTGGAAATAGCTTTCCCAAATTTGCTTGCTCCAAATCTCTACCCGGTTGGAAACGCCAATGACAACGCAGTCTTTATCCAGCTTCGCATGGTCTACCAGAGTGCCCGGGATATTGGCCCGCCCCTGCTTGTCCAGCTCGCACTCGGTAGCCCCGGAGAAGAAAAAACCGGCTGAATGCACGAGCGTCCGATTTCATAAGCGGCAGTGCCTTGAGCTTGCTTTCCAGAGCCGACCATTCACTCATTGGATACACAAACAAGCATTGATCGAGCCCACGGGTGATGACGAATGTGGTTCCAAGCGCTTCACGGAATTTGACGGGTATGATCATACGGCCTTTTTTCGTCGATGCTGTGTTGATACTCTCCCATGAACATCGGCCGTACCCCCTCCCTTTTCCCCCACTTTTCCCCACTTTAAACCACTTTATTTTCATATTCTCTATAATAACAAAAAAAATCCTGCTAAATTTAACAGGATTAAATGTAAATTATTTTATAATGTATTTTACAGCGTTAACTGTGTTAGGTTTGGGCAGTCGTGAGCCTTCATTTACAATGCCGCTAATGCTCATTCCTGTTTCCTTGTTCAAGCTACTCCCCATACCGCTAAACTAATCCTTCTTGGAATCCTGTTTCCTATACAGCAAAAAACCCCTGAAGGCCAGGCTGAGGAGTCGCTCATCCGGGATTCAGGGGTTACTTTTATATGCAGTTCTACCGAATCAATGCTCGGTCCAACTGTCCAGGTAAGCTTTCTGATCGCTCGTTAGGGAATCCATGGAGATGCCGAGAGATTCCAGCTTAATACGGGCCACCTGCTCATCCAGTTCATACGGCACGTTGACCACCTTGCTGCCGATGCTTTGATGCTGCTCATTCACATATTTTAAAGACATCGCTTGAAGAGCGAACGTCATATCCATAATTTCCGCCGGATGTCCGTCACCCGCTGCAAGGTTCACCAAACGGCCTTCTGCCAGAACATAGATCTTGCGTCCGTCTTTGAGCAGGTACTCTTCGATATTGCGGCGGACAGTACGCTTGGAGGAGGAAAGCGCTTCAAGCTCAGGCTTGTTCACCTCCACGTCAAAATGTCCCGCATTGGACAAAATCGCTCCGTCCTTCATCACCTCATAGTGTTCCCCGCGGATGACATCGCGGTTTCCGGTCACCGTAACGAAAAAAGTCGCCTGCTTTGGCCGCCTCTTTCATGGACATGACCGCAAAGCCGTCCATATAGCTTCAACCGCCCGAATCGCATCGATTTCCGTGACCACAACATTGGCGCCGAGCCTTTGGCCTCATGGCCACACCTTTGCCGCACCAGCCGTATCCGGCGACTACCACGGTTTTGCCTGCCACGACCAAGTTCGTAGTGCGGTTGATGCCGTCCCATACCGATTGGCCTGTACCGTAGCGGTTGTCGAACAAGTATTTACAATAGGCGTCGTTAACCGCTACCATCGGGAATTTCAGATTCCCTTCTTTTTTTCCAGCGACTTCAAGCGCAGAATGCCTGTCGTCGTTTCTTCCGCGCCCCCGCGGATGCCTGCCAGCAGGTCCGTTCTCTCGGAGTGGAGGATCGTGACCAGATCCCCTCCGTCGTCGATAATCAGATCCGGTTTCGTTTCCAACGTTTTAATAAGCAAACCCTTATATTCCTTAGGATCCGGATTATACTTGGCGAATACGCGCACGCCATCTTCCACCAATGCCGCGCACACATCATCCTGGGTGGAAAGAGGATTGCTTCCCGTGATCGTCACCTCGGCGCCGCCGGCTTTGACGACTTTCGCCAAGTATGCCGTTTTTTTTGCCTCCAGATGCAGGGAAATCGCCACTTTTAATCCTTTAAAAGGCTGCTCTTGCTCGAACTGTTCGCGTACCCTGTTCAGCACCGGCATGTGAGCTTGTACCCAGTCGATCTTCAGATGGCCTTCCGGGGCCAGGCCGATATCGGCGATAATGCTTTGCTTCTGCAAAGTGGTCATGGTCTTCTTCCTCCTTCGATTAAAAAAAATGATACAGTTTATGCAATCCATCCAGGGAAAGCGGTTCCTTCACTAAATCATCCAGCCATTTCCGCCCGTATCGGTTTAAATACGCGTATGCGTTGTACACTCTCTCTTGAGGCCTGCCAAACGGAAGCAATGAAACACGGACTCGCTCCAGCTGACTTAAAGCCGCGTCGAACCGGCCTTGATACACATCGGCAGCACGCGTCTCAAGGTATTCCATTTCCCTGATAATCCGTGTGAAATTGGTCTGCCCCAGCTTCTCAAGCGCCGGATTGATTCCTGCAACCGTCTCCAGCAGCGGCTGGTACAGCCTTTGGAACTCGGCCTTAGCCTCCGCGAAACGCTCTTCGAGATGAAGCTCATCCTGCTCTTTCAGCCACTCCGCTTTCTTCTCCTCGAACCGGTGGATGACATCTTCGATGTCAAGGCCATATTTCTCCATATACTTTTGGACCGTTCTATCCATCAAGGTGTATTCGGTTCTCGGCACGATAATCGGCATCAGGAACCCCACTTGTTCAAAAGCTTCGCCGGTTAACGCCCAATAGGCGATTTCGCCGGGCCCCAATACGGTCGCTAGCACGGGAAATAAAAAAAATTCCTGCATGAGCGGCCTGGTCATCACGTTGTTGCTAAGCCTTTCTGGAGCGCTTACAGCCCAATCTAACAGCCTGCTGCGGCTATATTTCCTTTCACCGCGTCTGTCCGTATAATCATTCCCGTCATGGTAAAGCAAAATCCGTTCCTTTTCATCATAAACAAAAAAGATTGGCGTTATTCTCCTGCAGCTCCACCTGAAGCGGGTACCCGCCTGCCGTACTTCAGCCATCCTGGCCAAAACAGATTGATTAACGCCTTCGCTGTCCTCGATCAAAGCCTTGAACATCGGCGCCTCCACTTTTCGCAGATCAGGGTGGTCCGAATCCATCAGGACTAGTCCGTATGATCCGAACAGGTCGCTTAGAAGTCTGGCGAAGCTTCCGACCAAAGTATTCGTTTGTTCCGCGTGTTCTCTCAATCTTCGCATCAAGTCCTGCTTAAACTCGCTGTCCGCCAGTGCGTTGTCCAATTGGCTGACAGCATCTTTAAAGACTTCTCCAGGCAGGATGGTTGAAGACACTGAGGTCTTCAGGCCTGTAGGATGATCGATCTTTAATCTGAGAACCTTGTTCTCGCCCGTCATATAGTGAATATGGTTCACTTCTTCGAAGTCGTGGTCCTCGCCGGCAATCCAGAAAACCGGCACTACAGGCCTGTTCAATGTTGCAGAGGCGGAGCGCGCCAGCTGAATCAGAGTAGCCGCTTTATACAGAACGAGTAAAGGGCCGCCGAACAGTCCCGCCTGCTGTCCGCCCACAACCGCGAGTGTTTCCTGGCTGCGCAGCCGGTGAATCGCTTCTATCGCTTGGGGAGCGTTCTGGATCTCTTCATTAAAATGAAGCAGGGCCTCTGCCAGACGTGCGCGGTCGGCCCTCATCCCCTGATGGTGGTCAAGCCACCGGGCGCGCTCTTCCCATGCTTGCGGATCCCGCGGGTTATAATCGAAGAACGGTTCAACCCGTTCGAAATGGTGCAAATAATCCTCTGTCAAAGCTGATTTGATTTCCAATGGATGGCTTCTATGATAACCAGCCCCTTCCTCCATCTATGTATAATTTACAAGTATGATTGTACACTTACATTTAGTTATCGTCAAAGCGGAAAAAAATGACCCCATGAACGATCATCTTCATCCGCGCTGCGTCCGGGCCAACACATTTTCAATCAAATTGGAAAGCGTATGGACAAAAGAGTCCTCATGGTCAATAAGCACCGCGGAGAGATATTTGTTTTGTTCAAATAAAACACTGCAATACTCTCGACTATTCCAAACTCTGCTCAGCTCAGCTAACCTGTTCTCATCTCAACTGGTTAAATAATACTTGATTACCACATTATTATCAATATGGAATGGGAAAAAAAACCGCCTCCAAGGAGGCGGTTTCCTAGTAAAGGTGGCAGGCGACCCAGTGGTTCGGTTCGATTTCCTTGAATTCAGGCATCGCAACCGCGCATTCCGCCATTGCTTTGGGACAGCGAGTGCGGAAGGGGCATCCGCTGGGAGGGTTGAGAGGCTCGGAACCTCGCCTTCCAGCACGATCCGCTCTCTTCTTCTTTCCACTTCAGGATCGGGGATCGGAATGGCGGAGAGCAGAGCTTGCGTGTAGGGATGAAGCGGCTTGGCATACAAATCCTCCGAGCCGGTCACCTCGACCAGCTTGCCCAAATACATAACGCCGATCCTGTCGGAAATATGCTTCACCATAGCCAGGTCATGCGCGATGAACAAGTAAGTCAAGCCATGCTCCTTCTGCAGCTTCTTGAACAAGTTCACAACCTGGGCTTGTACCGAAACGTCCAGCGCGGAAATCGGTTCATCCGCGATAATTAGCTGCGGCTCGATCGCCAGAGCCTGGCAATGCCGATCCGCTGTCTTTGGCCGCCGGAGAACTCATGAGGGAACCGTCCCGCATGTTCTTCATTCAAGCCTACGGCGCCAAGCAGCTCGGACACACGCTGTTTTCTCTTCGCACCAGTATATAAACCGTGGATATCGATCCCTTCGGCGATGATATTCCCGACAGTCATTCTCGGGTTCAAAGAAGCGTAAGGTCCTGAAACACCATCTGCATGCTGCGGTTGAATGCCTTCAGCTTCCTGCCTTTCAGCTCATGGACATTCTCGCCGTTAAAAAAATCACTTTGCCGTCCGTTGCGCTGTAGAGGTTGATAATCGTGCGGCCAGCGGTGGATTTGCCGCAGCCGGACTCGCCTACCAATCCGAACGTTTCACCGCGTTTGATATGGAAATTGACTCCGTCAACCGCCTTGAGAACCTTGCCTCCGCTCAGTTGAAAATGCTTTTTTCAAATTACGGACTTCAAGAATATTATCGGACATTCGTTATCACCTCAATATCTGCCGGCCGCACTACCTTGGGCGCATCTGGATGCAGCAGCCAGCAGGCGGCGGTATGTGTTTGAGTAACCTTCATATGCTCGGGATCCAGCTCAAGACAAACTTCCATAGCGTAGGGACATCTGGCTGCAAAAGCGCACCCTTTAGGCGGAGCGAACAAATCCGGAGGCGTTCCCGGAATAGGCACCAGGTCCCTCTTTGCTTTATTATCCAAACGGGGCATCGAGCGCAGCAATCCCCACGTATAAGGATGCTTGGGAGCGTAGAAAATCTCATCCACCGTTCCCTGCTCGACGACTTTGCCCGCATACATGACAATGACGCGCTGCGCCATTTCCGCAACGACGCCCAAATCGTGGGTAATAAGGATGGTCGAAGATTCAGTCTCCCGGGACAGCTTCTTCATCAATTCGATAATTTGGGCTTGTATCGTCACATCCAGTGCGGTGGTCGGCTCGTCCGCAATGAGCAGCTTCGGGTTGCATGCGAGCGCTATGGCGATAACCACACGCTGCCTCATCCCGCCGGAAAATTCGTGCGGATACTGCTTCATCCGGCCTTGCGGATTGTTGATTCCGACAAGCTTCAGAATTTCTATCGCCCTTGCGTTAGCCTGGGCCTTGCTTACTTTCTGGTGCTTCAGAATTCCTTCCGTTATCTGGTCGCCGATTACCATTGTAGGATTCAATGATGTCATAGGATCCTGAAAGATCATGCCGATCTCCGAACCGCGGATTTTTTTTCCATTTGGCGGTCCGAGAGCTTGACGATGTCCATTTTGCCGTCGAATCGGATAGATCCGCTTTTAATCACGCTGGGCGGAGAAGGGATGAGCCGCATGATCGTTTGGGCCGTCACGGACTTGCCGCAGCCGGATTCCCCTACGATGGCGAGCACCTCTCCTTTTTTGCAGATGAAAATTGACTCCCCGCACGGCCTGGACTTCCCCCGCATAAGTGTTGAAAGAAACTTTCAGGTCTTTTACTTCAAGTATAGTTTTGCTCACAGGATTCCCCCCTCACTTACGCATTTTTTTGGATCGAGAGCGTCGCGCAGGCCGTCTCCCAATAAGTTAAAGCACAATAATATGAATGAGAACACCAATGTCGGGAACAGGATGCGGTGAGGATACAAGCGCATATATGTCACCCCGTCGTTTAGCAGATACCCCAGCGATGCCATAGGTACGCGGATGCCCAAACCGATAAAGCTGAGGAAGGCTTCAACGAAAATCGCGCTCGGGATAACAAAAGTCAGCTGCACAATAATGATGCCCAGCGCGTTAGGAATCAAATGCCTTGTAATGATCCGGCTTGGAGAAGCTCCCAAAGTACGGGCGGCCAGGACGAACTCCTGCTCTTTGAGGGTAAGGACCTGTCCGCGAACCAAGCGTGCCATCGGCACCCAACCCGTTATCGCATAAGCGATAATAATCGTCGAGACGCCCGGCTCAAGCACCATGATCATAAGAATGGTAATCAGCAGGAACGGAATGGAGTAGACCACTTCGATAATCCGCTGCATAACGTCATCGACACGGCCGCCGTAATATGCGGAGACCCCGCCGTAAATCACACCGAAGACCAGATCGAGCAGCGCTGCCGTAACCCCGATAAACAGGGAAATTCTTGTCCCCATCCATACGCGGACCCATAAATCCCGGCCAAAATCGTCCGTCCCGAATAAATGCTGCCCGCTCGGCTTTTGATTTTTTGATATCCAGCATTTGCTGGTCGTAAGTATACTGAGAAAACATAGGTGCGAATATCGAAAGAACGATAAGGGCGATCAATATGATTAAGCCGGCCATCGCCAGTCTGTTTTTTCTTCAGTCGGCGCCATGCGTCCTGCCAATAATTCATCGAGGGCCGGACGATGCTTTCTTTCCCCAATTTTTTCTCGGGCGACAGGTTGAAATTGGCTTTTAGTCACAGGCTGCATTCTATTTTCCACCCTTCCCTAGACGAATACGGGGATCAACAAGTCCATAAATAACATCGGTAATAAAGAGTACAGCCATCAAAATGACGGAATAAAAAAAATAGTCAACCCGCAAATCATCGTATAATCGTTGGAAACTATGGCATTTACGAACTGGGTCCCGAGTCCCGGAACGGAAAAAAATCCTTTCAATGACAAGAGTGCCCGTGATGATGTTGACAAAAAAATAGGACCGGAAATCGTCACTATCGGCAGGATGGCGTTTCTGATCGTGTGCCTGGAAATAATGCTGGACTGCGATAATCCTTTGGATTTGGCCGTTTTCATGTAATCCTGGTTCAACACATCGATCATGGAAGTGCGCATCAAACGCGCCATAATCGCAAGAGTACCGAATGAAAGAGCGATAGATGGCAAGATTTTGTAGGTCGGGCCATTCCACAAAGCCGGCGGAAGCAGTCCCCATTTGTTGCCTACGTAGTAAGATAAAAGAGGCCCAAGCACAAAGGAAGGGATGGATATGCCCAAAACCGCGGTAAACATTGCCATATAGTCTAAAGCTTTGTTGTGGTTGAGCGCGGCCACTATACCTAGAAATAAACCGACAACTACCGCGATGGCAAAAGCTATCAAGCCCAGCTCCAGGGAAGCGGGAAAAGCCTTTCTGATCACTTCGCTCACACTTCGCGCCGGATATTGGAAGGATACCCCGAAATCGCCGTGCATGATTTTGTTCAGATAAAGGAAGTACTGCTCCGACAGCGGCTTATCCAATCCGTACTGGGCCAGCAGCATTTTTTCTGTTCTCCGCGGGTATTTTCTCGGACCCTTCTCCGAACGGGTCACCAGGAAGGTTCTTCATCAGGATAAAAGTAAAGGTAATAATCACCCACAGCGTAATGAGCATGTATATGAGACGCCTGCTTGCATATTTTAACATGACCGCTCTCCTCTCTTCGGCACATTCCAAAAAATCACCCCGCAAAGTGACGTGAAGCTTCGAAGCGTATTCCTGTTACTTTGCGGGGAGCCCTATTAAAGAAAAGGGCCGTTCTTCAGGTGCAAGAACGGCCCCTTCGTAGACAGCATACTATTTGTAACAGCAGACACAGTAATTTACTTCACGCCGGCCCATCTCAATTCCCATTCCAAACCGAAGGAAGGAAGGAACAAGCCTTCAATGTTTGTTTTCTTCACATACATCCTGGTGCGGTGGTATAAAGGAAAGATCGGCATTTCCTGCATGAGCAGCTTCTCTGCCTCGACAAATTTTTTGACCGCGCTTTGCGGGATCTTTTTTCTATGTCTGCCGCTTTGATCAAGTCGTCGTACTGCTTGTTGGACCATTCCACCTCGTTGAATTCGCCGCCGGAAACCCACATATCCATGAATGTCATCGGATCGTTGTAATCTGCGCCCCACAGGGAAACTACAGCGTCGTAATCATGGTTTTTGGATCTGTCCAAACGCAATTTGTGCGGTACAGGCTCGGCAACGGCTTCCACTCCCAGATTCGTTTTCCATTGGGAAACGAGAAATTCAAGGGATTTTTTTGGCGGTTTCGGTATCATCGGCCATTAATTTGAATTTAGGAAGTGCGGTCATGTTCAATTCTTTCATGCCCTCTGCAAGAAGCTGCTTCGCCTTGTCCTTGTCAAACTTAGGCTGAACGTCGCCTGCCTCTTTAGTGTACTCTTTGTTGTTTCCATCCAGAATACCGGTTGGCAGGTATCCGCGGGACGGTACGGAGCCGTTAGCGAGTACGGAGTCTACGAACGCTTTACGGTCAATGGCCATTGCCAATGCCTGGCGGATTTTCGTATTGGCGAAAGCTGGCTGCTTCTTTTCCTGGAACATGATGTAAGAGGTTGTCAGCTCCGGCTTGGGAGTCAGTTCAGGCTTCCCTTCATACAGCTTAACCTGGTCCCCTTTTATTTCAGTAAGGTCCGCCTGGTTCGTTTCAAACAGGTTGAGGCCCGAGTTGGTGTCTTTGACGATGTTTACTGTAATCTTGGCCAGCTTCACGTTAGCCGCATCCCAATATTTGTCGTTCTTTACAAATGTCAAAGTTTGGTCATGAGTCCAGCTTTCCAATTTGTACGGGCCTGCGCCGATGATTTTGTCAGCGTCCGATCCGTACTTCTCGCCTTGAGCTTTGACCATGTCCTCTTTTTTGAGGGAAGAAGATCGGAAAGGCCAGCAAGGAGGTAAAGAAGCCCACAGGCTTGCTCAATTTGATTTCAAGAGTTTTGTCATCCAGAGCTTTTACCCCGACAGCGTCTTTCTTCGCCTGCACTTCTTCCGGCTTCGCTTTGTTCAGCTCCGCGCCGCCTTGAATCCAGGCCAGCATGAAGCTGTATTGGGCCTTCGTAGCAGGGTCTAAGGTACGCTTGAATGCTGAAACGAAATCGTTCGCTTTCAAAGGAGTTCCATCCGCCCACACCAGATTGTCGCGCAATGTAATCTTATAAGTCAATCCGTCTGTGGAAACCTCAGGCGCCGCTTTGGCCAAACCCGGCTGCACTTTGCCATCCTTGTCGATGCGGTACAAGCCTTCGTTCAACGCGTTCAGCATAGTAAAGGCCGCGTTGGCGGTCGATTTGGAGCTGTCTAGCGCGGGGGGCTCGGCGGCAAGATTGATTTTAATCTCCTGCTTCGCATTGGAAGCGTTTCCGCCTTCCGCTCCAGGCTTGGGGCTGTCCCCCGTCTTGCTGCCGGAGCAGCCGGCTGCCATTGAACCTGCCAAAGTAAGCGCAAGCGCCGACGATACCCATTTTGATGCTTTCATCCCTTGACCTCCCTTTTTTTATAAAAAACAAACATAAATAGTCAGGTGCTTTGTATATACTGATTCCGCACCTATCTTAACGGCATACTAATTTACCTCATCATCCAGGACTCTTTCACAGTCAAAAAAATTAAAATTATGTAAATTGTAACCGTTATCAGATAATCATTATACAACCATCGGTCAATAAAATCTACTATGTTTTTTTCTGGAAAATTTGTCAGATTTGAAGATTCGCTTAGCTCGAAATATTACATGTTAATTTACATAACGCAAACAACCGGTATGTGTGTATAATAACAGAAATATTTGCATTGAACAATGGCTAAGTTATAAAATTTTCAACTAGAATGTAAGATATTATAACATATTAAAAAAGAGCCCGTAGTCAGGCTCCTCCTTTTTTTTCTTTTGCCCGCACCAGTGTCGAAACGGACACAAAAAAAGGTCGTTCAGGCAGCTGCATACGATTTCTTTCGCTCCATTGCGTGCTTCCATGCATTTTCTCATCCGCCTGTCTGAATGGCTAACTGTTCGCGATAGTCTGTCCTATCCCTACGGCAACTAATATCACATAAATGACGGATAAAAGCAGGAAACCGACGCGAAACTGGAACTTGGCTATTTTGACAATCTGCACCCTTCCCTTAATCCGGGTTTGATAGCCTCCGAGCAGTCCTATGCTGATAAGGGAGATGAGAAGCAGGATCCAGAATCCGAAATTGGTGTGAAACACTTTGTTGAACGTATAAGAAACAGAACCGACGAGAAAAAAGAGTCGTTGCATCCATTGCGAGCCGGATCGATTTCTGCTTGTCCCTAGTCCACACATAACCCGTGATTAAGACCGCCAGGAAAACGGCAAAAGGAAACAAAGCCAGCACCTGATATATTTGTATGAACCAATGAATAACCATTTTCACCGCTTCCCCTGCCGGCCATTGAGTTGCTCTATGCCCCGAACCAACCGGTGTACCGTATCGTGAGCCCGAGCATGAATACCATGGCTGCGGCCTATCCTGATTATACTGCCATTAATCCAATCTACCTCGGTTTGGCGGCCGTGTAGAACATCCTGCAGCATAGAAGAATGGTTCTGTGCCGTCTTGGCGCAGACCTCCGCTATCTGTTCCCATAAGCCACCGGACAGCGGGACTCCTTCAGCCTCCGCCACTTGGGCCGCCTCTTCATATAACGAACGCATCAGCCGGGTTAAATGGTTGGATTGCAGCAGCTCCCCGTTGCGAACCCGCAGAATTGCGGTAACGGGATTGATTACGGAATTCATCACTAGTTTATTCCATACAATCTGGTTCATAACATTCGATAAACTTGCAGAAAATCCTGCCTCAACTAACAGGGATTCCAGCTTTTTTTCACTCGGCTCTCCGGCACCCGTCCGGGCCTGTCCGACGGCAGCTTCCGGCCATCGGCCGAACCAGGTCATGCCATTCCCGGTGTGCTCTATCCGGCAGCCCGCTGTCCTGCGCGCCCCTTCCGTTGTCACCGCCGCATAAATGACAGTCCCGGGCAGCTTCTTCGGCAGTTTTTTTTCCATATGTCCGATCCCATTCTGGAAGCAGACGACGGCTGTAAGCGGTCCGGCCCTTAATTTGAGCAGCTTGAGGAGGTCTTCATTAATGGAGGTTTGCTTCACCATAAGAAGGATCCAATCCGGATAGCCCTGCTGCCTGACTTGTTCAATCAGTTCTTGCTGCGAACAGGCGCCGGGGACCTTGTAAGTTTCTTCGCCTTCCGCCTCAACTATTGTAAGACCGCCTCGCCTCAGCTCTTCCGCCTGGTCCCGGGTACGGGTCACCAACCGGAGATCCGGAATGCAGCGCAGCAGCTTTCCCGCATACAAAAGTCCCAACGAGCCCGCTCCGATTACTTCAATTCTCATAGTCCGAGCCCTCCGTTCCGGTTTTGTTCATAATACATGATACATGAAAAAAAGACTCCCGGCCTATCTGCCCGAAAGTCTTCTCGTTAAAGTAGCGTTTATCCATTAATCGATGCGTTCCAAATTTCCGTTGGCATCCATCTTGAACCTCGGTTTGTTCTCATCTTCCTCTTCCACCAGGAACGCCATTTTTTCTCGCTCTGTCCATAATTTGTATCAGCGCTTTGTAATCGTCGTTCACCACTCTATAATCGGTTTCTACCTCATTTACCTGTTTGCTCAATCTCTCATTTTCTTTTCTTAAGAAAAAAACAATTCTTCCTCTTTCTCATTCAAGTCCTTTTCTGCACTCTTGATCTGGCGCGCCATCTCCTGATAGGTGGTCTTCCACTGCTTCAAAAACCGGATGACCGCATCAATCGAGATCGCTTCTTCCGTGTATGCTTCGGTTCTGGAAAAGCTTCGCCTATGTCCATCACTCCGACTCCGGACGAGACGGAGTGGCTGTTTACCGTAGCCACGGCAGAATGGCGTTTGACCTGGTTTCTCTTTTGGCGCTGGGCTTTGGCGATGCCGATCGCTGCCTCGTATTTTTTTACGGACAAAGCTGTTCCAGCGAAAACCGCAGGCGGCCGCCGTCCTGCCGATCCTTTCGCCAACCTCTTCAAACGCGGCCAATTGGGTGCCGCCTTCTCTAATTTGACGCAGCGTGACCTCCGCCAAGATCAGGTCATCTTCCTCGCTCCAAGCATCTTGCCTTACAGCTGTCATACGCTTCCTCCTAACGATAGTAATCAAGTATAGCATTAAAGCTTTAAATGATCGCAATAGGGTGTATCCTGTTATTGAACCCGCTAATTTAACTCTATGCCCATAGAAGAATTCATAGAATCTATTTCATACTATCCGGTATTGCCATTTTTTTTCAGCGCTCATACGTGCACCATACGTGTAGTTGCATAACGGAACGGGAATGATATAATTTATGGAAAAGTTCATATTTCGCCACTCATTAACCGTTTACACTGCCAAGGGCAGTATGTATAATGAAGGGTAGTTAAAAAATGTCAGAAATTGATCGCGAGAACAGAGAGGGGGATGCAGATTATGCCGCGCATGTTTCGAGTTCTGGGCTTTTGGACCTTGGTAATTGCTTTGATGGCTTTGGCCGGCGGAATGATTCCGATGGCTTTGGTTTTCTTTTTTTCAAACGGTCATCTTTATGGTCCTGGGGTATATGAATTTGTCTGAACGTACGTACATATTGCTTTTCTGGGGATACATGGTGATCGCCTTCGGCGGATTTACTTACTGGTCTTTCTTCAAAATGAGTGTCTGACAGGCAGCAAGATTCGTGTCTGACAGCAGCAAGCCGCTGTCCCGTAAGTGGCACTTGCACGAGGCGGATCCTCAAATGAACATGGAACGAAGTTTAGTTCGATACAACATTCATTCGCAATGAGCTTTGTCGACTTGAAAAAAACCTGCTGTCGAGGTCACCATTTTCGAATGGCCCTTGATAGCAGGTTTAGTCATTTGCGGTGGATGTCCGAGGCCTCTCAAAGCAGCAGGATCAAGGTTTAAAGCTCCTTTCACTGTCCGGTCTTTTTCATCTGGATCAATACCTTGAACAGCTCGCTCATTCCGTCGCTCAGAAGAAGCTGCCGGATCGAACGGTTCCTTTTGGCCCCGGCGGAGAAAGGGTCCCTGCCGTCATGCGCCTGAAGCCGCTCCAATATCCCCTGCCGCACCAGAAACTCCCTTTGCGTCAAAAGCTCCGCTTCGTTCCATCCGAGCTCCTCTCCAACTCTAATGCACGAAGAAAAGTTAACGTGGGAGGTCATGTCCTGCAGTCCCTGAAACTCGTACGGGTTGTCCGCTGCCCGGTGCTCCCGATAGCACAGCAAGGTGCCGTTCATTCTGTGGGGAGTGTACAATTCTTGTGCCGTGTCCCCGTAGTCGATCGAGATAACGGCGCCTTCCTTCAACGAGCTTAATACTCTTTTCAGCCATTCCAAGCCTTCGGTGTGCACTTCAAAGCGCTGGCCCTCCAGCGGCTCTATCCCTTCCAATTCCCGCATAGTCCCGCTGTCCCTTTCCACCGGAAAAAAAACTTCAAAGAAACACTGCCTCCCTGCATCCCACGCCACATAAATTTCCTGCCATATTTTTTTTGCTGAAAACGATTCGTTCCACGGGGAATGCGTCTAATAACTCATTAGAGAAAAGGACAGCTTTAGCCATACTGCCTTCAAACCACTCCTCCTCGCTGAGAAACCGGATCCGCTCTTTGTGCTGGCGCAGTTCGGCAGCCTGAAGCGATCTGTGATAAGGGGAAGATTCGATCAATACATACTGCAGTCGGCTGTACCGTTCGGGAGAAAGCCTACGGATCTCGTCCAGAATCTGGCGGGCCAGACGCCCTGTCCCTCCTCCCCATTCAACGAGGTTCCACAATTCCCCGGAATCCGGATCGGCGTGCTGAAGAAAGCAAACGGCCAGCATCTCGCCCATAACCGATCCGACGAATGAGCTTGTATAGAAATCGCCTTGTATTCCAATCTTCGGCCTTTCGGTCCGATAGTATCCGTGCAACGGATGATACAGACATAGCTTCATATATTCCTTAAATGCGATCGCTCTTCGCGGAGAGCTTTGAATCCTTTCTATAATGTCTTGGACCAGCAGTGGGTCCCCCGAACGTTGAACGTTCATCACTCTGCCTCCTTCCAGGCATTAGCGCTTTTTTTAACACAAGACAAACAGGCTTCCAATCGATATAATAGACTATGCACAAGCATCGGAGGGAGAAATTATACCATGTTGACAAGAAAAAAAAGCAGCTACAATCCTGCTCACCGTCGTCTTCAGCATCGCTTTGACCGCCTGCACCTCAGACACGAAGGCCAAGGATGGGGCCATGCAAGCGCTCGCCAAGCAAAAGGAAATAAAGCAGGCCGCTTTCTCCGGAACCGCCGATGTGAAGCTGATCCCCCTGACGGGAACCGCGAATCCGCTGACTATGGGAATGTGGAGCTTTTTTTTCAGGACAGCAAGACAGAATTTCAAGGGCTTACCAGCACGGATCCCGTACAAATGGAAGCGGATGTGAAGATCACCCCAAGAGCGCAGGTGCCCCTCTGCAGCTTCCTTTCCTGATTAAGGATAACAAAATGTACTTCCAGCTGCCAATGATAAATAAACCAGATGAATTCTTTGTCGAGGATTTGACCAAAGTGAATAAGCAGCCTTCGGCTTTATCCCCGGACCAGCTGAAAAAAAATACGGCCCAGATGACTACGGACTTATCCAGCACCTTGTTTAATGCCATAGACGCCAAATGGTTCCAAACCGCAAAAGAATCCGTTAAACTGAAGGATGGAACTGCAGCCAAAGCCTATAGGCTGGAAGTGACCAAAAAAAACGAGAAGGAGCTTTCCTCCGCGCTGAACGCGAAGCTTCCCGAGATGATCGATATCCTGAATAAGAATGGAATGATTTCCGCAGATCAGGCCGCCAAAATGAAAGCTGGCCCGAACAAGCCTGTTCAGCTGTTGGCCCCGGGTTTCATTCAGCTTGCCGCGGACGACCAAGCTTCGTTCGCCAGTTGGACCTGCAGCTTAACTATGCTCCGGAAGGCGCCGGACAAGCCAATACGGTGAGCTTGACTGAAAGCTTCGACGCGATCAACCAGCCGCCCAAATTTGCCAAAGAAATACCGAAAAAAAAGACGCGGTCTTTCGACGAAGTCCTTCAGCTGCTCAAGCCAGCGGCCAAGTAAGAAGTTTCATTTCGCTTTAATCCTTTAACAAACTTAAAACTTTCTGTCATGTTTAACAACCCCCCTGCTGCAATCCAAAACTTCTCGCCGGAGAAGTTTTTTTTGTCATGTTTGTCCACTCCTTATGATAATCTTTAAACAAGGATTAACTGCCTTGCGGAGGGGGTGGCCGGATGAGGTGGAGACTTGCGGTTGGCGGCTTATGCTGCGCTTTTCTCCTGTATACTACGGCAGTCGCGGACGTGCTCGCCGAAACCGGGAGCACGCTGGGCAAAGACGCGCAGAACAAGGATTTGGTGCAGAAGGGCCTGACTTTGTACGAGATTGACCAAGAGCTGGCGCGTATCGCTCTCGAGGACAAGAAGCTCACGGCGGCGATCGGGGAAACCGATACGAAGATCAACTGGCAAAGCCAGAGCGTCTCGGATACGCGAAAGAACGCGGAAAAGGTGCTGAGAGCTTATTACGCGGGGGAACGCGATTCCATCGGGCTGCTTATCTTATCGGCCAAATCCATCAGCGACGCCTTGTTTATTGCTGATTACATGACGATGGTGTTAAATAGCGATGACCGCAAGCTGAAGGATTACTTGACCGCGTATCAACAGATGAAAGAGCTGCAGTCCAAGCAGAAAGAGGACCAGAACCAGCTCAAAGCCGCAAAAGAAAACTACACGGCGATGAGAGCCGAATGGTGTCCTTGCAGCAGGAACTCAACGCGAAGCTGGCGGGAAAAAAACGACTCCAGGCAGGTACTTGACGACATCCGGAACCTGACGTCCCTATGGCAGACTAAGGGAATCCCGGCGTACCGCAAATACTTAATGTCGCTCTCCGAGCAGATGCAGAATATTTCCGAGCTGCTGAGCAGTAACGCAAGCAAAACAACTAGCCTTTCCGTCAATGGCGTCAACTATGTTTTCCAAATGTCGGACACGGATTTAAACGATTTTCTCAGGAAAAAAAAGGACCCTTTGTTCAATACCCTTACCTTCCGTTTCATTGATGGACACGTCCAGGCGGACGGCAGGTATGAGGATATGAACCTGTCCATCCGGGGACATTACGCATTAAATAATACCGGTCCCAAAACGATCGTTCAATTCTACGTGGATGAGCTCAAATTCAACGGGTTTACTCTTCCCGCGACCACAAGCCATGCTTTGGAACAGGAAGTCAAGATGGGGATAGAACCTCAGAAAATCGCGGCTTTTTTTGATTCCCGTCGATATTACAATGAATGAAGGCAAACTGACTTTAACGATGAAAATCAAGCTTTGACAGGGGATGAGAAATGATCAAGCTGGCTGTAATTATGGACTTGCCTGAGGGCAAGCTGCCCGGATACTACGCCCAAATCGTAAAAGCGTTGGCAGGCGGCGTCTCCCTATTTGACAGGGAAAAAAAAGAAACGCTGATCGTCAGCGATCCCGAAGAGCTGCAGGCGGTGGAGCGGATAATGGAGCGCTATCGTGTCCCGTTCGACACCGCGAGACTTTTTTTTCTGCTGCCGGATGATGCCCTGCTGACGGGAATATTTACGGATTACGGATTTGAGAGCCGAAGCGGGAACCGTTATATTTTCCAGGAGAAAGCCGCCGTTTTCCGTTTGCAATCCGATCATCGGGAGCTTGCGGAGTCTGATCAAGCCGGAGAACAAATCGCTGAGCATATGATCGCCAAATTCACTCGCGGGCGCGAGGAGATCTATGTGGTGGAAGGCCATTTGCGGGAACTGATGACAGGCATAGCGAAGGCGTACCGCTGCGAGATCGAATGGTTGGCGTAAATCAAATCCGCTTAAAAAAGGAAAACCGCCGTGGACCCTGATTGTCCTCGGCGGTTTACTTTCGCTGCGCTCGCTATAATAAATCGGCCGCCAACTGAGCGAGCGGAGAACGCTCCCCTTTTTTTCCAGCATAATGTGGCCGGCGATGCTCTGGTTCTTGAATCTCTCGATTACGTAGGTCAGCCCGTTGCTCGAGCCGTCCAGGTAAGGATGGTCGATCTGCTCCGGGTCGCCCATCAGCACTATCTTGCTGCCTTCTCCCACGCGGGATACGATCGTTTTCACTTCATGCTTGGATAAATTCTGCGCTTCGTCGATAATGATAAACTGTCCGGGTATGGACGCCCGCGGATATAAGTTAATGCCTCAACCTGTATACTGCCCAATCCGGCCAGGATTTTATCGATGTCCCCTGATTTTTTTTCGTATCGAACAAAAAATTCCAGATTGTCGTAAATAGGCTGCATCCATGGACGCAGCTTTTCTTCTTTTTCCCCTGGCAGATACCCGATATCTTTGCCCATGGCACTACCGGCCGGGCAATCAGCAGCTTTTTTTGTATTTGCGCTCGTCTTCAATCTTCAGCAATCCCGCCGCCAGCGCGAGCAAGGTCTTCCCGGTTCCCGCTTTTCCGCTTAAGGTAACCAACGGAATATCATCGTTGAGCAGAAGCTCGAGGGCCATACGCTGCTGCGCATTGCGCGCCCCTATCCCCCAGATAGGCTCATTGCTGAGATAAAGCGGCTCGAGTCTTTTACCGTCCGCATTTACCTTGAGCAGGGCTGACTTTGAAGTCCCCAGTTCATCTTTCAAAATAATAAATTCATGCGGACGAAGCGGGTAGGCGAGATTCAGCGAATTTACGCTCAGAAACCGGAAAGAGTAAAATTCGTCGATGACCGAGGGATGCACATGAATGGATAAATAGCCTGTATACATATCGGAGATGGGCACAATACTGTCCGTCAAGTAATCCTGGGCAGCGAGTCCCAACACATCCGCTTTTATTCGAACCAACGTATCCTTACTCACCATAATGACAGGTTTAGGATGCTGCTTATCCTGCTCCTCCAAATGGTAATTCAATGCGACAGCCAGAATCCTGTTATCGTTGTTTATGTCGGCAAAAAAACGTCCTGGAGCTTTAAGAAGCTTTTATGGTTCAATTCGACCTTTAGCATTCCTCCGTTGTCGAGTTCAATTCCGTCGTGCAGCGTGCCTTTTTTTCCCTCAATTCATCCAAAAGCCGTGAGACATGCCTTGCGTTGCGGCCTATTTCGTCGGCATTCCTTTTCTTGGAGTCAATTTCTTCCAAAACTATGGCCGGGATGATGACATCGTTTTCTTCGAAAGAAAACATCGCATTAGGGTCCTGCAGCAATACGTTGGTATCCAGCACAAAAAACTTTTTTTCATCTATTGTAGCCCCTCTCCAGCAGTGGTATAGGTTGCGGCGGTACATAGAAAAGGCTTATAAGGATACACTAACAGCAGTATTTCCGATATTATCCGAAAGGAAGCGATCCTTATGAAGCATGCTCTTATCGTATTGCTGTTGGTAATGTTGGCAACAGGCTGTGCCCGGCATAACGTCTCCAGCAAACAAAGCCAGAACCAGAACGCCAATCAGTTAAGCAGGGCCCAGAATTCCACTCCAAGTGGAGACGCAGTGCGTGACAGACAGCCCCAATCTAACAGCTACCTGACTCAAAGCACCAGCGGCTTGAAAGACAATCAGGATGCAACCCGGCAGCAGACGGCTCCTGATCAGACATCATGCGATCATCTCGAGAGGCTGGCTACAGGAATACCTCAGGTAAAAGGCGCTAATTGTGTCAGAGTGGGAAACTATGCGGTCGTAGGAATCGACGTAATCCCAGAACTCGACAGATCCAAAGTGGGCACCGTGAAGTACGCCGTAGCGCAGGCTCTGAAAAAAAGGATCCTCAAGGAGCTAACGCGGTGGTGACTGCGGATATTGACCTCGGCCAGAGGATCAAATCTTTAAGGGACAGGATCCAGTCTGGTCAGCCGGTATACGGCCTTACCGAGGAAATGTCCAACATTATCGGCCGGATCGTTCCCCAGCTGCCGAGGGATACCCGAGGCCCGGCGGCGAACAGCAACCAGCAGCAGCCCCTCAAAGATAACATGTAATGTCCCATTGAGTACAAAAAGCCATAGGCATAATGCCTAGGCTTTTTTTCATGGCTGCAAACACCTGGTTGTCCAGCTTCTCCGCCGCGCGCTTATCGTAAGTTTTCTCAAACTCTGGTTCGACGGAAATGCGAGCGCCATAAAACATGGCGTCCCTAACCGCGGTGATTTTCACCTCGAAACAAGTCAGCTTGAAAGGCACTCCTTCCAATGTGTCGGCGGCCACTTGGGCATGGCCATAAATGGCATGGACCGAGCCGGAACCTATTAAAGTCAACGTTACCAAAGCATTGTTCTGCATATTCGCAATCAATCTTGACCTCTGGTCCACGGCAAACCGCAAGGTTTCGGAATCTACCGGATAAATCCAAGAAATGGCGTTCATGGTAGGGGATCCTGTTTCGAGGTCAATGGTGCTGAGCAGGATCAGCTTCTCCTGCTGAAGGCTGTGAAGCAATGGGTCAGTTAGTACGGTGACAGTTTCAGCCATAAATCCGAGTCCTCCTATGCTTACAAAACATCATTCGCTTAAGCTCAATCTGCAGATCATCGCTGTCGTTCTAGCTTTAGTATAACACAGCAGCGAGCGCGCTTTCTATAAGTTGTGCGCCGCTCTCTTCCAGCAGCGAACCTCTTGAAGAGCGGCATCTACAAAGGCCTGCTGCTTAAAGAGTATAGTCCTATTGTATCGCCTGAGGCACGATTATATGTCCCGCCGTCCCCTGCTTTTTTTACAATACTCGGGCCTGTGAGATAAAGGACGATCCTGCCAAAGGCAGTTTTACTTGGAGCGGGGCTTGGCAGACTGAACGGTGTTGTTGTAAACCGGATTGGATTCGATATCGAACAGCAGTTGCTCCGCAGCCTCGCGGTCGAACAGATGGCTATGGGTAGCGCCCTCCAGGGTGTACTGCAGCTCAATCGAGGCGCTGTCGCTCCCCGCTACCGCAAAATCAGTCAAAAGATGGTCTTCTCTCAGCATGGCCTCAAAAAAAATGAAGCGTCTCTTTGGCCGCCTCATCGTCAGGCCTTCCCTCGCATACGATTGTCATCTGCAGCCAATTGAACAAAGCGTCCCGAAGGCGCATCCGGATCACCCTTTCCACATGAAAATGCGTACAGTGCTAACCGTTTTTTTTCCGGGTCCTGCCTTCCACAAAATATCTTACCCTGACAAGCAGCATTAACCGATCGCAACGAGCATGCTTGGCACGATGGGGATCTGCGGCGGCACCAATTGAAAGAACAGCAGGATCAGCGCGCCAACGCCCAGCAGTAAATAAACAATGGCAGCTTTCAGAACGGGCAGCTTGCGTACACGGAACACTTTGTTATAAATGTAAGCCAGGCAGACATAAATGGCAACAAAAGCAATCGATGGATGTTCACTTAACCAGGCGGTCATCGCTTCATCCCTTTCCTGAATTTATGAAAAGGAAAGCCCTGGCCTAAGCCGGACCTTCCTCCTATTGGACAGCCGTATAGTAAATTAAACGTTAGCTTCCGCGGTTTTGCGGTGTTTTTTTCCGCTCTTTCGCGTTCGTTCTTGTTTAGGATTTTTTTTGCGAAGACGAATGGATTTCGGAGTGATTTCGCAATATTCGTCGTCGTTCAAGTATTCCAGCGCCTGCTCCAGGGAGTACAAGCGAGGTGTTTTCATCTTCACGGTGTCGTCTTTACCGGAAGAGCGGACGTTGGTCAGCTGCTTCTCTTTGCATATGTTGACGATAATATCGTTGTCGCGGGTATGCTCGCCCACGATCATTCCCTCATATACCTCGGTTCCGGTTCCAGGAACAGAATACCGCGGTCTTCGATTGAAAGAATACCGTACAAAGTGGACGTGCCGTTCTCGCTGGAAACAAGTACGCCTTGGTGGCGTCCGCCGATTCCGGAACCAGATAAGGGCCGTAGCTGTCAAAAGCGTGGTTCATAACCCCGTAACCGCGTGTCAGAGTCAGGAAGTGAGTACGGTAGCCTATCAGGCCGCGGGCAGGGATCAGGAACTCCAGACGGACTTGGCCTGTGCCGTTGTTGATCATGTTCACCATTTCGGCTTTGCGCGATCCAGGCTTTCCATGACAGCCCCATGCTTTCTTCAGGCACGTCGATAATGAGACGCTCCAACGGTTCGCTCTTCTGTCCGTCAATCTCCTTGATGATGACCTCAGGCTTGGATACCTGCAGCTCGAAGCCTTCGCGGCGCATATTCTCGATAAGGATGCCCAGGTGGAGCTCGCCGCGTCCGGATACGATAAAAGCATCAGGAGAATCGGTCTCTTCCACGCGCAGGGAAACGTCGGTTTCCAGCTCTTTGAACAAACGTTCGCGCAGTTTTCTGGAAGTGACCCATTTGCCTTCACGTCCAGCAAACGGGGAGTTGTTAACCAAGAAAGTCATCTGCAGTGTAGGCTCATCAATTTTGAGCACCGGCAGAGCTTCCGGGTTCGCCGGATCTGCAATCGTTTCGCCGATATTGATTTCCTTAATTCCGGCGATAGCGATGATGTCGCCCGCTCCTGCTTCAGCGATTTCCACCCGTTTCAAGCCTTGGAACCCGAACAGCTTCTCGATGCGCGCCTGCTTCACAGCGCCTTCCCGAGTCATTACCGCGACAGGTTGGCCCTGTTTAATGATTCCGCGGTTAACGCGTCCCACCCCGATCCGTCCCAAATATTCGTTGTAATCCATCAGTGTTACAAGGAATTGGAGCGGCTGATCGACATTTTCGGTAGGATGAGGGATATGCTCGATGATGGTGTCGTACAGAGCCATCATATTATCGTCCTGCTGTTCCGCATTCAGACTCGAGGTTCCCTGTAAAGCCGACGCGTATACAACCGGGAAATCCAGCTGCTCGTCGTTAGCTCCCAATTCGATAAACAGATCCAATACTTCATCCACCACTTCAGCCGGACGGGCGTTAGGGCGGTCAATTTTGTTGACGACGACGATAGGGGTCAAATTCTGCTCCAAAGCTTTACGAAGGACAAACTTGGTCTGCGGCATTGTGCCTTCGAAGGCGTCAACCACAAGCAGCACTCCGTCGACCATTTTCATGATGCGTTCCACTTCGCCGCCGAAATCGGCGTGTCCCGGAGTATCAACAATATTTATCAGGAAATCCTTGTAATGAATGGCTGTATTCTTGGCAAGAATGGTAATTCCGCGCTCCCGCTCCAGGTCGTTGGAATCCATAGCCCGATCCTGGACGCTTCGTTGTCCCTGAAAGCGCCTGACTGTTGAAGCAGCTTATCCACCAGAGTGGTTTTACCGTGGTCTACGTGCGCGATAATAGCAATATTTCTAAGTTTTTTTCTCTTGAGTGCATGGTTCATATCCTCTCAATCCACAAAATAAGCGCCGACTTTGAACGCCGACGCTCCGCTTTTTTCATTTATTATATGTTAAAACACGCCAAAAAAGCAAGAAAGTTGTCGTTTCTTTACTGAATATTAATACCTGCGACGGTTATCAAAGCCTCCTCTTTCTAAGCAATAATACGACACCGGCTGCCAATAACGCAAAGGCAATCACGTAAATTCCCATGGTGAACAGCATCATAAAGGCGAAGAAAACGGCCGAGACTGCGGCAAGAATGATCGCTGCAGGCAGCGCTCCTCTCAGCGGATAACGGCTGTACAGATGAAGCTCGAATAAACCGACGGCTGCGGCGAGAATAAATCCCGGCCAAATATATTTCATCGTGTGCCAACCGAAAATGTTGCAGAAAAAAGAACATCAGCGAGATGGTGACGAGAGCACCTCCCGGTACGAGAATCCATGCCGGAGCGATATTTCCGAAATAAAGGAAATGAAGCAGCAGCCCGGCGCCCAGAATCAAAATCGGCCACAGCACATAGCCTATCTGCGCGAATACTCCGGTCTTACCCAGTAAAAGAAAAAATAGCGATTACGATAAACAGAATCCCGATGGAAGCATTGTTCCTGGCCATACGCGCATCCCCTTTTAATGAGCCGATTGAGCCAATTACAAGGTCTGACCCAAATGTTGACGCTTCCTACAGTTTAGTACACATTGCGACAAAATTCCAGTTCCGGCCTAGAATCAGTGCGGCAAAGCTCCCGATCCCACCTGAATCACACCTGCGTACGAACGCCGCCATCCCCTTAAGCGAAGGCTGAACTCCTCCCCTGCTCAAAATCCTTCGAGGAATAAGGTAGTCCCGTTTTCCGGCAGCCTAACGATATTATACGCGTTTATGTGTGTTTCCTGAAGAAAAGAGCATCTTCTTGAGTATGCCGGCAACAACGACCACGATAGTTGCGGCGGCAGGGATGACATGGTGCGCGTTCGGAAGGCCCGCGAGTACGAGCTCATGCATTTTCTGGTCGTTCACGAACATTTCTCCGGCTGTATATCCGAGAATTGCCGCGCCAAGATAGACAAATACCGGATACCGGTTGAGCAGCTTCATTACCAGCGTGCTTCCCCAGACAATAATCGGAATGCTGAGCCCTATACCAAGTATAATGACGGCAGTGTCATTGTTCGCTTTGGCCGCGATCGCAAGCACGTTATCCAGGCTCATGACGAAATCCGCCAGGATAATCGTCCATACGGCGCCGCCGAGCGTGGACGCCTGCCTTACATCAGAGTGCCCTTCCTCGTCAACCAGCAGCTTCAGGGCAATCCACATTAACAGGATAGCACCGGCGGCCTGTATGTATGGAACGTTGAGAATATGTACAGCGGCAATAGTCAAAAGCAGCCTCAGGCCGATCGCTCCGAAGGTCCCCCACCAAATGGCCTGCTTCCGCTGGCTGGATGGAAGATTTTTTGCTCGCCAAGGCTATGACTACAGCGTTATCTCCACTAAGCACAATATTAATTAACATAATTTGCAGAAAAAAGCAGCAGCCATTCCAGCATGATCGGAAGCCCCTAATCGTTGAATTTATTTCAGTGGCATGTGGACATCCTTACATATTACGCTTGATGAGGAAAGAACTTTCCTTTTATTTAGAACAACTCCTGCAAGCTTTCGTCCTCGAGGTGCGGACCTATTACCACCGTTTCCGTGTTTTGAACCGTCTCTTCGATCAGACGTTCCAGCCATTCCAGCCGCCCCTCTATATTTTCGATCACCTTGAGATTCGGATTAGTGCTTGGGGATGGCGGCAAAAAAAGATCGTGCAGCAATCTTCATACGGGAGAATGGAGAGTTCGTAAGTATCGATTTTTTCTGGCAATATTAATGATCGTTTGCTTGTCGGACATGATCAGCGGCTGAAGGACAGGAATATTCACTACTCTTCCGATCGCATTCATGCTTGGCAGCGTTTGGCTTGCCACCTGGCCCAGGCTTTCTCCTGTCACAATGGCCAACGCTTCCTGCCTTTCGGCAAGCTTTTCGGTAATCCTGAACATCATCCTGCGCATAATTGTAATCGACAAGTTGTCTGGTAGGCTTGATGAAGCCTGGTCTGCAGCTCCGTGAAAGGAACAAAATGCAGCTTGAGCTCCCCGCCGTACAGGGAAAGCTTCTCAGTAAGGTCCGCAACTTTCTGTTTGGCTCTTTCGCTCGTATAGGGATAGCTGTGAAAATGGACCGCTTCGATCTCCAGCCCCTTTCTCATCGCCAGCCATCCGGCAACCGGGGAATCGATTCCTCCGGACAGCATCAGCATCGCTTTTCCGTTGCTGCCGTAAGGAAATCCGCCCGCCCCCTCTACCACCTCGGAAAAGATCAAGGCCTGCTCTTCGCGCAGCTCGATTCGGAGCTCGGAGTCAGGCCGGCGCACATCTACCTGCAGCTCTTCCATCGCATGAAGAATATAGCCTCCGACAAGGTCATTCATTTCGGGCGTGTCGTATGGAAAGCGCTTGTTTACTCTTTTAACGGCAACTTTAAAAGTTTTGGGCGCAGGACTAACCGATTTCATCACGCGCAGCGCGGTTTCACGGATAAGCTGCAGGTCGAGCGGAGCGGTGAACACCGGGCTAAACGACTCCAACCCGAAAATACGCTTAAGTACGGCAGCCACTTCTTCATAGGGCTCACCGCTCAAACGAATGTAAATCCGCCCGAACTCCGTGATAAACGTAAGCTTCGTAAAGCGCGCCGCCGCTTTTTTTAATATGCCTTAACACTGTGTTTTCGAAACGGGAACGGTTCCTGCCTTTCAAATTCAATTCTCCCAGCCTCAGCATGATCAAATCCGGAATCATTTCGCCCTCCTGCCGCTTTGCGCGGCTATCGGAGCCAACTCCCGGACTACGGCGCGCAATGCTCCGCAGAGCTGTTCGGCTTCCTCCAAAGTGTGTGCGCCTGAATAGCTGATGCGCAATCCGCTAATGGAGTGGGCGCGGTCCAATCCCATCGCAACCAGCACTCTGCTCGGCTGCTCCTCCTCCGAGGAGCAAGCTGAGCGAGTGGAAATGAACATTCCGTGCTTCTCCAGCGCATGGACGACCACTTCGGACTTCATGCCGGGAAAGCGAAAATGGACAATATGGGGGGCCATAAGCGGGGAGTGCGCGGGGCCTGTCAAAGCGAGCTCAGGCAGCGACTGGATCGTTTGTTCCAGCATTTCACGGATTTCGGAGGTGCGGGCCGCCGTGCGCTCCCTATTCTCCATTGCCATTCGTATGGACTTGGCCATGCCGACTATGCCCGGCACATTCTCCGTGCCGGAGCGCAGCCCATGCTCCTGGCCTCCGCCCAGAATAAGCGGTTCCAGCCGGACTCCCTCTCTCCTGTAAAGAAACCCCGCGCCTTTGGGCCCGTTCAATTTGTGCGCCGAAACGCTCAGCATATCGATTCCCCATTCCGCCGGTTCCAGCGGCAGCTTGGTGAACGCCTGCACCGCGTCAACATGAAACGTTATGCGAGGGTGGTCCTTGAGTAGCTTGCCTATTCGTTCCACTGGCTGTATCCTGCCCGTTTCGTTGTTTACATACATAATGCTCACAAGAAAGGTGTCTTCCGTGAGCGCCGACTGCAAATCCTCCAGGCGCACAGCACCCGTGTGGTCCACCGGAAGATATGTCACCTCATATCCTTCATTCTCCAACCTTTTGCAGCATTCATAGACCGATGCATGCTCCACGATCGAGGTGATAATATGTTTGCCCTTATTCTGCATCCTCTCTGCCAGCCCTCTAATCGCCAGATTGCTGCTTTCACTGCCTCCCGAAGTAAACACGATCTCCTTTGGCCTTACTCCCAAAGCGCCGGCTATGGTTTCACGCGATTTTTTGCAAAAGCCGCTCAGCCAGCACCCCCTGCTTGTGCAGAGAGGACGGGTTGCCGTAGTATTCTCTCATCACCTGCTCCATCGACTTGATCACTTGTTCAAAGGAGGAGTGGTTGCTGCGTAATCCCAATATTTCATAGCTTGTCTCCTTAGTATGTCTGACCAGCATTTATACAGACAAAAAAAGAAAAGACGCCTCCGTCTCTTCTTCTCATTGCGATCTTGTTTTATTATATCATACCGCTTCGAATTGCTTTTTTAAAACCGAGCACCTTGGGGATATAATGTTGCGTCTCCTTAGGCAGCAGATGGAGCTTGGACATGAGCTCATTGTCATTGGCCGCGCTGAGAGCGTCTACCCTGCCGGGTCCCGCGTTATACGCCGCCAAAGCCATAGCGGTATTACCGTTATATTTTTTTGAGCAGCGCCGAGAGGAACTTGGTTCCGCCTGTGATGTTTTGCTCGGGATCAAGCGGATCCGTTACCCCAAGGCCGCGGCCCGTTTCGTCCATGAGCTGCATCAGACCCTTGGCTCCCGCGCGCGACACCGTCTCCGGATTAAAATCGGACTCCGTGCGGATGACAGCCTTTACGAGGCTGGGTTCAACGCCGAATTTGCGGCTGGCCCTTTCGATGATCGAGTTGTAGTCCGTCGGCGAACTCTTCACTTCGGCAACCTGCACAGGCACATATCCCTTGGCCAGCAGTTGGACCGGGAGAGCCGATGTCTGCTTAAGCTCGTTCGCGGCCCCCGCGGCAGACGCAGAATGATTCTGGTCGGACATCATGCTCTCAAGTAAGGATATAAAATCGGTGTCTGGGCCGGAGCTGTACTCCGCTGTATTTTGGCCGGAAAAATAGTCCATTTTATTCAAAAAACTGCAGCCGCAGCACTTCTTTCACCGTACGGGGATCGATATTCATCAGTCTGCTGTCGCTCCTTATCTGTCAAATAACCTTATTGTACCATAGAGCCTGTACGAATCCAGTGAAAATTGTCCTATTCTTTTTTTCACAAAGAATCGTATAACTTTTCCCAATGCTGCAAATGCTATTTTTTACTAAGTTTTAAGGGGGACCCCATCGATATGAGATCTCTGCTGGATTCGCTGTCCAGATTAAACCTGCTTCTGACATTCGTGGTTCTCCTTGCCGCTCATTTTCTGCTTTACTACTCATTGGGCACGGGCAATTGGTTTGCAGTCGCCCTAGTTGCAGCGTCCGTAGATACAGCTGTGCTTGGTATCCTGCAATTGGTCTTGCGATCGACCCGCGCGCGCTGATAAGCCCTTTACACGTTTATTTAGGCCCTTAATTGGAGTGCGGCTTTCGGCGAATATGAGAAATTCGGGACAGCAGCAGAAACTTAAAAAAAAGCCCCTTTCGGGCTCCGCCATTCCTTCTTAAGACTTCTTCGGTTCAAAAGTATGGCAGCACGTGCTGCGGGCGGAAGACGCATGATCCTGATGAGCCGTGTCATAAGCTTCTCCGCCAAACTCCTCGTTGAAATTCATATTCGCATGCTGGTCGATCTCAATCATAATGGAATCGGCGTTACAGTTGTTCCCCTGTGCCCAATAGTTACAGTTCTGTACGCTGCACTTTACAATTGGCTTTGTCATTATCATCACCCCTTTTACAATGTTCCCGTTTCGCAGAGGCGTTATGCTTTACGACAGCCCGGCCTGCCGTGCATTTCGTGGATTGCGCTCCACATCCTGGCAGGCAGTAACCACCCGGACACCGCAAGCAATCCTGCAAAAGCAAATCTTCTCAGCGCAAACCCATTCTTTTTTAGCAAGCCTCCTTTCTCCGCAGAAATCGCTTGCATAATTTGCTGCGACAAAAAAAAAAGATGCCTCCTCGGCACCTGCATAGTTACGCTTAAACCTTCTCGCCCTGCATGCGTTTCTGGGTGATATAATCCGTCTCGTAGTAAGACAGGTCTTCCCGCAGCACCTCAAACACTTTGGACAGCTCAATCGTTAAATCCCTTACCTCGCGCACCGGCTTTTTTGCGGAAACGGATCGCGTCCTGTCCCGTATAGGCATACCGGCCGTCTTCGGAGTAACACTCGTTCCTGGGATAGAAAAAAACTGTTGACACAGCTGTGATAAACCTCATACAGCATTTTTTTCGGCATAATCGACATTGAAATTCGGGCGCCGCAGGCTCACTCCCAATTTCTCGTAAGCCACTTCGCAAAAGACAAGCAAATGTCTTGTATCGGATAAATACCCCCGGTAAAAAATCATCCATGGCGCTGTCATTTTCTTTATTCAAACCGGCTAAGGAATGGTTATTGAGAAACAGCTCCATTTTGGCGATGGCCACTTTCAATTTGGTTCTGGTAGATTCTGAAAGATTTTTTGACATTATTAACAGGCATCTGGATAAGACATCTCCTTCAAAATAAAAGCGTATAAGTGCAGAAGTGTGATTAAGCATACTCTTTATATCCTACCATAAAAAAAACGAGGGAAAAGTAATAAGAGGCGAGCGGTTTTTTTTATCTTGAAAAAAGTCACCAAAACGAGAAAAGCATAAATCTGTCTGCGCGGTAAACTCTAAACCATAACATCTTTGCCCTGATTGGGCTGAAGGAGGAGTTTACTAATGTGGCGCTATACGATGACCTTACTTTTAATTATGCTGTGCGGAGTCCTTTTGCTCCCTAGAGGGGCGGTAGAGCGCAATCGGCGGGTGACACCGGATCCGGAAACGGAGATGAAGGCGAAGCATACCCTTTTGTCCAAAGATATCCAGGCGACAGACGACTTGTGCAGATCCCAATGTATTTTGTCATTGCAGCAGACGGCCCGGGATTTGGGGGGTGGAAAGCAGCAGGTTGCGCAGGCTCTGAAGAAGCTTCAAAAGGAACATCCCCATATGAAGACGATCTATTGGTCGGACAACAACCAGGACCTCACCCAGGCGATTGTGGCAGGCGAGCCGAACGGCGCGGTCAACCAATTGGCTTCAGCCGATTTGGCGAAGGCCAAGGAAAACGCCAAACGCGGCGAGACTTTTCTGTCAAAGACGATTGAAAAAAGACGGCGAGCCTTACATGGTAGCCGAAGTCCCGACCGCAGACGGGAAGGCATCCTTGATTGCCGTCGTGCATCAGCAGATTTTGAAGCAAGTCAAAGACCATCAGGTGAAAAAATCTGAGGATCGCTACTTTTCCGAACAGCGGGAATTATAAAATCAAGACAGTGGAGCCTCATACGCTTCAGGACGTGAAAGTGAACCATCCGGAGGATAACCAAGGTGTTTCGCATTATCATAAGAACGAGGTGGTCGTCAAATTCCGTACTCCGCCGACGGATGAGCAGTTAAAACAGATCCAGTCGGAGATCCAGTCGGAGCATATGCGCAAGCTTGGCCATAATTACGTGTTCCGTTCCAAGACTATGGAAGCCCGCCAGCTGATGCAATATTTTAACAATTGGAATGTCCATTACTCCGAGCCGCACTTTCTTTATTTAACCAACGAAACGGCGTCGCCGCTCACACCGGTGGATCCGAAAGTGATCACTCCGAACGATACGCTGTACAGCAGATATCAATGGAACCTTCCCAATATTGATACGGAACGGGGGTGGGCGCTGAACAAGGGGGCGTCGGACGTTATTGTGGGTGTCGTCGACACGGGCGTAGACATGGACCACGCCGACCTGCAGGGCAGGCTAGCGCCAGGCTATAACTTCATCGACCGGGGAAGCAGGCCTATGGACGATGTCGGCCACGGCACCCACGTGTCGGGTGTGATCTCAGCGAACGTGAACAACGGCATAGGCATAGCCGGCATGAACTGGTTCGGTAAAATCATGCCCGTTAAGGTACTGGACTCCTCGGGAACCGGAAATACTTACTCGGTTGCGGAAGGAATTATATGGGCGGCAGACCATGGAGCGAAAGTCATCAATATGAGCCTGGGCAACTACGCCAATGCGCAGTTCCTGCATGACGCGATCCGCTACGCGTTTGACAAGGATGTCGTGCTGATCGCCGCCAGCGGTAACGACAATTCCTCCGAGCCGGGGTATCCTGCGGCCTATCCGGAAGTACTGGCTGTGGCCGCTACCGACTCGCAGAAAAAAAAGAAGGCGAGCTTCTCCAACTATGGCGATTACATCGGCGTGAGCGCTCCGGGAGTGAATATCGCGAGCACTTATCCGCATAACCAGTACGCAGCGCTGTCCGGCACCTCGATGGCCAGCCCGCATGTGACGGCTCTGGCCGCCTTAATCCGCGCGGCCAACCCGGACCTCAAGAACACCGAAGTAATGGAGGTCATCAGGCAATCGGCCAAAGACCTGGGGCCAAAGGGAAGGGATCCGTACTACGGATTCGGTGAGATTGACGTGGCAAGTGCGCTGCAGCTGGCCACCAAACAAAGCGTATCACCGGCCGTCAACAATGAAACGAACCCGCCGCGGCCCGACTCCTGCTGCCTGCATGGCTTCGCCGCTGGTTTGGATAAAACGGCGTCCAAGTAACGGAAACTTTGAAAATTAGACATAAAGAAAAAACCGCCGATCAACGGCGGTTTTCCCATATTATAAAAGGTGTGCTTGAGTAAAAGAAGTTTTCCGTAAGCCGGGTTCTGTACTTCCAGTGGTCCAAACGGGCTCTTCCCTCCCACCGTTGAAGCGACAATCATCTATCTAGGCCTGCTATTGCCAGCAGGCTCAAGCGACCAACCCGGACGCGCCTCGGGCTAAGGCTGCCGCCGCGCAGACGGCTGCGTCCCTCTTAGGTCTTGCTCCAGATGGGGTTTACCAGGAATATTGTCACCAGTATTCCTCGTGGTCTCTTACACCACGGTTCCATCCTTGCCTGTGCGGCACCATGCGGTGCGCGCCATCGGCGGTCCATTTCTGTGGCACTATCCTTCAGCTCGCGCTGACTGGACGTTATCCAGCATCCTGCCCTATGGAGCCCGGACTTTCCTCTCGCGCTTATCGCCGCCAGCGATTGTCTGTTAAACTTCCCTAACACACAATTGCTAGTATACAGTGAATCCATGCAGAAAACAACTGCAGCTTCATACCAGCTTTGCCATTACAAAAAACTGGAACGGCTCCGTGTCCACAGCGGACACTTGAACGTCGGTTTCGTACTTTCGCTCTGCGAGCTTTTTTTTGCAAAAACTCAGCCGAGGCTTTCTTCATGATTTTCTCGGCATGGTGGCCGGATCGATAATTGACAGTCCCGCGGCCAGTGCGTCCTGCGCGGTATGAAAATCAATATCGCCAGTGACAAGCACATCAGCTCCGGCGAATAAAGCGTGTCTGACGTAATCGCGTCCGGAGCCGCCGAGCACAGCGATTTTACGCACGGAACGGTTTAAATTACCGACTACGCGGACATGGGAAACCTCAAAAGCTCTCTTTACATCGCCCGCCAGCGTTCGCAGTTCTACCGCTTCCGGAAGCTTGCCCACACGCCCTAATCCGAAGTTCCTGCCTTTAAGGTCCATCGGATACAAGTCGTAAGCCACTTCCTCATAAGGGTGCGCTTTGAGCATGGCCTGCACCGCTTTGCGCTCCATGCTTTCAGGAACAACTATCTCGATGCGGATCTCCGGCACCTTCTCAAGCTTTCCTTGTTTTCCGATAAACGGATCTGTTCCTTCCATCGGCTTAAAGGTACCCGTACCGGCGATATTAAAAGAACAATCGCTGTAATTGCCGATCCACCCCGCCCCCGCCTGGAACAAAGCGTCAAGCACTTTCTCGTGGTGCTCCTCCGGGACAAAAAAAACGACCAGCTTCTTCAGCTTTTCCGTATGGATGTTCTCCAGGGCGCTCGTGGACTCCAGGCCGAGGCACCAGCCATAAGGTCATTCACGCCGCCCTCGGCAACATCCAGATTCGTATGTGCTATGTAAACCGCAATATCATGCTTGATCAGCTTTTCATACAGACGCCCGGCGGGAGAGTCTGTCTGCAGATTCCGCAGCGGACGAAAAAAAATAATGGCATGATGGGCAATGATCAAATCCGCGCCGACACGTATCGCTTCTTCCGCCACAGCTTCGGTCACGTCCAAAGTGACGAGCACCTTGCGGATTTCCTTCCGGAGGTACCCAGCTGAAGGCCGATTTTATCGTCAGGCACCGCCAAATGCTTGGGAGCCAGTTCCTCGAACAGCTGGATTACCGTTTGTCCGTTTGCAAGCAAGCGAGTATCCCCCTTAATTCTTCAATCTCCCGCTCTAGCTCCCGTTCCTTCATCTTGGAGCTTTCGAGCTGCGACAAAGCCAACCTTGCCCGAATGAATTCCAGCTTCCTTATTTCAAGCTCCCATTTGCGCATCCAAACCGGCGAGCTTTGCCGGATCAAATAAGGCCCATGCCGAGAAGCCGCTCTTCCGAAACAAGGCAGGCTTTGCCGGACCCAATGTTGCATGTTGAATAAAGCTCTTTATTGGCTTGCTCCGCGTCATCCGAACGCTCTGCGGTCAGGATCTCATAAATCTTGCCGTCTTCCTCAAGGATCTCTTCTTTCACAAGCAGCCACCGCTGTTCCAGCAGCCACTTCCTGACCGCTTCTTCACCCACGTTCGGCTGCAGCACAAGCGTGTGCACCCCGTGCAGCCGGTCCGCACCAGCCTGCAGGATCGAAGCGATCAGGCTTCCGCCCATGCCCGCGATCGAGACGCAGGTGGCTTCGCCGGGCAAAATAACGGACAACCCGTCACCGCGGCGAACGTCGATTTGGGCCTCCAGCCCGGCTTCCTTCACTTGCTTCACAGCCGCCTCGTAAGGGCCGGGATTCAATTCTCCCGCGACCGCTTTCTCAACCCGCCCCTGCTGCACCAAAAAAGTGGGCAGCAACGCATGGTCCGACTATGTCCGCAAGAACGCTTCCAGGCGGGACTTGCTCAGCTATTCGATAAAGCCTTTCAGATAATTTTACCATTTATGCAACCCATTCTATCCATTTTTTTTCGCAAAAAAAAGAACAGCACCAGCCCGGCGGTTACGATTTTGCCCAACCACATGATCTGTAGGTATGGCTTCAACATCTCCGCAGCATATAACATACCATAAATTTCAGGCATAAACCAAGCAAAGCATCCTGCAACGAAAAGAGCTCCACCCGCAGCTTTAATTTTCCTCTGGATCAGCCATCCTAACCACCCGAACACAAAACTCAGCGGCGACAGCGCGGCCTGGACCATGAGCAGGTTCATTCCGGGCTGCTCATGCAGCACCCAAACATAGATCAGCAGCAGGCCGAACCAACCGCAAAGATGCAATGCAAATTGTCTGGCCGCGAAACCGGTAGCAATCCAGATGATCGAGCATATGGCAAGCAAGATTTGGTAATAACCCGCTTCACGCACTCCATGCAGATCCATTAAATAAATTCCGAGGAACAGCAGCAGAACACAAGCAATGCCGAAGATCGTAAGCGAGAACACAGGCGTGCCGCCTGCAGCCTTGCACCGGCCCAATATAAAATAATGAGAAGCAGCGCTCCCGAAGCGATTTGCAAAGGAAGACCAAAAGAGGTAAAATTGAGAACGTATAAGAAAATAAGTGCAATACTGGAAATTACTAGGATCCAACTTTTCCAACCGCTGTTCATTATGGATACGGTGGATATGCCTAACAGCTTTTTTTTGGGCCGTTCAGCAGGATCCTCCAAATACAGATTTAACAAGAAATCGCAGTACTGCTCAGGCAGCAGCTTGCTTTTACGCCAATTGTCGATCTCATTTACAATGATCTTTCGCTTCTCCGGTTCCATTGGATCACCTCTTATCCTGTGAGAGATGGTTCTTCACATAACCAGTATATCGGCTAAACCGGACATCTTTTTTTTACATAAAAAAAAGAACCCTGCCGGATGAACAAGCAAGGTTCTAAGGGCTTTTATTCCAGAAAATCCTTCAATCTTTTACTGCGGCTTGGATGCCTCAGCTTTCTAAGAGCCTTCGCTTCAATCTGGCGAATCCGTTCGCGGGTGACGCCGAACACCTTGCCCACTTCCTCAAGCGTGCGGGTGCGCCCGTCATCGAGGCCGAAACGAAGCCGAAGCACATTCTCTTCTCTCTCCGTCAGTGTGTCCAGCACATCCTCCAACTGTTCCTTCAGCAGCTCGTAAGCAGCCGCGTCCGCCGGAGCGAGAGCCTCCTGATCCTCTATAAAATCCCCCAGATGAGAGTCGTCCTCTTCTCCGATCGGAGTTTCCAAAGAAACAGGTTCCTGCGCTATCTTCATAATCTCTCTCACCTTGTCCGTGGAAAGATCCATCTCTTTGGCGATTTCTTCCGGCGTCGGTTCACGCCCCAATTCCTGCAGCAGCTGGCGGGAAACCCGGATCAGCTTGTTGATCGTTTCGACCATATGCACCGGAATCCGGATCGTTCTTGCTTGGTCGGCGATCGCGCGGGTAATGGCCTGCCGAATCCACCAGGTAGCATAGGTGCTGAACTTGTATCCTTTGGTGTGGTCGAATTTCTCCACCGCCTTGATCAGACCCATATTCCCTTCCTGGATGAGGTCGAGGAACAGCATTCCGCGGCCGACGTAGCGTTTGGCGATCGAAACGACCAACCTAAGGTTGGCTTCCGCGAGGCGGCGCTTCGCTTCCTCGTCCCCCTGCTCGATGCGCTTCGCCAAATCCACTTCGTCATCTGCGGAAAGAAGAGGCACACGGCCGATTTCTTTCAGATACATCCGCACCGGATCGTTGATCTTGATGCCCGGCGGCAGGGAAAGGTCGTCGTCAAACCGGAATTCATCCGGCTCCTGTTCATCCTGCCCCATTGTTAATTCCTCATCCGAATCGTTGCCTACATCTATTCCCATCTCGGAGAGCTGTTCAAAAAAATTCGTCTATCTGCTCAGCGTCCTGTTCAAACGGAGCAAGCTTCTCCATAATATCTTTGTAAGTCAACGATGAACGTTTTTTTACCGAACTCTATCAGCTGTTCTTTCACCTGTTCCAAGGTCAATTCACTGTCAAGTTCAGTATGTTGGTCGTTCGCCATTCTTTCAACCCCCTCCTCCCTGGAAAGTCACAAATCATTATAAAGTCAAAATGATTTCAACCGCTTTTCCAGGGCTATTATCTCATTACCTATTTGCGCGGCAAGCAAAACATCTCCTGACCGCTCTGCCCTGACCATTTCTTCTTTTTTTTCATGTCAATCGCTCTTTGCTGAGGATATTTCTTGATTTCCCTAATATAATCCGCGATGACTTTATCATTCGCACCATGATCCGAACCCATCAGCGCAATCGAGCTCGCCAGGCTTTCCAGAGCCCTGTCTTCCAAGGCGGCTAAATATTTGCTTGTGTTGGGCTCGTTCCCTTGTGCGTAGAAAGCGTATAAATAGGCGGCGAGCGCAGCGTGAGCTTCCACATTGAACGCGGCGCCAAGCTCTTGTTCGACTTGCCGCGCCACTTCGCTGTCGTGCATCATCACGGCCAGCAGCCGGATCTCCGCGTTATGAAAAGCCGGAAGCAAAGACGGAGTTTTTTTCCGCTCTTCCCTCATTATTCATAACATTATTCCACGCATTGTCTTTATTATCCCTGAATCTTTCTTTTTTTTTGGAAGCCGAGCCTGATTTCGCTCAATTCCTGCTTCATATTTTCATAGGAATAATCGAAATCCGAGGAGATGTCCTTCAAATAATGCTCCCTCTCGGTCGGCGAATTAAGATTCGCTACGATCTTTAACGCTTCCCGGATATAACGGAGCCGGTCGCCATCCTCCTGCAGATTATAATTACGGCGCAAAAAAAAGAAGTTTATATTTAATCGACGGTACGGCATGATCAATTATCTCCCGTACGAATCGCTCAGAGCCATATTTGGCGATATATTCATCAGGATCCTGCCCGCCCGGCAAAAGGGCGATCCGGACCTCGCAGCCCGACTTTTCCAGGATTGCAATACTTTTGAAGGCCGCCGTCTGCCCCGCATTATCGCCGTCATAGCACACGACAACCCGGGAAGCGTTTCTGCGGAGCCTGAGCGCATGCGATTCGGTCAGCGCCGTGCCCATAGTCGCTACCCCGTTGTGCACTCCCGCCTCCCACGCTTTCATCGTATCCACATAGCCTTCAAATAATACGGCCTGCTCCGTCTTACGGATCTGGGGCCTGGCTTGATGAAAGTTGTACAGGCTCGCGCTCTTGTTAAAAAAAGCACGGTTTCCGGGCTGTTCAGGTATTTGGGCTGGATATCGGCCAATGCGCGTCCGCCAAAAGCGATCACCCTGCCTTTGTCGTCCCAAATCGGAAACATGACGCGTTCCCGAAATCGGTCGATATAACCGCTGCCGTCATTTTTTGGATAAAGTCAAGCCGCCCTGCTCCATCAGCTTCATGTCAAACCGGTTCTTGGCCAAAGCCTGAGCCAGCGTATCCCACATGGGAGGAGCGTAGCCTATCCCGAAGGTTCCAATGAGCTTGTCGGAAAAACCCTTTCCTTCAAATACTCCATTGCTTTCCTGCCTTGGTCCGTATTCATAAGAATGTACTGATACAATCTGGCTGCCCGTTCATACGCCTCATAAAGCGCGTTCTTCTCACGCTGCTGCCCGGACTGTTCCTCGCTGACGCTTTCGAAGCCGTAGGTGACATTGGCTTCCTCCGCCAGCTGGCGTACCGCTTCGGTGAAGGTCAGCCCTTCGATTTCCCTGATAAAATGAATGGCGTTGCCGCCGGCGCCGCAGCGAAACACTTGAAAATCTGTTTCTCGGGCGTAACCGTAAAAGAAGGGGTTTTCTCGGAGTGAAAAGGACACAGCCCTTTCATCGTATGGCCCTGCTTGGTGAGATGAACGTATTTGCCGACGACATCAATAATATCGTGGTGCTTTAGGACAGCTTCAATAACTTCATCGGGAATTCGCCCGTTACTCATCCTATCCACCTTCGTTCAAATTAACACTTATAACTATTCGCTACAGCGTTTCATTCTCCTGCAACGTTGTTAAAACTTTTGTCAGGTTTTGTAGAAAATGTTTGCGGTCCTCTTCCGTGAAAGGCTTCGGACCTTTCGTATGCTTGCCGCTTCGGCGCTTCCTTGCCTGGTTGTGCCTGGTGTCGAGCAGAAACTCAATTGTTGCGTTGTCGTAAATCTGCCCCCGGTTGGAGATGGCAACGGCTCCTTTGCCGAGACCGATAGCCGCAAGCCCGAAATCCTGCGTAACAAGCACATCCCGGGGATGGATGCGGTTGGCAATATACAAATCCACCGATTGGTCGGAGCTGTCGACCTGGACCACCTGTACACCCGCATGCTCCGACAAACGGTGATCATAAGAAGCGATCATCCAAACTGCCGCTCCGTACTGGGCCCCGGCTGGATGATCTCTTTTTTTCACCGGACAAGCGTCCGCATCTACCATTATTCTGGATTGCATGAAACCACCGTTTTCCAACTAAAGTCCTGCCGTAATATTATATACGATGGGAAAGCAAAAAAATCCTGCTTCTGTAAGCAATAAATCCCAACCGGGAAATAAAGCTTGAATAAACTGTGACATCCTTCACACATTTCTGATAAAATCCTGAATCAGGCTGGCTGTTTCCTCCACCGCTTTGTTGGACACATCGATGACCACGCAGCCGATCCTGGACATAATGCCGTCCGCGTATTTAAGCTCCTGGTGAATGCGCTCGGAATCCGCATAAATCGCGTTGTCCGCCAAGCCCAGAGTCTTCAACCGTTCCTTGCGGATCATATTCAGCTTGTCCGGATTGATCCTGAGGCCGAACACCTTATGCCTCGGCACGGTGAACAGGGATTCCGGCGGAGCCAGCTCGGGCACAAGCGGTACGTTGGCCACTTTGTATTTTTTTTATGAGCCAGATACATCGAAAGCGGCGTCTTGGAGGTCCGCGACACTCCCACCAACACCACATCGGCCTGGGTGATGCCGCTGAAGTCTCTGCCGTCATCATATTTCACCGCAAACTCTACGGCCTCCACCTTCTTGAAATAATCCTCGTCCAGAGGGTGGATCTTTCCCGGCAGATGACGGGGTTCCTCATGTATGGCTTCTCCCAGAACAGCTATCATAGGTCCCAACAGATCGATATAGGTAATGCTGTGCTTGCGCGCTTCCCTGATCAGGTGAGTCCGCAGTTCCGGTATCACCAAGGTAAAGGCGATAACCGCACCGGTCTTGATCACTTCGCGGATCACATGATCGATATCCGAAGGATCAATGATGAACGGCGACCTGCGGATATCGATCGTGTGCGGGTAAAACTGCACGGCCGCCGCCCTGACGACGGATTCTCCCGTGTCCCCTGCCGAGTCCGAAACAACGTATACGGTCTGGATCCTTTTGGAATCCGTCATAGGGCAAGCCACCTTCCAAAGGGTTAGTAAACGAGCTTATTGAAATCCGCAAACTGTTTCAATGTGCAGGAAACGGCCAGCAGGAGCGCCAGGCGGTTGCTGCGTATCTTATGGTCTTCCGCCATGACCATCACTTTATCGAAAAAAAGGCGGTAATCGGCGTCTGCATTTCGGTAAGCTCCTGAAGGGCTTCGTCTTCCGCGCCTGATGCATGTGACGGGTAAAGGCGTCACTCACTTTAAGCCAGGATTCATGCAGTTCCTTCTCCACCGCCTCGGCAAACAGCTCGGGACGAATTTCCGATTGCTCTGCTTTGGCGGCCAGGTTGTTCACACGGTTGAACGATTCCACCGCAGCCTTGAATTCCGGCGCGGCCGATTTCTCCATCAGTGCCTTGCCCCTTCTTACCACCGAACCTACATGGTCCAATCCGGCAGCCATTACGGCATCGATCACATCATAGCGGATGTCCTGCTCCTGCAGCACATTCTTTATCCGCAGCGCGAAGAAATCGTACAGGTCCCGCCTGATCTCCTCCTTGCTGCGCTTGAGCAGGCCGGCTTGTTCATGGGCCTGCAGCGCGATGCCGAACACATCGGACAATGTCACAGCCAGGCCCAGATCCAGTATGATCTGCACCACTCCGGCCGCCTGGCGGCGAAGCGCATAAGGATCCTGCGAGCCGTCGGGATAATGCCGATGGAAAAGCAGCCGACGATCGTGTCTATTTTATCGGCAACGCTGACTAAAGCCCCGGTCAGCGAAGCCGGGCTGTCGTCCCCGGAAAATCTGGCTGGTAATGCTCGAAAATCGCTTTGGCAACTTCCTCTCGCTCCCCGGCTTTGCGTGCGTAGTCTTCCCCCATGACACCCTGAAGCTCGGGGAATTCATAAACCATCCCTGTCACCAGGTCGAATTTGCAGATTGCGGCTGCCCTCTTGACCGCCTCCATGGTGATTGTGTCGGCATGCACGGCATCGGCGAGCTTTTCCGAAATCGCCCGGATCCGCCTGACCTTGTCGCCCACGGTGCCCAGCTCCTCATGGAACACAATCGTCTCCAGACGCTCCAAATACGAATCGATGGAGTTTCTCTGGTCCTCCTCATAAAAGAATTTCGCATCCGACAATCTTGCGCGCAGCACCTTTTCATTCCCTTTGGCTACCAGGTCCAGAGAACGGCCGTCCCCATTGCGCACGGTCACGAAGAAAGGCAGCAGCTGGCCGGAAGCGTCCAGCACAGGGAAGTAACGCTGATGCTCTCTCATCGAAGTAACCAGCACTTCCTGAGGAATATTCAGGAAATCTTCGTTGAAGGTCCCGAACAGCACGGTAGGGTATTCCACCAGGAACAGCACCTCTTCAAGCAGGTCATCCTTGACGGGTATGTTCCAGCCTTTTTTTTCCCGGGCCAAAGACTCAAGCCTTTCACGATCAGAGCTTCGCGTTCTTCAACGTCGGCATACACAAAAAACCTCCCGCAGCTGGTCCACATAGCTTGACGCATCGGAGAATTCCAAACCGCCGGCCAGAAACCGGTGCCCTTTGGATTTGCGCCCGGATTGGATTCCAGCGACTTCCATCGGGATGACGTCGGAACCGAACAGGGCCACGAGCCAACGGATCGGGCGGACAAACCTTAATTCGCTGCTTCCCCAGCGCATATTTTTTTCGGGAAGGTCATGCCCGTTATGATCGGCACGAGTCCCGCGCTTAAAAGCCCGGCAGTCTCGACTCCCTTGCTGTTCTTGGTGGCATAGACGTACTCCACGCCGTTCAGCTCTTTAAAATACATCTGCTCCGGGTCCACTCCCTGGCCTCTCGCGAAGCCCAACGCGGCCTTGCTCCATCCGCCGTTGTCATCCAGCGCGATTTTCCTGGAAGGGCCTTTGGCCTCTTCGGTGATGTCCGCCTGCTGTTCCGCCAGCGCTTTGACCTGCACCGCAATGCGTCGTGGAGTGGCGAACGCTTTTATTTCCTGAAAGCCGACATGGGAGTCCTTGAGCCATGCTTCCACTTTATCCTTCAATTGCAGCATAGCCGAGCGCAGGAACCTTGCGGGCACTTCTTCCATCCCGATTTCGAGCAGCAGATCCTTACTCATGTACACCCTCTCCTTTCTTCGCCAGCATCGGGAAGCCAAGACGTTCCCGTTCTTCCAGGTAAGTGGCCGCGCATTGGCGGGCCATATTCCGGATGCGGGTAATATAACCCTGCCGCTCCGTTACGCTGATTGCCCCTCTGGCGTCAAGCAGGTTGAATGTATGGGAGCATTTGAGCACATAATCGTAAGCAGGATAAACGAGATTCTGCTCCAGCACTTTCTTCGCTTCATCCTCATAGGTGGAGAACAGGGTAAACAGCATTCTGGCGTCGGATATTTCGAAAGTATATTTGGAATGCTCGAATTCCTGCTGGCGGAAGACGTCGCCGTAGGTCACGCCGTCCACCCACTCCAGCTCGAACACATTTTCTTTGTCCTGGATATACAAAGCCAGCCGTTCCAGTCCATACGTAATTTCTACCGCTACCGGATTCGCGTCGATGCCGCCCACCTGTTGGAAATAGGTGAACTGCGTAATTTCCATGCCGTCAAGCCACACCTCCCAGCCCAAACCCCACGCTCCGAGGCCCGGATGCTCCCAGTTGTCTTCGACAAACCGGATATCGTGATCGAGAGGTTCGATACCGAGGCGGCGAAGGCTTTCCAGATAAAGCTCCTGGATGTTGTCGGGGGACGGCTTCATGACGACCTGAAACTGGTGATGCTGGTAAACCCGGTTCGGATTCTCGCCGTAGCGTCCATCGGCAGGACGGCGGGAAGGCTCGACATAAGCGACGTTCCATGGCTCAGGGCCGATGCTGCGCAGAAAGGTCATCGGGTTGAGCGTCCCGGCGCCCTTCTCCACGTCATAGGGCTGTACGAGGACACAGTTCTGCTCCGCCCAGAAACTCTGCAGAGTCAGGATCATCCCTTGAAAATTCATTGATCGACACTCCTTTATATGTAATATAACTTCCGGCACAGCCAAAAAAACTCCCGTCTCTATGCCTGCGCTCCAGACATAGGGACGAGAGTTGTATCCCGCGGTTCCACCCTACTTGATGAACGGCTTCCCGTTCCATCCACTTTTGGCCAATGTACTCGGGAATGCCTGTTCACTGAAGGGAAAGATCGGGCTCTCACTGTTCCCGAATCGCTGGCCTTTCGCTCATTTCAGCTACTTTTTTTCCGTCACCGTACGAATACTGCTAACTAGAAAAAAAATAATAGCAAATTTCCATTTGGAAGTCAAACGAGCCTCTTGGGCTTGTTCAAGGCTTGTACTTTTCCAGCTGATCCAGGACGGAACGCGATTTCCAGCGAATGCCGATATAATGGTCGATGCACCCCTGGATACACTGCTTCAGCTGCTGCCGGGTCGACTCTTTCACTTCAATCCTGCCCAAACGCCTTATATCTACCTGAGCCAGCAGCTTCAGCAGCTTCCAGCTGCCCTCGGCCAGCGGAATCGCCGACAGGTCCTTCCCTCTGCAAAGGGGGCAGACAATGCCGCCCATCGCAGCGCTGAAAGCCATGCCGCCCTCCGTTCTACCGCAGGATACGCATACTTCCAGAACCGGCATATACCCGCCGAAAGCAAGCATTTTGAGCTCAAACACATGAGTGACAATCTGCATGTCCTTGCCTTCGTCCAACGCGGCCAGGCCGCCGCTGAATTGTCCGAACAGAAAGGCGCTGCCCTCGGAATCTCCGACCATTCGGTCGACCATTTCCGCCATATAAGAGGTGTAAGCTGCGGTGTACAAATCTTCGCGTATGCTTTGAAATGCGTTTATAATTTCGGCAGCGTTCAAACTGCCCATCTGACCGGATTTATAGAAATCAAACTGCGCGTGCGTAAACAGCTGAGTGACGGCCGCATGACGGCTCCTGACCTTCTTCGCTCCCCTCACCATCAGGCCGACCTTACCGTTTTCCTTGGTAAATAACGTAATGATCTTGTTGCCTTCCCCGTAATCTATGCTGCGGATGACAATGCCCTCCGCCGTTTTCAACATATCTTTTCCCCCGCGATCACTGCTCCGGCGCTTTCCTTCAACGCGTCATTTCGGACGGCTCGGCGGTCTCCTCCGCTTCCTCTTCCGAGGCGGCTGCGGGTGAGCCCTCCGAAACCTGCTTGTACAGCATGTAGCATCCACATCTCCAGTCATTGCAAAATACTTCCACGAAAAATCTTTCATGTGTATCATCCTCCCAATGAATGCGACTCTCTATGATGCCTGGAGTCTATCCGGCTGATTAACGCCTGACAGATTGCCTGGATACTTCTAGGATGATCATATGGGGCGGAAGTATGCTTTGCAAAAAAAATGGGAGACTGGAAATGACCGTCAGCTACTCGCTCCGGAAGCCCAAGTCTTTAAGCACGCGCTCCTGATTGCGCCAATCCTTCTTTACTTTCACCCACAGCGTGAGAAAAAAATTTTGGAGCCGAGAAGCGCTTCGATATCCCTGCGGGCCTTCTCGCCCACTTCCTTTAGCAGCGCTCCCTTTTTTCCGATAATGATGCCTTTCTGGGAATCTCTTTCCACAAAAAATGACTGCCGAAATGTGGACGACCCCGTTCTCCTCCACCCTCATATCCTCTATGGTTACCGCTATGGAATGCGGGATTTCCTCGTGGGTGAGATGCAGGATTTTCTCCCGGATCAGCTCCGCGCAGACAAACTGCTCGGGGTGATCGGTCACTTGATCTTCAGGGTAATACTGCGGCCCTTCCTCCAAATACTTGACGACTTGCGCCAAAAGCGTGCCCACGTTATTGCCGTTCCTGGCAGAAATTGGAACGATCTCGCAAACTCATGTAGCGAATTATACTCGGTTATAATCGGCAGCAGCGCTTCCGGTTCCACTTTATCGATCTTGTTGAGCACGAGAATGACCGGAGTTTTCACGTTTTTTTAAGCTGCTCTATGATGTATCGGTCGCCTCCGCCAAGCCTTCGGCCACGTCTACAAGAAAGAGCACCGCATCGACTTCACTGAGCGAGCTTTGCGCCTCGCGGTTCATGAAATCGCCTAGCTTGGACTTCGGTTTATGGATTCCCGGCGTGTCCAGGAATACAATCTGCGCCGTATCCGTTGTGTACACGCCGTGGATTTTGTTTCGCGTCGTCTGAGGCTTGTCGGACATGATCGCGACCTTTTGGCCCACTACCTGGTTCAAGAGAGTGGATTTGCGACATTCGGCCGCCCGACGATGGACACGAAGCCGGATTTGTATGCTTGTTTGCTCATGTAACTAGTTTTCCTCCTCGTTCTTCACCTGATCCTCAAACAATGAAAATGCCCCCGGCAGCAGCGCTCCCACGGTAGTTTCCACAAACATGCCTTGCAGGTTGCCGAGAATAACGGGCATATCAGGCCCGCACAGCTCGACCATCACCTGGCGGCAGACGCCGCAGGGGGGAGACGGGGCCATTCGTGTCTCCAATGACGGCGATCGCCCGGAACGATCTCGGCGCGTGCCCGTCCGCTATAGCCCTGAACATTGCGGTACGTTCCGCGCAATTGGTAGGTCCGTAAGCGGCATTCTCGATATTGCAGCCATGGTGGATATGGCCTTCGGAATCGACCAGCGCGGCTCCGACCTTGAAACGCGAATACGGCGTATACGCTTTCTCTCTCGCATTTTGCGCCTCCTTAAGCAGTTGCTTCACGTCCATTTCAGCATCTCCCTTATTTTTTTGCCAAACAATGCAAATCATTGCACGGACTAATAGATCAAATAAACAAACACCGTGATCGAACTGCCTATAAATGCGCCTAATATTAGGGAAGAGAGCGACCTTCTTTTTTTTCTCGTAGAGGACAAACAGGACAAGAAAAGATAAAGCATAAGTCAGCAGGCAGACGATGGTTTGCCCTACGTTCAAGGTAATGACGGTGGATATTCCGAATGCGACCGCGGCCAGAAGGCTGGGCCTTATACCGCCATTTCTCCGGGAGAACCGGGTGTCCATTACGATGACCGAAAGCATAATTAACGCAAGCAGCACCCAGATCATTCCGGCTGTAACCAGATTCCCCGACTCCCTCGCGTGATGAAGGAGCCGGTCAATCGGATCGAAGAATACGATCATGCCCACCGCCACGGCAAAAAACCGCGGAAACGAGCACAGCCGCCGCGGCCACATCCTTTGCGATCTTGGCCAGAGGATGCCGGTCCGGCATGGCTAAATCCACCGTCTTCTCCACAGCCGTATTGATCAATTCGGTCACGATCATCAGTGTAATGGCCAAGAGGAGGAACAGCACCTCCAGCTTGGACAGGCTCAGCAGCAAGGCGGCGAGCAGCACTCCAAACGAGGCCAGAAAATGGAACCTCATATTATGCTGGGTGAACAGAGCGTACTTGACTCCTTCGTAAGCATAGCGGAAGCTCCTGAGCCACTTTTGCGCATCGTTCAACGCGTAATCCCCGCCTTTTGCAGGATCATCTCCTGCTTTGTGAACATCGCTTTCTCGCTTTCTTCGTCTTCATGGTCGTAACCCAGCAGATGAAGGAATCCGTGCACGAACAGGAAGCACAGTTCGCGTTCCAGCGAATGGCCGTAATCCTGCGCCTGGGCGACGGCTCTCGGCACTGAAATGATAATGTCGCCCAACGGCTCCGGGTAATCTTCATCAAGCTCATCGGCTTCATCCGTATCCGCAGCTTCTTCGGAATCCTCGTCCGTGAGTTCCTCCACCACAAAATCTTCCTCGTCGTAGCGGATATCCATCTCTCCTTCACCGGTTTCCTGCATGGCAAAAGAAAGCACATCCGTCGGCCGGTCGATGCCCCTGTACTGCTTGTTCAGTTGGTGTATCCTCTCATCGTCCACAAAAGTAAGGGATACGTCTCCCTCGGTGAGCTGTTCCTCTTCGCCGGCAAGCTGCAGAATCATCTCCAGCTTCTCGATCAGCGTTTCTTTTACCGGATACGTTTCCTGTTCATCGCTCCATGCCAATGTTAAGCTCATGCTCGGATTCTCCTTCAAACCTGGTTTTTTGGACGCGGGCAGCTCATTCGGGTACTCGATACGCGAATGAAAAAAAATGCCAAGCAGCGTTTCATTCAAAATTTTGGCGACGATATCCAGTTCTTTCAACGTGATATCGCATTCGTCAAACTGTCCGTCGTCAAGCCTGATCTTGATGATTTTGCGTACCATCGTGTTGATTTGCTCCATTGTCGGGCTCCGCAGCGAGCGTACGGCGGCCTCCACACAGTCGGCAATCCCGACGACAGCCGCTTCCTTGGACTGCGCTTTCGGCCCCGGGTAGCGAAAATCGTCCATAGGCACGGGCCTGTCGGCGTCCTTGGCCTTTTCCACCTCCTGCTGCTGCAAGGCTTTGTGGTAAAAAAAACTGAAGCAGCGTCGTGCCGTGATGCTGCTCCGCGATGTCGCGGATCGGCTTCGGTATCTGATATTCCTTCAGCATCTCCACTCCGTCCCGGGCGTGAGCCACAATGATGGATTTGCTCAAGGCGGGATCGATTTTATCGTGCGGATTTTCCATCCCGTTCTGGTTTTCGATAAAATACATGGGCCGTTTCGTCTTGCCTATATCATGGTAATAAGAACCGACCCTGCACAGCAGCCCGTTCGCCCCGATCGCCTCCGCGGCCGCTTCCGACAAATTGCCGACCATGATGCTGTGATGATAGGTGCCGGGAGTCTCCGTCAGCAGCTTGCGCAGCAGCGGATGGTTCGGATTCGACAGCTCCACCAGCTTGAGAGGGGACAGAATCCCGAACGCCACTTCAAAAAAAGGCAGCAGCCCGATCACCAATACTGCGGTAAGCAGCCCGCCCGCCACGGCAAACGCAGAGGAGAACAGAACCTCCCGTTTCGAGAAGGCTTCCTGCAGCAGCATGATGGAAGAAATCGCCGCCAGAGCGGACAGAGCCACCATGACTCCCGCTCTCAGAACGGTGGAACGCTGGCTTGTTTTGCGAATCGTAAAGATCGCCGCAAAGCAGATCGTCAAGTGGACCAGGCCAAACCGGAAATCAAACAGATGATTATAGCCCGAATTGAAAATGGCGCTGGACAAAATACAGAAAACGACAGAAGAGACAAACGCAAGCTGCGCGTCCAACAGAACGGCAATCAGCATAGCCCCATCGCCGTCGGGGCAAGATATCCAATGTATGGATAGTCTAAATTTTGTCCTAAAGCCACAATCTTCATTCCGGCGATGTTAAGCAGAAAAAACAAGGACAAGCATAACGAGCTGGGAATTATTGTGCTGGATGGAAAGCTGGCTTTGGCGCACCACCAGGTAGATAAACAGAGTCAGCAGCCCGCACAGAACCGCCAGGCCTGACTGGGCCATGCCGTTGTTTTTTTGCCTTTCAACAGGTCGAGCGCTTTCAGTTTGTCGTAGATTTCTTCGGTGATGACCTGCCCTTCATTGACCAATACATCGTTCTTGTTGAAGTACACCGGCTTGGTGTTTTCCCTGGCGGCCGTTTTGGCCGCTTCCGTCGCTTTCTGGTCATAGAATTTGTTCGGCGTGATCGCTAAACGGATAATTTCCTGCACCAGCTCGCGGGTCGTGTTCTTGGTCAAAGATGAGGTGCTCACCTGTTCGGCCACTTTGGCCCGCACCGTCTGCGCCTCGGCAATCTGGTCGTTCATCAGCCTGCTGACGATATCGCGGGCCACAGGGGCCATCGCAATCAAATCTTCCTTCGACAGCCGGGGGAATTTATAGAACGCTTCCTCGGGTATTTTGTACTGCTGATCTGTCAGCTTTTTTCCTGACTTCGTCGATCAATTGCTCCGGGTACTGCCCTCTATCGGACAAACCTCTTATATACCGGTCCTCGTAATCCTGAACCATAGCGGGAAGCACGGTGCGGTAAATATTGACCTTGTCCGAGTAGGCGACTTCGTTGTCGGCATTCAGCTGATTGAGCTTCTCGAATACGGCATCCACCATCGCATCGTTCTTCAAATCCAAAATCTTGTACAATGGCAGCTGCCTCTGGGCCGCTTCCTCCTGCGCTTTCAGGGTTGCCGTTTTATTCTCCACCTGGGTAGGCGCCGTAATCGTCGTCCCCGCTATCGATCCTACCGAAATATTATAGGTTCTGGGAATCATAGGATTGTATAAAGAGATGTAGAAAATCAGACCAAGCGCAAAAAAACAGAAGAAAGCGCACGACGGCGCTATGCTTCCATCCCAAAAGCTGATTCATCCACTGGTGTTGTATAATCTCTTGCTTCTTGATCATTGAAAAGTCATTCCTCTCTAATCAAGACGATGAAAGACCTAAGGCTCAAGCTCCTTATCGACGTTGTAGGCCACAATGATCTTCTGGACCAGAGAATGGCGGACAACGTCCTGGTCGTCAAAATGGATAAATCCGATTTCCTCCACAGAACGGAGAATCCTTTCCGCCTCCACCAGCCCCGAGTTCTTGCCTCTGGGCAGGTCGATCTGCGTAACGTCGCCCGTGATGACCATCTTGGAACCGAAGCCAAGACGGGTCAGGAACATCTTCATCTGTTCGGGCGTCGTATTCTGGGCCTCGTCCAGTATGATGAACGAATCGTCGAGCGTCCTTCCGCGCATGTACGCCAGCGGCGCGATCTCGATCGTTCCCCGTTCGAGAGCTTTCGCCACCTGCTCAAGTCCCAAAACATCGTTAAGTGCATCATACAACGGCCTCAGGTAAGGGTCAACCTTCTCCTGAAGGTCCCCCGGCAGAAATCCGAGGCTTTCCCCGGCTTCCACTGCCGGGCGTGTCAGCACGATCCGCTTGACTTTGCCCTCCTTGAGCGCTTACGGCGAGGACGACGGCGAGGTAAGTTTTACCGGTTCCCGCAGGGCCGATACCGAAAACGATATCTTTCTTTTTTTATCATCGAAACGTACTGCCGCTGGCCGATGGTCTTTACCCTGATCGGTTTGCCTTTGTGGGTAGTGGCGATGACGCCTTTAAACAGCTCCAGCAGCTCGTCAGCCTTCATCTGCCTGGCCAATTCCAGCGCGTACGTAATATCTCGTTCAGTTAAATTATAATTATTGCGGATTAACTCCAAAAGCACTTCGAACAGCTGCTGAAGCTGGTCTACTTCGGCTGATCCGCCTGGATCGTTATTTCTTCCTCGCGGGTAAAAATCTGCGCTTCCGTGTCCTGCTCGATCAGGTGCAGAAATTTGTCTTGCGGACCAAATAAGGCGAGCCCTTCTTCCGTGTTGTTAAGCGAAATCTTGACGGTTTGTGCTTTTTTTCTGCCAACAGGCCTCATTCTCCTTACTGAATTATAGGTTGCTCCTGCGCGATGAGTTCCTCCACCTCGAAAAGTGCTTCCATATAAACTTTACCATTCTCCGCCTTTTCATGCAAAATTTTTTCGGACGTCACCCGGGCTTCCTTGCCTGCGGCAGCAACAATTTCGGACCTCGCCTGCTCCAAGCCGTTCGCTTTGGCCTCAGCCAGAGTAAGAGGATTTTCCTCCATCCTCACTTCCATAATTTTCTCGTTCAGCCATCCTACAGGGAGAACGAAATCCCGCCAGGATACGGACTTGCGGTCCGCTATCACTTCTTTTTTGCTCAAAACCGGTTTGCGGTAACCCGTGAGCTGGAGCGCCCTTTGCCCGAACACAATATATTTTTTTCTCGTAGGTTTCACCGGTGTACACTTTATACTTTTGCGTCAAGGGAACTTCAATCTTTGGGGAGTACCATACAAGCCCTTTCACCGTACCCTGCGAAACCACCGTGCTGGAATTCGCCTCGTCTCCGATAATGCCCGAGATCAGGATGTCTCCTTTACGCACGTAGGTGTTGGGCCTCACCATGGGCTTTCCCTTTTCCGCAATAATTTGCGTCACTAACGCGTTCTTGGATGCCACAAGGTGGCGGGGATTCATCAGCGGGCGATCCTCCGGCAGCCTTGATTCCACGACTTTGATAATAAGCTGGGTACCCCTCACCTGCACGCCCACCCAGGCAGTTCCCGGCAGCTTGCCGTGCAGCTCTTTCGACATCGTGTCGGGATCCTTCAGCCTCCACTTCCATTGGTGTACACGAAGGCCCTGCTGCTGCGCCGCCTGCAGAATATCAGCCGTTTTCAGCTTCTCGTTGCCTTCCACTTTGATGGACCATACGACAGAGGAAAGAAGATAAATCCCGGCCACAAACCCGACTATGCCCACGGCAAAAAAATTTCCTTTTACCCAGTCTGTCCAAAAAAAAGGGAATCCCAAAACGCTCCTTGACCCGAAGCCGGCAGCCTGTCCCCCGTAAAATCGGACGCAGTTTGAAGAAATGGGGCAGCTGCGCGTAAATTTCCAGCACCTGAAAGTCCAGGAGCCGGATATTCCAGAACTGTATTCCTTTTCTATTGGCGAGATTAATGAACTTCTCGATCCCTTTACCGTGGATTTCCAGCCGCACATAGCCTCTAAGATATGAAACGAATCTATTCATCGTTCATTCCCCTCCGGAACGTCGTTTACTTGAATGGAGCCTGACGGTTACTACGGGATGTATTTGATATCGTCAATGACCCCTTCAATCAGCACTTCCTCGGACAAAATAGCCCGGATCACCAGGTCCCTGCCCCTCACTTCAAGCTGCCCTTTCGTCAGCGCCAAGCGGAGCATTTCGGGTGAAAAAAATGCTGCACTCCCTGATGGTTTTCGATATAGAGCTGGAGATTGCCGATCATCGTAATTCGCGGCAGGTCCAGAATGACATCTTGAGGAAGGTCCAGAATCCGTGCGGTGAGCTTATTCAAATATTTGGTCAGGCTGCGCATCCGTCAACTCCTTCCCCCCGAAGGCATGGCCCGCCGGTGCCGGCAAACCATGGGGCCTGCTGCTGTACATTCTTATCAATTAAAAAATATGCTCCAGATTAGGTGTTTATGAAAAAACAAATAACCTCCGTCCGAGGTCTGGAGAGAGCGGGAGACTTTGCCGGCTGCGCAGGGGGGTGAGCATGAGTAGAAGACAGTTGACCATTTTCCGGGAGAGCTGTTACCGCCTGAGAAGCGGGTAAATACAATATTATTATGCTAAGCGAAGGAGGTTGGACCGTGATTCCGCATCTCTTATTTCAAATTGCTCTGATTATTATGGTGGCGCGATCGGGTTATGTTTGCATGCAATTGATCAGCATGCCCGCCAAAAAAGGACTGGCTGGACATTTTGTTCCATGCATCCGTCGCTGTCGTATCGCTCAGCTTCCTGCTGTAAAGCAGTCTTCGTAAAAAAACCGTCAGGATGATCCGTTTCCAGACGGTCCTTTTTTTTGGTGCTAATCTATACGTTTGTGCGCGGGCAGGGAATGAGTATGGGATTCCAACCGCTGCCCAAGTCATGTAACGTTGTTGTGGTTAAGCCGCGGGAACACGACATAAAAAAAGGCGGCCCGTGAACTTTCTGCTTCATAACCTTTTTTTGATCTATTCCAAGATGGATTCCGTTTCCTGGATATTTCCCGGATATTTCCCGAATTAAAGGAATTTTAAACCGCTAAAGCTGTATTTCCCGGTTATTGCCCGGAATTAACGCACTGCGCTTCCGTTATTGTGGCCAAAACGCTGGCACGGGTGGGTAAAAAAGCCTGTTTGCCCAAAAATAGAGGAATTGCATTCCGCTATAGTCAGGCCGGGAGCGGGAAATCTGCTTATCTTCTTAGAAAGGGAAAGATCAGTGGTGCCGCGTAAGCGGCATGCTACTCTTATACATCAAAGAAAACCTAGCGAAAAAAATCACCACTAGGTCCACTTTAATGTAATCTATCCCTTGCTCGTTTGACTTATCGGTTTTGGTTTCGTTGAAATTTCCTTGCTTTGGGAGGTCCCAATATTTCCGCCCATACCAGTCCCTTAAGCGCTTCGTCCTGATCGAGTAAGCAAAGGGCAGGGGCACCAGCACCAGCCCGCGACGACGATGAATTGCCGGGCTCCTGGAAGGAGGAGGCTCTGTCGATCGTCTGCGGACTGAGCGGCGCGGCCTCCGATCTTCTCCGGGTGTCGCTGCCGGATTCACCGGCATCCCCCTCAAAGCTGCGTTTTACCGATTCCCTGTAAACAGGCTGGTTTTCTCTTGTCGTCTCCGGCATTCTAACGTCCGTCCAGACCGGGAAGCTTGCGGGTGCTGACGGGTCGCTGCCCGGAACACGCTGCATTGGCGGCTCAGACTGCCGCGGCTTCCGGGCGTGTGGTTCTCCCGGCGCTCGTTGCGGCGCTGCCGGGCGGGTGGCGGCCGGCTTAAAAACGGGAGCGCCGCCGAACTCGGGCATCCGGTTCGGGGACTGGCCTTTGGCTCTATTTTTTTTCAAAAAGCTGCCCAGCAGAAAGAACAGGAAAATGATCGCCGCCGGTATCAACTTAGCAAGAGCGCCGGCTAAATCTAACAGCTGATCCATGCTTTACGCCTCCGTTCAGGCTTCAACCCTATTTATCCTCTTTGCCTTGGTCTGTCATTTTGCCCAGTGAGCTGCGCATCTGCGTGTCGGATTCGATGTTCTTCATGTTAATGTAGTCCATAACTCCAAGCTTGCCGCCTCTCAGCGCGTCCGCCATCGCCTGGGGCACCTGCGATTCCGCCTCTACCACCTTGGCCTTCATCTCCACTACTCTGGCTTTCATTTCTTGCTCGTGGGCCACTGCCATGGCGCGGCGTTCCTCCGCTTTGGCCTGGGCAATCCGCTTATCCGCTTCCGCCTGCTCCGTTTGGAGGTGCGCTCCGATGTTTTTTGCCCACATCGACATCCGCGATGTCAATGGAGAGGATTTCAAACGCGGTTCCCGCGTCCAAGCCTTTGCTTAATACGACGCGCGAGATCATATCGGGATTCTCCAGCACATCCTTATGGGATTCGCTCGAACCGACCGTAGTGACAATTCCTTCCCCTACGCGTGCGATGATCGTCTCTTCTCCGGCTCCCCCTACCAGGCGGTCGATATTCGCGCGTACGGTGACCCGGGCAATAACCCGCACTTCGATGCCGTTCTTGGCAACCGCCGATACCGTAGGCGTTTCTATCACTTTCGGATTGACGCTCATTTGCACGGCCATCAGCACGTCACGACCGGCCAAATCAATGGCTGCGGCCCTCTCGAAGCAGATGGATGTCGGCACGATGGGCCGCGATCAGCGCGTTCACCACCCTGTCGACATTACCGCCGGCAAGGAAGTGGCTCTCCAGCTGATTAATCGTCAGGCCGAGGCCCGCTTTGGTCGCCTTGATCAGCGGATTGACGATCCGGCTCGGAATGACGCGGCGGATCCTCATCGCGATAAGCGTTGCGATGGACACCCGGACGCCTGATGCCAGCGCGGAAATCCACAGCAGAACCGGCACAAAGTTAAGAAACATAACAACCGCAATTAAAATGACCGCTGCCAAAACAAGATAAGCTACATACATTGCCTTTTTTCCTCCCAAAACTCTAATTTAGATTGCTTTTACAACCACCCTTGCACCTTCCACCTCGATCACTTCTATCTCTGAACCGGAAGGAATAAACTCGCCCCTCGTCACCACGTCTACCCGTTCCTCTCCGATGCGGGCTGTGCCTGCAGGTCTCAGCGGCGTCAGTGAGGCCCCCCTCTGATGCAGAAAACGCTGCTTGGGAGAAGTGGAGGAGTAGCCTTTTTTCTTCCGTCAAAGCGTCTTTAAGAATAAAACGGTGCCAAATGCCTCTATGGCTGAAATATTTCACCACGATCGCTATAATGACGGCCCCAATGACCAGCGCGATTGTCAATGTAAGCAGACCCTGCCCTGTGTTCTGCGCCGCCAGGACTATGCCGCTCCCCAAGCTGATTATACCCAGAATGCCCAAAATCCCGAAGCTCGGAACGAAGATTTCCGAAATGAGCATGAGGACGCCCGCCACGAACAGCACGATATCCTGGCACCCGCAAAGCCTGACACATAATGCCCGAAAAAAAATAAAGCGCAAAGCCGGCAATACCCAGTATTCCCGGCAACCCGAAGCCCGGAACCAGCATCTCCACCCCAACTCCTGCAATCCCTATCAGAAGCAGCAAGGTCATGAGGAAAGGATTCGTCACAAACCCCGCTATTTTGTCCGCCAAGGACGCGCTCGCCCACTGCATTGGGTAATCCTGGGGCAGACCCAGAGCGGGCAAAATCGCCTGCAAAGAATCAGCCGTCCCCTCGGCATATCCTACTTTCACGGCTTCATCGGCGGTTAAAGCGATAATTTCTCCTTTCTGCTTCGTACGGTCGATCTTCGGCATAGGCACGACCAGATTCTTGTCCGCCATGCCTGCCGCAATCAGCGAGTCCCTTCCATGGAGCTCCGCGGCGGCCTCATCCTGCTCGTCCAGTAGGCGACGATTTTGGGATTCTCCACTTCTTTGCCGCTCCCGTCGACAACGGCCGCGGCACCGATCGAGCTTCCCGGCTCCATGAAGATTTTGCCTGCGCTCAGCGCGATGTAACTGCCTGCCGACGCGGCTTTGCGGTGAACGTAAGCGGCAGTCGGAATGGCGCTGGCTCTGACGATTTCACTGATTTTCTCGGCCGCATCCACACTTCCCCCGTAAGTATCCATATCAAGAATGATCCCTGCGGCCTTTTTCTTCTCCGCTGCGGCGAACCACCTCTGGACAAATTTTTTGCAAATCTTGATCGATCGTTTCATGGACCGGGATCACATAGATGGGGGGAACGCTCCTCAGCGTATACGGCTTCCTGCGCGGGGTAGAACCATAGAGCTAACACAGCCACAAGCATGACCAGGGCGACGTGCGACCGTCTAACGGTTCCTCTTTGTATCATAAGGCCCCCCTCTTTTCTGCTTTTTTCACTTCTCAATGTATTGCACGGACCTTTTGAAAATGTATACGTTATGTATGAAGATTGTGTTTCAAAAAAATTCGTATATTTACAGAATAAAAGCCGAGATCAAAGATGATCCCGGCTTTCGTATTTATTGCAATAATTGTGTAACAAACTGATTGACGATCTTGCCGTCAGCCCGCCCTTTAACCTTAGGCATTAAGGCGGCCATTACTTTTCCCATATCCGCTTTGGATGTCGCACCGACTTCTTGGATAGTCTCTTGTACAACTGCTTTAATTTCATCCTCAGTTAACTGTTGCGGCAAGTACTCGGCTATGATGGCAATTTCTTGTTTCAAAGGTTCGGCTAAGTCCTGACGGCCGGCTTTTTTTTCAAATTCTTGGAGGGAATCTTTACGTTGTTTGATCTCGCGACTCAGAATGTCAAGCACTTCATTGTCATCTAAGGTTTTACGCTGATCTATTTCAAGATTCTTGATCGACGCGCGAACCATACGGATTACGGAGAGTTTAAACTTGTCCTGACTCTTCATCGCTTGCTTCATATCTTCGTTCAATCGCTCGCTTAAGCTCATGATTCTGATTAAGCCTCCTAGAACTTTCTCTTACGAGCAGCCTCAGACTTCTTCTTCTTCTTAACGCTAGGCTTCTCATAATGCTTACGTTTCTTTACCTCTGCTAGAACGCCGTCTTTAGCGATGGAACGCTTGAAGCGACGAAGTGCAGCATCTATGGTTTCGTTTTTTTGCGAACTCGAGTTTCTGACACCAGTTTTCCCTCCCTCCGAACAGACCGTCCAAGACGAATAAAGCAGCTAATCAAACCTCATTATAGATGAAAATACAGAAAGGTGTCAACCCAAAATGAACGTAGTATGTATGCTGCGATGACAGGCCTGATCCAAGCTATTCACTTCCCTTGATAATTCAAAGCTCCGAGCTTTTCACCGCCCAAAATGTGGTAATGAATATGGAAAACCACCTGGCCTCCGTCCGCTCCGCAATTGTTGATCAGACGATAGCCGGATTCCGCGATTCCAAGCTCGCGGGCCGCCAGCTGCGCGGCTTTATGCACCTCGCCGATCAATGCCCAATCCTCTTCCCCGGCATCGTTCATGGTCGCGATATGCTTCTTGGGGATGACCAGAGCGTGAACTGGCGCCGCCGGCTGAATGTCATGGAATACAAGAACATTCTCGTTCTCGTAAATTTTGCTGGAAGGTATCGATCCTTCGACGATTTTGCAGAAAATGCAGTCCATTCTCCAGTAGCGCTCCTTTCGCATTATGGTTTATTTTTTCTATCATAGCTTAATTCCGGAAAGAAAGAAAATGAGTGCTGTACGAAAAGAGTTGTTCAGATGAACAACCCCCTCAAAAGCCCGGCTGATGAGGAGGTTGTTTGTTAGTTATTAACGGACCTGACCGTACCAATCAATAGTAAGGCAGCAGGGACAAAGCGGCAAGCGCGGCGAACGGAAAGAAACGGCGGCGGAATCTGCGGCGATAGAATGGATACGGATAATAAGGGTAATACGGATAGTAGGGGTAATAAGGATAACCGTAGCCGTAGCCGAACCCCCTGCTCTCCTCTTCCCTGTCGTCCGTTACGGTACCCACCGGTTCCGCAATATACAAATGATCGCCGTCCATTTCGGAAATGATGCCGTCGTATTCCATACCGTCGTGGGTCCGCACCAGAACATAACGGTGCATATGCTGCGCGCAAATGTCTTTGATTTGTTCGTGAGCCATCGGTCTAACCTCCTATTGAATATACAACAGGATATTCGCCTATGGGCAAAGGGGTACCGACCGGCATAATTTTTTTCGTTCATTTTATAGTGAAATTAATTTCGTCTTTAGAACATTTGCTCACGTCGATTTTAAATTTGTCTGTACCAAGCGGTTGTTCATTCAGTTGGGCGGGAGCGCTGTGCCTCCTGATTGATTAACTTTATCTTTCAACTGATCCGCGGATTGAATAACGGACGGGAGCAAATATTGCTCGGAACCTCTTGTGTAGTTAAAGCCCCTGTGGGAATCGGCTTTCCTGCCGTAATGTCGGCTTTGGTAACGACGACCTGCGCTAACTCTCCCATGCTTTCTTTTGCCGCTTGTATGTAGTTGGAGAACAGGATGGTGGCTATCAATGCCATCACTATGGATATACTCGTAAAAAAAATAACTGCGCGCCGTCTCTACTCAAACATACCTTGTGCACCACTGCTATAATAGTAAAATCAATACGATGCCCGTGCTGACTGCCATAAAAGGCGCCATCGCCAGTTCGGTTATCTTTCCCGCCCGCTCTTTGCGGAATTTCTGAACCAACAGAATCGGCCACGCCACTAAGCCGGCCGCGATAAAGGTAAGAAGCATGGCTGCAAATCCGTCCAGCGCTCCTAAAGCGCAGCCAATGACCGCGAACAACTTGATACCCCCGCCTCCAAGCTGATTTTTTTGCTCAAGATGGTAACAAGCAGGGAGACCGCCCCAAGCAAGAATGCTCCGGCCACCCCAATATCAGAAAATCTTGTTAATTCCTAAAACCCGAGTTATTTCTAATTTAAACAATAGCTGTCAGCTTTTTTAATAGGCGTGTCTTACTGATTTATAAATCAATCTGTAGCCCTACCGATGGTAGGACTTTGTCGAATCAGGAAGTTTTTTCCAAGTTGCACGTATGAACATAAAGAAACCCGACTAACCTGTCGCGGTCAGCGGGCTGTAATTACTCCTATTGTAACATCATGAGCACAGGCGGAGCCGCTCATTACCGGTTAGAAGCTTTCGTTAATAACCGATTTGCTTAGCGGGAAACGCTTTGTTGCCCGTCCAGGGGCCTCTGCTTCACCCATTGCCAACATAAGAACGGGAATATACCGGTCAGGAATGTGCAATGCCTGCACCAGCGCGCTGTGGTCGAAGCCGCCCATAGGGACGGTGTCGTACCCTTTGGCCTTCGCGGCCAGCATCAGCTGCATCGCGGCCAGAGAACTGTTGCGAATCGCTTCGTCGCGGGCAAGCCGGGTATTCCGGTAAGCACCGTCGATCTGTGAGATCATCGAATCCTGGACTTGTGCCGGTGCGTTTGCGTAAACCTCAGGCGCCGACAGGTTCGCCTGCAGATCGCCGAGAACGATAATCACGACAGGAGCGTCAACGACCTGCTGCTGGCCGTATGCTATCGGCAGCAGACGCTCTTTGCCCGCCTGCTCCTGCACAACCAGGAAACGCCAATGCTGCAGGTTCCAGGCGGACGGAGCGGTCGCTGCGAGCTCCAAAATTTCATTTAAAGTTTCCTGCGGAATTTTCATGTCTTTTTTTTATATTTGCGGACAGAATGACGGTCTTTCATCGCATCCGTTGCGGATAACACAACTTCAGTCTGGCTCATTTCTTTGCACTCCTTATTCTTCTTGATGAACCGATTATAACATCATTCACTTACTTATGTAAAGTTTATGGTTAATAGATAGTTTATATCATTTAACACGTAAGAAGCGGAGAGCTGAAAGAATGCAAAAAAAAGCCAGCCGCAAAGGCTGACTGTAATGTTCCCGAAGGAGTTTGTTTTATGCCGTTAACAATGAATTTTTTTATGCGGATAATGAACGCGGTCATTTTGGAGAAAAAAAGCTGTCATTAGCGGCATTTCCGGTTTCAGGCTGGTGGGTTGGCGGCAACGCCGATGTGCTTTTGGCGCCGCCGGTTGCTATCTGCACGGTTCTGGAGTTAGCATTCCAGCTCACTTTGCCGCCGAAAGCCTCGCCGACCGCCCTGGCCGGGATCATCGTAAAACCGTTTACCAGCTGAGCCGGTGTTTCAAGAGCTATTGTCTGATTGTTGCGGGTCATGGAGGATTTTCCGATCGCGAGCTTAAGGGTGGTGTCTCCCTTTGTCGCAGTCACGGTTTGAGTGGGCCCTTCCCATTGAATCTGCGCCCCCAAAGCTCCATCACTGCCCGGAAAGGAGCCAAAGTATTGCCGTCGCGGATGACCGGAGGCTGCTCCATAGATAGCGCCGCCCCATCAATTTCAATGGAAACGCCGGAAGACAACGGGAAGGTTTTG
>BBFE01000007.1 GCA_001313085.1 Paenibacillus sp. JCM 18996 | reverse complement strand
CCTCGCCTGCCTGCGGACCTTGTCCACAATCTGCACCGTGAATCGCTTCACGTTGTCGATAAACCCTGTGTCCGTCGCCACGCCCTTGGCAATCTCGTTCAAGCGCCGCTCCCAGCGGCCCGTCATCTCGGGCGAGGTGAGCAGCTCGATGCCGGCTGCGCGGATCAGTTCCACGGCTGTGCGGCCTTTGGCCGTCACCCGGATCCGCTTGCCCTGCATCTCGATATAGCCCACCTGCTTCAGCCGTTCGATCGTCGCGGCGCGCGTGGCCGGCGTGCCCAGCCCCGATTCCTTCATCGCCTCCCGCAGCTCCTCGTCCTCGATCTGCTTGCCGGCGCTTTCCATCGCCTTCAGCAGCGTGCCCTCGGTGTACGGCTTCGGAGGCTGCGTATCCCGCTGCTTCGCTTCCGCGTCCGCACACAGCACAGGCTGCGCGGCGTCCAGCTGAAACGGCGTATCGCGTTCCTCTTCCGCCTCCGGTTCGGACGCCCCGCTTTTATCCTCGTCAGAAGCTTCGCCGCTTTTCCCTTTGCCGCCACGCTTCTCTTTCTTATCGTCGGCATAGATTGCCTTCCAGCCCAATTGCAGCAATTCCTTCACTGTTGTCTTGAACAGTTCGCCCGCCGCTTCCGTCATGACCGTGTGGACTTTGTACTCCGCGGCCGGATAGAACTGGGCAAGAAACCTTTTGACAACCAGATCGTAAATTTTCTGCTCGTCCGGATTCAGCGAACCCGCCCTTTTATGCGTAGGAAGAATGGCGTGGTGATCTTCCACTTTCGCCGGATTGCAGATATGTTTATTGTTTTTTTATGCACAAGGCTCCGCTGCGCGCCCGGCAACCAGCTTTCATAGCTTGTACCTTGAGCGCGTCCAAAGCCCGGTGCATCTCAGGGATGTTCTGCTCATTTACATAGTTCGAATTCGTCCTCGGATACGTGATCACTTTGTGCTTCTCATAGAGAGACTGAGCGGTATCGAGCGTCTTTTTTTGGCCGAGAAGCCGTATTTTCCGTTCGCCTCCCGCTGCAGCAGCGTCAAATCGTACAGTTTGAACGGATACTCTCTCGTCTCCTTCACTTCGTAGGAAGAGATCCGGCCTTCTTTTCCCCTGACTTTGTCGGCCAAGGCATCCGCCTTCTGTTTATCGGTGAACCGCTCTCCCTGCCACATCGCTTTATAGCGGATTTCGCTTTGCACAAACTGCGCTTCCACGTCGAAGAATGTCTGCGAAGCAAAAGCCTCGATCTGCTTCTCCCGGTCATAGATCAAAGCAAGCACGGGAGTCTGTACCCGGCCCACTGAAAGCAGCGTATTATGCTTCGTCGTAAAAGCTCTCGACCCGTTCATACCAACCAGCCAATCCGCTTCGCTGCGGACGCGGGCGGCTTTGGTCAAATTCTCGAATTCCGCCCCTTCCTTCAGCTCCTCGAACCCTTTGCGGATCGTCTCCTGGGTCAAATCCGAGATCCATAGCCGCTTTACCGGCTGCTTCAGCTTCAAATGCCGCTGGATCAGCGAAAAAAAATATGCTGCCCCTCCCGCCCCGCGTCGCAAGCGTTCACAAGCCTGTCGCAGCGCCCGGCAAGCTCGGCGATCACTTTTAGCTGGTCCCTCGTTTTGTGATTGGGCACAAGCTTGAAATGATCCGGGATAATCGGCAGGTCGCCCAAATTCCACTTTTTTATATTTGTCGTCATAGGCGTCGGGCTCAGCCAAACCAATCAGGTGGCTATCGCCCACGTAATGATATAATGCTCGCCTTCTATATAAATGCGATGATTTTTTTGGCCTTGGGATCTATCGCGGCAGCTATATTCCGCCCCATGTCCGGCTTTTCCGCAATGATGAGTGTTTTCAAAACCTTATCGCCCCTCAAAAAAACAACCTTCGTCCCATAATGGTAACCAATAAATTTTTTCTTTGTAAACTTAATATTCATTGCCCGTGCCGGCTCAAAACTTGGAACCGCTTCGAAACCTGCTTTGAACCGTGCGTTCATTGTGATATAATGTATCTCTCTTTCCAGAATAATGGAAGAATGATCGGAGGTACCTATTTGGAAACCGAAATACAAAGCTCGTATCAGGAAGAACTCCACAAGTTGGAGGAAACCATGAAGGAAATCGACCTGCAGCTGCAAAATTTGGCGCAAATCCCGGTGTACAACGGTCCCGACCATACGGAACAGGTTCTGGAATCGATCCGTTCAGACAGACGGAGGAAATTGACAGCGGCGCATCCGGAGCCGTATTTCGGAAGACTGGACTTTCAAGAGTCCGGCAAAAGCCAACCGTCACCCCTCTATATAGGCAAAGTGGGCGTAGAGCGGGACTCCTCAAACGAGCTGATGGTGGTTGACTGGCGGGCTCCAGTGGCGAGCTTGTTTTATTCCTTTACAGGGGGAGTCGACGGGGCGTCTTACGATTCGCCGGACGGAACGGTGGAAGGATTGGTCTATCTCAAACGAAACCTGGTTATCCGCAAACAAATTCTGCAGCGGGTAGTAGATACGTTCGACCGCTCTTCCGACAGAATGGCGGTAACGGATGAATTCCTGCTCTACAGGCTGGGCGAGAACAAGGACAACAAGCTGCGCGACATCGTCTCCACCATTCAATCCGAGCAGGATGCGATTATCCGCGCGGTGAAGAACAGCGCCCTAATCATCCAGGGCGTCGCGGGCAGCGGAAAAAACGACGGTAGCCCTGCACAGGCTCGCCTTTTTTTTGTTGTATCAGTATCGCGATCAGGTGAAGGCGGAACGGATGATTATTTTTGCCCCGAACCGGATGTTTCTGGACTATATTTCAGGTGTGCTGCCGGAGCTTGGCGTGGGCCAAATCCAGCAAACGACGTTTGCCGACTGGGCGCTGGAGCTGCTCGAGCATGAGGTGAAGCCGGCCAACCCTGCCGAACGGCTGCGGTATTGGTTCCAGACCGGACCCGGAAGGCCGCAGATTGACGATATGGCTCCAGGCCGGTTCAAGGGCTCCATTCGATTCATGCGGTGGCTTGACCGGGTGCTCGAGCTTTATGAGGCGAACGCCGTCCCCGATACGGACTACTTCCCTTGGGACGGAGCCAAACTGGACCGCAGCACGATCGTTCAATGGCATGATATTGAAAACAAACACGAGCCTCTGATGAAGCGGCGGGAGCGGGTTCTGGCGCGGATCAAGCGCTGGCAGGAGATGCAGCTGGAAAAGGTGTGGGAAGTACATCTGAAAAAAAGAATACAAAAAAGAAAGCCTCCCAGCGTTTGCGCGAATTCGGCAAAAAAAATGGAAGTTGTACACTCCGTTTTCTTTGTACCTGGAGCTTTTCAGGGCAGAGAGCGACCCGCTTTTCTGAACAAGGAAATGCTGTCCTTCCTGCCTGAGCCGATTCGTATGGAATCGGAGACTTATATGGAGAAGAAGCGGGTGCAGCCGGAGGATTTTGCTCCCCTGCTCTATATCCGCTCCAAATTGTTCGGCATCCATGGAGATCTTACGTTTGACCATACCGTGATCGACGAGGCACAGGACTTCTCGCCGTTTCAAGTATCGCTGCTAAGGCTGCATACGAGGAACGATTCATTCAGCATTCTCGGCGATTTATCGCAAGGGATCCACAGCTATCAAGGGATCAACGACTGGCGTGAATTTTCGGATCTGTTCGGCGAGGGAAGATCGGCCTATTTTGCACTTAACCGCAGTTACCGTTCCACGATGGAAATCATCCGTTTTGCCAACGAAGTGCTGCGGGGCGGCATGGCTGAAGAGGCGATCGAGGCGATTCCCGTGTTCCGCAGCGGCGAGCCGGTGAAGATTGTACAGGTTGACGAGAACAAGCTCACTGCCGCCCTCAAGGAGCTATCCGGAGGCTGCGCGGAGATACCAATACGGTAGCTGTCCTGGCGCGGACGGAGGCCAGGTGCCTGCAGCTCCACAAGCGGCTGCTTGCCGAGCACCTGCCGGTGAATTTGATCGCACCGGGGCAGCAGCAATACGAGGGCGGTATTTCGATTCTCCCAATCTTCATGGCGAAGGGACTGGAGTTTGACGCGGTGATCATTATCGACACGGACGAGGTAAATTATGAGGCCTCCCCGCAGGACGCGAAGCTTCTTTACGTGGCTGCACCCGAGCCTGCATACACTGGAGCTTTGGCACGACGGCTCCCCTTCCCCGTTGATCGCTGCGATCCGAGGCGATTTCACTTTCCGTTCCGGACAATAAGGAATATAGCAGCCGGGTTATATATGTTCGAATCTTCTGGTAGTGATAAAATGCGCACCCAAATAGATCATTATGTAAATCGGGAACGAATAAATGCTGTTCCACTTTTCCGGATTGTAAAGGTTAAGTCCCTTGGCTATAGTCTCGGCTACAAAAGCTGCAAATAACGCAAACATAATTGCTTTCACAAAAGGGTTTAAGTCCGGTTTGATTTGGATCAAAAAACATGACTATTACGGGGATGAGCGAAAAAATCCCATAGCACAAAGGCTGGAATAAAAGGAAGGACCTCCATGTGATAATGCCAGGCACCCAATGCAACCCCCAGGAAATCAAACCAGGAAATGATAATCATAACAAGCAGCCCGGCAGACAAGAGCCGTCCTTCACTTCCTTTTTTTTCGCAGCCAGATCCATAATGCCCATGGAACCAAGGTCAAAATTACTCCTAACCACCACTGCCAACTGAAGATAACATGTTCCATCCAAATGTGGTACATTCTTTTATTTGCTTCTTCAATAAGACCGTAGCTGCTTTCCATTTCCATTTCTACTTGTGTGTCCATCGTTTCATTTACCTGCCTCTTCAGTAAATAAAAGTTTGTCTCATTATTTACATAACGGACAGTTTTTTTTAACAACGCGGCGAAACTGAAAGCATTTTACCAAGTGAAAAAAAAGCCTGTGGGGAACTTCCCGACAGGCTTTTTTTCGTTTTTTTTAAAATCCTTTGTACTGAGGTTCTTCGTTTTCAATTTCCTGTACCCGGGACGATAGTTGGTCGACTACTTGCTGCGTAGTCTGGGCCGCATTCTCAAACAGCGATTTTGCCGCTTGATTTTGAGTGCTGAGCGCAAAGGTTTCCAGACTGGCCTGCGCGCTTTTCAAAGAAGCTACTGTTGTTTTGACCTGGGATGCTACTGTCATTTTCGTTCACCTCTTCATTGATATTGTTGGTGCCGTTTTTTTATTTTGCCCGCCGCGGACGCTTAAATAACTGTAAGATAAATACAATCATAGTTCGCTCGCTTTTAGCAAATAATTCATAGCGACAACGATTTTAAGCAAAGGGGAGAGAACCGTGCCTGACTGGTTATTGATCGCAATCAAGTCTTTTGCCATCTGCATGCTGTTTGTGATAACACGCGTGCTTGGCAAAAAACAAATTTCCCAGCTGACCTTTTTTTTGAATATATAACAGGCATCACTTTAGGAGAGCTGACGGGCTTTATTTCGACCGATCTGGAATCCCATTACTTTCTGGGCGTTGTGGCGCTCGCCGTTTGGTTTGTGGTTCCTCTGTCCATTGAATTCCTCACTCTGAAAAGCAAGAAGCTGCGCGACTTGTTCGAAGGTAAAGGAAGAGTCCTCATTAAAGAAGGAAAAGTCCTGGAAGATAATTTAAAGAAGGAAAGACTCTCCAGCGATGAGCTGCTGGAACAGCTCAGGACCAAAAAAATGTATTTAAACTGGCGGACGTAGAATTTGCCGTACTGGAAGCGAGCGGAGATTTAAGCGTGCTTTTGAAAACCGAGAATCAGCCGCTGACTCCCAAGCACCTTGGCCTCAAGGTAGGGCCGGAACGGGAAACACAGGCCGTTATCCTTGATGGCCAAATTATGGACGAGCCGCTCTCGACTTTGGGACTTAACCGCGCCTGGTTAAAAAACCGAGATGGAGAAGCTCGGTGTGAGTAAAGACAATGTGTTTATCGGACAAGTCGATTCTTATGGAGAATTCTATGCGGATTTATACGATGACAAGTTAAAGGTAGCTTCGCCGCAGCAAAAAAAAACTGCTTTATGCGACCTTGAAAAAAATGCGAAGCCGATCTCGAGCTGTTCGGTTTAACGACTCAGGACAAATTGGCCAAGATGATGTATGAGAACAGCGCTGCAAAGATCAAATCGATCGTAGATCAATTAAAGCCTATTTTTTACTACTACTTAATTTGACGGCGGGAGGCTCCTCATGACTTTAAAAGGACATCAAAGCTGGGAATACGAGAATCGGCCGGTCATTTTGGCTACAGCACAGTAGTCGGTCCCGATGAAGGAAAGGGGCCTTTGAATCAGGATTTCGATATCATTCACGAGGATCTCCTACTAGGGCAGAAGAGCTGGGAGAAAGCGGAAAGAGTATTGATGGAGGAAGCGGCGAAGCTGGCTGTCGAGAATGCCGGGCTGACCAACGGCGAGGTGCAGTTCTATGTCGGCGGCGACCTGATGAACCAGATCATTTCCAACAGCTTTGCCGCACGAACGCTGTCCATTCCCTATATCGGCATCTTCGGCGCGTGCTCTACATCTATGGAAGGACTGGCTTTGGGCGCATGATGGTCAACTCCGGCCATGCGAAGCATGTCCTCGCCGGAACGTGCAGCCACAACTGCTCCGTGGAAAAACAATTCCGTTACCCCACGGAATACGGTTCGCAGAAGCCTCCTACGGCTCAAAATACAGTCACAGGCGCCGGCGCTGCCGTGCTTGCTAAGCACGGGAAAGGTCCTGTTGTAACCGGAGCCACAATAGGGCGGGTAGTGGATATGGGGATCAAAGATCCGCTGAACATGGGCGCTGCCATGGCGCCTGCGGCTGTGGATACGATTGAGGCCCATATGCGGGATTTTAAAAGAGAACCGGGTTATTACGACCTGATTGTCACTGGAGATTTGGCGAAAGTAGGCTATGAAATTGCAAACGATCTGTTTAAGAAGCATAACATTCCAATCCAACAGACCCAGTACAATGACTGCGGCCTTATGATCTACGACCTGGAAAAGCAGGCTTTTCAAGCCGGGGCAAGCGGATGCGGTTGTTCGGCAGCAGTAACATACGGACACCTGATGAAAAAAAAGCTGAAAAAAAGGAGAACTGAACCGGATCCTTGTCGTTGCGACCGGAGCCCTTCTTTCTCCCCTGTCTTTTCAGCAGGGCGAAAGTATCCCATGTATTGCGCATGCCGTGGCCATCGAGAATACTTAAAAAAACCAAAAAAACTTGCTGCTTAAACGGCGGCAAGTTTTTTTTGTTTTAACCGATGGAACTACACGCTCTTGAGCTCCAGCTTCCGGGCCAAACGCGAGAGCAAGAAATTGATGATAAAATACATCAAAGCGACAAGCGCCAACACAGGAAGAATATGGTTCACATTCTTGGCGCTGACGATTTGGGCGTTGTGCATTAATTCAGGCAGCGAAATGACGACGGCAAGCGAAGTATCCTTTAACAGGGAAATAAACTGGCTCACCATCGGAGGCACCATTCTTCTCAGTGCCTGGGGAAGCACGATTTCCCATAACGTCTGCGTATAAGTCAAGCCGGAAGAACGGGCTGCTTCAATCTGGCCTTTGTCAATGCTGCGCAGGCCGCTTCGGACGATTTCAGAAATCATGGCCGCTTCGAATACGGTCAATGCGGTTATGGCCGCCCATTCGATGCTCATCCGGATTCCGAAGCTCGGAAGAGCAAATTTCGTAAAAAAAAGATAATCAGGATGAGCGGCAGGTTCCGGATCAATTCCACCCACAGGAACATAAGCTGCGACACGGCAGGGATTCTGGCATAACGCAAGGTTCCAATCAGCGTACCGAGAATAAAGCTGAACGCTATCGAGATAAAGGCTACTTTTAAAGTGACTCCGAAGCCTTCCAGCAAAAAACTTCAAATTATCCGGTGTAAAAGCTGAAAATACGTCCATCTCTCTCCTCCTCTAATAGCTCTTGGCCAGACGGCGTTCCAAATAACCGACCGCCAGGCTCAAAGGCACCGTCAGAATCAGATAGAACATGCCCACGAAGATATAGGTGTCAACCGCATTAAAGGTTTCGGAATTGACGATATCCCCGAAGTACATTAAATCCATCCCGGCAATGACACTCAGGATCGAAGAGTTTTTTGACCAGGTTAATGAACTGGTTGCCGAGCGGCGGGATAACAATTTTGATCGCTTGGGGCAGAATGACATGTCTCATCGTTTGATTATAGGTCAAGCCGGAGGAACGGGCCGCCTCTGACTGGCCTTTAGGGACGGACAATATTCCGGCACGGATAGCCTCGGCGATAAAAGCGGAAGTATAAACCGTAAGCCCGAGTGTCCCTGCCACGAACGGATCCAGTGTCTGATGGATGACCTGCGGTCCTAAGTAGAACAAGAACACTACAAGGAGCAGCGGGATATTCCTGATAAATTCAACATAAGCCGTTCCTATGTAATTCAGCGGTTTGAAAGGAGCGATTCTGAACACTGCAATGAGAGTGCCCAGAATAAAGCTGCATACCAGCGAGATCAGGCTGATCTGAATCGTATGAATGAATCCCTCCATAAATTGAGGCCAGTACTTTGTCAATATTTGAAAGTCCAGCATCGCGGTGTGCTCACCCCTGTGTCCATGAAGTAAACAGGATGAGAGCTTAAGCGCCGCCCATCCTGTGTTTAGTACGGGTTTATTTTTTTTGGTTGTTCGCCAAGCCACTTCTTATACAATTTGTCGTAATCACCGGAAGACTTCATCTTGGCCAGCACATCATTGACATATTTGACAAATCCGCTGTCGCCTTTCATTATCGCCATCCCGTAAGGCTCTTCGGTAAATTTTCCGCCCACAACCTCAAAATTCGGATCCTGCTTCACCATACCGTAAAGAATGATATCGTCGGTTGTCAATACATCGCCCTGGCCGGCTTTCAGCGCAGTAAACGCGTCCTGGTAGTTAGGCAGTTCGCGGACATCGGCCTTAGGCTTCTTCTCTTTAATGGTTTTAGCCGGAGTGGAGCCTACCACGGTGAGAACTTTGGTTCCGTCTTTGATATCATCCAGGCTTTTGATCGGGCTGCCCTTCTTGACAAGCAATGACTGGCCGGCCGTGAAATAAACATCGGAGAAGTCCACCTGCTTTTTTGCGTTCCTCGTTGATCGTCATCGTTGCTATAATAATGTCGATATCGCCGTTTTGCAGCATCTGGATGCGGGTTTTGGAAGTGACCTCTTTCAGTTCCAGCTTATTCTCATCGCCGAAAATCGATTTGGCGATAGCTTTCGCCATGTCGATGTCGAAGCCTTCCACATTGCCGCTCTTCGGATCCTTCAGCCCGAACAGCATCGTGTCGTACTTCACGCCGGCCACCAGCTTGCCGCGCTTCTTGATGGCATCCATCGTCTTGCTGTCGATCTTCGGAGCTTCAGCAGCAGTTCCCCCACCCGGCGCGGACGGAGCAGCCGGCTCATTCTGCTTAGTTCCGCAGGCGGCAAGCGCCATAGCGACCAAAGCCATAGTCAGGCTGACTGTAAACCATTTTTTTTCAATACCATCTTTCAATCCCCTTCCTTTTCTGTTGATTTAAAGTAAAGAGGCTTCGGAGGATGGCTGCCGCGGCGCTCAGCCGGCTATGTATTCTTCTATTGTATAGCGCCAAACCTCTTCCGCACTCGTTCACACAAAGATGGCACATCGGCTTTCAATGCTGCAGCAGGCGGCTGAGGAACAAGCGGGCCCGCTCTTCCTTGGGATTTGCGAAAAAAATCGGCAGGCGCCGACTCTTCAACGATTTGTCCGCCATCCATGAAAACGACGCGGTCCGCCACCTCACGCGCAAACCCCATCTCGTGCGTGACGACAACCATCGTCATTCCTTCGCGGGCAAGCGTCTTCATAACCTCCAGCACCTCGCCGATCATTTCCGGATCCAGAGCCGAGGTCGGTTCATCGAACAGCATGATTTTCGGTTTCATCGCAAGACCCCTGCTATAGCCACCCTCTGCTGCTGTCCGCCGGACAGCTCGGAAGGAAAGGACGCGGCTTTATCCGGAATGCCCACTTTCTCCAGATAATACATGGCCGTCTCTTCCGCCTCCCGCTGCGACTGGCCCAACACCTTGGTTGGCGCAAGAGTGATGTTGTTCAGCACCTTTTTTTGTGCGGGTAAAGATTAAAATGCTGGAAGACCATGCCGATATCGCGTCTAAGTTTGTTGATATCGGTCTTTTTTGTCGTTCACCTTCACCCCACCCACCGTCAGCTCTCCGTCCGTTATAGATCCAACCGGTTGATGCAGCGCAGCAGTGTGCTTTTGCCTGATCCGGACGGGCCGATAACTACGACGACTTCCCCCTGCTCAATATGCAGTTGATATTCCGTAGAACGTGAAAACTCCCATAATATTTATTGACGCTGCGAAATGATATCATCGAACCCCTCCTTTTAAGCACTACGGAAATTGCCCAGGTATAAACGTATAAAAAAAAGCGCTGCCGGAAAATAATTGATGTTACAAAAGTGTAATCTATAATAACATGGTTCTATATTACATGCTTTACTTTTGCAAATCAATCCTTTTTTTGACCCGTGGTTATCCCGCTCCGTGCAAGGAAAAAAAAGACCGGGCCCTGAACCTCGGCCCAATCTCTTTTTTGTTATCCCCGTTATAATTAAGCCGCGCTGCCCTCATCTTCCCCTGCAGCCGGAAGGTTCCAAACAAGCAGTTGCTGGAGCACTTCCAGAAATATCTTATCCATGCTGGAGGATATTGCGAGGATCGAGTTTTCGCTCACAACGGAGGGCGGCAGCCAGTATTCGGAATCGGTGAAGCACTCCTTCTTGCTCCATTTGCCGTCATTGCCGCATTCGAGCAAGGAAAGATGGAAATACATTTCTCCCATAACATTATATCGGCTGCTGATATCCGTCTGTTCCGCTTCAAGCCAAACTATACTTTCCATTTGCTGGATGACTGCCTTGTGCTTTGTGCCTCGTTCATCGACTAAATTCAGCGCCCTAAGCGAAACATTCTCGATGTTTAACCTTGCCCAAGCCATCTCCACCGCGTGCTTCTTGTGGTGCGCTACTACCAATTGCTTAACCGTTAATTTCATCATGGCCTGCGCTCTACCGTCAATTGTCATAATTTTCGAGAATCACCCTTTCTTGGCTGGCAGCTAACTGTGCCGGACATTTGATATATGGTGAAAAAAAACACGTTGTTATGACCAGCCTAAGCCGACGGATATGTGACAAAAGTGTGACTTTCTAAGCCGACAGGGTTGTGACCAAAGTGTGTCTATCTTTTTTTTCCCAAATGAGAAAGCTGTAATCGTACGGACTGTCTCCTTCGTCCTCCGCCTTACGCTCCGATACCACTTCCCATTCCTGCTCGTCCACCTCCGGAAAATACGCGTCTCCTTCAAACTCATGATGGATTAAAGTCATGAAGAGCCTATTCGCATAGGGCAGGAACAGCCTGTATATCTGCTCTCCGCCGATGACGAATATTTCTTGCTCGCTGCCCCGGTATTCCTCTAAAAAAAATTGCTCCACGGAATGAATCACCGAACAGCTATGGGCGCATAATCTATATTTCTCGAGAAGATGATGTTGGTGCGGCCTTCCAGCGGCTTGCCTATCGACTCGAACGTTTTTTCGGCCCATCAGGACGGGGTGCCCCCAAGTCGTTCGCCTGAAATAGGCCATTTCGCCCGGGAGGTTCCACGGCATCCGGCCGTTCCTTCCGATGACCCTGTTACTGCCCATGGCAAAGATCATCGACAGGTTAAGCTGATCTTCACGCTTACTGTCCATTCGTCCACCCTCCCTCTTCAACAAAGGTTTACCTGTTACTTGAAATACGTTACAATTTTACCATGAGTCAAGCCTGTCCCGATAGTCCGCTGCCCCGTCCCGAGTCATATTAAGGAGGTCCATAATGGAATATTCCCTGAAAGAAGAAATTGCTAACGCGGTCAGCCACGGTATCGGCGTTTTACTAAGCATTGCGGCGCTCGTGCTGCTCATCGTGTTCTCCGTCAAGTACGGCGACATCTGGCATGTCGTCAGCTTTACCGTGTTCGGGGTATCCCTGTTGATGCTGTATACGAATTCGACGCTGCTTCACAGCTTTCAGAACGTCAGAATCAAGAATATATTTGAGATCCTTGACCATATCTCCATTTATTTACTCATTGCCGGCACTTATACCCCCTTTCTTCTGGTAACTCTGCGCGGTCCGATCGGCTGGACGGTTTTCGGCATCGTATGGGGGCTCGCTTTGATTGGATGCATACTGAAATCTTTTTTTCGTCAAAAGGTTTATTCTGCTCTCGACATTATTCTATATCGGCATGGGTTGGCTCATCGTGCTTGTCATACAGCCTCTGTATCAGCAGCTTCCTTTTAACGGCATGGCCTGGCTTGTAGGGGCGGATTGGCCTATACTTTCGGCACGATCTTCTTCTTGTGGAGACGGATTCCTTACCATCATATGATTTGGCACCTGTTCGTGCTGGCGGGAAGCTTTTGCCACTTTATTTGCGTGCTTTATTATGTCCTGCCCATGCCATATCTCGCCGGTTAAAGGGAATGAATGCGGCATCTCCGCTGTTTTGGTATTCTTAGCGCGATGGGCTATAATTTTACCAGGACAGTCATTCTGGAACAGGGAGACAACATCATGAGAGACCCTCGTTTAAAAAAAGCTTTGCCCGCAGCGTAATCCGTTATTCCGTCGATCTGCAGCCCGGTGAAAACATACTGATCGAAATGATCGGAGTCAAGGACCAGGAATTGGCCAAATGCTTTATCGAAGAAGTCGCCGAGGTCGGCGGCCGCGTCTTTATCGACCTGCGCGATCCCGCGGTGACAAGGAGCCTTCAGTTGCATGGCAGCAAAGAGCAGTTTCAGCAGCTTGCCGAGCTTGAAGTGGACCGGATGAAGAAGATGCAGGCTTATGTCGCGGTCCGCGGCGGCGAGAACATTACAGAATCGTCGGACGTGCCGAAAGATCAAATGAAGCTGTACTTAAGCGAATATCAGCGTAAAGTATTCGACCAGCGGATTAACCACACCAAATGGGTTGTGATGAGATATCCGAGCCTTCGATGGCCCAGCAGGCGAATATGAGCACGGAAGCTTTCGAGGATTTTTTTATTTTCAGGTATGCAATCTGGATTACAGCAAAATGTCCAAAGCGATGGATGCCCTTGTCGGCATTATGCAGCGGACCGATAAGGTGAGGCTAACCGCGCCGGGCACCGATCTCACCTTCTCCATCCGAGGCATTCCGTCGATCAAATGCCCTGGCAAGCTGAACATACCGGATGGGGAGGTCTTCACCGCTCCGGTGAAAAATTCCGTAAACGGCACCATTGCTTACAATGCGCCTACGATCTACTCGGGCACATCTTTCGAGAATATCTCCCTCCGCTTCGAGAACGGCAGAATTGTGGAAGCGACAAGCAGCAATACGGAACGTTTAAACGAAATTCTGGACACGGACGAAGGCGCCCGTTATGCAGGCGAATTTGCGATCGGTGTCAATCCGTACATTAAACATCCTATGAAAGACATCCTTTTTTGACGAAAAAAAATCGACGGCAGCATCCACTTTACGCCGGGACAAGCGTATGAAGAAGCGGATAACTCCAACCGATCCTCCGTTCACTGGGATATGTGCTTATTCAAAGGCCGGACTACGGCGGCGGCGAGATCTGGTTCGATGATGTGCTGATCCGCAAGGACGGGCGTTTCGTCGTGGATGAGCTTCTCGTTCTGAATCCCGAGAATCTCATATAACTCATAACATTTCAATCGGGAGGTTTGGTTGATGAAAGAAAGGATTCATAGCGCCATTGACGCGAGTTCCGGGCGCTTTAAAGAAATTTCCAGATATATCGGAGAAAATCCGGAGCTCGGGCATGAGGAATTCAAAGCTTTCGAGCGCTTAACCGAAGAGCTGGAATTTCACGGTTTTCAGGTGGAGCGGGCGGTTTTGGATATTCCGACCGCTTTTTTTTGGGGACGTACTCCGCTGCCAAACCGGGGCCGGTGGTGGCGTTCTTATGTGAATATGATGCGTTGGCAGATCTGGGACACGCCTGCGGGCATCATCTTATTTGCATGATGAGTATCGGAGCGGCGGTTGGCTTGAAATCCGTCATCGACGAAACCGGCGGAACGATCAGGGTCTACGGCACACCCGCAGAAGAAACGAAAGGGGCCAAGGTTCCGATGGCAGCAGCAGGTTTATTCGACGATGTAGATATCGCTCTTATGGCCCATCCGTATTATGCGTACGAGAAATCGGGCGCCTCCCTCGCGATGGATGCGCTGCAGTTTGAATATACAGGCAAAGCGGCCCATGCGGCGGCAAGCCCTTATGAAGGCGTAAACGCTCTGGATGGAGTCCTGCTGCTGTTCAACTCCATAAACGCGTTAAGGCAGCAGCTTCGCAGCGACACCCGGATCCACGGGATCATCACGGAAGGCGGCAAAGCGGCCAACATCATTCCCGATTATGCGGCCGCCCAGTTCTATGTCCGCTCGGCCACCCGCGTATACACAGATGAAGTGGTACATAAAGTGCTCAGCTGCGCGGAGGGCGCCGCACTGCAAACCGGCTGCACCTTGAAGGTGTCCAACTATGAATATTCGTACGATGAGCTGATGACGAATGAGGCGCTATCGGAGCTTTTTTACAAACAATCTTACTGCTATGGGGATCAGCGAGGCGGAAATACAGACCGGAAAAGACCACGGATCGCTTGACTTGGGCAATGTCTCAATCCACTGCCCGGCAATTCATCCTACGTAAAAGTCGTGGACGAGAAGCATCTGCTGCACACACCCGAATTCCGGGATTTGGCTATGAAGGACAGGGCCTGGACGGCATGGTTTTTTTGCGGCCAAAGTTCTGGCTTCCACCGCATACGATGCGATCTCGAATCCTGAGGTGCTGAAGTCGATCAAGGACGAATTTAACCGGCGGCTCGGACGAAATGTGTAATTTACAAAAAAGTTGCTGACAAGATTAGAGTGGATAGAGCGGTGATGAGAAAAAAAACGCGCTGCCAGGACGGAATTTCCCCACTTCGTTAATCTATCAAACTGACTCCCGGATTATCGAACAGAATGGAAAAAAAACCTTTGAATGGGGCCCACTGAGGTACAAATCCAGCGACTTTAGGATTAGTGATCAAAAACATATACAACCTCCCTATCTTCCTGCTTGAAAATTGTAATTTCGGATTGCCATGCCTGCTGCTTTGAACATACCAAATCGCTCGTAATATGATTGTAAATTTTCATCACAAATTAAATCAACCATATATATATCATGCAGTTCATCTAACATAAGGCTAACCAAATTCTGCCCTATTCCTTTTCTTTGATAGTCCGGCAACACCTCAAGCAAAGGAATATAGGCGGATAATATGCCATCGCTAATTGCCGAAATAAAACCCGCAACTTGATTGGCACTTTGATCAATTGCAAGGACAACTTTATAGCTTTGGTGCAACAATTGTAAATGTTAGAATTCGAAGGACGGTTAGTCCAACCTGCAAAGAAACCGTTTAACATCTCAGGGGAGATGCCTTGAAGTGAAGTTGTATACAGCATATTAAAATGATACTCCCTTTCATATTAAATTTGCCTCTCCGTGATGGATTCTTTTGCTGAAAAGCCAACTCATATCGATACTCGCACTGCATGAATTCTTCCCACGATGCATGATAAGAAGATGACATTTGGGGGATTACTTTTCTGTTGTTGTCGATGCCCGTATTTTTTTGGTTCGGTGTGCATCGCGCGGTCTGTTCTTCTGGGATATAGCGGATTTCGGAGGCCTTATTCTTTCTCCTATTGTACGTTTTAACCCGATAACGCCGTTTGGAGTTCTTATTCGCTACATTCTTGCCTTTCCCAAGTCAATGGGCCGGAATAAGAACTTGAAAATCCGCTATAGGGTCGATATGTATTAACTGCAAGAGGAATAGCTCCCTGCTGATCCTTTATGTCTTCGTTATGATATAAAAAAAAGAATTTATCTTTCTTTATATAAAAAAAAGAAGCACACGCAAAGCAATACAGCTTTACGTGTGCCTCTCTTGATCTGCTATTTAAATGCCATCAAGTATTAAACAATATTACAGAATCGTACGGTCGCTGTCCAAATGGTCGCGGCCAGAACGGCTGTGAACTGCATTCGAGTCCATCGTTCCATACATATCGGAGTTGAGAGATCCGTGAGTACGGAAGATATCGTATACTCTGGATTGACGGTCGTCGGCCACATCCACCATTACCAGCAGCTTGTCATTTCTCACATATTCGTCATAGCGCTTGGCTTCGTCCTCTGGGATGCCCAGACCGATCAAGCCGCCCACCAAACCGCCCGCTCCAGCGCCTACCGCAGCTCCGGTCAGGGTTGCCGCAATTGGCCCTGCTGCCAGAATGGGTCCTACTCCAGGATGGCAAGCATACCGAGACCAGCCAAAAGTCCGGTGAGACCTCCCAGCACACCGCCCGTTGCGGCGCCAGTAGCCAGTCCTTTCGGAGCCTTCGTTCCGGTTTCGTCGCCTACGTGACTAACATCCTCTTTATTCTTGCCTACGACAGAAATCTCATCGGACCGGAACCCCAGGCTTTTCAATTCCTCGATCGCTTTAATGGCCTCATGCTCTGATTCGAATACACCAACGATATGCTTATTCATGTTTCATCCTCCTATTAATGTGATGGACAATCCTTGAACACTGTTTTATTAACCATCACAGGAGATTTCTAATCAGAGACTAATAGGCGACCAGAATGCCGCCCTCTCCGCATAGGTGCCGATGACAGACCCCATATTGGACAAAATTGCCTTTTTTTTAAAAGGGTATTTGGACATGATCATTTCGATTATGCTTTTCGCCTTCTCTTCACAATTGCCATGGGCAACAGCTATAATATCGCGGCCGGCACCGATCTTCGTTTCGCCGATTTTTTTTCGACCATCCTTTTTTATCGTGTTCCGGGAGCCTCTGATCTTTTCAATCAATTCGATGGTGCCTTCTTCGCTGTTGTGCATAAGGAGTTTAATATTGAGTACGGTAGCCACCGCTCCTCTCACACGGTCCAGCCGGCCGCCCTTGATCACGTTCTCAAGAGTATCCAGCATGATATAAATATGCGCTTGCTTAATGAGCTCATTCACTCTGTCCATAAGCACATCCAGGCTCGTGCCTTCTTCGGCCATCATAGCAGCTTTATAAGCGATCAGGCCGAGGCCCACGGAAGTGTTTTTGCAGTTGAGAACCTCCACCCGCCCTTTGTGCCCTGCTTCTTTATACAGCTCTTTCGCCATGATAGCATGGTTGTAGGTGGAGCTTAAATTGGCCGATAGAGCAAGAACAAGAATGTCCCTGCCCCCTTCTACCTCCTTATATTCCTCCAAAAAAAATCGTTCGGGGAAGGGCTTGCCGTTTTGGGCAGCTCTTTGGAGGCTTTCATCATGCTATAAAACAAGTCGCAATCCATATCGGATTTATACTCAGACTGGTTAAAACGCACAGTAAGAGGGACTACGCCAATCTCCCACTGCTTCAAAAGCTCCTCAGGCAGGTCGCAGCTGCCGTCTGTTATGATTTTTTACGTTTGCCATCTTGCTGTATCAACTCACTTCTTATTTTCTTGAATAAACGATCCCTATCGTGTCCGGTCCGCAGTGGCTGGAGATCACGCAGCCTGTTTCCGTGACGATGACTTCCTGCGCGACGGACTTGTCCACAAGAATCTGCCTGATTTGTTCGGCTTCCGCCAAGGACATTGCATGAGTGACAAAAAAACACGCCGGGGATCAATGGCCTGCTTGTTTTCCAGCACGTTGCGGACCAACTTTTCCACCGCTTTCTCACGTTTTCCGCGAATTTTTTTTCCGCAGGAATCATTCCGCCATCGGCCACTTTCACTATAGGACGGATCTTGAGCAGGCTACCCAGCAGATGCTGCAGATTGGAGACACGTCCGCCTTTATGTAAATATTCTAACGTGTCGATGACGAAGGAGGTTTCAATTTTGGGCACGGTTTCTTTTACCAAATCTTCAATTTCCGGTAATACTGCGCCCTGCGCCCTCGCATCGGCCGCTTTTAACAGTAATAATCCTATACCCGTTGACAGATTCCTCGAATCTATAACCGAGATGGACACACCGGGCAGCTGTTCCGAGGCAAGCAATGCATTCTGTACCGTGGACGATAAAGCAGAAGACAAGCCAATGTAGACAACATCCATACCCTGCTCTGCATACGGACGGAACGCGGCATAGAAATCCGCCGGAGAAGGCGCCGACGTCTTGGGTAAAACGCCTGTTTGCCGCACTTTGTCAAAAAAAGCTGTCCGGGGTTCATATCTATTCCGTCGCGATAGGATTCCGTTCCGAATGTCACATAAAGGGGCACGACTCCGATTTCATGCCGCTCGATGAGCTCCGGGCTTAAGTCATTTGTGCTGTCCGTAAAAAAGTTTAATTCCTGCCATGATGTCACCTTTCAATCCATTTTAGTGATCGTTTTAACATGGGCGTTTGGTTCTGCTCCAATGAGTATGATACGATAAAATATGCCATTTTGCCTATAGATATTGCTGAAGTGCGTGACTGAATCAATCGTTCTGCCGAATGGAGGGCAGGTATGGACATTTATGCAATTCAAGTGAAGACCGAACTAAAGCGTTGGGAGCAGGAGCTGCTCAAGCCTCCGGGATTTCTTCAGCGTACTTCCAAAAAAACCTGTCGGTGAAGGTGAATAATCTGATCCCGGCCATAGTGCATGCCGCGATAACCGCAAGTGTAAAAGGCATAGTGAAGTCCGCGCTGGCCGGAGCCGAGTATCTGCCAAAAAGGAAGTGGCAGTCGGCCTTTTCTTACAGGAACGGGATGCGATTGATTTTCGCAAAATGCTTCAAATGATCCCCGGCATAGACGCAGTCATCGGCGCTTGGGACAATTACGGCCTCCAGGAGGAACTCGGAATCACCGGCATGAATGCATATAGGATGCGTATTCTTAAGCTTGAGAAACAGCCCTTGGAGTAGGGGCGTGCGTCAAACTCGTCCGGACAGCTTTATTTATAAGCTCTTGCTGCGTTTACCGCTTTTTTTTCCAACCGGCATAGAGACTGTCCTTAACATCCTCCTGCATTTGCGGCTCAAAACGGCGGTCAGCTTCCATTTTTTCGCAAATTTCACTTTGATCCTTCCAATATCCTACTGCGAGACCTGCAAGATATGCCGCACCAAGCGCGGTCGTCTCGTTAATCACTGCCCGCTCGACCGGAATACCCAGTATATCGCTCTGAAAGCCCATGAGAAAGTTGTTCCTGACCGCACCCCCGTCCACACGCAAGGCGGGTATCGGTATACCGGAATCTTGTTCCATCGCGGTCAGCACGTCTTTCGTCTGATAAGCCAGCGCTTCCAAAGCCGCGCGTACGAAGTGTTCCTTGGTCGTGCCCCGGGTCAAGCCGAACATGGCGCCTCTCACATCGCTGTCCCAATAGGGGCTCCCCAAGCCTACAAAAGCGGGAACAAAATAAACGCCCTCCGTGCTTGGCACCCGGTCCGCGTAGGATTCACTGTCCTTGGCATCTCTAAACATACGCAGCCCGTCACGCAGCCATTGGATCGCGGAGCCCGCCACGAAAATGCTTCCTTCGAGCGCATACTCCACTTTGCCGCCCAGTCCCCATGCGAGTGTCGTAATTAACCCCTGTGCGGATTTGACCGGCTTCTCCCGGTGTTCATCAGCATAAAACAGCCCGTGCCGTACGTATTCTTGACCATTCCTTTCTCGTAACAGGCCTGCCCGAACAAAGCCGCCTGCTGGTCACCCGCCGCACCTGCGATAGGAACGTGGCATCCGAAGAAATGATAGTCCACCGTGTGTCCGTACACCTCGGATGACGGCCGTACCTCCGGCAGCATCGATTTTGGAACCGATAAATACTCCAGAAGCTCGTCATCCCATTGCAGCTCATAAATATTATACATTAGCGTCCTGGAGGCGTTGGAGTAGTCTGTGGCGTGAACTTTACCTCCCGACAGCTTCCATATGAGCCAGGTGTCGATCGTTCCGAAAAGAAGCTCACCCTTGTCCGCTTGCTCTCTTGCCCCCCCTACGTTGTCGAGGATCCACTTTACTTTTGTGCCGGAAAAGTATGGATCGATCAGCAGGCCTGTTTTGTCCCGGAAAAGATCGCTCAGTCCCTTCGCTCTAAGCTCCTCGCAAATGCCCGACGTTTGGCGGGATTGCCATACTATAGCGTTATAAACCGGTTTCCCCGTAGCTTTCTCCCAGACCACGGCAGTTTCCCGCTGGTTGGTGATCCCTATGCCCGCGATTTGCTGCGCTTTCACACCCGACTCGGACAAACAGGAAGCTATAACGGCCAGGATGGAGCTCCAAATTTCATAGGCATTCTGCTCAACCCAACCCGGCTTCGGAAAATATTGCGTAAGTTCTTTTTTTTGGGCGGTATAGACGATATCCCCGGATTTATTGAACAAGATGGCGCGAGAGCTGGTCGTTCCCTGGTCTAAGGATAATATGTACTGTTCCATCTGAATTCCCCCCTGAATAGATATGAATTAATGTAAGTATACAATAACAGCAGCCTGATAGCCTTTATTCGATCCGTTAATAATGAAAGCGCCGGATGGAAATGTATTTGTCTTGGTTGGACGATAGAAAAAAAAGAGAGCCGACCAAATACCCTCTTAAAGGATTTTCTTGTCTGGCTCTCGGCTTCTCCGGATCAATATTCACTCAAAGAGAATCAGAGTATGGTTGTGTTTACTTCCTATTAATCGTGTTCCAATGCTCGAAAAAAAAAGCTTCTGACAAGTTCCTTTTCTCCGGGAGAAAGCAAAAAAATTCGCTGTCACAGTCTTCCTCCAGCAGGACGATCTGAATGATGTCTCCGTCGTGCGTGGCGATAACCAGCAGACTCGGATCCTGAAGCTCCTCCGGCTTGACGGACCCTTCCGCAAAAATCAGATCCATATAAACGTTCAACCACTGCTGCTGCGTTTCCACTTCTTTGATCAATAAAGTGAATTGGCTGTCCAGGTACCGCTCGGAACCGTATTTGTTCATCGCAGCCTCCTTCACGAATTATTGTATATTTGGGCTGTAACCATTATAGTCGAAAGCAGCACATTCCGCATAGAACATCCATCCTTTCATTATCCGGCAAAAGCCAAAAAAAGAACCCGCCCATGGCAGGTTACTAGTCGTCGAGAGAAGCTCGGCATCCCAAATCTTCTGTTTTGCTGTATGCGATCAGCGTGACATCGTCACCGGTCGCCTGCCCAAGCTTTGCTTCCAGCTCCGCGATTTCTTTTATTAAATCCGTCCGGTCTTCAAGATCGGCAAAACGGTAATCCCCCGGCATAAAGGTCACTCCTATCTATTTTTTTCGATAAATAATAGTGTTCCCCTTTTCAGCAAGAATAATCACAGCGGCAGCAGCTTGATCTCATCTTTTTTTCTCCAGAGCCTGTACCATCTCTTCCCACTGCTGAGGCTTTTCGGAGAGAGCGGCGTAGTAGCGCCTTAAGAAAGCGGCAACCAGGCCAGCTTCTATGGATTCCTCGTTCCCGTCATACGGCAGAAAGCACAGATCAAGTCCGGTCACGACTTCCCCGTCATTTTTTTTCCAGGAAGGGTGCACATAAGTGAAGTCCAATCGGCGGTATCCCATATGAGACAGCACCTCCCTGCGCACAAAAGGATTCATCGGCTTTACCCCGCCAAACCCTTCGTCCTCCACCAGATAAGGATTGTATATTTCGGCAAACATGCCGCGCAGCTTCTTGCCTGCAGCTTCCGCCAGAGCGAACAAATCCTTGCTTCGCTGTTCCGTCAGGAATCTGCCGATTGCAAGCCCTTCCCTGCCAATAATCGTAAAATCGGTCATAGCGGTATTGGTATCTTCATAATAGCGGTACTCCGTCGCCCCCACCACTTCTCCTTCATGCACAGCAACAAACACCCGAATTCCGGGATCTTCCAGCGGCTCTTTCCATAGGCTGAATTCCAGCACTTCCTCCGGCGGAAAAAAATGTTCTGCATCATCCGGTGCATCTGAGCGAACAGCGGATTGCCAATATCGTTAATGCGTATATATTCCACGTATCTTCTCCTCCGATCTCGATTAATTTTGGATGAAAGGATTGCTCCATTCCATTAAAACCGCATAATTGCGCGATTCCTCATCTTTCACATACTCCTTCAATACTCTGACGGGGGTTCTGCCGCAGCGCAGCAAAAAAAGTGATCACCGGATCCTTTTTTCCGCCCTGCCAGCACATGCTCAAGATAGTGCTCCGCAGACATCTCGGCGGCATACTGGCCGTAACCGGGCATCCTCCCGCCTCCCAACAGCCGTGCGAGTCCCAAATGAACCACGGTTTCATACATGGAGTGCATCATCAATTTGGCAAGGCCAAACTTACGATAGGCAGGCTCCACGCAAATGTCAACAACATACAGAGTATCCCCGTGCGGGTTATGATTGCGGATATAGCCGCTGTCGGTGACCTCCTCCCACGTATGCTCCGGCTGGTCCTCATCGAACTGAATGATAAGCCTGTAATAGAGCCGGCTACCACTCCGTCCAGTTCAACACACAGTGCCCCTTGCGGGCAATGCTGCACATGGCTCGCCAGCTGTTCTTTGTTCCACCAAAGCTCGGAAGGAAACGGCGGAGGAAAGCTTATCTGCTGAATACGGATCAGGTCGTCAAAATCGTCTGCCGTATAATTTCGGACAATCGCATGTACCGAACGGTCGCCGTCAAAAAAACATACAGCCTTTTGCGGTACATTCCTTCGCCTCCCAAGCTGCTGAGCAGTTTGCTCTGATGTTCTTGCCGTCCTACTCCCAATCGGATAAAGATCGGTTCTCCGGTCCCGCCAGGTGGTCACTGAACCGCGTTCCCTTACTTCGTAAAGCAGATCGAGGTCCAAATCCGCCGTAATGACCGTGTCATGGTTGATTTCACCTTCAGCCAATATACCTTGGGGAGGAAAAGGCACGTCATTCGGCGTTATTACCGCTGCTTGCCCGAAATTCCCCCTCATAAAATCAACCGTCGGCAGCGATCCCACCGTACCCGTGACTACAGTATACACCTGATTTTCCACCGCTCTGGCATGGTTTGTATAACGCACCCTATGAAAGCCATGGCGGTCATCCGTGCAGGAAGGACAGAATAGAATGTCAGCTCCTCTAGCTTTGGCCATCCTGACAATCTCCGGGAATTCCATGTCATAACAAATGAGAATGGCGATTTTTTCCCTTCGAGGTCTGGAACACCTTTAGCCCGTCGCCCTTCTCCATATTCCATTCCTTGACTTCCGTTGGAGTGATATGGAGCTTGTTCTGCTCGTCCCATGTCCCGTCCGGATAGAACAAATAAGCGTTATTCAGCAGGCGGTCGCCTCTGCGGATGATATGTGTCCCTCCGATGATATGTACATCATGCTGCTTAGCCAAGGAGGTGAATAAACCGATATATTCGTCCGTAAATTCAGGCAGTTCGTTAATGGAAAGAGCCCGCCCACTCCCATCTCCGATCGACATCAGCTGTGTAGTGAACAATTCGGGAAAAAAAGAATAAAATCCGGTTCGAACTCAGCAGCCGTTTTAACGTAATGCTCCACTTGCGCGGCAAATTCGCTAAACGCTGAAATCGTATGCAGATGATATTGTACCGCAGAAACTCTTACTTTCATCGCTGTCGATTCCTCCTGTCGCCCATGCTGGCTATGTTTTACTCGATTTTCTGGTTTAACGCGGCTTCCACTTTGCTGACCAGTTCCTCGTCGCCGGGAGCCACCTTGCTGCCGAACCTGGCCAAGATATCACCGTCTTTGGAAACCAGAAATTTTTTCAAAATTCCACTGCACTTTGCCTGCAGGTTCCGCATTTTCCATCAGATACCCATACAAAGGATGCGGGGAGTCACCCAATATCTCCACTTTTTTTTGAAAAAGTTCGAATGTCACGCCGTAGTTGGTCGAGCAGAACTGCTGGATCTCTTCCATCGTACCCGGCTCCTGGCCTCCGAAATCGTTGCAGGGAAATCCGAGGACACGCAGTCCCTGGTTTTTTGTAGTTCTGGTATAGCTGTTCAAGCCCCGCATATTGAGGCGTAAAACCACAGGCGGAAGCCACGTTTACAATAAGCAGTGCTTTGCCTTTATAAGCTTCCAATGAAATTTCTTCCCCGTTCGCTCGGGTCGCTTTCAAAACGTAGAAGGTATCTGCCACATCACTCACTCCCTTTTTTTTGGATTTCTTTTATTATAGCATTGCAGTACCCTGGGCACAAAAAAGGCCCGAAAACCTGGCCGCTGTATCGGAAGGGTTAACGGGCCTCGACGGATCCTACAGTATTTTACTTAAGAAGTCCTGAGTGCGCGGATGCTGAGGGTTGGCGAAAACCTCCGCCGGCTTGCCCTCTTCGACGATTTTGCCGCCGTCCATAAAGACCAGCCGGTCTCCAACTTCACGGGCAAAGCCCATTTCGTGAGTGACGACTACCATCGTCATGCCGCCCTTCGCCAGCTTCTTCATCACATCGAGAACCTCTCCGACCATTTCCGGATCAAGCGCAGAAGTCGGTTCGTCGAACAGCATTACATCCGGCTTCATCGCGAGAGCCCTAGCTATCGCGATCCGCTGCTTCTGGCCGCCAGACAGCTGGGAAGGATAGCTTCCCGCCTTATCCGACAAGCCTACCTTCGCAAGCAGGTCATGCGCGACTTTGTTCGCTTCCTCCTTGGACAATCCCTTCAGCCTGCGTGGAGCGAGCGTAATGTTGTCCAGCACGGACAAATGCGGGAACAGATTGAACTGCTGGAACACCATTCCCATTTTTTTGCCGCAATTTATTGATGTTGTTCTTTTTTTGTCCAGGACCGAAACGCCTTCCAGAACGATCTCGCCCCGCGTAGGCACCTCAAGCAGATTCAGGCAGCGCAAGAATGTGCTCTTTCCCGAACCGCTGGGACCGATCACTACCACCACTTCTCCTTTGTCAATTCCGATGTCGATGCCTTTCAAAACATCCAGTTTTCCGAACGATATATGCAGATCCTTCACATCCAGCATCAGTTGCTCATTCTCCTTTCAGCGACACCAAGCAGTTTGGACAGCGTATAGGTCATCACAAAGTAAATGGCAGCCACCGCAATCAACGGCTCGAACGCAAGGTATTTCGCTCCTCTGATCGTATCCGCGCTGAACATCAGTTCATGCAGTCCGATGACGGAGACTATCGATGATTCTTTTATTACAACGATAAATTCATTGCCCAGCGCGGGAAGAACGTTACGGAGCGCTTGCGGGAATACGATAAGGCGCATCGCCATCGATCCCGGCATTCCCAGTGACCTGGCCGCTTCCGTCTGGCCCTTGTCCACCGATTGGATCCCGCCGCGGAAAATTTCCGCGATGTAGGCAGAGCTGTTGATCGATAGAGCAATGATACCCGCCACGACTTCTGAGAAATTGCTGCCGAACACCGCAGGCATGATGGCAAAGTAGATCAAGTACACCTGGACAAGCAGCGGCGTGCCTCGGATAAATTCGATCCAGGCCACGGCTGCAGCTTTCAACGGCGCTATATTCGACTGCCTCATAAACGCAAGCAGGGAGCCGAGAACGACGCCAAACAGCACGGTAAAGAAAGAAAGATATAAAGTCATTTTGGCGCCTTCAATTAAGAGCGGATAATACTCCACCAACCAAGAAAAAATTCAAACCCAACCGGACCAACCTCCATTTACTGTCCATATGCTGATTAACTTCTCATAAAATATACCATAATTTGACGGAAAACAAGAAAATAGCGGAGAGCTTCCGCTATTTTCACTGGCTGATTCCGTTTAATCTATTCCACCAAAAGGTTCGCGTCGGTTACAAACTGCTCTATTTTCTTATCGGCTGCCAGCTTGTCAATCGTCTTGTTTACTTCATCCACCAGCTGGCCGCTGCCTTTCTTGAAGGCGATCGCGGATCCGCCTGTTTCATCCACAGGCTTAGGCTCGCCAATAACAAGGTCCTTATTCTTGGAGATAAAAGATTGCGCTACAGGCAGCTCGGCAACGACAGCGTCTACCCGCTTATTCTTCAGCTCTTGCATCAAATCAGGAAGTTTGCTGAGCTGCTTGAGCTGAGCGTCCGGTATTTGCTTTTTTGGCATATCTTCCTGGATTGAGCTCTTTTGTACTCCGATTTTGAGACCTTTCAGGTCTTCCAGCTTCTTATATTTGTCTTTGTCTTCCGCTCTTACAACTACGCTCTGAACGGCAGTGTAGTACATTTTGGAGAAATCCACGTTTTTTTCTTTCTTTCTTCCGTCGGCGTCATTCCCGAGATGACCATATCAACCGTTCCGCCTTGCAGAGCCGCCAGCAGTCCGTCAAATTTGATATCCTTTATTTCCAGTTCAACGCCCAGCTGCTTGGCGATTTCTTTGGCAATCTCGATATCGAAACCGACAATTTCATCTTTACCGTTCACCACTTTGTGGAATTCGTAAGGAGGATAGTCGGCGCTTGTCGCCAAAACAAGCTTCTTCGCTTTCTTAATATCGGCCAGCTTGCCTGTTTCCCCGGAGCCCTGGCTGGTATTGCTGTCTTTTGACGCCGGTGCAGGTGTTGGGGCGGACGACTTAGTGCCGCAGGCGGCTGTGAATACCGCGATTAATAGACAACGGTCAATAAAAGCAGAGACTTTTTTTTCTTCAACATGGTTCTTTCCCCCTAAGACTGTATATTTATAAGTTTGTATAAATATTTATAATTGATTAGTATAAAGGTTTGCGAATCATTTTACAATCTTTTTTTCACAAGTTTTTTTTTCACAATATCTTTATACAGCATCTCTCAAAAAACTCGTAGAAAATTGTGCGAAAAAGAAAAAAAGCCCGCAATGTCGCGGACTTAAATGGCCTAAGCTATAATAGAACGAGAATCTGAACGAAATTAAACTTTCTCACAGCATTTTGACCTTTATTGTAAAATGGTTCTAATACGTCGCCGGAGGTATACATGAGAAAACTGGTTTTTTTTCTTGGGTCCCGCCGCTGCGGGGAAAACGACACTCGCCAAAGCGTTGGCGAAAAGGCGCCGGGCGGCTTTTCTCGACATGGACACGCTGTCCCGGCCTGCCGCTCAGGCGATCATGGCCCTTTCCGGGCATGATCCGAACGATCGTGATTCGCCCGTTTATAAAACCCGCTGCCGTGATTTAGGCTACCGCATCACGATGGACGCAGCATTGGAGAATGTTGAGCTTGGAGCGGACGTTTTTTGTCGTCGGACCCTTTACCAAAGAGACCGAAGACCCTTTTTTTTGGCTCGATAGGGAGCTGTCGCGCATTAGTGCATCACAGCGGGACGTTGACGCCAAAGCGGCTTGCATATTTCTGCCTGACGAGCGGCTTTACCGGCTCCGCATTGAGGAAAGAGGCTCGGCTTGGGATGAGTGGAAGCTGCAGAACTGGGACGATTTTAGTCGATCCCTTGCGCTTCGCGAAATCAAATGGAACCTTCCCCTTTCCTCGATTCTTTATTTCGACAACTCGGGGCCGCTTTCCGAAGAAAAAAATTTCGCTGCTCGAGCGATTCGTTTATGGTAACGAAAAAAGAGGCCTAAAGAGGTTTCTTTTTTTCAGATATCCCTTAGATATGAAACAAAGCTCGGGCCAGCTCCGATTTACAGGTTTTCTTCCCGCTTGATATGCTGAAGCAGCCGGCGGCAGCCGGCGTCTACCAAAGCGTACACTTCTTCAAAATTCCCCGTATAATAGGGATCCGGCACATCTCTCACGGCACTATCCGGAACGAGGTCCAACAGCTGCATAATGTGCGGTCCCCCTTGGCGGGATGGACGATTGCCTCCGGCCTCGTTCCCCGGTATCAGCTGCTCGATATCCTTCTTGTTTCTGGAGTCCATAGCAATGATGTAGTGAAATTCCTCCGCGTCCTAGGCCGCAATCTGCCGAGCTTTGAGCCCCGAATAATCGATTCCTTTTACGGTCAAAATTGTTCGCGTGCCTCATGGGGAGGATGTCCGACATGCCAATCTCCTGTGCCGGCAGAGTCTGCTCTATCCGGTTTTGAAGCCCTTCTTCCCGAATGAGATGCCTTATCAGAGCTTCCGCCATCGGCGACCTGCAGATGTTGCCCAAGCAGACAAAGAGAACTTTGATCAAACCGCTCACTCCTTTCCGAAATTAAGAAAACCTTTATCGAGGATATAAAAGCATGAGCGACCGCGTTTTAAAGGCAGGTTTTCTTGGTAACACCATTTCGCTTTAATCCTTTAGCGAATTTTTTCTTTAACGTAACAAAAAAAAGCCAAGGCCAAGGCCTTGACTCCCGATTAATCAACAACGGCTTTGATGTGTTCTACCGTAACCGCCCAGTGCGACGCGTTCCAATAGGACGCTTTATCCTTGACATAAATGATCTGCGGGGATGCGTGCTGAACGCCAGATCCTGAGCGATCTGATTGGAAACCGGCCGGGATTCGATCACCTTTACCAGTAAATAATCCATATCCTCTTCAGGCTCCGTGCCCAAAAAAATTCCTCGTATTCCTTGAGCGCGTTGGCTGATACCGGGCAAGTTGTGCTGTGCTTCAAAATAATAAAAGGCTTTTCTCCCGATTGGTTATAAGCTTGGTTCCACTCTTCGATCGTGTTAATTTCTTTCCATTTCTGCATGATCGCTGCTCCTTTCCAAAATGCGGCTGTAATTGTGATTATAGGACAAAACAGGATCGAAGTCTAATCGTCCCAAGCTATTCCTTGCTGTCATAAAAAAATAATGGCGTGCGGACAACATTTCCCCAAGCTCAATAATTCCGTAAGAATAGCGCGGCTGACTTCTTTTATCGGTGGGCGAGCCGGGGTTAAAAAAGTATCAGCGTCCGCTTCCTTAAGCAAAGGAATATGCGAGTGGCCAAACACAATAGCATCCACCCGCTCCTTGGCAAAAGCGTGCCTCGCCGCCGCTTCCGTTGTCCTTGAGGGAGAGTCTCCATGTACAAGCCCGATTCGGTATCCGGCAAGCTGGACAATTTTTTTTGCGGCCCAGCCTGTTTATAATGTCATCACCGTCGTTGTTGCCCGCCACTCCGTCAACCGGAGCGATCGCTTCGAACAAGCCGATCACATCCGGACTGACCCAGTCCCCGGCGTGCAGGATCCGGTCGACACCCTGCAGCCCGCGCACGAGCGTTTCCGGCAGCTTCTTTGTGCGCTGCGGCATATGGGTATCCGATACGATGCCTAAAAGCATACTTTGCTCTTCCTCCTTTAGTCAATTCCCGTTGACAAAACTGTGACTGCGAGCTGCTCCGCCGGCCCCGGGCTACCGAGGTTCGATCGACGTCATGCAGCAACCGTAACGCGCGCCGGGAACTGCGCGTGGCGGGTGACGCAGCGGCATTATCTCAGGAACAAAGCCCCGATCAGCAGCGAGCCCAATATTCCCCAGACCGCATTCAGCCTAAATATTGAATGGAAATGAAGAATGCGGCTGCAATGGCAAATGGGATGAACGGGATAGGTCCGGGAGATTCGCGGAATGCAAATTTGGCAAAATCGTAAGCCAGCATCGCCATCATGACGAAAATAACCGGCTGTACTCCTTTGATCATGCCGCGGATGAAGGCGTTATTGGAGAGCTTGAACATTACACCGACCAGTGCGATCATCAGAAGAGCCGTAGGCAGCACGACGGCGGATACAGCCGCCAGCGCTCCGAGCCATCCGGCGACTTTGAAGCCTATGTATGCGGCAAGCTTCGTAGCGATCGGTCCCGGCAGCGCATTGGCGAAGGCCAGCGCCTCCCCGAAATCCTCCTTGCCCAGCCAATGGTATCGCTGTACAACCTCATGCTCGTAAAGCGGAATAATGGAGGGGCCGCCTCCATAGCCGAGCAGGGTCGCCCTTGCAAAAGAGATGAATAAATTCCATAACTGAAGCACGAATGAATCACCGGTCTCTCTAGAAGTATTATTCCACTAATACCAGATCAGACTTATTTTACGATACAATTACCCGGCAATACTGCATATAGCCGACCCCAAAACATAACGCAAAAAAAACCCCCTGCTTCAGCGATGGAGGTGAGGCAGACAAGAATTCAGAAAAAAAACTAACGCGTCTGGAAGATGCTTCTTCCAATAATCCCAGTTGTGTTCGCCTTCAAATTTTTTTCCATGCGGTGGCCGTAGCCGATGCTCTCCAGATGGAGGTTAAACGCCTGGTTAAAATCAAACAAATAATCGCCTCTGCCGCAGTTAAAATAAATCGCAGGCCGCCGTTCCTGTATTCTCATTGTGGCCGATAAATCGTAAATATCGTACTTTTCGGCGTAGGCGCCATGCTGCGGTCCCAGCATACGGCCAAAATCAGAGCGGGCGTAATCATAGAGAGACATTTGTTTCAAGGAAGCCAAGGCACCCGACAGACTGGCGGCGCTTCCGAAAACCTCCGGATTTTTTTCAGAGCAAGCATCACTGCGCCGTAGCCGCCCATGGACAGCCCGCATACAGCCCTTCCTTCACGTGAAGCGATCGTACGGTAAGTGCTGTCGATAAACGGGATCAAATCGCAGATGATATACTGCTCGAAGTTTCCCGTACCGTCATACCAATCCATGTAAAACGTTCCATGGCCGTACCCGCCGTCACTCGGCATCACTACGATGCATTCCGGAAGCTTCCCTTCTGCCGCCATTCGTTCCACGGTCAGGTGGGCATCGCCTTTTTTTTCCGTCCAATCCGACTCGCTTCCGTTTAACCCGTGCAGCAAATAAACTACCGGATATTCCCGGTTATTCTGATCATAACTGTCCGGCACATAGACCATACAAGATTTGCGGCCGAACAACGCCCCCGAGAAAAAAAGGCACCGATTTCACACCCACTGTTCCCACTCCCCTCATCTGCATTACATCCTTATTATTATAACAAGAAAGGAAAGGGAAAGCATATTTCCGGTGCCATTTGCCGCTAGATCGTCCAATCGTTCCAGTCCGTTTTTTTTCGTTTATCGATTTGGAAAAGCCATTTCCTCGTGCCGTCGATCAGCTGCTCTCTGTGCGGGCGGCTGGAATATGTATGGTCCGCGCCTTCGATCAGCTCGCGGTCGCATTGGCCGTTCGGCCGCTGCCATGCAATCCGCTGAAACAGCCAGCTGTAGTCGGAAGGGATGACATCGTCGCCTGTGCCATGCAAAAGAAGAATATCCCGTCATATTGGCGGATCTGCTGAGTCGGCGAGTGATGCGACAGCGACTCGAAAAAATTGGGATTTCAGCTGATAGCCCAGGTAATCCAGAGAAACCTCATGAAGCGCCTGGATATAGGCCTCCTCGCCAACGATTTTGACGATGTCGTGCAGAGGGTTCGCCACCGCGGACCATAACACCAACGACTTCACCCGCTTATCCTGGGCGGCGGTGAGTACAGCTACCGCCCCTCCGAGGCTGTGCCCCAACAGGACGACCCGGTTCGCGTCCACAAAGTCCATGCCGGTGCAGTAATCCAAAACCCGCCGCGTCTGGGCGATCATCGAGTCCAGTCCCTCCGCGCCATAATCGCCCGTGCTTTCCCCGCAGCCCACATAGTCGAAGCGGAGCACCAGATAGCCTCCCGAGCACAGCGTTCTGGCTGTGTTCACGAACAGCCGGTCTACACCGATGCGGCTGCCCACAAAACCGTGGCAAATTATAATTAAAGGCCAGCGGCACGGCTGGCTCCCGCACTCGCTCAGCTCTTGCGAAGGATAGTGCAGAGTTGCTGCCATATCCTGATTTTCATATGTGATCGTTAAAGAGCGCTCCATTAAACATACTCCTTTCTGTAGGACATGATAGCACAGAAATGATTGTGAAAGATATAATCTGTATATCGGTCAATCCCCGTCACAAGTCTGCCAAGCCTCCTGGATTCGATCTTCCTCTCAAGCTCCTCGGCCAAACCCGCAGGCAGGCCCAATCTGAACAGCTCATCTGTTTTGTCCATATTCTTTTCCAGTCCCCTTTACTCTTTACAGAGAGAATCGTCAGTGTTCGCATAGAGAATGTTATACCTCAGCACACCTGATTTTACAAGGAAAAAAACTGCGCAGGAAAATACCATCCAATGAAGAAAATCCCCCTCAAATGGTTTATAATAAAAGCATGCGATAAAAATCAACCCTTACTTTTGTCAAGTAACTATGTTAAAATAAAATGATACAGAGAAGAAATCAGATAAAGGAGGAAACAGCATGAGCCTGAACGAGAAGCATATGATGCACTTGTGTCCCAAATTCGAGAATGCTTTTGAGCTGTTGGGCAAACGCTGGACGGGCCTCATTATCAGGGTGCTGATGGAAGGCCCTCAGCGGTTCAAGGATATATCCGGCATCATTCCGGGAATGAGCGACAGAATGCTGGCCGAGCGTTTTAAAGAACTGGAAGCGGCCGGCATCCTTATCCGGAATGTCTATCCCGAGACGCCGGTACGTATAGAGTATGAATTGACGGAGAAGGGCAAAGCGCTCAAACCGGTCATGGATGAAGTCCAGAACTGGGGAGACCATTGGTTGGGCTGACTCCTTCACCTTCCGGCAGCGGAGCGTCCTGGATGGACGCAAACGGATAGAACTGCATCGGATCACCGCATTGCGGACAGGCGAGAGACCTTTCCGATTCATTCAAAGACATCGCGTAAGTAATGGAAGTATGATGGTCGGCAGTTTCTATCAGATCCTGCGGTTGAATATAATCGCATGTGCGGGTCGTGCAGTACGCCCGAACTTTATAACGAAGGGACATAGATGGAACCCCCTCTCTTCCGGTGATTTTTTTTACCTTAGTAGGATTGGACCATCCCTCCCTTTTATATACCTCACACATGAAAAAAAAGGACCTTCCACCGGTATGGTGAAGAGGTCCTTTCCTGTTTCAGGGTATTGGTGCATGCGCCGGGGTTATATCTTCGGTCTGAGCGAACGTCGGGGCAGACGCCATTTGAAGAAGACGGACAGCATCCTGAAGATAATGACGAGCAGGAACAAAGTGAGCAGGCCCCAAATATTTTGGAACCAGCCGACTCCGACCATCAAGCCTGCAAGCATCGCCCACACCGCGTAAATTTCGTCCCTGAGAACAAGAGGCTTGCGTCCTGCCAGCAGGTCCCGGATAATCCCCCCGCCGATCCCCGTCATCATGGCAGCGACAATAACTGCAGAGATCGGATGGTTCATGTGGGCGGCATACAACGCTCCCTGGATGGAGAAAGCGGACAGCCTATGGCGTCAAACAACGATTCCCACGATTTCCATTTCTGAATCCACTTAATAGGAAAAAATAAAGACAAGAAACATGGCTGCGAGCGCCAGCTTAAAGAACATCCCCTGCTCCCACAGCGTCGTTACCGGGATGCCGATCAGAATATTGCGGACCACCCCTCCGCCGAAAGCGGTGACAAGCCCCAGCACAAGCACGCCGAGGATATCGTATTCCTCCTCCATGGCTACTACTGCGCCGCTCACTGCAAATGCGATCGTCCCGATAATGCTGAACAAACTAAACAAATCCCCACTCAAAAGCGATGCCGTCCCTCCGTTGCTGTTTAGATTTCCCAGTTGAGTCTGACTTCATGTCCAGTACGCGATGATTGATAGATCGCATCGAGGATCAGGTTGTTCGTATAGCCTGTCATAACGGAAGTCACAGGCGTTTTGTTCTCCCGAACGCATTCGATAAAATGCCTGCTCATGCGCATCCTTGATCCTCATCGCCTTCCGGGGTGACAACCGGCACATCGACCGTACGGTCGAACATCTCCGTCATCAATTTCCCGTTCGGTCCTTTGATGCTGGCCCCGCCTTCCGTTCCGAGCAGATGTACATACGGCTGATTGTCGGTATCCATATGGGCCGCCCAGCTGACATCCAAAGAAAGCGTTGTGCCGTTCTCCATCTTGATTAATGCGGTAGCAAGGTCCTCCACATCATAGAGTCCGTTCCAGTCCGGCGTTCCCCAGGAACCGATTCCTTTCCTCTTCGGTCCGAATTCGGAATAAATCGATCCGTAGACGGAGACCGGTTTGGTATCCCCCATCAAATGCATGGACAGGTCAAGCATATGGACGCCGATGTCGATCAGCGGCCCGCCGCCGGACTTTTTCATCTGGGTAAACCAGGTGCCCCACCCCGGAATTCCCTTGCGGCGCATCCAGCCTGTCTTGACATTGTAAATCTGGCCGAGAGCCCCTTTTTTCCACCTGGTCTTTAATTTGCATGGACAGCCATTCCCACCGCATCTGATGCGCCAGCATAAGCACGGTGCCCGATTCTTTCTGCGCTTTGACGATTTCCCGGGCTGCGTCCAGGGAGACTGCCATCGGCTTCTCCAGCAGCACGTTCTTGCCCGCTTGAAGCGCGCGTATGGCCACGGGGGCATGCCACTCATTGGACACGGCTACGATGATAGTGCCGATTGTGGGGTCGTTGATCAATTCATCCGAATTCGCATATACCTTCTCAATGCCGTGCTCCTTGGCTTTCGTCTCGGCAAGCGGCAAAAAAAACGTCGGTCAAAGCGGCAATCTCCACACCCGGAAGCTTGCCGAAGTGATTCATATGCACCGTCCCGATATTCCCGGCTCCGATAATTCCAATACGAACAATATCTTGCGTAGACATAGAGCAATCCCCCCAAGAGTAATTCCTGTCGTTTTTTTATCATATCGGCACAACTATAACATAGGATGGCTGCCATATCTATACGCAATTTTCGCTATAAATTTATGCTATCTTGTGCATCGAATCCGGAAAAAAAAGACTACTTTCCTTCCGGAAAATAGTCCTTGGAGAGAAGCTCCAATTCCTGGAGGCCCTCGCCGAATATTCATCACCGTTTGCACGCAGCGATTCCATTTGCGCCTCCAAAGCGTCCTTCAACGACTTCCTGTAATCCGGAATTTCACCGGTGTAAGGCTTGACTGTGTGCACGGGCATCAGTGCGATTTCTTTGAATGCCAGCGCCCTGCGCTGATGAAAAAAGGCCACCTGCGACTGCATGGCTGATGCAGATCTCCTTGCTGCGGATGCTGCAGTACAGCGAGAATTTGTACCGCGGCTTTGGCGGGAGAAGTCTGTTCCACGATCTCGCCGATGTATCGGCCTGTTTTATACATTGCGGTTACTTTGTCCCCTATGTTCATTTCAATTCCTCCTTCAATCTCGTATACAATTCGTCGACGGAATGCATTCCATACACAAAGCTGGCCGCTCTGCCTCTTTCACAATCGCAATGCAGGGCACGCTCCGGATCTGCCACTGCGCGGTAATGCCGGGAGTGAAATAGAGATTCGATTGCTTCACAGGCAAGGAAGGATCCGCGGCAAGCACAATGTCCAGCATCCTCGCCGCCATTTTACAGGTTCCGCAAAAAAAGGGGTATAAAAAAAATACGGCAAAAGGGCTCGTGTAGTTTCTCACTGCTTCCTGCAGTTGGGTCTGGGTCAATTCCTCCACTTTCAAACCTCCCTGCCTAAACGTTGACATGCTTCATCGAATCCAGCTTTTCCAGGCTTTCCAGGGTGTGGGCCGTCAGCGAAGGCAGATCGTCAACCTGATTTTCATCCAGCTTCCGGCCGAAATTCAAGGAGATCACATTCGCATAGGATTGATCCACCTTCCCATATACGTACGACAAGGTTTGGACGATGTTCGGCCTGTCACCCCAGGTCTCTTTGAGATGAGCCTCAATTGCCCGACATTCTTTGTCCACGCTGCGGATGGGAAGCTCGAAATGAATTTCCAGCACACAGCCCGGTTTTTTCCCCTTTCCGCTGCAGCAGCTCGGAGGAGAGGTCGGTCAAGGTTGTGCTGAGCCGCATTCGCGCAAGGGCAGCGCCTTGCAGCCGTCGAAACTCGATCTGGTAAAGCCGGCTCATAGTCGAAAGGTCGATTTGATCCTGACGGCCGGATATCCGAACTGCTCCGGAAAGATCCAGATCGTACACAGAACCTTCCAAAACTACTTTCAAATTGTCGTAAATGGTTGGGTCAAACATACATACTCCTTCGCACGGATGAAATGGTTATAATGTAGTATTAGTATTGCGGCCTCGTCCCAAAACCATTACAATGAGAGCATCTCGGCCATGCCGACAGCCCATGCTGTATGAAGAAAGAGGTGTATCCGATGTCCGGCGATAAAGAACCGAAGAAAGTAAGCCTGGCGGAAGCCGCTAAAGCAATGCTTGCCCAGAAAAAAACAAGCCAAACAGAATGACGGCCTGAGCTCGAATGTCAAAGCTACCAACGGACTTGCCATGAAAAGCCAGAACAACAAAAAAAGCCCAATAACCAGCGCCGCAGAACCGGCGGAAGCTAGCGGCTTGCCAATTAACGGTGCCGCAAGCAGGCTGCTTGCCCTAACGGCACAGCCGGCATCAGCGCATTAGAGTGCACATGCCGAATCGGCGGCAAAGAGTAGACAAAAGGATGAGCGGCAACGCTCATCCTTTTTTGCTGCCGCACGCTCTACGCGTAGAGCGTTTCACGCTGGCTTTTGACATCTTCATTCTCCAGGTACTCGTCGTAAGTGCTCATTTTATCGATCAGGCCGTTCGGCGTAATTTCCATAATCCGGTTGGCGATGGTCTGGATGAATTGATGGTCATGCGAGACAAACAGCATCGTGCCGTCAAAATCGATCAGCGAGTTATTCAGCGCGGTGATGGACTCCAGGTCCAGGTGGTTGGTCGGCTCGTCGAGAATAAGCACGTTGGCGGCCGTCATCATCATTTTGGACAGCATGCATCTGACTTTCTCTCCACCGGAGAGCACGCTCGATTTCTTCAGCGCTTCCTCGCCAGAGAACAGCATGCGGCCCAGGAAACCGCGGATATAAGACTCATCCTGATCCTTCGAGTACTGGCGCAGCCAATCCACAAGATTCATGTCCGTTTCAAAATAGTCCGAGTTGTCTTTAGGGAAATAAGCCTGGGTTGTAGTCACTCCCCAACTGAATGTGCCTTCGTCCGGCTCCAGCTCGCCCATCAAAATTCTGAACAGCGTGGTTTTGGCCATCCCGTTCGGACCCACCAAAGCGATTTTGTCATCCTTGTTCACAGTGAAGGAAATGCTGTTCAGCACTTTCTCTCCGTCCACAGTCTTGCTCAGGTTCTCCACCGTCAGCAGCTGCTTGCCCGCTTCTCTCTCCGGCTTGAAGTTAATAAACGGATATTTCCGGTTCGAAGGCTTGATGTCCTCCAGCGTGAGCTTTTCCAGCTGCTTTTTGCGGGAAGTGGCCTGCTTGGATTTGGAAGCGTTGGCGCTGAAACGGCGGATAAATTCCTCCAGCTCTTTCCGTTTTTTTCTTCCGTCTTCTTGTTGGCGTCCCTCATCAGCTTGGTAGCAATTGGCTGGACTCGTACCAGAAATCGTAGTTGCCGACATACATCTGGATTTTGCCAAAATCGATATCCGCAATATGCGTACATACCTGGTTAAGGAAGTGGCGGTCGTGGGATACGACAATTACGGTGCCTTCGAATCTGGACAGGAAATGCTCCAGCCAGTTGATCGATTCGATGTCCAGATGGTTCGTAGGCTCGTCGAGCAGCAGAATGTTCGGATTTCCGAACAGCGCCTGCGCCAGAAGGACACGGACCTTTTCGTTGCCGCTCAGATCCTTCATCTTCTGGTCGTGCAGTGCCGTTGGAATGCCCAGTCCGATCAGCAGCTCAGCCGCGTCCGACTCCGCCTGCCAGCCGTCGAGGTCCTGGAATTCTCCTTCCAGTTCGGCCGCTTTCATGCCGTCTTCTTCGCTAAAGTCCTGCTTCGCGTACAGCGCATCCTTTTGCTCCATAATCGAATATAGCTTGGCATGCCCCATAATCACGGTTTTCAGCACTTCAAACTCGTCATATTCAAAATGGTTCTGCTTCAATATCGCCAGCCGCTCGCCAGGGGTAATGCTGACCTCTCCTTTGCTGGGATCGATCTCGCCGGAAAGAATTTTAAGGAAAGTGGATTTCCCCGCGCCGTTTGCCCCGATCAAGCCGTAGCAGTTACCCGGTGTAAATTTGATATTGACATCTTCAAAAAAAGCGCCCTCTTGCCGTATCTTAACGTAACATCCGTAACAGTTATCATCTAAATTGTTCTACCTCCACGATTCTTCTTCACTAAAGACCAATTATACCACAGGATCGGGAGAGAAAAAAAATATGCAAATGCCGTTTACAAAGAAAAAAAAGGATAACCGGAGGGCTATCCTACTTGATCTTGATCTTCACAGGGCTTCCCTTCGTTTTTGGCGGGAGCTCCCTGTCGGTGCCCGACATGTCAGGCCATTCCGGCGACATCGGCTTCTTTTTTGTCCTTTTTTTGTAAAAAAACGGCAGCGGCAGCGCATACTTCTTGCATTCCGCTTTTTTCAAGCCGTTTCTCTCAAAATGAAGGGTGGCGTTGATTTCGCAGCCATAATGATGATGATACTGGAAATGTACAGCCAAATGAGGAGGACGATCACACCCCCGATGCTGCCGTAAGTCTTGGTGTAATTGCCGAAATTGTTGACATAAAAAAAAGAAAACAGGATCGAGGTGACCAACCAGCCGAAGGTGGCAAACAAAGCGCCGGGCAGCACTTCCCTGAACTTCAGGTGCAGGTTCGGCAGGTATTTGTACATGAGAAGAAACAAACAGATCAAGGTCACCAGAGGAATGAGGTACTTTGCGATTCCCCATACTGTTTCAAAATACGGCAGCCGAATAAAGGTAAAAAATATGCTCGCCGATCACTTTTCCGAAAACAAGCATGATAAACGAAAATAAAATGACGACAGCCATGGCCAAGGTGAAAATGAGCGCCACTCCCTGGACCTTCCAGTATGGCCGGTCCTCCTCGCAATCGTAGGCCTTGTTCATCGCCTTCATGATCGCACTCACCCCGTTCGCCGTAGACCACACGGCCGCAACTATACCGAAAGACAGCAATTTCTCGTCGTGTCCCGTCATAATGCCTGAAATGACATCCGTTACCGTCTGATACGACAGGTTGGGAAGCACCCGCGTCAACGTGCCGAGAAGCTCATCCGTGGTCATATGGGTAAAGCTGATTAATGACAGCAGGAAGATAAGGAAAGGAAAAAAACGAGAGAATCAGATAATAGGTCAGCTGTGCGCCCAAAGCGGACACTTCGTCGTCCTGGTAGCGGCAGTATAGACTGCCAAGAAAATCTTTGAAGCTCAGCTTTTTTTGACAGACGGTTTCGTATCCAATAATATTCCCCTCCTAACGATTGGGGCACCTATCATGAATCCATGGAACCCCCGAGCCCAAGTATGCCAGTCTGCTTATTTAATAAACTAACCATTCTCGTGCTTTCTGAACCATTCGGTTTGTCCTCGGGTAGTGAATATACAGGAAAGATTTTGCAAATATTAATTTCGGTGGAAAAAAAATGGATCGACCTAAGGTCAACCGCTTGACGCGGGTACAACATCCCAGGATGTGCATGCATGCTCATCCATCCAAGCGGTTGGTTATACAACAAAGGGAGTGGAATTATGGATTCAGTCACATTGGCAAGGGCGCTGTTCGGTACTTCGTTGGCCTTTCACATTATATTTGCCACATTAGGGGTAGGCATTCCTGTAATGATCTTTTTTTGCGGAACTGCTGCTGCACTTGAAAAAAAGACCGTGACTATGCCATTCTGGCCAAACGTTGGACCAAATGCCTGGGGATACTGCTCGGGGTGGCGATTCCGTCGGGTACTATCGTAGGGGTAATGCTTTCCCTGCTGTGGCCGGGGTTTATGAAATATGTGGGGCAGGTTATCGCGCTGCCTTTTCAGCTGGAATTGTACGCCTTTTTTTCTGGAGGCGCTGTTTATGTCCATTTATGTGTATGCTGCAGACCGTTTGTCCCCGATCTTAAGGATTATCAGCATGTTCTTCATTGCCACTGGTGCCGGCTTGTCCGCTGTACTGATCACCGATGCCCACTCTTTTATGAATACACCAAGAGGATTCACCGTACAGAACGACGGGGCGATAACCGATGTTCATCCTTGGGAAGCGGTGCTCAACCCGAGCTTTTGGGTTACCGCCAATCACGTCACTTCCACAGCCATTATGACGGGCGCATTCGCCGTCGTTTCAGTAGGAGCGTACAAGCTTGCTTTCGGTAAACCGGACCAAAAGGAAGCCGCGTATCACCTCAAAGGGATCTTGATCGCTCTCGTCCTCGGCGGCGTAATGTCATTGTACAGCGCGGTCAACGGCCATGCTACGGCCCAGAATTTGCATCACAACAACCCGGAGAAGCTGGCGGCCGCCGAAGGGCTGTTCGTTACCCAGAGCCATGCCCCGCTGGCGGTTTTCGGAAGGGTCGATCCGGCGGCCCAAGAGGTCATCGGCGGAATCAAAATCCCTTCCGGACTCAGCTTCCTGGCAGGAAACAGCTTTAACACCGTGGTCAGAGGTTTGAATGATTTCCCGCGGGAGGATTGGCCTCCTTTATTTGTACACTCGATGTTCGACATGATGGTAACCATCGGGATGGTGCTGATCTTTCTTTCCTTCCTCGGCGTGTTCTACCGGTTTATCCGGAAAAGACGTTCCCGCGCTGGCTGCTTTGGGCCTTCGTGGCCACAGGGCCGCTCTCCATGTTCGGTATTGAAACGGGCTGGGTGTTCAGCTGTTCAGCCCGTCAGCCATGGACGATTTACCATGTACTAAGGACGGGTGAGGCGGCGGTCCGATCCAATAACCTGGGCCAGCTGTTTGTTTTGTTCGTCGGGCTGTATGTGGTGCTATTGTTCCTCACAGGGGGCGTGACCTATCTTTATTTCAAAAGGAATCCGGTATCCGCGGACCTCAGCGACTCGCCGGCGGATTCCGGCAGCAGCGAGGTGAAGCTCAATGGATGACGCGGTCATCGGCATTTCCATTATAGGAGCCTTCTGTTCATCTACGCTATCTTGGGTTCCGTAGATTTCGGCTCCGGTTTCTGGTCGTTGGTCTATGAACGGAATACGAGAACAACGGCCGGAGTGATTGCCAACCGGTTCCTGTCTCCGGCATGGAAAGTGACCAATGTGTTTTTTGGTGCTGCTGGTCGTGGCGTTAGGCGGTTTTTTCCCTGGATCGATCGGAATTCTGGGCACCATTCTAATCGTGCCGGTCAGTCTTGTATTGATCGCCTTAACGATCCGCAGCTCCTTGATGGCCTATTCTTATGCAGCTGATAAATACAGCCGTCTTCTTAGAGTCATCTCAGGACTAACGGGCCTGCTCATCCCCGGACTGCTCGTCAGTGTATTGCCGGTCACCTTGGGAGGGTTTATCAACCGTTCCGCAGGCGGCTTCCAGCTCATGCTGGGCCGGTTATTCAGTTCTTTCACCGTATATGCGCATATTATTTTCGGGATCGCGTCCGAGCTGTTTATCTCCGCTTTACTGCTGGCCGATTACTCTAAGGAAGGCGGGGATCATTCCGCGTTCCTTGTTTACCGCAAAATCGCGTTGATACTCGGGCCGCTCACTCTGCTGTCCGCCGTCATCGTCGCCTCAACCTATGTGCCGGAAGCGCTTTGGATTACAGTGAATATAAGGCAGCGGCTCCCTATGTTCGGGCTTTCCGTCCTGGCCTTCTTGTTGGGCTACCTCATGCTGTACATCGGAAGATCCCGCGCTGCTGTGGTCGCCATTGTGTTCCAGTACCTGTTTGCCATGTATGCTTACGGCAGCAGCCATATGCCTTACATCGTCTATCCGGACTATACGATATACAACGGTATTACCAACCACGCGATGTTTGTTTCGTTGGTCATTGGATATATCATCGGTTCCGCGATTATGGCCCCCATCTTCATTTGGTTCTGGAGGCTGTTCCTCAAGGATAAGCGGTATATCCAGGGTGAAAAATGATCACTGAGCCGTCCCTGCTCACTAGCTTTTATTGTTTTCAATACTCTCAACCAGCTCGGAAAGTTCGGTCCAGCGCTCCATAGCGTGTTCGAGCTCGGAAGCAGTTGTTTTCTCCTGTTCGGTGAGATCGATCACTTTGGAATAGTCCGCCCCCGCCTGCCCGAGCTGCCGCTGGACTTCGTTCAGCTTCTCTTCCAATGTCGCGATGCGGTCCTCGATCTCGTCCCACTCCTTCTGCTCCTTGTATGAGAGCTTGCGCGGCCTTTTAACCGGCTGCGCGGTTAACGCTGCAGATAGGGGCATCGTAGGCTTGCCCGCAGAAGCTGCGGTTTCCTTGGACAGCGCTTCTTCAGCCTGTTTCTTGTCCAAATAGTCCGAATAAGTGCCGTCGAATCTTTCGACTCTGCCTCCGCCTTCGAATGCAAACAAGTGAACCGCCGTCTTATCCAGGAAGTAACGGTCATGGGATACGGTGATCACGGCTCCCGGGAAGAGCTCCAGATAATCTTCCAGGATCGTCAACGTTTGAATGTCCAGATCGTTGGTCGGCTCATCCAGCAGCAGGACGTTCGGTTGTCCCATCAAAGTGCGGAGGAGATAAAGCCTTCTGCGCTCTCCTCCGGACAGCTTGGAAAGCAACGTCCACTGCATCGCGGGAGGAAAAAGGAAGCGTTCCAGCATCTGCGCCGCGGTAATCGAGCCGCCGTCCGCAGTGCGGATGACTTCCGCGGCTTCTTTAATGTATTCGATCACCCGCATATTACCGTCCATCTCGACATTTTCCTGCGTGTAGTATGCCAATTTCACGGTAGAGCCTGTCTCGATGGAACCTTCATCCGGTTGGAGCGGCCGGCCAGCATATTCAGCAGCGTCGATTTCCCGCTCCCGTTAGGGCCGATAATGCCGAGCCGGTCATCCGGCATAACGATATAGCTGAAATCCTTAAGCAGCTGTCTGCCGCCGAAAGCTTTGGAAATATGCTCGAGCTCCATCACCTTCTTGCCCAGACGGCTGGCACCTAGAGCGATATCCAACGTCTCCGCCGGACCCGCCATCTTCCGGTCTCTCAGCTGCTCAGCGCGTTCGACGCGTGCTTTCTGCTTTGTCGAACGGGCCTGCGCTCCGCGGTGCAGCCAAGCAAGTTCTCTTCGGAGCAGATTCTGCCGTTTATCCTCAGACGCCGCCTCCCTGGCCAAACGATCCGCTTTCTGTTCAAGAAACGTGGAGTAATTCCCCTCATAGCTGTACAGCTTTCCCTTGTCTAGTTCAATCATCCGGTTCGTCACCCGTTCCAGAAAATATCGGTCATGCGTGACGAGAAGCAGTGCGCCTTTCCATTTGGACAGAAAATCCTCAAGCCACTCGACAGTTTCGTTATCGATGTGGTTCGTAGGCTCATCCAGAATGAGCAGGTCGGCCGGCTGAATAAGCACGCGGGCCATAGCGACCCGTTTGCGCTGGCCTCCGGAAAGCTGTTCCACCGGCTTGGAGAACTCATTGATTCCAAGCTTTGTCAGGATTGTTTTGGCTGTGGTAGCCGCATCCCAGGCCTCTGTCGCATCCATTTTCTGCTGAGCGGCGAACAGCCTGCTCTGTTGCTTCCCGCTGTCCGGGTCCAGTTCCAGCTCTGCCAAAGCCTGCTCGTATTCCCGCAGCGCCTGCATGAGCGCTTTCGCCGTAAAATACCTGCTCCAGGACGGTCGAGTCCTTTTGAAACCTGGGCTCCTGTGGTAAATATTCCACCCGGAAATGGTTCGAGTGAATGATTTTCCCCTCGTCCGCGGTTTCGAGTCCGGAGAGCAGCTTGAGCAGCGTCGATTTCCCCGTCCCATTGACACCGATGAGGCCGATTCGCTGCTTCTCATTTACCGTAAACGAAATATCGTCAAAAAAAAGCACTTTCTCGCCATAGCTCTTGCTTAAACCTTCCACCGATAAAATGTTCACTGATATCCTCCCGCGGGTTCAGTGACATAAGCAGCCATCAAAGCGATGGTATTCCAGATGGCGTCCTGGTGCGTACGCTCCATGCCATGGGAAGCCTGCACTCCGGGACCGATCAATGCAGCCCGGATATCATTGCCGGCCCTGAGCGCGGCCGAAGCATCCGATCCGTATTGGGGATAAATATCGACCGCATACCGCAAACCTTCTCTTTGCGCAAGCCGGACCAGCCGGGAAACCATCGCGTAGTCGTAAGGTCCTGAGGAATCCTTGGCGCAAATGGACACGTCTTGTTCCGTACAGGAGAGGTCGTCGCCGATAGCCCCATATCAACCGCAAGAAGCTCGTCGATTTCCGCAGGCAAATAGCCGGCCCCATGCCCCACTTCTTCGTATGTGGTGATCAGGATTTTCAGAGAATGCACAGGTACGAGGGATTCTCTCTTAAAAAAAGCTCAAGCATCCCGAAGATAGCGGCAACACTGGCCTTATCATCCAGATGCCGCGATTTGATATAACCGTTTTCGTTGAAGACAGGCCTTGGGTCAAAGGAGATAAAGTCGCCGACCGCGATTCCCAGCGATTCCACTTCCTGCCTGGAAGCTGCGGCTTCATCGATGCGGATTTCCATGTTCTCTTCGTCCCGTTTTTTGCTCACGGGCATCCGGAAATACGTGGACCGACGGATGTGTGGTTTGGATGGTTCCTTCGTACACTTTCCCTGCTCTCGTATGGATCAGGCAGTACTCGTTTTCCAAAGAGGCCATCATATATCCGCCAATTGGGGTTAATCGAAGCCTGCCCGAATCCTTAATCGAACGGACCATAGCGCCTAGCGTGTCAACATGGGCGGACAGCCCGATCGTACGGCTGCTGTCTTGGCCCGGCACACTGATCAGCCCGCAGCCTTTATTCGTATATTCATATTGCAGGCCAAGCTTCCCGGCTTCTTCCTCAATGGTTTTCATTATTTTGTGGCAGTATCCGCTTGGAGAGGGCGTGATCAATAAATGTTTGAGCAGATCTAGAACATACTTTCGGTCTATGGATTGCTTCATGGGTTCCCTCGCTTTCCGCTGCATTCGTCAACAAAAAACAGCGCAGCACGTGAGAGTCTGCACTGTTTGTTCCTTGCGCTTCGTACATCCGCCGGCAGCGCCGGTTCCTTCTATAACAGAATTATTGCTTTACGGCAGACCATTCTTCAACATTCCACACTTTGCTTACCCAATCCTCGTAAAAAAATCAGGTTCGTGGCAAACGAGAAGCACGGTTCCCTTATATTCCTTCAAAGCGCGTTTGAGTTCAGACTTCGCGATGACGTCCAGATGGTTCGTAGGCTCGTCGAACAAAATCCAGTTGCTCTCCCGCATCAGCAACTTGCATAAACGGACCTTTGCCTGTTCTCCCCCGCTAAGCATGTTCAACGGCCTTGTAATATGCTCGTTCTTTAAGCCGCACCGGGCCAGCGCGCCGCGTACCTCATGCTGGTTCATATGGGAGAATTCATTCCAGACATCGTCAATCGGAGTGATATTGGGCGCTTTCACTTCCTGCTCGAAGTATGAGGGGAACAAATAATCCCCTTGGTAGCGGTCCCGCCTAACGGAGGGATTTTGCCCAGTATCGTTTTAAGCAAGGTGGATTTTCCCACTCCGTTGCAGCCGACAATGGCAATCTTCTCACCGCGTTCGATCGTCATATTCATTTTGGGCAGCAAAGGAGCCGAATATCCGATCTCCAGGTCTTTACCCTCAAAAAACATAGCGTCCGCTCGCTCTGGCTTCCTTGAAAACGAAGGTCGGCTTCATGGCTTCCTCGGGACGATCAATCCGTTCAATTCGGTCCAACTGTTTCTCGCGCGATTTGGCACGTCCGGAAGTGGACGCTCTGGCTTTGTTGCGCTGGATGAAATCCTCCTGCTTTTTTGATAAAATCCTGTTGCTTTTCGTAAGCGTCGATATGCTGATTCTTGTTGATCTCCGCCATCGACAGGAATTTCTCATAGTTCCCGGTGTAACGCGTCAGCTTGGCAAATTCCAAATGGTAAACCACGTTGACCACTTTGTTCATAAACTCGGTGTCGTGGGAAATAAGAATAAACGCATACGGGTATTCCTGCAAATAATTCGTAAGCCACTGAATATGCTCAACATCCAGGTAGTTCGTAGGCTCGTCGAGCAGGAGTACGGTCGGCTGCTCCAGCAGAAGCTTGGCCAGAAGCACTTTCGTTCTTTGTCCCCCGCTTAGTGCTGCGACATCTCGGTCGAGCCCGATGGCATTCAAGCCAAGACCGTTCGCCATCTCCTCTACCTTCACATCGAGCATGTAAAAAAACCGCTGGATTCCAGCCGTTCCTGGATTTCTCCCATCTCCTCCAGCAGCTTCTCCAATTCCTCGGGCGGGGCGTCTGCCATCTTATCGGTGATCGCCATCATCTCGCGTTCCTGGTCCAGCAAAGGCAGGAACGCGTCCTTGAGCACATCGCGGATCGTATTACCCGGAGTCAGCTTCGTATGCTGGTCCAAATAGCCGTAATGAACTCTCGGAGTCCATTCCACCTTTCCGGAATCTTTCAGCAGCTTGCCCGTCAATATATTCATCATAGTGGATTTCCCCACTCCATTGGCTCCTACCAGACCTACATGCTCTCCCGCAAGCAGGCGGAACGACACATTCTTGAAAAGCACTCTATCGCCGAACGTGTGGCTTAATTCTTCAACCGTCAACAGACTCATGGTTGCTTTCAGTCTCCTATCGATTTCATAATTGTTCTGTATAGCAACTCATTATAGCATTGAACGGTGTCCGCAGGAAAGTGAAATCCGCCTGGAATCATCAAACATAATCGGGAAAAAAATGAATAAAAAACGCCGTCTAACCGCCCCCCGCAAAAAAACAAACTCCGTTTGAACCAATTTCACCTTATCCCCGTCGTTCAAAGGATAGGATTTGTACGCAACTAGCCGCTCACCGTTGAGCAGCGTTCCGTTCTTTGAGCCCAGGTCCTTTATGCTGTAAGCCCCGTTCTCTTGATTCACCTCAAAATGGACTCTCGATACTCCCGGTTTATTTTCCGCATACTGGACGTCATTAGGCCCCCGGCCTACAATAAAGGAAATGCCGGTAATCGGAACCTTCTCCAGCTTATCCTCTCTTCTCACTTCAAAAACGGGCTGCCGTTCGGTCATTTTGGAAGGCTGAAGAAACACGGTCGCATCAGGCGAGGGCAGCGGCGAGGTGTACGGCAGACTTTCATAATAATCCAGCATATACTTTTGCATATTTACCGGCGGTGCCAGTGCTTTACCTGGTTCATCTTGTTCGCTGCGCTCCCTGTTTCCGGTTCCTGCCGACAAGCTAGTCCCGCCGGCTATAGCTCTTTTTTGAAAAAGGATTCCAGATGTGCAGCAAAGCAAATACTGCATCTCCGATCAGCAGGCTCAGCCCCAGCTTCAATTGCAGGATAGCTTCGCCGCTTCCCTTGAAGGCAGCTCCCCATAGGGCGGCACACGCTGCCGCGGCAAACAGATACGCGGCACAGCGGGAGAGCGTTTTGCCGAACACTTTGATGCTATCCCGCTCTCGACGACCTGCATGAAACAGATTCGGCGCGAATGTGTTTTGTGCAGGCTTTCTTCGCGCTTCATCAGTCCCCGGCCCATCATATTCAATGGGATGCTCGCGGCCCTTGCCTCCGACTTCGTCCGGCGTCTGGAAGTCGGCTGCTGGTGCAGGAACCGGCGGCTGTAACTCAGCAAGCCGTTCCAGCATGGCAATAATCCGCTTTTTACATTCGGCAATACTGAAAATGTGGTCCCGCATGAACAACACCAGCATGCCCAATTCTTTATTGGCTGACAGCCCCGTTTCAATAAGGATCGTATCGGAAAGCTCGCACAGCTCCTCTTGGACAGCTTTTTTTCTCAGGCCAGGCCTTTAACGGAACATATGTCAAATAAAGGTCCGACAAGCCCTGTCCGACATAAATAAAGTCCTTCCGAAGAAGATAACAGCTCTCTGAAAGCATGTAGTTCCGACTGTCTTCCAGCGTATTAAGCAAGCTGAGCAGCAGAGAAAGAAAGCTGAATTCCGTGAACGTTTTCTTATCGATGCAGTGTGCCAGCTTCTTTTTTTACCGGTTATATCGTAGAGCAGCTTAGTATCGGCATTCTGGTATTCGATATGTAATGGAAGCATTCCCGGGATGCTGTTGCCCAGTATAAATTTGATCTGGATCGCCGACAAATCGGCTTCGCTCAAACCTTGTTCCCGAAAAAAAAGTACCGCAAAATTAAACAGCCTATGGATATAATCCGCTCGAAATCCGTAAACGCTGTCGGTCACTGCAGCATTTCTCCTTCCCAAATATAATAAAAGGCGGTAATCGCTCCGGGAAGCACCGCATACATAAACGGAAACCGGCAGGAGTCCCGCTTTAGAGCAGGCACAGCTTTGAAATCGCCCATCAGCAATATCCCGCCTGCAGCTGCAAACACTCTGCCCATCCGCTGCTTCCATTGTTTCGTGATCAGCAGGATGGCAATTCCAATGACTGCAGCATACAAAATGGAATACACCGAGCTGTACAGAACAAATTCCGCTCCGCCGCATGCGCCGAGAGCAGCAAACAGCTTGACGTCACCCGCGCCGAGAGCTCCCGTCCAATAGAGAACAAACATCATGCCAAACCCTGAAGCTGCTCCCGCTGCGGAATAGATCAGCCCGGACCAACCGTGCAGCGAAGTGTGCAGCAATAAACCGGCAAGCAAAGCGGACAGGGTGAGCCGGTTGGGAATCACCATCGCTTTGGCATCCGTTATAAATGCTGCGCCGATCAAGGTAAATAATAAAACGGTTGTCCATTCCATATGCATTCTCCTCGCTAAGCGCCGACCCAGGCGCGTTCATAAGCTTGTTTCTTGATCCTTAGTACTGGATGGAAAAAAAAGGCACCGCCAGCCTCATTTCATACTCCGCTTCAATGCCGACAAACGCTTGACCGTGGGCCTCGAAATCCGGAAAAGTCACCTTGGTCACTTTCAACCGGTCTTCCCGGATCAGTTTCGGATCCGCCATTTTGTACACCAGCTTGCCAAAGGTCTGATTCAACAAAGGGACGAAAACTGTTTCCGTGTAATGCCGATATTGTTCTGCAGGCATTTGTTCGTATTTCTCCCGCTTCGTCCTCTCCCACTCCATCAGCTGCACCAAAGGCTCCGGTATGTATGCCGAGTAGTCCTCGACAAATTGTTCAGACTGCTTTGCTTTATCTCTCGCATTCCGTACCTTACCCAACATATCGGCGACCGCGCCTGCCGCGCGGGTGTCCATCACTCGCTTCGTTCCTTCCGCGTAGAGCAGCCGGGCCGGATAAAAAATGGCCGGCTATCATTTTTTGCGGAATCCGAAAGAGCCGACTGAAGCGCCATTTCCGCCATCGACAATTTTATAAACGAGACCAGTACGATCAAAAAACGACAAAAAACAAGGGAAGGATCAATGCTGCCTCAAGGATTAAGCCTCCCTGATCATCCGGTAGAAAAAAGCCTCCTCTTTTTTTAATAGGACATCACCGCCGTTTTTGGTTATTTGACAGCGGCCCGCTGTTACCCGGCAGTTCAACGCTCCGGCCTCCCCCAAAGCTCTCATGGCATCCGGAAGGAACCAGAGCCTGAACGAAGTGGTTGCCGCCGTCTGGATATAAGTGGTCTCCTTCTGCAGGTCCTTGCCTGTGTTAAGATCTATTAAAGCCTGCATCCGCGGTATGGTCCTGCGTTCGCTGCCGTGCAGCATATAAAACAATCTTAAATAATCTTTATACCCCATCCGGACCGTGTCCGGAAGTTTGCCGGAAACGGGAACATCCTCTCCGTCTATCAAGAGGTTCATATCATTAAAGGCTTTAACCGAGCCTTCCGCAGCGGCCGTCAAAAGTACGAGAAGAGGACTGCCGGCTTGGAGCAGCTCATTCCCGGGTTCAGCCAATGCCTCCATCGTGCGCACCGCAAGCCGCAAGGCAAACATCTCCCCGTAGCCGCCGAATAGTTCGCTGCGCAGCTGTTAAGGCCATACAGGATATATTCCGCTTCCTGCTTTTGAAGCACACGGGTCCCTGGCTGCGCCGGTTCGGCCGCCACCTGCTTTAAAGCCCCGTCAGTCCCTTTTTTTCCATTCCAAAGGTGCGGTAACCGTATTTACTCAATACGAACTCATCGAGATAAAACTGGTCACGCACGGAATTCATCAAACCGGCAATTTGGGAGAGGAGGGCCATGGAACGTTTGGCGGTCCGGTCGGCGTCTTCGATTTCAACGATATCCACACCGGCGGGAACGCCGGACTCCCACCTATATTTGGGTACCAATTCGTTTTTTTAGCTTAGTATATGGCTCTCCGCCTCCGTTCGCAGCCTCGACAATACTGCAGCTTCCGATCGCATTCCTGGCTTTATCCAGCAATTCATTCAGCTTGTTTTTTCTGCTCCTTCTGCTTCCGGGCAGCTGAGCTGCGTGCGTATTGTGCGTTTTTTTCCAAGGCGTTTTGCTTGTCGTAAAATTGAAGCGTATGGGTATGGAAGCTTTCATTGGCCGCCCGCCTTTTGCCTAACGCCTCGCCAGTGTACAGCAGCGTTGTCTCAACTGACGCCTTGAACCCTGAAAATAGCGCCGCAATGGAGCTTACTCCAACCTCATACTCTTGAAAATAACTGTCGCGCAGTATCCTGATACTTCGGAATACATCATCCGAAGCGAGAGTTTGGCCGTCTGTCCCGCTATTTGCAATGACGTCGTTCAACTTTTCATTCAATTCAATGTTCACTTTTTGGGCTTCCGCCAGAGTGCCGGTAATTGTCTTTTGGTACGAAACAAGAGCAGCTTCATTGAGTGAAACTTCTTGCCTCGTTGCAGCTGCCAGTGCCCCATATTCGATAATGAGATTTAACAGTCTCTCCCAATCGTTTATTTTCGCCTCCAACGCCGAAATCTGATCTGCAAGACGGCTTCGGCTTTCACTCAATGCGCGAATGCTGTCGACCGCCCCGGCGCTGCCATGAACAGGGATATAAGTGAGCCGTCTATCGATTTTAAAGATTCGGCTAGAGAGGCCATTTCTTTTCTGGCCTCCTGAACATTGGATATCATTTCATCCGCGGTGTGAATGCCGATTTGGTCAGCCAAGGAGCTCAATTCATTGAGCCTGATATTGTAATAGTCATAATACTTATTGGCTTTATCGACCATCTGCTCCGTTTGATTCCAGGCGGCGCTGAGCTGCTCGTCCCTCTTATCAAGCAGCTTCTGCAGCTCTGCCGCATTGGCGGAAAAAAAACGGAAGCCCGCTGCATCGACTTGTCCAAGCCGGTCTTTTTTGAACTTGTCCGCTATTTCCAAAGAAAATTGAATCGGCGCCTTATACTTCATTTCTTCCAATACCTGCCTCTTAAACACCGTGTGATTGGCCAGCGAATAAACCGGTGTGATCGACGGATTCTTTGCTTCAGGCCTTACATCGATATATTGAAAACCTCCAGGCACGGCTAAGTTCTCCTTCAACACCTTTGCAAAAAAGCTGCTCCGAATCTGCGGCAGGCAGATTGAAGCCGAATAAGCCGTAATTCTGCATTTCCGGATCAAAATAAGATAACATGGATCTTGCGGCGGTTTTGACCGCGCCTTCGGATTCGCGTTCAGCGAGCTTCACTCTGGCAAAATCAATGAACACCGCATGGAACAAAAAACACGGGTACGATAAGGATGATTAAAAAAAACCGAGACCGAGCCGCGTTTATCGTACAGCATCCGCTGTATGCCTTTTCCCGATTTCAGAAAGTTCACCTCTCTTAATGCAGCACTATGAGAATGCCGTTCTTTTCGAGCTCGCGGCGGAAGCTTTCAGAAGGCCCTGCCTTTCCCTGGCCGTTGGGTCCGAAAAAAATGCCACACCACTCCTCTGATGCTCGCGGAGGACCTTAACATCTCGATATCTTTCGTCATCTGTTCCCTTGCCAATTGATTCTCCGTAAAATTGTAATAAGCCTGATGGGCCACTCCATTCCCGTCCAGCGCATCAATCACTCTGATGTTCCCCGCTTTTAACGTGTAGATGCCTTCCTTGGCTTGAAGCAAATCCCTTAAGTATTCGCTCGCCTGCCGCTCCGATGTGATCTTGGGCATGTCCCGTCCCTGTGCAGGTTCTTTCATAAGAGATTTAGCCTCGGCGGGTGAGATCCTGCCTTTGATCGTCTGGTAATAGCTTCGGGCCAGATTGACATTCCTTATGTATTCGATGGGATCCACTATCCTCGCTGCAGCGGCAGCTTTCGCTTCTTTTTTCAGGCAGCCAGCGGGACAATAGATCAGGAGCGCGGAAAGGTTGGTGCAACTCGGCTCTTACCTGCCTGTCAATCCATCTGTTGATGTAGGTCAATGTCCCGGTCACGCCATTCGCCTGGCTTCCAGCCGCTTTCTGCAGCTTTTTTTTCTCCGGACCTGGCGGTAGGCAGATGTGCCCGGTATCTGTATCGCGGTGGACTTTGACCCGAGCAGCCCCGCAAACGCGTCGTCTTCAACAGTTCTCCAATATAATCCGTCGTAGCTGCCAACCGGATAAGCTCCGGTCAGCGGCAGCTTGAAGCTGTTATCCCACGCATAAGCAGCCCGGTCAGCGGCGAGCGAGGCTGCTTGGTGCAGAGAGGCCTGCAGGTAGACGTATAACACCATGAACATCACGGCGAAAAGGCAGAGCAGCACCATAGGGAAAAGGAGCGAAGCTTCCACCGTAAAGCTGCCGCGTCTATCCTTAAAAAAATCCCTTTACCGCCGAGACTGTCACTGCGAACAGCTTGTCGTAGGGCTTGGCTGACAGGGAGTAACCGCAGTATTGTTCTGCATGTCGCTGTTGGCGTCGCCAATCAGCTTGTTAAACCAGCCGACGATCCACTTCCTGAATATGATGGCCAATGTCACCAATACAGCTACAATCAGCAGAATTTCCAATGTGCCAAGTCCTTCTTCTTCCTTCCAAAATCGCGTTACTGCCCTTTTTTTAAATTCCAATCGTTCATTACTCTTCCTCCTCTAAATTATGGATTCATAACCAACAATGCAGGTGCCGCCACGAGTACCATGACTACCATAAATATGACCACCATTGGAAATACGAGCTTGGATGAAGCTTCCTCCCCCAACGTTCTGGTCACCGTTTTGCGCTTATCCCACAGCATGTGCGAAAGCTCCTTCAATGCGAATACGAATTCGTCCCCTCCCCTCCGGTGATTCAAAAGAATTGTAGTTACTAGACTGGACACCTCCTGAAGTGCGCAGCGTTTGTTGAAATTATCCATCGCCTGCGTCAGCGAGGAATTCATCTGCAGCTCGTTGGATAAGAGGTGCAGCTCCTTTTGCAGGGGACGCTCCGATCCCATGTCAACGCATTTCATCAACGCTTTCTGTACCGTCTCTCCCGCATTCACCAGCAAAATCATTTTATTAAGCATCTCCGGCAGTTCGAGCAGGATCGATCTTTTTTTCTGGCTGTCGACGTTTTTTTCAAGCTCTCTCAGCATCAGGAAAGGTATAAGCACGACACACGCCAAACCTAGGGCCAAACAAGCCGCATCCCCTCCCGCGATAATCGCCAGCAGCGTGGAAAAAAGGAATAGAGCAGATACAGCCGAGCAGGATTTTGGCGGTAAAAAGCCGGCTTTCCGCATGGGCAAGCTTTCCGCCATGCAGGCCGTTCATATGGACATAGATTTTGGAGAACGTGTCCGAGAACAAATCCGGCAGATTGAATCTATCCAACAGTAAAAGCGGACCCGCAAAAAATCCATCTCTTGCGCTTATGCGGAACGTACTCTGCGAGAAACGCTTTGTACTTGTTTCCTGCCCGCAGCCACAGCATCAATAGAAGCGCCGCCTGGACGACTAACAGGATTTGCAGGAACATGGAATCACACCTTCAAATTCATCAATTTTTGCGCGGCCGCATAACAGCCATAAGTGCCAGCAACGCTAGAGTGGTGATCAAGTATCCTCGTCCGCTGTACAGAGGACTCATGTATTCGGGCGAACTCAAGCTTAATAAAGCAACAATAAGGACGGGAGCAGCAGTCAATATTTTGGATTCCAGCTTCTTCTGGGCGATCATGACAGTAATTTCTTGCTGCACATCCAGCTTTTCGCTAAGAATTAAGGATGTTCTGCGGATGACTTGAACGAGATTCCCACCTGTTCTTTTGCATGTGGAGAAAACGTCCGCAAAATTCGTTACGTCCTCCAGATTCGCCCTGAGGCAAAATCGGCTAACGCTGCCTCAATCTGTTCGCCGTTCTCCACCCGCCGGTTAATAATTTCCAATTCGCGGATAATGTGGCAATCAGAGCTCGGATACAGAGTCCGCAGATCGACAGCCGCATCGCGAAAGGCATTTTCAACGGACTTTCCGGCCACAAGCGAAGAAGAAAGCGCATTTAACGCCTGCTTGAATTGAAGACTGAGCAGCTGGAGCCGCTTTTTGGCAAGCTGCTTCTTACGAACCTTCGGAAACAGAAGCCTATCAGTGCAAACAGCAATGCTACAGAAGCCAATTTATAAAAAAAACGAATCCGATGAATCCAAAAGCTGCTGCGGCGCATAACGCGGACACAACGATTTCCCTGGCATTCATTTCATAGCTGGAATAATTGACCAGCACCGATGCAGCCGCCCTGTCCTTCGGCAGTTTTTTCTCTTGCAGCATTCTGCTTGGGTAAAACCTGCGCTGCTTTCTGTCTGGATAAAGGAAGCTTCCCCAAAGGCATTCCCAGAAAGCTTCCAAGCGAAGCTTCACCGTCGGGCGGCTTATGCCTTCGATCATACAGCTGGAATGCCAGCCAGCAAACCCCGCCGGACAGCACCGCATAGAGCCATATCAACTTCCCCCCTCCTTCCGGTGAGTAGAATTCCACAAGGGCTGCTCAGAGAGTCCAGCCATTCTTAACTTCCATGTATGGTTCAGTTTACTGCCTGTAGCTATCAAGCCCCTATCACTTTACCTCCCGCAGCTGCCCCCCTTTCCTCGAACCGGAATAACGGATTCAGCACAATTTCCCCGTTTTCGATTCCGGCTATCTCGCTTATCTCCGTCACTTTCCTGGTACGGTCGCGCATTCTGGACAAATGCACCATGATATCGACAGCCGAGCTGATCTGCTTGCGGATCACCTCCACCGGCAGGGCCGCTCCGCTCAGCACCATCGTCTCCAGCCGGCTCAGCATATCCGCCGTGGAATTGGCATGGCCTGTGCTGAGTGAGCCGTCATGCCCGGTATTCATCGCCTGCAGCATATCCAGCGCTTCGGCACCCCGGACCTCGCCGATAATGATCCGGTTGGGCCTCATTCTAAGCGAAGAATGGATCAGCTGGCGTATCGTAATCTCTCCTTTGCCTTCCGTGTTCGCATTACGCGTTTCCAGAGACACCAGATTCGGCACATTCCTGATCTGCAGTTCAGCCGAATCTTCAATTGTAATAATCCTTTCATCCTGCGGTATAAAATTCGAGAGCACATTCAGGAAAGTGGTTTTGCCCGAGCCAGTCCCGCCCCCGATGAAAATGTTATATTTGGCCGCTACCAGCATTTTCAGAAAATCCGCTGCATCAGGGGTAATTGCGTCTTTACCGATCAAATCATCCATAGACATTGGTTTCTCGGGAAATTTTCTGATAGTTAAGGTAGGACCATTAAGAGCGACCGGCGGCAGCACAACGTTCACCCGTGAACCGTCTTTTAATCTGGCATCTACTATTGGCGAGGATTCATTCACCACCCGGTTCACTTTGGAAACAATGGCCTGAATTATATTATCGAGCTTCTCCTGATTCTCAAAAGTCTCGGCACAAACTTTCACTTCGCCGTCCTGCTCAATGAAAATCCGGTCGCAGCCGTTCACCATAATCTCCGTTATGGAGGGGTCATCCATGAGAGGCTGAAGAACGTCAAGCCCCCGAAAGCTGTTATACAATTGGCGCACCCATTGCTGTTTCCTGTTCGCCGTCAAGGGAAATGCCCTGGAATGCTCGAAAACCACCTCCTCAATCGTTTCTATAAGCTGCTCGTCCGAAGTGGTATGGGATAGATCCAGACGCTCAGAAATTCTCGTTTTCAAATGGTGCGGCACTGCCTCACTCGGCAACTTCATCACCCCTATGGGCAATTTCCAGGGACGCAGCCAGATGCATGAGCTGACGGTTAAACGCTTCGGAGTGAAACAGCGATTCTGAGGAAGAAGCCGCCTTCCATTGCGGGATGTACGGCAATTGACCGCTTAGGTTGTGGCCGGATGCCGACAGGCCATGGGATGCGTTTCCCCGGCACTTGTTCTGGATAAAATATACCGCATTAAGCACCGCCGCAGCTTCCGTGTCCAGGCCTCTCCATCGGTCAAGCAGTAGCCTCGTCTTTGTAATACACGCAGCTTCATCCGTGACAATCCACCATACGCTGTCGCTTTCAGACAGAGCTCCCAAAGCTCTAGGATGGGCGGATGACTCCAGGTCGACTATGACGCTGTCGTATCCGCACTCAGAGATCGCCTTGATAAGCGACGAGGTGTCTGAAGCCGTCATTTCCTGAAGCTCCGACAGTGACTCGGCAGGCGGCAAATAATCAAATCTCAAGGAAGGTTCCCGTATGACAGCCTGTTCAAGCTTATTGCGCACGACGGCCGGCTGGGTCCGAATGTAGTACAAAACTTCTTCAAACGGCTGCGTTTCCGGTGCGGCACTCGGGATTACTGTCGGACCGAGCAGCTCGAGATTCAGGTAAAACACCCGTTTGTCCTGCATAGCCAGCCCTCTTGCCAAATTCAAGGCCGTTGTCGTCTTTCCGCATTGTCCCACGGCCGAGTAAATGGAGATGACCTTCACGGAGCGCGGTTTATCCGAAGATGGGCGGTTTCTTCTTTCTAAAGACCGTGACACAATGGCAGAGAACAGCTTATCCAAAGGCTGGTATTTGTACAAATAAAACGGCTCCGCCGCTCCGCCGCTCTCTGTCAGGATCCAATAATCTTCCTGTAAATTGTTCTCGCCCCACTCCTTCCACTTCTCGTTCAATAAAACTGTCCTCTCTTCGTTGCGGTTCTTCAAGACATTAGCGGCTGCAGCGGGTTCCGTAAAACAGCGTACGCTGCAGGCACCATTGACGGTAGCTGTTCTGGCATAAGCCGCAATCCATTCCACATAATCCGTGTCCGGATCGATAATGCAAATCTGCTTGGTTGACACATTCCTCTCCCCTTAACCCCACATTTGTACGAGGCCGCTCGCGGTTAGCACACAGCAATCGCGGCAATCGCCGCAGCCACTCGTATTTTGTGCTTCCTCTCCATCATAACCACCTCCTGACAACGAAAAAAAAGCACCCTAACGCCCGTAGGCATTAGCGGTGCTTCCGCTTTGCAGATAAATTAATTTTGATGCTATTATAACTCTTGTTGGAATCATTTAGCAATACCTAAGTGGAAAATACCTTAAATAAAATTTTTTTCCCTTTGATTTGGCATTCGGGATTCCTTCCGTGAAAACTTCCTTCCATAAACCGGAAAAAACCTCGTGAAGCTTCCTCCAAATATTTCGGGTTGTCCTGCACGCAGCGCCCCTTCCATACGGCTGAAGCCACTTCCTCAGCGGCTATGGCGGGCAGCGAAAGCACCTTCCAGCCGGCAAAATGCTCCAGCCACTCTTTTGTTCCTGCTGGAGAGACGGCACGGTTAACGACAAGCTGGACTTTTTTTGTCCGCTTTCAGAATACTTCTCCATGCGCTGCAGAACAGCCGCTGACGATGGCCTGTTGATTTTTTTACGGAGCAATCCTCCGCAACAATCAGCAGCAGATCCGCCGCGTCACACAATTCTTTTACTGATTCCTGTTCCCACTTGAAGCCGATGTCCACAATGCGGATGGGCTTTTTTTTAGCGCTGTTCAGCCAATAAAGAATGCTTGGGGCGGGCTGCTCGCATTCTTTTATAACGCCGTCCGGAGGCAGAGCAAGCCACTGCGTAAACCCGTCAGTCCAGACGGTGCTCCCGCCGCGGGAAAGATAGTCTTTTGGCGCATGGCGGTCTCCGAAAAGCAAAGTATACAGCTCCGGTTCAACGGCAGGATGCTCCATGACAGCATGAGAGATGCCCCAACGGTTCAGCATTCTGGCCAGCGATACGGCGGTGAAACTTGCCCCGGCGCCAGGGTAGAGGCTTCCCACTACGATAACTTTGGGATCCATCGAAAGATTTTTTTTGCAGCTCTTCACAGATTTGCTCCGTACTGATCCAAGCAGCTCCTCAAGATGTTCTTTTACTTCAAAGGCCCCTCCGGGGCGGGAGCGCGGGTCCTCCGCAAGCAGGCTCATTACAAGGTCAATCAGCTTTATGGGCAGGGCCGTATTTATTTTTTCCCAAAGATATGCGCGACACCGAATAATATCCGCCGCCGCTCAGCAAATGGTACATAAAAGCGCCCAAACTGTATAAATCCGAGCGGGCATCCGTCTGAAATCCGTGCAGTTGTTCCGGTGAAGCGAATCCTATCGTCCCTAACGGCACAGTGTCAGAGTTCTGACCTGCCTTATAGCTGCGGGCCGTCCCGAAATCAACCAGTTTGATGCGGCCGTCCTGTCCGATAATCACGTTGGAAGGCTTCAAATCCCTGTATATGACAGGCTCAGGCTCAATCGAATGCAAATAATGTAAAATATCGCATAACTGCACGGCAAAAGACAGGACTGACGCAGCGTCGGCCTTCTTCTGCCTATTCGCGAACCACGCCTGCAGCGTCTGCCCCTCGATATAATCCATCACCACGAAGCACACGTTGTCCGGTTCCACCACATAATAATCTACGATCCGGGGCAGCTGCGGATGGTTTAAGCGGGCCAGCATTTGGGCTTCCTCCAGAAAATGGGGAACATCCTCGGGGCGCTGTGGAATCTCCTTTACCGCCCACTCCTTGCCGGCCAACTTCACATCCTCCGCTAAAAAATACACTACCCATCCCTCCTTCTCCAATCGTTTTCACTATCTTGTAACGGCCAGCCAGCACTTCACCCGGCTTTACACTTTTCACTGCATCCTCTCCTTTGTAAATAAAAAATGCACTCTGATTATAGCGGGAAAGGGCTATTTTATCTACTATTTTTTTTGTATGGCCCTAGGGTATCACCCTTCTGGCAACGGCATATTCAACGGCATATTCAGGCGTATTCATGGAAATCATCTCCACCGAGCGTTCGGTTTTGGGCGAATGGATCATTTGGCCGTTTCCGATATACATGGCGACATGGTGAACAGCCCCTTTTCCTTCCTCGCGTGCGTAAAATAACAAATCTCCTGGACTAAGCCGAGATGGGTCGACTTTTTTTTGGCCGAACTTTGCCTGGTCTTTGGCGTCTCTTGGAATGGAAATCCCATAAAAGCATACAGGGAATAAGTAAATCCGGAGCAGTCAAAGCCAAATCCCGAGGTGCCGGCCCATAGGTAGGGCAAGCCCAAAAAAAACTGCCGGGCGAGCTCGGAAACCTCTTGTCCCGTCACAGCCTTTCCGGCCTCGCCGCCGCGGATCAAGACATCCTTCTTGTCGATCCATTTGAACCCGTCCGCCGGTGTCGCAACGGTCAATATGTCCCCGTCTTCTGCCGCCAGCGGCAGAACGGTGTTAAAACTGATTTGACGGTACCGTTCCGTTAAGCTTGGATCGTTGTACAGCCACGCTGTTTTAGCCTGTACCACCACCTTGGGACATGCACCGCCGGATTCCACGCCGGCTTTTTTTCGTTAGCTGCTGCGAAGGAAGCCAGCCAGGATAGCCCTGTGATAGAAGAGGTGTCGACTGATTGATCACAGCAGCCTTCGTCCACTCCCCCCGCTCCTCCAAAGTATAGACAGCCTGACCCAGCAAAGCCTGCGTCTCCGTCTTTCCTACGAGCCACAGTTTGTCCGGGATGCTCATTTTGCGGGTCCACTCCAATACACGGACAGGCTGCTCCATGGAAAGAATGTCCACTTTACGCTGCATCTGCGGTTGTTTCCATAGCGTGGCCACGGAAACATTGACATAAGCAATATGCTCATCTACGGATGCGTTAGAATTCATGCAGCTGTATGGCTTTGCGGAAGAGAGACGGGCCGGCTGCGGATCTTTTTTGGAGCTGTGAAGACGTTAGCTGTGCAGGCTCCTCCATTGCTTGAAACTCGGTTGATTGCACAGAGTCCTCCTTGGCCTGCACACCGTTTCGTCTCACTGTATCTACCGTCTGCGTGGCTGTCTCTGCCCCCTCCGGCTGATGAAGCTGCTCCTCCTTTTGCAAAATGGACGGGGCAATGGTTGGGGTTGTGTTCTCCCCCGGCTTGTCCGGCACAGGATGATAAGAATCAAACCCATAAAAAATAACGCACAGCAGCAGCATAACCGATAGGCCGACAGCGGATTTTGCACGATTAAATTTATTCATAGCTTTATCATACAAAAAAAGCGAAGCGCGTGGAGCACCTTTTGCAGAAAATATTTTTTTCCCGCCGCTTTTTTTGCAGGTAATGGGGAATAATATACTTGTTCACTCGAATTTTAAGGAGGCTTAGCGGCATGGCTGAAGATGAAGCAAGGGACCAGGTCATTGTAGAGGACGAGGCCGGACATCAACATGAGTACAACGTAGAGGCGCTGTTCGATATGGAAGAGCACACCTACGCACTGCTGAAAAGGGAAGAAGACCTCGTGCTGATGCGGGTCGAAGGCGATGAGGAGGACCAGTACCTTGTGGGCATAAAAGATCCCGAGGAAGCCGAGTCGATCCTGAATGCCTATCAAATTGCCGTTGAAGCCGCTCCTGCGGAAGATTAATACCAAGGCCCCCAAAAGTGAAGCAGCCCATTGCAAAACTGCTCCAACACTTTTGGGGGCCCCATTATCCATAAAGAGCATTACATGATTTCCTGCCTACCGCAAAATAACAACCAGCTCACCATGCTCGCAGGAAGAGCTTGTTTCTCTTTACATAGCATCGCCTTTGCCCCCAGATAAGCTTGTTTCTCTCTGCACAACGCCGTGCTTGCCCCCAAGGTGAGCTTGATTCTCTTTCCACAGCGCCGTCCTAGCCTTTGACCAAGTAAAGAGTCAGCTCTTCCCTGTTATGAAAAAAAGCTGCCTGGCGCCGCACAGCGTCAAGCTGTCCGCAAAACGCTCCGTGAGCTCTCTCACCGTCTGGAACGGCTTTTTTTTGTGCATCAGCTTCACTGTAATAATGGCTGTCCCTCCGCTGCGCAGAGCATACAGCAGGTTGGCAATCAGCCTGCCCATCTGCCTCGGGCTCCAGCTCATATCACATACGAGCAGATCGAACGTCTCGGCGGCAAATTTCACCTCGTCGGCGTTTTTCTGCAGAAAGGTGAGAGACGGGTGGTCAAGCAGGCCTGGATGCAGATGAGCCGGATCCACGGCGGTCACTTTAAGTCCCCTTTCCAGAAGCAAAGACGTCCAGCCGCCGGGAGCCGCGCCGATATCCAATGCATGTCGGAACGCGGAAAAATCTACTCCAAACACATGCTCGGCCTCAAGCAGCTTGAATTTGGCCCTGGACACTTGCCCGTCTTCCCTCTGGAACCGGATTGCGCCGCCGGACCAGTCGGACAGATTGTCTTCCGGTGAGGAAAGCCCGACATATATCGCTTTGCCGGTAATGTAAATGGACAAAATGTAGTCCGCATCCCGTACTACGGTTTCCGCTTTATATTCGGATGCGAGCACCTGGTCCGCTGCTTCTTTAACCGCAAGTAAAGGGTAAACTAGATCAAGTCCCTCCTGCTTACGGGCCTGCACCGCCACTTTACTGTCCTCCGGGAGGTCAATCCGCCCTGCCAGCAGCTCCCTTAAACGCTGCAAATCTTGCTCGCCGCCTTCAGCCTCGACAGCTAAATTGGCCGGCTGGAGGTGCCTGAGAAACATCGGTTTATTGTTTTTTTATCCTGTCGATAACCGTCCGCGCGTCACTCGATGTTTCGATCAGAACGACCTCTGTCGGTACGATTGCGTGAAATTTGGCATCCGGAATCAACCTGCGGACCTCTTCCTGGGCATACTGCCCAAAGCCGTGATTCGACGTTCCGATGAAGCGTGAGCCGGAAGCCGTCAGTAAAGATAGTTCCATCGATTACAGCACCTTTATCCAAGGCCTATCGTTCGTCCACTCCAAAGACACGGGAACCTGATAAGCCCTTTCTATATTTTGGGCGGTCAGCACTTCTTTTTTTGGGGCCTGCCGCGATAATCTGTCCTTCCTCCACAAGAGCAGCATGAGTGAACAATGGCATAATTTCCTCAATATGATGAGTTACGTAAACAATAGTCACATTGCTGGTGTAAAGGGCGCTGATCGTTTGCAGCAGCCGTTCTCTTTCATACAAATCCAATCCGGAGCACGGCTCATCCATGATCAGAATCGAGGGCTCGGCCAGTAAAGCCCGGGCTAACAGCACCTTTTTTACGTTCACCCTGCGATAAAACGCCCATAGGCTGTTCTGCAGTATGCTTGAGCTGGACGCGATCGAGCCAATCCACCGCTTTTTGCTTCACTTCGTCCGTGATGTTCTCATAAAACCGGAGGTTTCCGAATTGGCCGCCCGCCACGATTTCCCAGACGGGGTCGCGCAGCGCAAGTTTCTCTACCAGCGATTGGCTTATGTAGCCAATGGATTTGCGCATTTCCCTAACCTCTACCTGACCATATTGATGGCCCAACACATGGACAGTCCCCGAGCTTGGAAACTGATAAGCGTTCATCAACTCCAGCATTGTAGTTTTTTCCGCAGCCGTTTCGGCCCAGAATTACCCAGTTTTCCCCCTGCCGGATATGTAGATTGACATCCTTAAGAATATGACGCCGTTCCCTTATAAAATGGACATCCGATAACCGAATCATTCTTCTCCCCCACCCTCCAACGCGATTATTTGCTTAAGCCGGCCAGAACGCGTACATAAGCGATTTCCTCCCCGTGAGAATCGGAATCCGGGGTCTCCAGCACGACCGGTATGCGCGCCACATGCGGGGAACTCAGCAAATCTTTCATCGCCGCTTCCCCGATCTGCCCTCTGCCAATGGTTGCATGACGGTCGCGGGCGGAACCGGAAGGATACACCGAATCGTTCAGGTGCAGCGCTTTCAGATGCTCAAAAAAAACCTAGCTCCTCTCCTCTGGCTTCAATTTGCGCCCAATTCGAGCCATTCCACAGCCCGCTTGCGAACGTATGGCAGCTGTCCAGGCAAAAGCCGATTCTTTCATTATGGTCGGCCAGATTGCGGATTTGCACCAGTTCTTCCAGCGTCTTTCCCATATTGGTGCCTTCACCCGCCTGGTTTTCTATAAGCACCAGCGCGTTCCCATGCCATTCCGCTGTGACCCGGTTCAGTAATTGTATAATATTTTTTGTACCCTTGTAACGGGTCTTTTCCTTTGTATTTCCCGAAATGGACGACCAGACCAATGGAACCGCACGCTTCCACGATCTCCAGATCGTTCAGCAGCGACTGCACCGTAACCTCTTGCATATGCGGATCTTCGGCGGCCAAATTGGCGGGATAAGGGGCATGGGCGATGGATATTATCCCTTCCCTGCGGCAAAATGCCGCGCAAGCTTCCGCATCCGCGTGATCAAACTCCTTGACCGACAGGCTTCTGGGGTTCTTCGGAAAATATTGAAAAGCCGTACCGCCGATTGCAGCGGCCGTTCTGGCGGCGCCCAAAAATCCTTTTCTTATGCTGACATGGCTGCCTATAAACATGAGACATCATCTTTAACGCTGGCAGTTAGGGCAGTAAAAGCATTTGCGCGAATTCAGCTCGTGCAGCTCTACCGTATGACCGCACCTTGGGCAGGGCTTTCCTTCATTATCGTATACATTGCAGCGGTCATTATAATTACCCGTGAGGTCGTCATCCAAAGCAAGCGGCCGTTCTATGTACTCCGTACCGTATCGCTTCGTTCAGCACTGTCTGCATGGAGCGATAGAGCGCGGCAAGCTCTTCGCCGGTCAGCTCCTCCGTTCTCCGCGTGGGACGAATGGCCGCATCGAAACAGATCTCATCAGCATAGCAGTTGCCGATTCCGGCGATTCGGCCCTGATCGACCATCACCGTTTTGACGCTGCCGCGTTTGCTTGTGATCCTGGCCATAAACTGTTCCAGCCCGAAGTTTCGTTCCAAAGGCTCCGGCCCCAGCTTGGACAGCCGCGCAGCGGCGTCCCGCTCCGTATGCATATGCAAATAGCCAAGCCTGAGCCCCAGAAAAAAACAAATGATGGTCGCCAAAAGACAGCTTCACCTGAACGGTGCGGTCCGGCTTTTCTTGTTCCGTGCCGTAGAACATCCATCCGCCCAGCATCAGATGCAGCAAAAGTACGAGTCCATTATCCAAATGAAACAGCAGCTGCTTCGCCCGCCGGTCAATGGTAACCATGGTATGACTGCGCACATTTTGTATAAAATGCTCCGCCGGCACATTTAACGATTTTTTTCCCGTCCGATCTCCACGCCTGTGATGACTTTACCCGCTATTCTAGGCGCCAGGAGTATCTTGTAAGTTTCCATTTCCGGAAGTTCAGGCATGGATCATTCCCTCTTCTCGCTCTCTTACGAGAGTTGGTGGCTGCTATCAGATAGTGTTCCTTTGCAGGCTGGAAATATTCAACAATGGGCAGCCGCTTCCTCACCCGCCTGTCGTTCCGCCCGAGCAATACCGGCAGGAAATGAAGTCCCCGCAGTATTGACACCCTGTCAGTAGCCGGCTTCTTTAAACAAGGAATCCATATAGACGCCTCGTACCTTGTCTTGCTCCTCCTGGAACCTCTGTTTCCCGATGCAACGGCAGCCCGTTTGGAACCTGCTTCACTGTCCGCTGCCATCTTTTTTTTAATCCGCTCAATCCTTTTTTTCCAGCTCCCGGACGGCCTCCAGATTATTAATTCCCTTGGCCGGCCTGGACAGAGACTGCCGCTTCCAAAGCCTATCCAAGGCCCACTGGGCGTACTTCAGAGCAGAGCGAAAGTCCTTGGCCCGGTGTTCGTAAAACATGGAGAGCTCAATGTATGGCTCTATTACCGCCGAAGGAGCCGCGTGCTTCTCGTCGACATATCCTCTCCATAGAGCGACAGCCCGCTCGTAGTCGGTTTTTTTTTTGTAGTGCTGGGCCAGCAGCAGCTGATAGCCACCCGCTTTGTAGCTCGCACTATGGTCCATTAAATACTGAAAAGCGTCCTCCGCCTGCTCCTTGCGCCCCATTCTCTCTAGCCAAGCCCCGGTACGGTAAATTTCATCGGGATGCATATCGCTGAAAATGACCTCTCCTTGAAGCAGGAGACCGAAATGTATAGCGAGTCCGGCGAGGGAGAGAATATCGTACTCGTTATGCACGAACACCCCTTCAATAAGAGTGGCGTCGTTCTCTGCCAGGTACTGGAAGTAGAGCGCGGGGGCCAAGGATCCGCACATCATCCTGACGGAAAAAAAGCCCAGCCGCGCTTCCTCAACCTTGCTCAGCCGGCATGAAGGCAGCGTGCTTTTCCACAAGCTCCGGGAAGGATACAGAAAATCTAGGTGCAACAAACAATCCTCGAGCGGTTCTAACCGGTTGATCACATAGCGGTTCTTCAAAATCGGCCAGTCGAAGGTTCTTCCGTTGTATGAAACCAGATGCGTAGATGCATCGAGTTTGTCCTTCAGGTGCTGCAGCATTGCCAGCTCTTCGCCGGGATTGCGGATAAAAAAAAGCTGCTGTACGGTAAATTCACATTCCGTATAAAACCCGATACCGACCATAAACGGGACGTTGCCCACGCCCACTCCAAGGCCGGTCGTCTCGGTGTCAAAAAAAGAGAAGCCTGTCGCAGCTTACTTCCTGATGAGGATGAAAGGCGGACAGGAAATGCGATTCTCCAGACAGCTTCCCCAGTGGATAACGGCCATGCATATGGTGGAGCGGATAAACGCGTTCCCTCATGATGAAGGAGCCTGCTTCGTTTGTCTGCAGCCGGGCGTTCATACGGTCCCAGTCCGCTCCAAGCGATTCGGTTCTGCGGACCGCCTTCTCCGGCTCGCTCTTCTTCAACCGGTTAAGCCTTTCCCTTAATCCGTTCATAGTCAGTCCCCCGTTTCCCTCAGCAGTTCAAGCGCAAGCTGTTTGCCTGTGAGTCCCACTTCCTCGATCGGCCCGACGCAAGCAGGACAGCCGCTCAGGCAGGTGCAGGAAGAGATGAGACGTTCCGCTTGGCGAAGCAGCGTGCCGTGCACCTCGTACAGCCTTTCGCTCAGTCCGACGCCGCCGGGATACCGGTCATAGAAGAAGATCGTGGGCTTTTTTTGTTGTGCACTGCCCTTACCTGCGGCACTACCCGAATATCCGAAGGATCGCACATCAGATAGAGCGGAGCTATATGGACCAACACATTGGACAACCCGAGCAAAGCGTACTGCAGATCGTTAGTGCTGCGCTTGCCGGCAATCTCATCGCCGAATGTGAACCAATATGAAGTGGTATGCATCTCCTCTTCCGGCAGATGAATCGGTCCCGCGCCTATATTCTCGTGCGTCCTGAGTCGGATTTTTTTTGAAAATCGTCGCCTTGGCGTTCACTGTCACTTCGCCGTATTGGCGCAGCAGCTGCCCCTGCAAATCTTCGCGGTGCACATGGAGGACTTTGAGCTGCACCGCAAGGTTGGCGTCGGTAAAGTAATCGACGTCGACTTCCCGCACGTAGGCTTTCTTCTCCTCGTAGTCAAGCTTCTCAACCTGGAACTGCACACCCTCATGAAGATAAATCGCTTCTTCATGAACGAGCGTGGGAGCGCTGAACCGGTCCACTTCACCGATCACTCTGCTGCCGTTTGTCGTATCGATGATTATAATGTTTTCCTGCGCGGCGCTGCGAAGCGAGATATCGTGGGCGGGGAACGACTGTTCCATCCAATACCAGCGGTTGTTAACATGGTGGAGGATCTGTTCCTCCGTCAGAAATTCTAGAATCTCGATCAGGGTCTCGTCGCCGAACTGTTCCCCGTCCTCGAACGGCAGCTCGTACGCCGCGCATTTGATATGGTCAACCAGAATAATCAGGTTGTCCGGGTGAATGAGCGCCTGCTCCGGCGGCCGCTCGAAAAAATACCGCGGATTCTGGATCAAATATTGATCCAGCGGGTTCGAGCTCGCGACGAGGACCGTCAGCGAGCTTTCCTGCCGCCGCCCGGCACGGCCGGACTGCTGCCAGGTGCTGGCTATCGTGCCCGGATAGCCGTTGAGCACGCACGCCTGGAGCTGGCCGATATCGATGCCCAGCTCCAACGCGTTCGTGCTGACGACGCCGCGGATCTCTCCGCTGCGCAGTCCCCGCTCGATCTCCCGCCGCTGCTTCGGCAGATAGCCCCCGCGATAGCCGCGGATCGATTTGCTCCCGAGCTCGTGCTTGATCAGATCCTGCAGGTACGTCAGCAGGATCTCCACGCGCACCCGGCTTCGAGCGAACACGATCGTCTGGATACCGTGCTTCAGCAGCAGGCCCGCAATCCTCTTCGTCTCCAGGACGCTGCTCCGGCGGATGCCGAGCTGCTGGTTGACGACAGGCGGATTGTAGAACACGAAATGCTTCTCCCCGGCAGGAGCGCCATTGTTGTCCACAAGAATGACCGTCTCGCCGATCAAACGCTCCGCATGCTCCTTCGGATTCTCGATCGTTGCGGAGGCGCAAATAAACTGCGGGCTTGAACCGTAAAAACGGCAGATCCTCTTCAGCCGCCTGATCACGTTCGCCACATGGCTGCCGAACACCCCTCGGTAAGAATGCACCTCGTCAATCACGATATATTTCAAATTCTCGAACAGCTTTACCCATTTCGTATGATGCGGCAGAATCGCCGAATGCAGCATATCGGGGTTGGTCACCACCACATGCCCCGCATTGCGAATCGCCTGCCTTACATTAGGCGGAGTGTCTCCGTCATAGGTATGCGATTTGATGTCGACGCCCATTTTCGTTATGGTTTCCTGCATTTCCGCCACCTGGTCCTGGGCCAAAGCTTTGGTCGGAAACAAATACAGCGCCCTGGCGCTTGCGTCCTGCAGTATACCCTGCAGAACCGGTAGGTTGTAGCAGAGCGTCTTGCCTGAGGCGGTAGGCGTCACAGTTACCACGTGATTGCCTCTCAGCACCTCTGCCACCGATTGGGCCTGGTGGGTATATAATCGGGAAATTCCTCTATCCTTCAACGATTCCCGCAGCAGAGGGTGGATTTCGTCCGGGAAATCAATCAGCTGGGGATGGCGCGGAGGAATGGTATGCCAATAAGTAATTCCGTCCGCTATCTCCGGCGTACTCCGGAACAAATCTATCATCTCGTTAATGGACGACACTTTCCCTGTCAAACGGTTCATATGTAAAACTCCTAACGAAATCAGCATTTCTTTTATTATACAGAATGCATGTTCGCAGGACAATACGTTCCCCAAACAAAAAAAAGAGCCTTATTCCCGCTTCGTCCGTCGGGTATTGTGACTCCATGCCTGATTTGAAACAGCAGAATCCCGACCCTCGGCAAACTGTGGGACGGCCGTCTCAATTGTGTGCAGACCCCTCCGCTGTCCCGGGCAAAAATCTACTGCCAGTGTCCAGCTGAGAAATCGTCGTAATCAAAGCGCAGCCCGTTTTCCGCAGCGGCATACACAGGGCCTGCGGATGTGCGGATCGCGATCTCTGAGCTTGCCTTAAGCTTAGCCAGCACTTCCTTGTATGAGTTGATCTTTCGGCCGTCCGTTTCTTGTGCCATAGCCGAATGCAGCGCTTGTTCTATAACGATGATATCGTGACTGCCAAACTCCACGCCGGGACACCTCCATAAATAGCATTCCAACTTCATAAGCATATCCAATTTTTTTATGGAGTCCATACGAATTCGTTTCGCCGGCTTGTATTAAAGTTTAAAAGTAAATATATCTACATACAAACCATCCTTATAAGGAGGAATCACAATATGAGATTAAACGTTACGTCTGAACAGGAAACTTCCCAAACATCTGAATTAGGCATTGATCCTCAGATTTTCACCCGCTGGTCGACCCGTTCCTTTCTGTCGAAGGACGTGCCGAACGATGTGCTGATGGCAGTATTCGGAGCGGCGACATGGGCGCCTTCCGGTAACGACGGGCAGTCTTGGCGGTATATTATCGCGCGAACGCCGCAGGACCGGGAAAGATTCCACAAGTTTATTCATCCTCTAAACTTGGCGTGGTGCGTCGAAGCGCCTGTGCTGGTGCTGGCAATCTCCAAACGCAAGGCTGTAAAAAAAGCCAAACGGAGGCGGTCGAAGCGTCCCTTGACAGCGGATTATGTTGGGGTTACCTCGCGCTTGAGGCGTTAAACCACGGCTTGATCACTTATGCGATGACCGGTTTTGACAAGAACAAAGCCAGAGCCTTGTTGAACATACCCGGGGAGTATGACATCCATGCCGTTATAGCCACCGGCTACCGGGGAGATAAGGCGCATTTTCCGAAGCAGCACGGGGAGCGTAAAAAAAGCAATCATCATCCGGAGCCATAGCTTGTTTGAGGGGGGTTTTGGAATGCAGTTGATTTAACCGTTACACCACCCGCAAGATATGCCCGCATAGTCCGCGTGAAATCAACATGTTCGACGCCGGAACCAATCCGAAATATCCCCGTCACCTCGGCGAATTTACAGACCGCGAGGGCTTGCGGCGGATGATCGACGGCTATGACTGCGGCATGCGAGCTGGAGAAACAGAGAGTTATGGAGGAGCTTATTGTAATCATTACCGCGGACCACGGCAAAAAAACATGGGCGAGCTCGGCTTTTACGGAGAGCACGGAACCGCCGACCAGGGAACGTGCCGCATCCCTATGATTATCCGTTGGCCGGGCATGAAGCAGGGGCATGTCGACACAGGACTGCACTATCATCTGGATTTGCTGCCGACCATCGCCGATCTGCTCGGGAAGAAACCGATGCCGTTCTGGGACGGAGCCGGCTATGCACCGGCTATTACCGTACGGACGCGACTATCTGGTCGTCTCCCAATGCGCGCATGTTTGCCAGCGCAGCGTGCTCTTTGGAGATTATTTGTATATGCGGACTTATCACGACGGGTTTCATTTATTTGACAAAGAAATGCTCTTTCGTTTGGCAGAGGATCCGCACGAACAGCATAACCTTGCACAAACACATCCCGAGCTTTGCCAACAAGCGGCTTATTATTTAAACGAATGGCATGATGCGATGATGGAATCGATAGCTTTTGACACTGACCCGCTGTGGACGGTCATCAAAGAAGGGGGACCTTACCACGCCAAAGGCCAATTGAAGAAGTACGCGGAACGGCTGGGAAGAATATACGAAAAAAAAGCCTGCAAGAGCAGTCCTCTCCGCAAGCTATTTTTTGCTATAAACTGCAGTTTATTTTTAACAGTACGACAGACGCTTTAGGAATTGTCACTTTGAACTCCGAGCCTTCTACATGGATGGATTGCTGTTTTGGTGTTACCTTGTTCGGCTCATCGAAGGAGTTGCCGTCCGTGGGGCTTGCAGAGGCCAGCACAGTCATTGTCCCCTCACCTGCAAATAAGCCGCCATTCAGATTAAGCTCAACATGCTGCGCTTGATGGACAGAAGTGTTTACAAGCGTGACCGCCAGAACGCCATCTTTTACGGAAGCAGAACAAGAAACGCTTGGAATGGAATAGCAATTGTCCTCTATGGTATATTCAATCGCTTCCGTATCGACAATCGTTTTGACGCCAGTAGCATTCTGGTGGATTTTAAAAAAGATCAAATACATGAAAGCTTGTTGTAGTAACAAACTTGTCGCCCTTTGCAAGGAACAGGGAATGGATACAGTTCACAAGCTGCGCTACGTTTGCCATGACTATCTTGTCGCAGTGGTTATTAAATATATTCAACGAAAGCGCTGCCACTACCGCCTCACGCATCGTATCCGGCTGCTCGAACAGGTATTTTCCGGGCAATGGATGCTTGCCGTGCAGCAGATGCCACACTCCCCACTCGTCCACAATAAGACCGATGCTGCTGCCGGGCATTGCCTCGTTAACCATCTCATATTGCGTCTGGATAAAGGGCTCCATTTCCAAGCCGAGCCGCATCATCTCATACCACTGGGCATCCGAATATTCCAGCTCTGAGCCCAATCTTCCGGTGTTGGTGACATAATAGTGCAGGGAGTATCCGAACATCGGGGGGATACGGCCGACCGTATACATTTCCTTATACTTCTCAAAAAAATTTCAAGGTCCAATCAGGAATACCCTCGTAGGGGCCGCATGCTATGTAGTTGAGCTCCGGTCCTACACTTTTGCCGATAATGGCATACTTCCTATATATGTGGCAGTAATCCTCAGGAGTCATACAGCCGCCGCCACCCCAGTTCTCGTTGCCAAGGCCCCAGTATTTCACGTTGAAGGCTCCGAACTCCCGTTATTCTCACGCTCTTTGGCAAGCGTGGTGGTTCCCTGCGGCATATTGCAGTATTCAATCCAGTTTCTGCCCTCTAATACGGTTGAAGTAGTTGCGTTTAATGCAAAATACGGCTCAGCGTTAACGAGCCTGCAGAAGTCGATAAACTCGTGTGTCCCGACTTGATTAGACTCATATTTGCCGTCATTCATGTACCACCAGTTCACGGTGGTAGGACGCTCATTTCTTGGACCAATTCCGTCTCGCCAGTCGTAGGTCTCGGCAAAACAGCCGCCCGGCCATCGGATGACAGAAGGCTGAATCTCCTTCAGCTTTTCAATAAGCTGCGCCTGAAGCCTCTGATGTTAGGAATGCCGGAATCCTCGCCAACCCAAATGCCATCGTATACAACGCCGCCCAGGTGTTCTACAAAATGACCATAGATATTTGGATTGATGCGGCCGATCTCGTTCTGGAGCAGAATCTCAATTGCAGCCATCAAGCATTACTCTCCTTTTCCCTTACCATTTCGGATGTAAAGGATAGGGGCAGTACTGCCCCTGAATTTTCGTTCGAATCTGAACAAGACAACCGCAGTATTTGCAGGTGCCTCCAAGTGTATAAGCTGGACAGCTCATACACTCGGATAGCCTTCTGCTGCTTGTATCCTCGTCCGCCAGCTCAAGGTTCCTGGACTTCAATAGAATCTGCAGCATGGCTTCTATTTTTTTTCCGGTGACACCTCAATGGTTTCCGAACAGTCCCTGCATGGGCCTTGTTTAGCCATCTTGTTCACCCGGCCTTAGCTCAACGTCAGCACGACAACCGACATCGGTGGAATCTCTGCATACAGGCCTCCTTCATTCAGCTGCACACTGGTAAATGGTACGGCCTTTACTTGATCCGGCTTTTCAAATGTATTATGACTGTTCATGGAGGATGCGGTTAATACTCTGCCGGATACCTGCTTACCGGCATACCCGCCGATATTGCAAGCCACCTCCGCAGCATTTCTCGGGTCCGTATTGCAAAGGGTGATATTCATTTTGCCGTCAGCATCAATGGATGCAGATACACTAATCTGAGGAACTTCCTCCCCATCGTAACTGTATTTGCCTGAATGGAGCTCAATCGGCATCATCATGGCATCCTGGTGCACCTTAAACATTTCAAAGACATGATAGGTCGGAGTCAGGATCATCTTTTCCCCTTCCGTCAAAATAACAGCCTGCAGCACATTGATCGTCTGGGCAATATTCGCCATTCTTACACGGTCGCAGTGATTGTTGAAAATATTCAGGCTGATCGCCGCAGAAACTGCGTCTCGCATTGTGTTTTGCTGATACAGGAAGCCGGGGTTGGTGCCGGGTTCTACGTCAAACCATGTGCCCCACTCATCGATGATCAGCGCCACCTTCTTCTCGGGATCGTATTTATCCATAATGGCGGAGTGCTTCGCTACAAGCTCCTCTGTGAAATAGGCCGCCTTCATAATGCCGAACCATTCGCTCTCGTCGAAGTCGACGGCCTGGCCTCTCACTGCATCCGGTTTTTTTTAAATAAATTCGGTTCCCGTCGGGATTTTCAATCACGATGCTGTGATCCCTCAGCCTCGTGTAGTAATGGAGCGCCAATCCGTCCATGAAATACTTTGCCTCCCGCATAAGCACTTCCGTCCAGTGATAATTGTCCCCTCTAGGCCCTGCAGCAATTCTATAAAGGAAATTTTCCCCATAATCTCTTACATAAGTGCTGAACTGTCTGTATAGATCGGCATAATACTCCGCTCTCATTCTACCGCCGCAGCCCCAGTTTTCATTCCCTATACCGAAATAGGTAAGCTTCCATGGCTTTTCTCTTCCGTTTGCTCTGCGCAGGTCAGTCATAGGCGATTCGCCGTCAAAGGTCATGTATTCGACCCATTGCTGCATTTCATAAACAGTACCGCTGCCGACATTCCCGCAGATATAAGGATCGGTTTCCAGCATTTCGCATAAATCGAAAAAATTCGTGGGTGCCGAAATGGTTATTCTCCACCACGCCGCCCCAATGTGTGTTAATCATATGCGCTCTGCTTTCCTTAGGTCCGATACCATCCTTCCAGTGGTATTCGTCGGCAAAGCAGCCTCCCGGCCAGCGCAGGATCGGAATTTTCATATCCTTTAACGCCTGAACGACATCGTTTCGGATTCCTCGCGTATTGGGGATGTCGGAATCCTCGCCGACCCAAATTCCCTCGTATATACAGCGGCCCAGATGCTCGGCAAAGTGCCCGTAAATATTTCGGTCGATTTTGTGTTTTCCAGCTTTCGTATCAATTTTGACGAGATTTTTTCATTTTTTTTAGTTTTCTCCTTCATTTTCACGAGTTTTTTTATGTTATTTTACATGAATCAGCCTTTAACTCCGCCGGTGGTCAGACCGGAAATAAACGCCCTCTGATTCAACAGGAATAGGATGATGATCGGAATCGTGGACAATACGGCACCGGATATCAGCACGTCGTAATTGTTGCCGTAAGGAGTGAGCAGCGACGATAACCCGATCGGCAAGGTAAACATGCTGTTGGTGCGAAGCACGATCAGAGGCCAGACCAGACTGTTCCAGTTCTGCATGGCGAGTAGAATGCCCATTGCCCCGAAGGCCGGCTTCATTAAAGGAGCCATGATCCGGAAGAAGATGCCGTACTCCGTGCAGCCGTCAATCCTTCCCGCATCCATGAAATCTCTGGAAAGTCCCGTCACAAATTGCCGGAAAAAAGAAGATCGCCATAGGTGAGACCACAAACGGCAAGATAACGCCGGCATACGTATTGATGATCCCCATCTTGACCGTAAGCTTGTACAGAGGCAGCATCAGAATATCAAGCGGCACCATCATGACGAACAGGACCATGACGAAAATCAGATTCCGGCCTTTGAACTGATAGGCTCCAAGTGCGTAACCGACCAAAGACGATAAGAAGAGAGAAGCAACCGTATACAAAGTTACAAGCAAAAGGCTGTTTTTGTACCAGGACAAATAAATGCTCTTGCCTGTGAATAGGAGCTTGTAATTGTCCAGACTCATCAGCGCGGGAACAATCCGTAAATCCATGCCGTTGCGGAACAATTCTTTCGAGCTCTTGAACGAAGCCAAGAACATGTAGTAAAGCGGAAACAGCATCGCAAAGCTGACAATGACGAAAAAAAACAATGATTAAGGCAGCCCCTGCCGTTTTTTTTGGATTTTATGCCCATACTCAATCACTGTCCTTCTTGAAGAGTCCGAAAATTCTCAGCTGTACCAGGTTAATGGCCAGCACGATAAGAAGCAGGGTAATGCCGATGGCCGAGCCGAATCCCATGTCATTCCGTTGGAAAGCCTGCTGGTAGATGTACCTGACAATCGTCAGACCAATATCGGCGGGCATGCCTTCGTTCCAGAATACGTAGCTTTCTCCGAACATCCGGTAGCCCTCGAAGATCGCGATTGTCATCGTATAAATAATGATGGGCTTCAACAGAGGCAAGGTGATGGCAAAAAAACCTTCTAACCACACCGGCTCCGTCGATTTCCGCAGACTCATACAATTCTTCCGGTATGGCTTGCAGACCGGCAAGGTAATACACCATATTGATGCCCGCATGCCTCCAGAGATTCAAAACCGTCATGAGTAACATCCCCGTCCAATAGTTCAAAGCCCATTTTTTTGCGGGGGAAGACCCAATTTGATCAGCAGCGAGTTTATCAAAGCGGTGTCCATCTCGCCGAACATCAGCCGGAACGAAACACCCGCCACTATAACGGAGGTCAATGCCGGAATAAAGATGGAAGCCTTAAACAAATTTCTGCCCTTAACCACTTTTGCATTCAAAAAAAACGGCAAACACAATAGGAATGGGGATCAACAGCAAAACCGAAAACATCGTGTATAGTGTGTTCGTTTTCAAGGCATTGTAAAAAAATGGACATCGAATAATCGCTTATAATTGTCAAGTCCGATAAACTTGGCGTTATTAAGTCCCGTGACTTCTTGGAAGCTCATAATCACGGTAGAGAAGGTCGGATACAGAAAGAAGATCAGAAACGTCAATATGAAAGGGGATGCAAAAAATGTACGGAGCCAGCTTTTCGGAGTAAAATAACTTCCCCAAGCTGAATTTATTGGGCGTCCCGGTTTGTCCGTAACGCGTATTGACTGCGCCTTTGGCCAAAAAAACCACCTCCAAGCCGGATGGTGGACGGCAACCGAAACCGCGCCTTGATTTCAGCCGCCATCCGTCCGAGCATTACTTTTTTTCTGCTTGCGCAGCTCATCGGCTGCTGCCTTCAGCGCCTGTTCCGGGGTAAGGCTCTGATCCTTCAACGACTTGAACATGACACTGGAATTCACGAGATCCTGTGCGGCGGTGCTAAGCTCGGTCATGCTGGGCGATTTAATTTCGTCCTTCATCTGAACCAGCACATTAAACACTTTTTTCGTTTGCGAAATATTCGTCAGGCTTCTGCAGCTCCGGTGAGTCCCATACATCCCATCTCGGAGGATCGAATTTAAGCTCCTGCCAGATCCTGATATTGGCCTCTTTCGTCATCTTGGCATACGCTAGAAATTGCATCGCAACTTCCTGATTCTTACTCTGCTTCGTCACCGACGTGGCCGTACCACCCATTCCTGCGGATTTGGCGTTGCCTTGTTCAAACACAGGCATGGCGCGAACCTGGATTTTACCCTTCAAGTCGGCATATAAGCTAAAAAAACCGGCTCATGTACCACATAGGCATGATCAGAGCGGCCATTTCGCCTTTATTCATAAAGCTGAAAAAAATTCTTCCTTGGTGGTATCTCCACCCGGCATGGCTATCGCGATTTTATCTTTATACATCATGTCCTTCATGGCGTTCAAGGTCTTAATATTGGTTTCGTTATCCAAAATGACGTTACCGTTCTTATCCAGATAATCAGAACCTCTTTGGACGATCATGGGCCAGAACGGCCGCTGGTTGGTTACTTCGAAAGCGGTCATCGGCTTTCCGGTTGCGGCGACAACCTTCTTCCCCGCTTCGGTAAAATCATTCCAGGTCTTGATGTTATCCGCGTTTACACCCGCTTTGTCCAAAAGTTCTTTATTGTAATAAACGACCGTTGCGCCTACATGGAAAGGCAAACCATAAAGCTTTCCGTTTTTTGGTGTAAATATCGAGCCGGGATTGAACGTATTTATCCTTCACCGGTTCGACGAGCTTGTTCAACTCCACCAGTTGAATGTCGCCTTTCATAAAATTGGAGAAGAAATTGAGGTTGATATCGACAATATCCGGCGCTCCCACTCCCGATTGCAGGGCGATCAAAAGCTTATTGTGCATTTCCGCGTTAGGATAATTGTCCACCGTTAATTCGATCGGCTGCTCGGGATGATCCTTTTTTCCATAATTCAGCCGTCTTTTGATAGTATTTCTGGTGCAATTCGTTTGATGTCCACAAGTTCAGCGCAACTGGCTTCTTCGGTTTCTGACTGTCATTCGCCTTTTCGCCCTGGCTGATTGCGATCCCTCGCTGCCGGAGCACCCTGACATAACAGCCGTCAGCAGTACGGACATGCTTAAAGCCATAATGGACGCCCTTTTCATGCTTTCTCATCTCCCCTTTGAATAATAAATTGGTTTCCCCTTTCGGTTTACCTATTTTCATTATAAGAAAGTGCAGTTCGCATCGAACTACACTTTCTTAAGATCTACTATAACTTTTTTAATCTCTGTTCATATTCCAGCGGTGTCATTCCTACAATATCCTTGAACACCCGGAAAAAAAGTAATTGTAATTGTTGAAACCAACACGTTTTACAATTACCTTCAGCTTGAGTTCGCCATTCTCGATATGCAGCTTGGCATTTTCCACCCGGAAATGATTCATATATTCCGCAAATCCGATCCCGCACTCTTCTTTGAACAGCTTGCTGATATGCGGACCGCTTACGCCGACGAAATCTGCGACATCGGTTAATGAAATGTTGTTCTGGTAATTGCGGTGAATAAACTCAACGGCCTTGTGGGTTACTTTGCTTAATGTACCGTTGATTTTCATCAATTTAAGCATGGCGATCAGCTTGAGGTAAAGACCCAGCACCCATTCTTTGATATCCATCAGAGTCTCGTACTTCTGGATCATATTGTAGGGGACGTCTTCACTTGTATATAGGGTGGATATTTCCATCCCGAAATCTCTGCAAACTTTGCCTGCGATATGGATCAATTCGGCGCAAATCATCTGCGTCGATTTGCTTCCCAGCCGCGAAGCTTTGATTCTATCAAAGATTTCATTGATCCGTTGTTTTACGCGCTCCTCATCCTGATTTCTTAAAGCGGTGTAGATCTCCTTTTCCATTTGAATATCCAGGCTAAAAAAAAGACTCCACCGACTTACTGCTTGTGTTTTCAATGAAGATTCCGTCCTTGCCTTTGAAAAAAAACTTGTCTCTCAACATGGACTCCGCATCGCGATATGCATGATGCAGTTCAAAGACATCCCTGCAGGCATGGCTTACACCGAAGCTTGCCGTAATATTCAAATACTTTTTTGATTTGCGAGCGGATTCGGTTCAGAATGCCATATTGTCTGTTGTAAACATACATCTTGCTGCTGGTTTGATCTAAAGAAAAAATCATGACAAATTTCCCATGGGTCCAATGAAAAAATAACGGACTTCTTCCAGTCATTAAGAATTTCTGCGGATATATCCAGAAACGTTCGGATGATTACGTCCACTTCCAGGGGCGTGAATTTTTTCTTCAATAAATCGAAAATCATCGATCTCCGCAACCGTTACCATCAGGTTTTCCATGTCGAGGCCGATATCCAGGAAGTTGAATTGCCTTTGAATCTCATTCGGATCCGTCAGGCTCCCTTCCAAAACCTTCCGCATGAACTCCCGGCCTAGAGCGGCCTTGCTTAAGGAAAGCTCCTCGGTAATCTCGTTTTGCCGTTCGCGTTCATTCCTATATTTGACTATCGAGCTTGCGGCGGACTTAAGAATGTCCAATAACACAGACGCATTCAGACGATGCTTCAGCATATAATCGACGGCTCCCTTCTTCATGCTTTCCCGGACATAATCAAAATCATCATAAGCGCTCAGGGCAATGACCTGAACCTGGGGGCAATTTCTTTCTATATAGTCGATCAGATCAATGCCGTTCATGACGGGCATGTTCATATCGGTTATCACAATATCGGGCATGTCATTTTCCATCGAATGAATGGCGTTCATCCCATTGCTCGCTTCTCCGGAAATATAGAAACCGCGATTCTCCCAATTGATCATCGTCTTCAAATCGGTACGCGAATAAGCGCTGTCATCGACTATCAGTACCTTCAACATACTAGGCGGCCTCCTCTGCGGCAGCAGGAATCTTAATTTCAACGGTCGTGTACAAGTTTGGGACGCTTTGGATGGAGATACCGTACTTTTCCCCAAAATACAGCTTTATTCTTTGATCGACGTTCCAAACGCCGATCCCGTTCCACCCGGCCTTCGTTTGTTTCGGCTTCTCGCTCATCAGACGGTTCAACGTGAGTTCATTCATTCCTACGCCGTTATCGGTTACCGTGATCTTCAATTCGTCGCCGATCCTGTATCCTTTGATGACAATCAAGCCTTGCCCTTCCATGGGCTCAAGTCCATGCAGCAGCGCATTTTCCACAATCGGCTGCAGAATGAATTTCAAAATATCACAATCGAGTATGCCTTCCTCCATCTCGATATAAACCTCGAACTTGTCATAATACCGGTAAGCCATAATGTTCAAGTAATCTCGCACATATTCGATCTCTTCCCGCAGCGTGACGCGTTCCCTGCCCTTTCCCATTGAGGCGTGCAGCAGCTGGATGAGCGACGTGATGATACTTGAGATATTTTCCGCCTTCTGCAAATTGGCAAGCGACCTGACGGTATTCAATGTATTGGACAGAAAATGGGGATTGATCTGGCTTGAAGCGCTTTCAATTCAGCCAGCCTTTTGGAGACCTCTTTGTTTTTTGACTTCATCGATCAGGAATTGAAGCTCGCTCACCATATGGTTGAAATGGGTCGTCACCACGCCCAGCTCGTCATTGCTGTTGTCATGGCTCCTTATGCCAAAATTGCCGCTTTTCACGTTATTCATCAATTTCACCAGTTTATACAAAGGCTTTGAGATGCTTTGGGATACGATGAAAGACAGAAGCAGCGCCAGCAAAAAAACAGATGATTCCCAAAACGGCGATAAATACGCCGATCTTAACGGGTTCATCGTTCAAGTAGGAAAACGGAATCGTACTTACCAGGTACCAGTCGGCGCTCGGTATGTACGTATAGGCAACCAGATAGCGCTTCCCAGAAATAGCGGTATGAAATGAAAAAGCGCCTTTTTTTTCCCTGTTCTCCGCCAGTTCTTCGACAAGGGAAGCATCCGGGTACATATGCGCGGCTTTGATACTGGGATTCCGGCTTGAAACGACGGCTCCTCGGCTTGTTAAAATCAATATATCCGCGCCGCCGCCAAGCTGAACATCTTTGAATTTGGCCAAAATGTATTTCTCATCAATGCGGATGATAATGTTTCCAATCGGCTTGCCTTGCAATGATTTGAAGCTTCTCGACAACAAAATGCCAGTCTCGCCGTAATTATTAACCCGGTAGCGCGCATTCACCGACTCTTCATCCTCCTGACCCGCGATTTTCCATATAGGGACACCGTTTTTTTCGCAGCGGCTTCCTCCAATATCGAATCCAGGTAGTTCGGCTTTAACCGGAACTTAAAACTGACGTCTCCATAAGCCATGATTTTCTCTTTGCGATTGGTATATAAAAGAACATCGGACACGCTGTGGAAAGAGGAGAATCTTTTCGCCAGCATGTTTTGCATCTTTACCTCCGCATTGATTTTGTCCAATTCACTGATTGCCGGATAGGAAACCAACGTGTTCTGAACCAGATCGGAGAAGGCAATATCCACACTGTCATTTTCGAGTTTGGTCAGCTCATTTTGAATATTTTCACTGACTTGATTCATGACCTGGATCGTGGAAGCGCTAATTTTTTTCGTTTGATCGCTTCACTGGACCGATCGTACGCAAAAAAATCCCGTTATTAATAAAGGAACCAAAGATAAAATAGCGAACGCCGCAACGAGCCGGTTGTGAATTTTTTTTACTTGTCGGATCCATCGGCTTATCAAAGGTTGGTGTCCCTCCTTTCTTTATATCAAAAGCCCTCTATCCTAGATATTTCCATGGGGGAAGTTGAAATTCCTCTTCTGATACACAGATTTAAGGCTGTAGTCCTCAAATTTCCACAAAAAAGAGCGTGTGAATTATGTAGTAATTCACACGCTGTAGATGAATGCTCATTCAAATTTGCTACCGAAAAAACACTGGTCGTTGGCGCAGACATTCGCCAAGAAGATTCACGTAGCTCGTGCCGTGGATTTCCGCGGAATTGAGCTTGGGAAAGACTGCGTGTTTCCCAATGATCAGGAAGGGCTAACGAAGCTGGCGGCGTGGATGAAGGAGCTTGGCCGAGTACATCAGAAGGTCATGGTGAGCTTGAATCAAGTGAAAACTCGGATTACAAACTGGTTGGATCGTTACTTTCCAGAGGATCTGTTCTCCCTAGTCGGGATGACAGATCCTTTTTTTATGCATAAGCGTAATTTCTTTTTTTCGATATTCGACAAAGTTTGTCAATTTTCATGTTATACTTTGATAGGAGACGGGTCATCGAATTCTTTTGGGGGCAAAATTTTTTTTATCCCCATAGTAGTAAGTCGCACCGGAACTGATCTGGACATTGTTCGATTTATTGGGATCTATTGGGTCATCCCCTGGATTGGACAAAGTATAATTTTTTAGCCGCAATCAGGGCGGTTTGCTTTACTCCTGATTTGGTGCTGAGCGTATCCGTGACAACCAGGTTGTTCACCTCAAAGACCGGTTTGTTGACCGTGAGGCTGCCATTGATAAAAAAACCATGCCTTTCATCCGCCAAAGCCCGGAAGAACTTCCTCCGGTATCGGTTATGCCGTTTGTAAAATACACAACGAAGGTACGGGAATTATCCAGAGTGAAATCGTAATTCCATTTTGCCCCAGCCAGATTGACAGGCTGACAGGTACATTTGAAAGAGATTTGCTTTGTATCCGCTGTGCTTTTCGCGCTGTTCATCTGCTCGACAAGCCCGCTCACAGTTGTGATCTCTCCCTTGTCTCCGTAATCAAACGGCATTAGAGAATCACGCAAATCCGAGATATACTCATCAAATTTGGGCAGCAGACTGGCAGTCACGATCGTTCTGGACGTCGTACCGTTCGAGTTCTTAAATGTATTGAAATCATTGATAAATTCGAGCAGCTCATTCCAGGTAAGCTTATTCTGCTGCAGCAAATCCCATAAATAAAGGATACGGCTCCAATAATAATTTTGGGCTTCCTGCTCAGCAGGCTTGCCGACCGCTTGCTGGTATTGAAGCAAGTCGTTTTGGAAGAGATCGTTTTTTTCGTAAAATTCCATTTGTCGATATGAAAAGTATATTTTATTTCTTTTACATAATCCCCCATTTGCGCCTTGGAAACTATATCATAATCGCCGTAAGAGTCAATAACCGGTTTAAGAAGCTGGTATCTGATCGAGCCTCCCTGGGGAACCGCAATCGTGGAATCGACCCAGCCGGCATACTTGTTAAAATAATCGACTCTTGTCGTTCCGCTTCGATATGCGCTTAAATATTCGATGAAGCCTCCATTCCGCTTTCGGCCATGTAGGTTGCCTGCGACTCGTTGGCCGATTTCACAGTCGTCCTGTTGCTGCTGCTTATCAGACTGAGCAGAGGCACGGAGACTATTCCCAACACCATGATGATCATCAACGCGTAAAGGAAAGCGAAACCTTCATTCTTTTTTAGAAGTTTCATAGAGACCACCCGAATTAGTCAAATTCATTGCCCAAAACATAGTTGAAGCAGGTGTGAAATGCTTATGATCCGCAACGAAAAAAAAGGGTTGACTCTGGTAGAAGCCATGGCAGCCACACTCATAGTGGCCATCGCAGCGGTTGCCTTTGCCGGCTTATCCGGAAGCCTGTCCCTGGGGCACAAGAAAACGTCAAATAAAGAGCAGGCAAGGCTGATCGCAGAAAGCAAGCTGAACGAAATGAGAAGCAATAAAACCGTCTTGGCCCAGTGGATAGCCGCACCTTCGCAGGAGTCGGTTTCGCAAGGAAACGTCGAATATCATATTTACAAGCAGGTTACTCCCATGGAAAGCAGCCTGAAACCGAGCCCTTTTACAAACGATAATAACGCCGCATCCGTCCAGGCCATCGTTTTACTGCCTTCCGCAGCAGCCAATACACCCTATATCTACTCGGTCACCGTCACTTGGGGAGGTTAACGTTTCAACATGAATAACGAACGAGGCATTACTTTAGTCGAATTGCTGGCCGCCGTCACGATAAGCACCATGATCCTTGGTGCAGCCACTACGCTGTTCTATTCCATCCAAAAAAAACGCAACAGAACGCCGTGCAGCAGTTTACCGATGAATCCCAAATGAAAGCCGCCAGGACGTTGTATTTCAGGGCTCTTTCCGATGCCAGCGAGGTCTACGTCGCGAGTAATCAAGAGCGTTCGGAATTGCGGGTCAAGACGTTCTCGGACGGACAGGCGGGTTACAAATCGTTTTATTACGAAGCTGACAGTCACCGGTTAACTCTGTATGATTTTACGGGGACCTTCGACGATCCCAACCTGACCTCAGCCGTCTTGCGAAGCGCGTATTCCAACGGCAGGGAGATTTTTTTCCGTCAATGCCCTGAACAAAACCTTTCTTTCAGGCCCCCCTCATTATAAAACGAATAAAAAAAGAGATCCAGAATGCGGTTTTAAATAATGCGGCGGTGCTGCAAATTCATTTCGATCTGGACGCTTCCACGAAAGCGTCGGGCTATCCCGACTCCTCCACCCCGCTTAATGTCAAGCTGCTAAACAATTAACTGCTCCCTTACTCGTTTCGTCGCTCGGCCAGTTGTAAAGGCCGGTGATCGCTGCCCCATTTGCAGCCGGCACCCACGCTCGTATCGTTCACTCTGCTGTCTGTAAAGGGGCGGAAGACCCATCGCCGGGTTTCGGCGGCTCCGTTATGTTCTGGGACTCACCGGCGGGCAATTGGGGGACCGGATTGAACTTGCCGGCATAGCCTCTGAAGTAAACAGCGATAATTCCAAAGTGATTTTCCACACACGAGTGTCAGCAGGCGCTGCGCTCTCTTTATACTCCTCCAGGATCCACTTGTTCACACTTGCAAACCTCTCCATGCCATAAAGCTTCCCGATAAAATCCACAATCTGCGCGTAAGCTCCGCTGCATTCCAGCTTCGCTTTCCGCTCCCTTAATTGAACCCCTCCTGCCGCGCCTTTGGCTGCGGACGCGGCGCCGCCTTGGTTTTCTACTGCAAAAGGCAGGTTGCTCCCCAGCAAGCTCTCTTGTCCTTTTTTTCGACGAAAGACAGCTTTTGTATAGAGGCTCCGCTGGAGGTTTGGATCTCTTTTAACGCGCGGACCAACCTGGCCTGTTCATCTGTCAGCGGCACTGCAGTGAGCAAAGCTTGAATATCCTTTTGCGCCGCTTTCGAAGGAGCCGGCTTTTTTCTCCAAAACAGCTTTCTGGTTTCGAAGCTGCTCTATTCTGGTACCCATCGCTTGAAGCTCCTGCTGTTTCGGCACGATACCCAAGAGGACAAAGACTGACGTGCACAATGCACTAATCAACAGAACGCCGCCTAAAAGGTACCACGGAGCACTCGACGTTTGGAAGAACGCCTTCCGGGAAGTTTTTTTGTTTTTTTGCTGATCGACATAACATCCCTACTTCCTGGCTACTTCCATCGATTTCAATGTGATCTCTAAAGAAATGCTGTATTTATATTCAGCTCTGGCTGTATCGTTTGAAGCTGCAGCGATCATTGATTGAAGCTGATTCATCAGCTGTTCCCCTTCGGCCCCGGTGACCGGCTGGTTCAGCTGTCCGGGAAATAATTGCTGCGGTGCTTGGGGTTTAACCGGTAAACCCTGCGGCAGGGCAACCCCCTCCGATTTTGACCGGACAACCTCTAGGAGATTCACTTTGTCTACAACAGGTGAAGTCATTAGAGAAATAATATATTCCGCGCTGTCCGTGAAGACGGCTGTTTCCAATTTTACCTTTATCTTCTCTTCCGCGGTGGAAGCCGCCGACAATGCTGGTGCTGTTGGAGCTTGCGCCGCTGCCTGCACTGCTGCCGGGGCTTGCGCCGCTGCCGGAACTGCGGAGACGGCAGCAGCTGTGCCCGCAGAGAGCAGCCGTGTTGTCTTCGGCAAATTCGACGTGATCGCTTGAAACACGGGAACCCAATCCCGGCGTGATTTAAATATTTTATCCAGATCGGCTTTCAGCTGAAGGTATTCCTTGGTCTGGGAATCCATCGTTTTTTTTCCGCTGTTAACACTGAAATCGATGACTCCAACCTCGTTTTCTCCGCCTGCTTTGCTTGCAGCTCATCCTTCAGCCCGAATTGAAACAGCACAAGAGCGGCATTTAAGGCAATAGCAAGCATCACAGCCGCAACAAGAGCGGGAACCAATACCCTTTTAATAAGCGGGACTTTGGGAAGGAGGTTGATATTCTTCATTATTTCCCGCCCCTTAGAGCCAAACCGATGGAAACCGCCATACCCGGAATGTCAAAATTCGCACCATTTGCCGCCTGGACATTGTCCAAACCGGGAACCCTGACACTCAAAGAAAGACGTTCCCTCAGATAATCGGCGGCTTTATTTAATTGAGGCACATCCCCGCTGACAATAATTTCAGAAAACTGCTCGCTGCGGTTATTTAAGCTGTATCTGTAAAAAATTCATCATCCGTTCGATCTCATGCGCCAAATCGTTCATAGCTGTACTCTCAAGCTCCGGCTCGTCAACCGGGCCGCCGAATACAATCGGTACACTTCTGTTAATTTTCAGCTGGCCGTCATGATAGATGCTGAGATCCGATAAGTTATTATTGATATCCACAGAGAGAAAAAGTTCCGCCGGTTTCCGTCAAACGCGCGGCTTCGACAAACCTGTAGAGCGAGAAAGCTTTGATCTCAATCGAGCGCAGCGAAAGTCCGGCCCTTTTGACGACTTCACAATATTGATCGATCAACTCCTTCGGTGCGGAAACCAGCAATATATCGGATTGTGCTTTTTTTGGCTTGTTCGTCCGGGTTAGTTTCCCAATTGTCAAGAGCTCCTTCCCCCGCAGCCGCTTCCTTCATGCCCTCTTCCTCAAAATCCTCTTCTCTTGGTGTGCGGGCTTTCTTGAGAAACCCTTTCCTTGTTTGATTCACTCCATTCATCTTGATGAAGTCATAGACCGGCTCGTCGAAGGGAAGATGGATATTATGTTTGATTTCAAAATCGATCAGTTTTTTTTCAAGTCGGCAGCCGGAATGTCGGGGAGCTTCAAATACCTCACCATGACCGATTGGCTTGGAATCGCCAAGTGAACTTTTGGGCTGGAGAAATCCATTTGGACAGCCAGCAACTGAAGAGTCTGAATGACCTTTAGCGGAGACAGAATTTTGCCGTCCTGGACGGTGTCAGCAGGCAGCGGTTCCGTTTTCGAAGCAAGAAGATACGGTTTCCCGTCTTTGCGAACCATAACTTCCGTCATTTTCACGGCGTAATCCGTTATTTCGATGCCGATGGACGAAGACTTCCACAGGGCGGCCCATCCTTTTCCCAGTCGTATCATGCTGCTTCACACCTTATGTCAAGAATCTATAAAAAAATAATTGGACGTACCATTCGATCATCCGGTCTCCCCATAAATAAGCGGTGTATGCCCCTGCGGAGATGAACGGTCCGAACGGAATGGGCTGCTGCCTCATTCTTTTGCCAGACTGGATGAGAAGCCCGCTGATCACCGTTCCATACAAGCTTGCCAAAAAAAATGGTCAACAGCGTCAATTTGATACCGGCAAATAACCCGATGAGCGCTAAAAGCTTAATATCCCCTCCGCCCATGGCTTCTTTCCCGGTGAATAAATAGCCGCACCAGGCAATCAAATAAAGAATCCCTCCGCCAAGAAAAAAAAGCCGCAACGTAATTCCAGAACGGAAGCGGATGAATCCAGAAGCGCAGCAAAAGACATACCGCGATCCCAAACAAAATGATTTTATCCGGAATCAGCATCGTTCTTAAATCGGTCATTGCAATGAGCATCAATAGGGAGGCGAAAAAACAATCCGACAGCGAGCTCTGGTACGGGCCCGATCACCCGGGCGGCAACAAAGAACGCAATTGCTGTAATCCCTTCTCCCCAAGCATAGGCGGAGGACACCTTGCCTTTACAGTAGCGGCAACGGCCCCCAAGCAGCAGATAACTAAATACGGGGATGAGGTCAAAAACACCCAATCCATGCCCGCAGTGCATGCAGTGAGAAGGCGGATAGACAAAAGACTCGCCCTTCGGCAGCCGAATCGCCACCACGTTCAGGAAGCTGCCAATGAGTAATCCGAATAGTGCCGCAACGGTCAGAATGTAGATGGTCAGAATATCCATATTGACTCCCCTGATAAAATCGGAAGAAAGGTAACTCGGCAGGAGTTACCTTTCGGTTGGTTTCTAGTTTCCGGTTGCATCTGTTGTAACTGAAATGGTCCAGGCACCAGAAGTATCATTTTTTTTGATGCGGCAACTTTAAATTTCTTGGTGGAATCTGAAGCAGGAGTTGGAATCTGATTTAAATAACCTTCGCTAACCAATTTCGTCACTGTAACATCACTCGAATTTTTTTATCAATGATATATCTTTGGGCAGCGTCTCTTATCACAACAGTGCTGGCGTTATCGGCATTCGCTTTAGCCGAATCAAATCCCTTGACAACAGCCACCCCGGCTACAGCAGCCAAAATCCCCAAAATTACTACTACCGCCAAAAGTTCGATCAGCGTCATCCCTTTTTTTGATTGCGGATGAAACGAAATTTTGCGCGCGTAAACTTTTTTTTAACCATTTGATTTTCTCCTCTCAATCTCTAAGAACATTTATGTTTTAATGATGTTAAAACTTTAGTGAAGATTCTCCATCAGCTTAAAGGATGGAAGCATGACAGCCAGAACGATCGTTCCGACGACGACGGACAGAATGACGATCATGATCGGTTCCAGCAGGCTTTTCAGCCGATCGGCCAAGGCGTCGACCTCTGCCTCGTAGAAGTCCGCCACCTTTTCCAGCATCGCATCCAGAGCGCCGGTCCGCTCTCCTACGACAAGCATTTGCAACATCATCGGCGGGAACAGCCAGGTTCCTTGAACGGATCCGCTATGGAGCTGCCGCTTCGCAAACCTTCCCGGGATTCCCTGATCAGCTTGGCAATCACTTCGTTGCTACTACGGTTGACAGGATGGACATCGTCTGCAGCATAGGGATGGCTGAAGCGAACAAGGAAGAGAATGTGCGGCTGAACCGGGACAGCGCTTGTTTGTGCCAGAGCTTGCCGAAGACCGGGATTCGAAGCTTGATATAATCCAGCGCATATCTGCCTGAGGGTTGTTAGTGACGGTTTTTTAAAAGAATCGGCGGTAGAAGTAAACCCGCTAACACCAGATACCAGTACAATCTCATCCATTGGCTGAGCGCAATTACAAATCGGGTCGGCAGAGGCAGCTCCAGCCCCATCGCTGCGAAGTTGCCTACTAATCTGGGTACGACAAAATTCATTAAAATAATGACGACGATGACTGTAACAATGCTCATAATGAACGGATACACCATGGCGGAGGTCACTTTTTTTGCTTTGTGTAAAACTCTTTTTTTCATAATAGACAGCGATCCGGCTGAGCATTTCATCCAAGTTGCCGCTGGTTTCCCCCGCCCGGACCGAATGAACGAAAATATCCGAAAACACGGTCGGGTATTTGACAGCTGCCGCAGAGAATTGGCTGCCTTTCTGCATCTCTCCGGAAATTTCGAGAAGAACCTTCTTCATCACCTTGCTTTCCGCCTGCTCCCCGAGCACCCTTACCGCTTCCACAAGGGAAATCCCGGACTTGTACAGAGTGGCAAGCTGGCGGCAGAAAACGGTAAAATGGCCGCTTTTCACTTTCGGTCCGCCTAACGTTAGTTCTTTGTAAAGAACACTCTGGCTTAAGTCGACCAGGTTCAAGATCCAGTAGCCTTTGGCTTTCAACTCATCCGCAGCCCCATGAAAAGTTTGGGATTCCATCGTTCCTCTGAAATGGTTCCCAGCGTCATCTACCGCGTGATATTTAAACTTAGGCATGCTATGTCATCTCCGATCACTGTCTACAGCTCCCCGTAGCCGAACATCGCCTCCTTCGCCGACTCAATGGTGATAGAGCCCGTCTGCAGCAGTTCACGAAGAGCGCCTTCCATAGTCTGCATCCCTTGGGCCCTTCCCGTCTGCATGGCGGAACGGATTTGATGCACTTTCTCAGAGCGAATCAAATTCGCTACCGCAGGCGTATTCACCAGCACTTCAATCGCGGCCGTTCTTCCTTCGCCGTCTGCCGAGGGCAGCAGCCTTTGAGCCATGATACCCAGCAGGACCGAAGCCAATTGAACGCGTGTCTGCTGCTTGGAGGCCGGCGGGAACACATCGATGATCCGGTCGATGGTCTGGGGGGCGTCTGCGGTGTGCAGGCTCCCGAATACCAGATGTCCGGTCTCCGCTGCAGTGATCGCAATCGAGATCGTTTCAAGATCCCTCATCTCTCCGACAAGGATCACATCCGGATCCTGCCTTAGCGCCCCGCGCAGGCCGGTTGCGAACGACTCGGTATCCTCTCCGACTTCCCTCTGGTTCACGATTGAGAACATATGGGAATGGACAAACTCTATAGGATCTTCCAAGGTGATGATGTGTGCGCTTCTTGTTCTATTGATATAGTCCAATATGGCGGCCAAAGTCGTTGATTTACCGCTGCCTGTAGGTCCTGTGACCAATACAAGCCCTTGAGGTTTTCTGGCAAACTCTTCAGCCATCTGCGGGAGCCCCAGCGCTTCATGGAAGGAATTTGCGCAGGAATCAGCCGAATGGTGAGCGATACGGACCCTTTTTTGCCGAAACGCACTTACCCGAAATCTTGAATGCCCAGGTATGGCGTAGCAGAAGTCAAGGTCCCCTTTTTGCATAAACCTGTCATACTGCTCGGCAGTCGTTAACTGCCTGGCCAGCTCCAGCATATCCTCGGACGACATCGGCACCTCTCCGGCCGGCGTCAGCTTGCCATGGATTCGGAACATTACGGGAGATCCGGCGGTGATGTGTATGTCAGACGCTTTCTGGTCAAAAGCTTTCTTCATCCAGTCTAATGCGGAAATCAATGCCGCTCACTCTCTTTCTCTTCGGATATGGCGACCCTGAATACTTCCGCAATCGTAGTAATCCCCGCCGCTGCTTTAGCCAGTCCGTCCTGCACCATCGGTATCATCCCGTTCGACAAAGCGTAAGCCCTGAAATCACTGTCAGGTTCTCTATCAAGAATCATCGAACGGATCTTATCGTCCACGAGCAGAACCTCATGAATCGCCGCTCTGCCCCTGTATCCGCTTCTTCCGCACTCACCGCAGCCTGTCCCTTTTTTTTCAGGCGGTCCACAGCCAAACCTGAGGATGCCAAAAGCCGGGCCTCCTGCTCGCTTGGACTATAGTCTGCTGCGCAGGCCGGGCAAACCTTGCGGACCAACCGCTGAGCAACAATGCACGATACTGCGGAGGAAACGAGATACGGCTCTATTCCCATATCAATGAGACGCGTGATGGAGCCGACAGCGCTGTTCGTATGCAGCGTGCTGAGCACCAGATGGCCTGTCATGGCAGCCTTATGCCGATCTCCGCAGTCTCCGAATCGCGGATTTCACCGATCATGACAATATTGGGATCCTGCCTCAATATCGCCCGCAGCCCTTTTGCAAATGTCAATCCGGTGACCGGGTTCACCTGTACCTGATTGATTCCCTGCAGCTGGTACTCTACCGGGTCCTCTACAGTGATTATGTTAACCTCGTCTTTATTTAACCGGGAAAGCGCAGAATACAGTGTCGTTGTCTTTCCGCTGCCTGTAGGCCCGGTTATCAAAACAACGCCATGAGGGGAATGGATGCCTTTCAGAAACCGCTGAAGATTAGGCTCGGATAACCCCAGCTTCTCGATTTCCGTCAAAGTGCTGCCCAGATCGAGTATCCTCATCACCACTTTTTTTTCCCCGTGGATAGTAGGGAGCGTCGCGATCCGGATGTCTACCTTGCGGAACTCGATATCCATTTCCACGCGTCCGTCCTGCGGGACCCTCCGTTCAGCCACATTCAAGTTCGCCATAATTTTGATGCGGGCGACGATAACGCTCTGCATATGGGGCGGCAGCGTCCGCTCCGTCCTCATCATTCCGTCTACCCGGTACCGGATGCGCAGGCTGTCTTCCTGAGGATCGATGTGGATGTCGCTTGCCCCCAGTCCGATCGCCTGGATAATGATCTGATTTACCGTCTTCACTACAGGCGAGTCTTCATCGTTTGGCGCGGCATTGGACTCATCCATCGGGCCCGGCTGCAGATTCTGCATAATCTGATCCACCGTTTCCTGCAGTCCGTAGTACCGTTTGATTGCCCGGGTCAGCTCGTCCTTGGAAGCAATAGCCGGTTCGATGCGAAGACCGGTAGCCATCCTCAATTCATCTATGGCAAAATAATCCAGAGGATCCGCCATAGCCAAGATCAATTTGTTTCCCTCTGTCTTGAGCGGGAGTACTTGATGCTGCTCTGCCAACCGCTGGGGAATAATGGAAATGACTTTGTTGTCGATTTTCTGCCTGTACAGTTGAACATGGGGAATGCCCAACTGAAATTCCAATACTTCGATAAGCTGCTGTTCGGTTATGTAATTGCGGGTGAGGAGAACGTCACCCAGTTTCATCTTGAGCTCCCGCTGTTCTTTTAACGCGTTTCCCAATTGATCTTCCGAAATTAGTCCGGATTCGACTAATAAATCTCCTATTCGTTTGCGCGGAGCCATCTTCATCCCTCTTATATCACAGAAATACAAAAAAATGACCATTTCAAATAAACGAATGGCCGGTTGCGCTACTTGCTCCCGGCTACCCAAGCGCCCATATTACGGATAGCCATTCACAGCTCCAACGTATTGCAGGAAACATATGCTAATCTCATTTAATCATTGGACTAACAAGAGGTCAATGTAAACCATTTCCAATTTCTATTAATTTATGGTGAATTTTTTTATGTCTTCAAATTCAAAGATTCCCACAGATAAAAGGTAACGTACGAGCTCCATGGACTCCATTTTCTTCCCATCTCCCGCACTTGCGCTTCCGACGGCTGGTCTTCCAGTCCGTACCAGCGCCTGAGAGCGTTGCGCAGTCCGATATCCGCGGCAGGGAGCAGGTCAGTTCTTCCCAATCCGAACAACAGAAAGCATTCCGCCGTCCATCTGCCGATTCCTCTTTGCTTGATGAGCAGCTCCATAATTTCCCCGTCTTCCATGCTCTCCATAGCAGGCAGATCTATTTTCCCGCTCACCACTTCCCTGGCAAAGTCAATGGTGTATTCCGCTTTTCGCTGGCTGAACTGCAGCTCTCTTAGTTGTTCGTAGGAGCAGAGCGCCACCTGTTCGGCGGAGGGAAACACGGGATAAAGCTGCCCTTCCGTCTCAAAAGGAGGAGACAGCAGCTCGATCAGTCTCTTGTTTAATGTCGCCGCAAAAGCCAGGTTCAACTGCTGTCCGACGATCGTCTTGGTCATACATTCGAATAAATCCGACTCCCTGATAATATGCAGTCCGTTGAACTTTTTTTGGCGAGCCGCTCCATCCCCGGGATGCCCTCCATATGCTTGTGAAACTCGCCCAAATCCACATCGATCGAAAGCATAGCCGACAGATGCCTTTTTTTTACCGCGTCAGCATCAGGGGCCGCTTCCCGCTTCTCACCTCGACCTCAAGTTCGGGCCGGTCCACCGTACCCGTAGACTTCACGGACACCCAACAGACCTTACCGCCGACTCTGATTGTCCTCTTCAGGCAGCAGGCTCATAACGGTACATTTCATGGTTGACTCCGGATAATCTGTCCAGCATTCGCTGGAAATCATAAGGCCGCCTCGGCATTAACGTAAAATGAGCCATACTCCACACTCCTTATCGTTCCTCGGATTTTTTTGCGGGGAATCGTGTACCTCCAAAAAAATCCTCAGCGATAAAAGCGGCTTATGGATCGCTTCCGCTTCTTGAAGCAGCAGCGCGGTACCTTCCTCCTGATAACGGGAACTGAGATGCGTCATAATCAATGCTCCCACCTCCGCTGCTTCGGCTGTGCTTGCGGCGTCAATTGAAGTGGAATGGCCGTATTTCACCGCCATCTCCTGCAGATCCTGCGCGAAAGTCGCTTCATGCACCAGCACATCGGCATTCCTCGCCAGCCGGAGAGCGCCTTCACATTTGTTCGTGTCCCCCAGAATCGCAATGATCCTGCCGGGTATTTCCGGACCTACATAGTCGTTTCCGAGCAGAGTTCTGCCGTCAGCCAGCTGTACGGGCTCTCCCTGCTTAAGCTTGCCATAGATCGGGCCGGGACGAATTCCCAGCTCGCGCAGCTTCTCATGCTGCAGAGCTCCGGGTTCGCCGCTTTCCGTAATGCGGAATCCCCAGCTCTCCACACGGTGCTCGAGCCTGGCAATTTCCACCCGGATATCCTTGTCCGCAAAAAAAGTGTACCCTCCGACTCATATTCAATTACATTCACCGTGTAGCTTAAGTGAGACTCGGAGACGGACATCGCCGTATCAATAAAGCTGCGGATCCCCTGCGGACCATACAAGGTCAAAGGGGTGTCCCCTCCCTGGTAAGACCGGCTGGAAAGCAGCCCGGGCAGTCCGAAAATATGGTCTCCATGGAGATGGGAAATAAATATCTTTTCCAGTTTGCTTAATTTGAGGGGCGAACCCAAAATTTGGTGCTGGGTGCCTTCCCCGCAGTCAAACAGCCACAGGCTTCCCCGTTCGGCGGACAAATCCAGCGCTATGGAGGTGACGTTGCGTTTGCGGGTCGGCATTCCCGCTCCGGTTCCCAGAAAATACAGTTCCATAACCGATTGCTCCTTTATATCCAAATCATGATCGGAATCATGCCTTATTCGTTCAGACGAAAGCATGTTCTCATCCTAATGGATTTGGAATAACATGTCAAACGGCGAAAAAAAAGCGCAGATGGCTTCATTGCACAGAATCGTGAAACCACATCGCTCCGAGCTAAGCATAACGGCCTCCAGCCGCTGTTGAAATTGAGTTCCTTGATTAGATTCAATGGCGGGAACTCAATTTCAAAGGCGGACGTTCCACTCTTCCGACCGTTATGCCAGCTCCGCTGGAACTTTCACGAAAATTGCTGATGAAAAAAAACATCTCCGCTTTCCGGTTTCTAAAACAACTGAAATGATAACATCTGCGTTTTTTTTCATGAGCGCGGGCGGGAACTATACCTTCTCGACGTTGAAATAGCGCGCCTCCGGATGGGAGAACACAATGGCCGACACCGAAGCTTCCGGTTCCATCATGCTGCCCTCGGTCAGCTCCACGCCGATATCCTGCGGCCTCAGCAGCCCGAACAGCTGGAATTGGTCGTCCAGGTTAGGGCATGCCGGATAGCCGAACGAAAAACGCTGGCCGCGGTATTTGGCCCCGAAGCGTTCCTTCATCGTCATATCCGCAGGATCCGGGAACCCCCACACATCGCGCATCATCTCATGGATACGCTCGGCAAAGGCCTCGGCCGTTTCCAAGGCGGTGGCCTGCAGGACGTGGGACCTCAAGTAATCGCCCTTGTCCCTCCACGCCTCGGCACGCTCGCGGATGGAATGGCCTGCCGTGACAACGAAGAAGCCTATATAATCCATTACTCCGCTTTCGACGGATTTTAAATAATCTGCCAGGCACAGGTATGGCTCCGTGTTCTGGCGGGGGAAATCGAAAGTTTGCAGCACTTTCGTCCGATCGTCCGGATCGTACACCAGGATCCGGTCCCCGCTCGATTGGGCGGGGAAGAAACGGTACACTCCCTGAGCTTTGATGATTCCATCGCGCATCGCCTCCGACAGGACTCCGTCCACCGTCTCTTTTAGCGAAATTGCCTTCTGATCGTTTTCCGCCAGCAGCTGATCCACCTTGCCCTTCAGCCCAAGGTGATGGCCGAGCAGCGTCTGCATATTAATGTAAGGTATGATATGCGAAATCGGATAGTCCCTCAGCACATGGCGCTGTAGATCAGGGGGAACTTGCACCGGAAGCGTCCGGTCGACAGGAGAGGTTTTCACCCTTGTCAGCGCAGGCAGCGCAGGTTCTTCTCTCTTCCCGGATTCCATGACATCCGATTCCTTCAATTCCCTTAATTCTTGTACGAGCCTGAGGCGGTGCTGCGGATCGGTTAACCGGTTGGCGATATCCAGACCGTCCATGGCGTCTTTGGCGTAAAGAACCAAACCGTCGTACTCGGGAGAGATTCTCGTTTTGGTAAACTTCCGTGTCAATGCCGCGCCGCCAACCATAATTGGCACATCAATGCCCGCAGTTTTCAAATCCTGTGCCGTGATAACCATCTGCTGCGCAGATTTAACGAGCAGGCCAGATAATCCTATCGCATCCGGCTTCTCTCTGCGGAACGCTTCGATCAACTGCTCGGGCGGCACTTTGATTCCCAGGTTGATGATCTGGTAGCCGTTGTTGGAGAGGATAATCTCCACCAGATTTTTTACCGATATCATGCACGTCGCCTTTGACTGTGGCCAGCAGTATTTTTTCCTTTGACGGCACTCTCGTTCTTCTCCATAAAAGGCTCCAGATAAGCCACCGACGCTTTCATAACCTCCGCGCTCTGCAGCACCTCGGCGACAATAAGCTCGTTGTTGTTGAACAGGCGGCCTACCTCTTCCATCCCTTTCATCAGCGGGCCGTTGATCACCTCAAGCGGAGAATACTTCTTTAAAGCTTCGTCCAGGTCGGGCAGGAGGCCTTCCTTTGTTCCTTCCACGACATAGGCAGCAAGCCTCTCCTCTAATGTGAGGTTGGATACTTTCTCGGTTTTCTCCACCTTTTTTTTGGTGCGGAAATGGGCGACAAACCCGGCCAAAGTATCGTCATTGGTTTCATAGATCAATTTTTTTCCGCCAGCGTTCTTTCTTCCTCAGGGATCGAAGCGTACCTCTCGAGGGTTTCCGTATTGACGATCGCATAGTCCAGCCCCGCTTTGGTGCAGTGATACAAGTACACGGCGTTCAGCACTTCCCTTCCGGCAGGCGGAAGCCCGAAAGAAACGTTGCTTAAGCCAGGATCGTCTGGCATTCCGGCAGCGCTTCTTTGATCAGACGGATTCCTTCGATCGTTTCCTCCGCAGATCCGATATACTGCTGATCCCCTGTCCCTACAGGAAATACGAGAGGGTCAAAAAATGATCGCGGACGATTTGAGTCCGTACTTGTTCACCAACAGGTCGTGCGACCGCTTGGCTACTTCCAGTTTATCCTGCCGCGTGATGGCCTGGCCCCTCTCATCAATCGTGCCGACGACAACCGAGGCTCCGTATTTGTGAAGAAGGGGAACCACTTTTACGAATTTCTCTTCACCGTCCTCCAGGTTGATAGAGTTAACTATGGCCCGGCCCTGCGAGTATTTTAAGCCAAGCTCGATGACTTTTTTTCGTCCGTGGAATCGATCATCAGCGGTACTTTCACCTTTTTTCACCACCAACTCGAGAAAAAAGCTTCATATCCGCCGCTTCGTCCCTGTCCGGTCCTGAAGACAAATGTCGACTACCTGTGCTCCTCCTTTTACCTGGGCACGGGCAATTTCGGACGCTTCCTCATATTTTCCTTCAGCGACAAGCCGTTTGAATTTGCGGGAACCCAGAACATTCGTTCTTTCCCCCACCATGTACGGCCTGTTTTCAGGCTCGATGTACACCGTCTCAATGCCTGACACTGCTGTAGGATGGGATCCCGTTTGAGGCCGCGGTTTATATTCTTTTAACGTTTCGGCCAGCGTACGGATATGGTCCGGTGTCGTTCCGCAGCAGCCGCCGGCGATGTTAAGCCAACCCTGCTCGGCAAATCCTGCCAGCTTCTTGGCCAGCGATTCGGGCGACTCGTGATAATGGCCGTTCTCATCCGGCAAGCCCGCGTTTGGATAGCAGCTGACAGCAGTGCCGGCAATATCCGACAGAGTGCGGATGTGGTCGCGCATAAATTCAGGGCCTGTAGCGCAGTTCAAACCGATCGATATCGGGTTCAAATGCTCCAGCGAGATGTAAAAGGACTCGATATTCTGTCCGGCCAGCGTTGTGCCCATCGGCTCGATCGTACCGGAGATCATAACCGGCAGCGTCTTTCCCGCAGCTTCAAAAGCTTTGCGCACTCCAATCGAGCCTGCCTTGACATTCAGGGTATCCTGGGAGGTTTCAAGCAGAATAGCATCCACTCCGGCCTCGATAAGAGCAGCCGTCTGTTCATAGTAGCTGTCCGCGAGCTCGTCAAAAGTAACCCCGCCGGTGACGGACAATGTCTTTGTAGTCGGCCCCAACGCTCCGGCTACATAACGCGGCCATTCCGGCGTCGAGAATTTATCGGCTGCCTCTACCGCAAGCCTGGCTGCCGCAAGATTAATCTCTCTGGCCCGATCCTGCAGGCCATATTCGGCCAATACTATGCTTGTCGCTCCGAAAGTATTGGTTTCAATGATATCAGAACCTGCGGCAAAATAGGCTCATGTATTTTGGATATGACATCCGGACGGGTAAGCACCAGCATTTCGTTGCAGCCATCCAGCTCTTCACCGCCGAAATCCGCTTCCGTCAGGTTTTCCTGCTGAATCATGGTGCCCATGGCGCCGTCCAGTATGAGAATTTTCTTCTGCAGCTGCTCTTGTAACGCCAGTTTTGCCATTGCGCTTCTCTCCTTCAACGTTCTCTATATCTGGTCAAGCTCTGTTCGTGCCTGATATTTAGCTAATAGTGTAACAGATTGACCGTCCCGTGAAAAGAATGAAAACTCCAAAGTGACAGCTCCTAAGCATCGACAGTGGAGCGAATTTTGAATATAATAGCGTTAGATTGTTTAACTCTACTCGAAAGAGGGAATTAGCCATGGCTGAGATACGGATTCGCAATACTAATGAAAGAATCCAAGGAGAAGAGCAGGTGAAAGCATTCCTGGATCAACAGGAAGTGCTGTACGAGCATTGGAATCCGGGCAAGCTTTCCGCAGAGCTGCAAGAGAAGTTCGTACTGACCGATGAGGAAAAGGCGGCGATTCTTTCCACCTATAAGGAAGAAATCGAAGACCTCGCAAGCCGCCGGGGTTACCTTACTTGGGATGTTATCGCCTTATCCGACGCCACTCCGAATCTTGATGAACTGTTGAAAAAAATTCGAACAGGTGCATACCCATACGGAGGACGAAGTACGCGCCATCACCGCGGGTAAAGGAATCTTTATTATTAAAGGGACAGACGATGTCGGCTATTTCGATGTAGAGCTTGAAGCGGGAGATGTAATTTCCGTACCGGAAGCCAAGCCTCATTTCTTCACTTTAATGGAGAACCGCCAAATCGTTGCCGTCCGCCTGTTTATTGAAACCGAAGCTGGATCGCCCACCCGTACGAAGATGCTTCCTTCCAAAAGGCCTGATTACAGTAAATGATCCCTAAAAAAATGCCGTGACTTAAATCATGCCTAAAAAAAACTTGTTCTTCAAATTATCCCAAAAAAAACCTGTACCGCACGGAAAGCGTGAGGCACAGGTTTTTTTTATGTTGCAGGATGTTCAGCTGTCTGAAGGATTAAGTCGAATGCGTCTTTCTTTCAGGAAATTGCGCGGATCAATTCGCTGATTTCCCTCAGATTGGTTATTGTATAGGAGGCCTCAAACTCCTCCGGCTTAGCTGCTGCGTGGCGGTTCACCCACATGTTTCTCATTCCGGCGCTGTTTGATCCGAGAATGTCCGTCGTCAGCTTGTCTCCGATCATGATTCCTTCATCCGGCTCTATAGCAAGAAGCTTTAGCGCGTGCTGAAAGATGGAAACGGCAGGCTTGCCTTCCCCGAATTCACCCGAAATTACAATATGGTCAAAATATGACGCAAGCTTCGGTATGCCGGCGATCTTCTCTTTTTGCAAGTCGGGAGAGCCGTTGGTCAGCAACAGCAGACGATAATCGCGCTTCAACTCGTCCAATACCGCAAAAGTTTCCTCATACACAATCGGTCTGGCTCTGCGCTCCGCCGGAAACTTGTCCGCCAGAACGGCGCCGAGCTCCCTGTCTTCGATCCCCAGCCGCATCAAGCCTCTCGTCCACGATTCCACTCTATAGGAAGGAGCCAGCTCCTGCAGTTTGCGGAAATTTTCATTCTCTCCCTCGCTAAACCGCGCCCACAGAGCTTCAAAAGGGTTAATCCCAATCATTTTGGTGAAAGGAAAGGTTTCAAAAGACTCATACAGCGCTCTCGCTTCGGCTCTTACCGCCTCTTCCAGCTTCTCCGGATCAACGCCGACGCGTCTTGCCGCTTCCTGGCACGTCGCTTGGAAAGCTTCGTTCACACTGCGCTCGTCCCACAATAACGTGTCGTCCAAATCAAACAAAATTGCCTTAATGGTCATACGGTTCCCCTCTTTGTATGGATTATTGCTCCACCGGGATTGAGTTGCGGTCAGCGAACTCTTTAACGGATGGCGTTATGGCATCTATGTCAATCCGATGGAATAAGCGGGAGAAAATCCAAGGAGCTTTGTTGGAAGTGAAGGAAAAGGAGACTTCCTTTCCGGTCATCCGAATCGACTTGATCTGCTCCGCAGGAATGGTTCTTTCCCCGCCAAACCTGCGGGAGGAAATCTGCCTGGTTCCAATTCTCAAATAAGGCCTTCTCATGAAATAAACAATGAAAGCGAGTACGACATATAAGCCCGCCGTTACTAGGTACATCGGGTCTTTTCCGTAGAACTGCGGGAACATTGCCAAGCTTAATATGCCGATGGCCAACAGAAATAGGGCCAGCACCCAGCTTCGGCCCCGGTAAGTGAGCTGATCTTCAACGCTCGTCCCATTGATCAGCGCTGTTCCCTGCTTTTTTTTCTTTTCGCGTTCACGTTTTTTTTGTATTTTTTTTGCGAACCATTCTCTCCCATTTGCGAGACATCGGTTAACCCCTCATTCATCTGTGTTATTTCAACTGCAAGACAATCAAACGTGCTATGGCTTCTCCGGGTCGTCCTCAATGAATTCAATGTTCTCCAGCTGATCCTTCACGGAAGACTTAATCGCTTCAATATAACGTTTGCGCAGCCCGTTTCTTTCATCAATTTCTTCTTCGGTCAATCCGACTGTCTTGGCTTTGCGGGCCAGCTCATTAATTCGATCTATATAAGGGATATTGCTGTCACCTTTCATGCTTGTCTCCTCTCGAAGTGATTCGTTATGTTCTTTACTTCTTTATAACTTTGCCATGGTAAGGGGTTCATGTCAAGATGGACTAAACAAGCCCAATTATTTAAAATGATAAGAAGAATGTCTTGCGAAAAAACGTCTAGCTGCAATCGTTCCGTTTCCGGATACGTTACCACAGTAAACGCACCATTTACAGCAGTTCCTCCCACTGCACAGCGCGCTGCCCTCGGATTTATATTTTCTTATCTTTGGGCTGTTAAATCTTATTGTTTATTTTTTAGGTCAAAAGCAAACCGCCTTCCTGAAAAGGCGGTCAATTGACTATCGTCCATCTTTCACTCGACATAGTTCATACGACAACGTTCATCCAACATGGTAAAATCAAGCACTCATAAATCCATACTCATTTGATCAGTTCTTTTGAATCCGATATTCTCATAGAGGCTTCGAGCATCATGGCTTGCAAGCAACCGAACCGTCTTGATTTCCTGTTTGCGAAACCAATCTATAACCGCTTGAGTCAAGTTGCGTGCATACCCTTTACGCCTATGATCTGGACAGACATACACATCTCCGATAAAAGCATATTTTTTTGTTCACGATAAAAGCAATATGGCATATCGTCCTTGATAAAAGCTCCTGCACAAGCAACAATTTGTCCATGAGATTCGATAACAAAGTGGCATGCAGTCCTCGATTCATACATTTGGCCATAGCGATTGATGACTTCGTCAATGAATCCGTCCATCAAAATCTGCTCCATCCCAACCTCTTGAAACATTTTCAATTTCAAATCTGCAATTTCCGGAAGTTCTGATACAGTTGCAATCCTCATTTAAACCTTCCTTCATGTGTTCAAATCGGTCAACTCATTCGCAGTATTCCGGATATTCTTATCCACCGCAAGACTCACATGTGCACCTATGCTGCTTGACAACGATCACGGCAGTAGAAGCGTTTGGCCCTCTTTCAATACGGTGCTCTTCAACCCGTTCAACTTCCTGATTTCGGAGATATAGTCGCGGATATCCTGCCTGTCCGTAACGTTCGCTCTGGCTATGCTCCACAACGTATCCCCCGGCCTTACTTCAGTGCGCTTTGTGTGATCCGCAGCGCTCAGCGTCGATGCGTAAATATTGCTGCTGGCGGAACCGCCGGCATACGCATGGACAAGCGCCCCAAACCCAAAAGCAGCGGATAAAATCGCGAGCATAAAAAAAGGTAACGGAATATTTTTTACGAACACTCTATTGCTGTCTGCCTTATTCACGCGGGATCTCGTGCTGTCTTCTTTCATCTTCTTATTAGTAGAACCGTGGGGACCGGCATCTAAAATTCTATCTACAGTCGGTATGCCTGCTGACGAAGCCGAAGGATTATAACTCATATAACCGTATGTATTTGCCATAGTAATGACCTCCCAAACATTTGTTCTGTTATCAATTTAACACGAACGTGTGTTTGAGTCAACCTTTTTTTCTCGAACTTATGTTTGTACGAACTCCGGTTCTGTGTTATACTTCAAAGTAATTATTACCATAAATGGAGTGATCGAATTTGAGCAGGATATCAAGCCGCCAGCAAGCAATACTGGAATTTATCAAGAACGAGGTCAGGGAGAAAGGATATCCACCTTCCGTTAGAGAGATCGGGGAAGCTGTCGGACTGGCCTCTTCTTCCACCGTGCACGGACATTTGGAAAGGCTGGAGAAGAAAGGCTTATCCGCAGAGACGCCACCAAGCCAAGAGCAATTGAAATCCTCGGCGAAGAGGAGGCCAATGTTCATTTCGATCTGTCGGTTGTCCGCGTTCCGCTTATCGGTAAAGTTACGGCTGGCGTTCCCATTACCGCTACCGAGAACATCGAGGATTATTTCCCGCTTCCAAGCCATTATGTGGGCGACTATAACGTGTTCATGCTTTCCATTATCGGAGACAGTATGATCGAGGCCGGAATCCACAACGGCGACTATGTTATCGTAAGGCAGCAGCAGACCGCGAACAATGGGGATATCGTGGTTGCCATGACGGAAGAGGATGAAGCCACCGTCAAAAGATTCTACAAAGAGAAGGATTACATACGGCTTCAGCCTGAGAACTCCACCATGGCACCGATTCTGCTTCATAATATCACCATTCTTGGCAAGGTCATCGGATTATTCCGCGACATTTACTAATTCTCGCAAGCTTCCCGCCAGTCTATATTTTCATAACTATCATCAGAGCCTGTCTCAGGCGGATTCCTTTTAACCAAGAATTCCGTTCGCTGCCGACAGGCTCTTTATATTCATAAGACAAATCCTCTATACTCTCGAAAACAGCATTTGAACCGGGGCGGCACTGTTTACATAGGCACATTCGCCCTTTGAATGCGCTACACTTCAAATAGACTAATTAAACCTATAGCCGTCAGTAAGAAATAGCCGCGGTGTTAGCAGTACTTTTGACACTATTTTCATTAGTGCTGCCTAAGCAGCATGAGAGTCTTTAAAAAAAGCCCGCCAACCGGAATCGGCTGACAGGCTTCTTGCCCTCTATTTTAGTACAAGCTCATGTATTGATCTCGTTCCCATTGATGGACCTGGGTGCGATACATATCCCATTCGATTTCCTTCAATTCATACAAATGCGTGAGAGCATGCTCGCCCAGTGCATCGCAGATGACCTCGTCGCGGATCAATTCATCAAGCGCAACCTTCAGGTCAAGCGGCAGGCTTGGAATACCTTGATCTTCCCGCTCGTCGTCCGTCATGACGTAGATATTGCGGTCCGTTGGAGCAGGCAGCTGCATTTTATGCTGAATGCCGTCCAATCCGGCCCTCAGCATAACGGCAAGTGCCAGATAAGGGTTTGCGGCGGGATCCGGATTACGCACTTCGATACGTGTGCTCAATCCGCGGGAGGCCGGAATACGGATCATCGGACTGCGGTTGCTCGCCGACCACGCCACATAACAAGGAGCCTCGTAACCTGGCACCAGTCGCTTATACGAATTAACCGTTGGGTTGGTCACTGCCGCAAACGCTCTAGCGTGCTTCAGAATTCCCGCCATATACTGTCTTGCCGTTGTGCTTAAGCCGAGCTTGTCTTTCTCGTCGTAAAACGCGTTCTCACCGTCAATGAACAAGGACTGATGGCAGTGCATGCCTGACCCGTTCACTCCGTACAGCGGTTTTGGCATAAAGGAAGCGTGCAGCCCGTGCTGCCTTGCAATCGTCTTTACAACGAGCTTGAAGGTTTGAATCTGGTCAGCCGCCTTAACGGCGTCTGCGTATTTAAAATCGATCTCATGCTGGCCCGGTGCCACCTCATGGTGGGAGGCTTCGATCTCAAAGCCCATTTCCTCCAGAGTCAGCACAATCTCTCGGCGGCAGTTTTCGCCCAGATCCGTCGGCGCCAGGTCGAAATATCCGCCTTGGTCGTTCAATTCCGTGGTAGGATTGCCTTTCTCGTCTGTTTTGAACAAGAAAAAATTCCGGCTCCGGACCCACATTCATAGCCGTATAGCCATATCCTCAGCTTCCTTAAGCGCACGCTTCAGAATACCGCGCGGGTCACCTGGAAACGGGCGGCCGTCCGGAAGGTAAATGTCGCAGATAAGTCTTGCCACACGGTCTTCCGTCACCCAAGGGAACACGACCCAGCTGTCCAAATCGGGATACAAGTACATATCCGACTCTTCGATGCGGACATACCCCTCGATGGATGAACCGTCGAACATCATCTTGTTGTCCAGAGCTTTCTCCAGCTGGCTGAGCGGAATTTCCACGTTCTTGATCGTACCCAGCAAATCCGTGAACTGCAGCCGGATAAACCTCACGTTCTGTTCTTTGGCGGCCTTGAGAATGTCTTCTTTTGTGTAACCCATTAGCTTCTCCTCCTAGCACTATTAGAAAATAACAATCGCCTAAATAAGCAAGATACCATTACCTAATCATAACAGACTTGACCGAAATTTTAACGCTTAAAAAAATCGGCTGAGCTCTCCCTGGATAATCGATACCTGACCCGGGCGCCTGTCTCCCATCAGCTGCTGTTTCAACATCTTGTGCAGCTGGGTTTCGGACAATTCCTTACGCTTGACTTCGGTTTGCTCCGTTATGATCGTTGCGTCCTCGGAATCTTTGGACACCGGCAGAAGAACCTGTTTAATCCCGGCGATATTGACCCCTTTTTTCGATCAAATCCTTGATTTCAAGCAATCTCTGGACGTCGTTGAACGAATACAGCCGCTGGTTGCCGGACGTTCTTGCCGGAATGACCAGCTCATGCTGCTCATAATAGCGGATCTGCCTTGCCGTCAAGTCTGTAAGCTTCATTACGATGCCGATTGGAAACAATGCCATATTGCGCCTGATCTCATCAGTCATGACCATCACTCCTGTACAATGTCAATCTACTCTCTATTGTATCCGGAACGACATAAAAGTGTCAATCTGTGTAAGGTTTGATTACAGTAATTGGTTGTTTATCATATTCTGAATGGCCGATAAAACACCGAGCTTACAGTGGGAGTAAGTTAGACCTCCCTGCATGTATGCGATATAAGGCTCCCGAATCGGGGCGTCGGCGGACAGCTCCAGGCTGCCTCCCTGAATGAACGTTCCCGCAGCCATGATCACCGGATGCTCATATCCTGGCATGTCCCATGGCTCAGGCACGACATGCGAATCGACCGCGGCCGCCTGCTGGATTCCTTGCACAAAAGCGATCAAATGCTCCGCACAGGTAAATTGGACAGCTTGTATCAAATCAGTCCTTTCGCCGTTCCAATGCGGGCGGGTCGTAAAGCCCAGCTGCTCGAACATGGCGGCTGCAAAAAACAGACCCTTTCACCGCCTGTCCGACCAAATGCGGAGCGAGGAACAACCCCTGGTAGATCGATCTTGCCGTTCCCAGCATCGCGCCTACTTCCCCGCCGATGCCCGGCGCGGTCAGCCGGTAAGACGCCAGCTCCACAGCATCTCGCTTGCCGGCGATATAACCTCCCGTGGCTGCCAAGCCTCCGCCAGGATTTTTAATCAGCGATCCGGCGATGAGATCGACCCCTGCTTCGGTGGCTCCATCGTTTCAGTGAATTCTCCGTAGCAGTTGTCAACGAACACCACCACGTCCGGACTGAGGCTTTTGACAAAAGCGGCCATTTCGCCTATTTCCCGCACCGTAAAGGAAGGCCTCCAGTCATACCCCCGCGAGCGCTGAATGCCAACACCTTGGTGCGCGGCGTCAGCTTGGCGCGGATGCCTTCCCAATCCGGCTTGCCGTCCGGCAGCAGTGCCGCCTCGTCGTAGGCGATTCCCCAATCCTGGAGCGAACCAGTACCGTCTCCCGGCTTCCCGATCACTTTATGCAGCGTATCATACGGTTTGCCCGTTATGTACAGCAGCCCGTCTCCCGGCCTAAGCAACCCGAACAGCGCCGTACCTATCGTATGCGTGCCCGATACAAAGTGCGGCCTGACCAAAGCCGCTTCTGCGCCGAACACTTCCGCATACACAAGGTCGAGTACTTCCCGGCCTCTGTCGTTATAACCATAGCCTGTCGAGCCGCCAAAGTGGTAATCGCTTACTTTATGCTTCTGAAAAGCGCGTATCACCTTCCATTGATTATGGTCTACGATCCGGTCAATGTCTTTCAATCTTGGTTCAATCAGCGTCTCAGAAGTTTCCATCAGCGCCGTAATGCGTTCGCTAAACAATACATCCTACACTCCTCTGTCTTTACACGGTCACTGTTCAAACGGCTCGATTAAATGACCGGCCTTTTCATAATCCTGCTTGTCAATGCGGACTTTAAACACCATCTCTTCTCCGTCCACTCCGCTTTCCAGCACGTCCCCGACCCGGTACACCACCGAGATGGCGTCGCCTTTGTCGGCTGGAATACGGAATGTCTTCGTGCCGCCCATCAGCTTATCCTGGATAAATTCCTTCAGCTTCTCCAAATCCGAATCGGAATAAGCGGAAATTTTGAGAAACAGCCCGTCTGTATAAAGCATGTCCGACTGTCCGGGAGAAATCAGGTCGATTTTGTTGAAAACCGTAATTTTCTCCTTATCGTCGGCCCCCAACTCTTCCAGCACCTCGTGCACCACCTTCATCTGTTCCTCTTTCATCGGAGAAGAGCTGTCCACTACCAGCAGCACCAGATCCGCTTCAAGCACCTCTTCCAATGTAGCGCGGAACGAGGCCACGAGATCGTGGGGAAGGTTCTGGATGAAGCCGACCGTATCGGTCAGAACGATCTCTTTGCCGCTCGGAAGCTGCATGCTGCGTGAGGTGGGATCCAATGTGGCAAACAGCTGGTTCTCGATATAGACGTCCGCGTCGGTCAGCTGTTTAAGCAGCGTGGACTTGCCCGCATTCGTGTATCCGACCAGCGCCACCTGGAATATGCCCGATTTCTTTCTGCGTTCCCTGTGAAGATTGCGGTGCTTGACGACCTCTTCCAGCTGCCGCTTCAAATCGCTGATCCGGTTGCGGATATGGCGGCGGTCCGTCTCGAGCTTGCTTTCCCCGGGACCTCTTGTGCCGATGCCCCCTCCCAGCCTCGACAGGTTTTTCCCATGGCCGGACAAGCGGGGCAGCAGGTAGCTGTGCTGGGCCAGCTCAACCTGGATGATCCCCTCCCGTGTTTTGGCCCTTCCGGCGAATATGTCCAGAATCAACTGCGTCCGGTCAATAATTTTCACATCCAAAGCTTCTTCCAGATTGCGCACCTGGGCTCCGGACAGCTCCTGATCGAATATGGCCGTGTTCGCGTCGAGCTCGTCGATCAACGCTTTGAGCTCCTGGACTTTGCCTTTGCCGATAAACCATTTGGAATCCGCCGTTTCCCGGTTCTGAGTAATCGTGGTCAGCACCGTTACCCCCGCGGTCTCGGCCAATTGGACAAGCTCATCCAGTGAATATTCCAGCTGGGAGGCTTTTCGCTTATCTTCCTGCGTGACCAAACTAATCAGAATGGCGCGGTCATTGCTTTCTTTCTGCACTTCATGTGAATTCGGTCTCATGGCACATCTCCTGTAAGGTCTGATCGTTATTGATCTTTCTGAACGAACCTCACCCCTATTATCTATCAAATGAGGGTCTTTTTTTCAAATTTCATGTCCTCCGGACGGATCGTCATTAAATCCTGGCGGCTCGGAGTGACGCGCAAATTCAACAGCCGCACGGCTTGGGCCCGCATCGACTTCTCGATGATATTTCTCACATAACGCGCGTTGCTGAAGCAGTACGCCTCGTCTTTCTCGCTCATCAGGTGAAGGCGCAGCTTTTGCTCGGTCAGCGGCTGAAGGTGTATTCACGGTCCTTTAGCATCAATCCGGCGATCTGCATCAGCTGGTCCACAGTGTAATCGGGAAAATCGATCTGGATGGGAAAACGGGAAGGCATGCCCGGATTCATCGAGAGAAAATATTCCATCTCCTCAGAGTAACCGGCCAAAATAAGAATAAACTGGTTTTTTGTTGTCCTCCATCGCTTTGACCAGCGTGTCGATCGCTTCTTTGCCGAAATCCTTTTCCCCGCCGCGGGCCAGGCTGTAAGCTTCATCGATGAAAAGAATGCCGCCGATCGCTTTTTTTTCACGAGTTCGCGGGTTTTCAAGGCCGTGTGCCCGATATATTCCCCTACCAGATCCGCCCGTTCCACTTCTATCAAATGGCCTTTGCTCAGCACGCCCATCGTCTGGAACAGCTTCCCCATGATGCGCGCAACGGTGGTTTTGCCGGTTCCCGGATTGCCTTTGAACACCATATGATATACTTGCGTGTTAGTCTGAAGCCCCGCATCCTCACGGAATTGACCGATCTGCAGAAGTGCGTAAATCTCGTAGACTAGGTCCTTGACGTTATCCAAACCGATCATACGGTCAAGCTCTTTGAGTATCTCCCCTAAAGCACCCTGCTCTGCAAAAGCTCTCCCCGCGCCTATTGATGCTGGACCGGCAGCGGCCGAACCTGCCGGTTCTCCGTTTCGCAGCACGATATTAATTTGCCTGGATCTTTTTTAACGCATTGGCGCTGTCGGTCATCACAACTTCGTTCATTGCTTCTCACCTCACTGTAAGGTGATATCAATATACGCAGGAGCAGAAGAGGGTGAATTATATTTTTTGCGGCGCCACTTCATATGCGAATTGCTGTATCTGCTGTTCAGTGTAATCTTCCCCGTTTAGCACGAGTCCGGCAGGATTGCCCTTTCCGGCTTTGGGGCTGAATGCTTCGTAATGCCGGACATTTTCCTCCATAAGATCCAATCTCCCTCCCGTGAAACGACCAATGTCCATGATCCTTTTATTATCGTTATTTCCTGCCGGCTCGTCTACAGTTATTGTTTAAACGGGTAGCATGAAGGGTAACAAATAGATGGACATCGCATAGATTTACCGCGTAAGGAGAGTATATTTAAGCGACTTATGCCTAAGGAGGAATTGAACATGTCGAATAGTTCCAGCAATGAACAGACCAATCCCCCGCAGCATCAAAACCGGCAGCCAGGGATTGAATCGCAAATGCATCCCCAGCCGAATTCGAAGACAGAGCTTATAAGCCTGCAGGTAAATTACAGCAAAAAAGTGGCCCTGATCACCGGAGGAGACAGCGGGATTGGCCGCGCGGTAGCCGTTGCATACGCCAAAGAAGGCGCCGATATCGCCATCGTCTACCTGAATGAGAACAAAGACGCCGAGGAAACGAAGCAGCAGGTGGAGCAGGAGGGCAGAAGATGCCTGCTCATTTCAGGCGATATCGGTGAGGAAACTTTCTGCAAGCAGGCGGTGGAGCAGACGGTCCAGGAACTGGGAGGCCTGCATATCCTGGTCAACAACGCGGCCGAGCAGCATCCGCAAAAAAAGCTTGGAAGACATCAGCGCCGAACAGCTGGAGCGGACGTTCCGCACCAATATTTTCGCAATGTTCCACTTGACCAAAGCCGCCCTGCCCCACCTGAAAAAAAGGCAGCGCATCATAAATACCGCGTCGATCACAGCCTACAAAGGCAATCCGATGCTAGTCGATTACTCCTCCACTAAAGGAGCGATCGTGTCCTTTACCCGTTCCCTGTCGCAGCAGCTGGTCGAACAAGGCATCCGTGTAAACGGTGTGGCTCCCGGACCAATTTGGACGCCGCTCATTCCGTCGACATTCACGGAAGAACAGGTGGCGAAATTCGGCTCCGACACACCGATGAAACGCCCGGGACAGCCGGAGGAGCTTGCCCCCCGCCTATGTATTCCTGGCCTGCGACGACTCTTCTTATATGTCAGGCCAAATACTGCATATCAACGGCGGACAAATCATCAACGGTTAACCGCCTGCCAAGTAACGTTTTCTGTACCCTAACAAAAAAACCTGATGGAACCGCACCGATTCAGCGGTTTTTTCGTCAGGTTATTTTGTGGCGCCTCTTATTCCATTTCCAGGAAGCTTCCGATCCTTCCAAACAGCTCTTCCGTCTCTTCCCCCAAACAGACCATGTGTTTGGATCTTGGCAAATAGTGCAGTTCCTTCTGACCCTGCAAGTTATTGTATATGTAAGCGGCGCTCACCGGATGCACCACTTCATCCATTTGTCCTTGCACGATGAGCGTGGGAACCTGAATCTGAGAAACCTGGGGGATTAAATTCAAGGCAAGCTTCACAAACTGCAGAGCGGAGCCGATCGGAGTGATAGTTTTTTTTACGGAGTGTTCTCCAATCCCTCTGACTGATCCTGTACCTGATATCCTTCGCCAGACGTCCCGGGCTGAAGAAGACGACAGCGGTGCTAAGCAACACCAGCCTTTTGACAGGATACCGGTTGGCCAAATAGGCTGAAATCAGCCCGCCCATGGAGAATCCGACTAAATTAAACCCTCCGTACTGCTCTGTCAGTTTTTTTTCGGCTTCCATGACTGCACAATCCAGCCATTCTCCCCATTTTACGCCCCGCAGCCTGGACAGGTCTCCGCCGTGGCCGGGCAGTGTTGGCACGATGCATTCCCATCCTGCATGACGCAAATAATCGGCTAAAGGTTCAACCTCGAAGGGCCCGCCGGTAAAACCGTGCAGCAGCAAGCAAGGGAATTTCTTCATAAGCGCTCACCCCGGCATAATATAAAGTAGGAAAAAAAAGCGTGGAAACCACGCTTATTGCGATTCTTGTATGGAAATAGATTGTATCGTTACCTTTTCTATGGGTTTGCTGGGTACAGACTCGCCGCCCTGCGCGACCGGTGTGCTTGCGATAGCCTGAACGGTATCCATTCCGTCAACAATTTTGCCGAAGATCGTATAATCCGGCTTTCGGTTCAGATTCTTGCTGTCGTCTCCGGTGCAAATGAAAAAAAACTGGCTTCCGTTCGTATTCTTGCCCGAGTTAGCCATGGCGACAATGCCTGGCTCGTATTTGTAGGGAGTTTTCAATTCATCCTCAAAAGTATATCCGGGGCCTCCCGAGCCGTTTCCTTTTGGATCTCCCGTTTGGATCATGAACGATTTAATAATCCGGTGGAACACGATATCGTTGTAAAACCCTTCTTTAGCCAGGAAAACAAAATTATTTACCGTCTTGGGTGCTTCTTTGGCGAACAGCTCCATGCTGAAGGTTCCTTTGGAGGTAGCAACGACCGCCTTGTACTTCTTGTTAGGATCAATCGACATGGCAGGCGGAGTTTTCCAGGGTTTCGCCTTATTTTGTTCTGCCAGAGCAGGATTCTGATTGCTATCCTGTTTAGGCGTTTGGCCTCCTGAAGCATTCGAATTATCCGCTGGTTTCGTGCCGCAAGCCGCAAGAAGCAGCAATAAACTTAGTACTGGAATCAAAAGTTTCATCATTTTCATTTGCTTCATTTATAGTTGTCATCTCCGAAAAAGAAATTGATACAGCCCGAGGAACTTTCCCCCGAGCTGATCTGTTTTATTGTCCAGGCACAGGTAGAGGATTTCCTCCGCCTTGCTGCACCGGTTTAGGCTGCTGCGTCGATCCTCCGGGCTGGCCTCCCGGCTGCGTTGCTCCTCCGGTTTGGCCTCCCGGCTGCGTTGCTCCTCCG
>BBFE01000006.1 GCA_001313085.1 Paenibacillus sp. JCM 18996 | reverse complement strand
GGATTCCATCCCGGCGATGTGGTCGAGGTTGTTGGCGCGGACGGCCGGATCGTCGGCCGCGGAGTGGTCAACTACGCCGCCTGGCAGCTGCAGGCGGTGGCCGGGTTGTCCACGGATGAGGTCGCCAAGCGGGTTGATGTGAGCCGCATCGAGGTGATCCACCGGGATGAGTGGGTCAGCCTGCAGCAGGTCTAAGTATAATGTACAGTCAACGCCGAAGGAGAAGATACCCATGAGTGAAGTGAAAAGAAAAGCGCAGCTCGCCAAAAACGCCGCCTACCGCTTGGGCGCTTTGACGACGGAGCAAAAGAACGAAGCGCTGCTGCGGATGGCCGGCGAACTGCTGGAAGAGCGAGATTCAATCATCGAAGCCAATAAGAAAGACCTGCAGAGAGGCAGGAACAACGGCACCTCCCCTTCCCTGCTCGACCGGCTGGCTTTAAACCCTGACCGCGTAGCCGCCATGGCGGAGGGCTTGAAGCAGATCGCCGGGCTTGCGGACCCGACCGGCGATATTCTGGAGGAAATCCGCAGGCCTAACGGACTGCTTATCCATAAGCTTCGCGTCCCGATCGGCGTGATCGGCATCATCTACGAGGCGCGGCCTAACGTGACCGTAGACGCGGCAGGCTTGTGCCTCAAGACCGGCAATGCGGTCGTGCTGCGCGGAGGCTCTGCAGCGCTCTATTCCAATGAACGGATCGTCGAAGTGCTGCATCAAGCTATGGTCAAAACTTCCGTTCCCGAGGAGGCGCTCCAGATCATAATGAGCTCCGACCGTTCCTCTGTGGATGAAATGCTGAAGCTGAACGGCCTGCTGGATGTGCTCATTCCCCGGGGAGGCGCTTTTTTGATCCAAAACGTAGTGCAGAACGCCACAGTTCCCGTAATTGAAACAGGCGCAGGGATATGCCATACTTATATAGACCAGGCGCCGTGGAAGAAACGGCTGCCCGTATTGCCATTAATGCGAAGGTTCAGCGCCCTTCCGTGTGCAATTCTATGGAGACGCTGCTTATGCACCTAAATTACGCCGACCTTCACTGGCCTGCGCTGGCGGAAAAGTTCCGCGAAGCCAACGTGGAGCTTAGAGGCTGCCCTCGGGCTAAGGAGATGGTCCCCTGGATTGAGGCAGCTTCCGAAGCCGACTGGGACACGGAGTACAATGACTACATTTTGAATGTAAAGATCGTGTCCGGTTTGGATGAAGCGTTGGAGCATATCCGGAACCATGGAACAAAGCATTCGGAATGCATAGTTACGGAAAATGAAGAGAACGCGGGCCGATTTCTTCGTGAAGTCGATGCCGCAGCGGTGTACCATAACGCGTCAACCCGCTTCACGGACGGATTCGAATTCGGCTTCGGAGCGGAGATCGGCATCTCCACCCAGAAGCTTCACGCCAGAGGACCGATGGGCCTGCCCGCATTAACCTCTACGAAATACATCGTACAAGGCAACGGCCAAATCCGCGAATAAGAAACCGAGCGAACATCGAAGGAGTTTTTTTTCACTATGAAACGGGATCAATCTGAACTGAAAATCGCATTCAACGGCGCCGGCTCCATGGCGGAAGCCATCATTAGAGGACTGATCGAGAAAGGCGTCATGAAGCCGCAGCAGATCTTTGCACTGAACAACTCGAACACGAAGCGGTTGGAATCCTTGAAAAGCCGCTATGGAATCCACGCCTCCAACGAGCCGGCGACCAAGGTCGATTATCTCAAAAGCGCCGATATTATCGTGATGGCCATGAAGCCGAAAGACGCCGCAGCAGCTTTTCAATATCTCGGAACAGTGATACCGGATGATGTAATGCTGGTCTCCGTCATTGCCGGAATGTCCATTTCAACCATGCAAGAGCTGCTTCAAAGACGGATTCCGATCGTGCGGACCATGCCCAACACTTCTTCCACCATCGGTTTGGGCGCTACAGGCGTCTCTTATTCCGGCAGTGTGACTTCGGAGCAACAAGAGCTTGCGAGAACATTATTCCAGGCGATCGGTATCGTCGCGGAGGTGGAGGAGCCTATGCTGGAGACGGTGACAGGCGTATCGGGAAGCGGTCCGGCTTATGTATATTATTTTATAGAAGCGATGGTAAAAGCCGGAGTCGAAGGCGGACTTTCGCCTGAAAGCGCGTTGGAACTTACCGTTCAGACCGTCCTTGGCGCCGCGCAAATGGTAAAGCATACAATGGAGGACCCTGCAGTTCTGCGGAAAAAAGGTGACTTCTCCCGGTGGAACCACCCAGGCCGCTATCGAAAAGCTGGATGCTTACCGGTTTACAGAGGCAATTGCACAAGCGGTATTCCGTGCAGTCGAGAGGTCTAAAGAAATGGGTGACGCCATCAGCGCGGCTTCTTTGCGTTAAGCGGCATTCTTGTTCAAGAACTGACCATAAAGAGGTGGAATTTTTTTGTGAGCTCCTACTGTACCGCAACCTACCGCTGTTTTGATGAAAAAAAAGCGGACTTCGACAAGAAGGCGTCGGGCATTGCCGTCGGACTTACCGTCGGGAGCTGGACCGATCTGCCCGAAGCGAGTAAGGCGGAAATGGAAAAGCATCTCGGTAAAGTCGTTTCCGTGGAAGTCCATGAATCCCAAAGCTCTGAACGGTATGCCGATATCCGGATCGCTTATCCTGATGTCAATTTCAGCCGCGACCTGCCCGCCCTTCTTGTGACAGTTTTCGGCAAGCTGTCCATGGACGGCCGAATAAAGCTGATCGACCTGGACTTCTCCGAAAATTTCCTTTCCGTTTTCCCCGGTCCCAAATTTGGCAATGAAGGGTCCGCCGGCTGCTCGGCGTGCATGACCGCCCGCTGCTCATGAGCATATTCAAATCGGTCATCGGACATGACCTCCCCGCTCTCAAGGAGCAGTTCTATCAACAGGCTTTAGGCGGCGTGGATCTGATCAAAGACGATGAAATTTTGTTCGAGAATCCTCTTACGTCTCTTGAGAAACGGGTGGAAGCCTGTATGGAAGCGGCTCGAAGAGCGGAACAAACCACAGGCAGAGGCTTCTCTACGCGGTGAACCTGACAGGCCCTACATCCCGTTTAGCGGACAACGCGCAGAAGGCCATTAAAGCAGGCGCGAACGCGCTGCTGTTTAATGTGCTTTCTTACGGTTATGACGTGCTGCATGAGCTCAGCCGCAATCCTGAAATTAAAGTTCCGATTATGGCCCACCCGGCTATGGCCGGCGCTTTCTATCCATCGCCTTATTATGGAATCTCCGCTTCCTTGCTTCTTGGAAAGCTGATGCGACTCGCAGGGGCGGATATCGTACTGTTCCCTTCCCCTTACGGCTCGGTCGTCATGCCAAGGGAAGAGAATATGGCTATAAAAGAAGCTCTGCTCACTGGCAGCCTCCCCGTCCGCACCTGTTTCCCGGTGCCTTCCGCAGGTATCCATCCGGGCCTCGTGCCTGGATCCTCAGAGACTTCGGCAGCGAAGTCATCGTCAACGCCGGTGGAGGAATCCACGGCCATCCTATGGGTACGGCTGCCGGGGGACGAGCCTTCCGCCAGGCTATGGCAGCCACACTAGCCGGCCAATCATTGAAGGGTGCGGCGGCCGAACACGCTGAGCTGAAGAGCGCCATAGAACTTTGGGGGGTTAAAGAATGAATCGGCGGGATTCTGCACAGGCGGATGTAAACGCCCACGAAGATAAGAAGCGCGTCATTTTCTGCGATTTTGACGGCACCATCACGGAGAGCGACAATATTGTCGCGATCATGAAGCATTTTAACCCTGAAGGCTGGCAGGATATCGTTAAAGAAATCGTGGACAAGCGCAGAACGCTGCGGGACGGCGTCGGACGCATGTTCGCCCTGCTCCCGGCTTCGATGAAGGACGAAGTGATACACTACGCCATTTCCAATGCCGTCATTCGCAAGGGCTTGCCGGAGCTGCTGTCCTATTGCAGGGAGCAGAAGATAGAATTTTATGTGACCAGCGGAGGAATTGATTTCTTTATTTATCCTTTGCTGTCCGATTTCAACATTCCCAAAGATCATATTTACTGCAACGGCAGCGATTTTAGCGGAACGGAGATTACAATTCTGTGGCCCCACCGGTGCGATGAACATTGCCAAACCGATTGCGGCATGTGCAAGACAAGCATTATCCGTTCTTTTCCCAAGGAACGCTATCAACGGATTCTGATAGGCGACAGTATATCCGATTTTGAAGGAGCGAAGCTGGCTGATCTCGTATTCGCCCGTTCCCACCTCGTGGATCTATGTGAGCAGTTGAATCTGCCGTACCATTCTTTCCAGGATTTTCACGATGTCATTAGGCAATTGGAGGTTTCCCGAGTCTCATGAACCCGATTACTGTGGAAGACAAGCAAAGAGCTTTCGCCGAATTAAAAGAAGCCAAGACCTTGTTCGCCTCCCGAGGCTGGTTTCCGGCGACAAGCGGCAACCTGTCCGTGCGTGCGGGAGAATTTGCGGAAGACAATTTTACATTTGCCATCACAGCCAGCGGAAAAGACAAATCCGTGAGTACCCCCGAAGATTTCCTGCTGGTGGATGCGAAAGGGCAGCTTACGGAGCTACCCGCCTTAAGCCTTCCGCGGAAACGTTAATCCACTGTGAAATTTACAAAAAAGACAGGCTGCGGGGCAATTTTTTCATGTCCATACTGTGTTTAATAATCTCGCGACCGAGCTGTACCCGGATAGCAAGTCGATTCCTGTAGAAGGCGTAGAGATCATCAAAGCGTTCAATATTTGGGAGGAAGATGCGCGGATCAAGATTCCCGTTCTCCCCAATTATGCGGATATTCCGCGTATTGCGGAGCTGGTGGCGGATGCTGTCGAGCCGAGAGTGCCGGGAATTGTGCTGCGCAAGCATGGCATTTATGCTGGGGAGCCAACGCTTTTGAAGCGAAAAGGCACCTGGAAGCGTTCGAGTTCCTGTTCGAATATCTATACCGCTTGAAGCTGCTGGAAGGGAAATAGCACTTTGCCCCAAGCTCTGGCGGGCTTCGCCCTCACCGCGAGGGATAAACAGCCAACGAAACGTTATTTCAAGCGTGATCTGTTGTTATTGCACTTGCTGCAACAGAATGCCACTACCCGAGCGGTATAAACCAAACCATTGCAAATTATGCAGAATTGCCTTTTTTTAGGTTGTACTAAATGCAAGGGACAAGGCGCCGGAAATTCTTAACCGCAGCTTTGCTTATATCCGAGAACGAATTGACTGTTCTTTGTTCAGCAATAAACCCCATCAGTGATAAAATTGACGGGGTTTTACTTCTTTCCCGAATTTCAATGGAATCATGCGCCTTCAATATCAGTTTGCCGTTTTGCTATCATATCTTTGCGTCTGTAGACACTTAATATGATGCCTATAGCCGCTAACTCGAAAATCAAATGAGCACCACCATGACTGATAAACGGGAACTTGTAATTATTGCTAAACCCTCCATACACTGAAAAAAATGCATTTTATTACCAATAATATCGGTTAAATCAAGTTCATGTCCATTCTGCGGGAGCAATTTTTTTCTCATAGTCAGTGGTTGTATTACCGCCACTTCTCTTAAGCAGGATGTTGCGTTACTTCACCCGGTGCATCCGCTTACCACGCCCTGCCTCCAGCGCTTCTTCCCAACGCCTGCTCCACTCGGCATGGTCCCGGGTTACCGTTTCGGGATGGGCGGCGCTTCTCACAGGAAACTCGGGATGAAAAGGACGTCCGGTGGGTTCCCCCGTCCTTTGGTATCGAAGGTCTATGCTCCAGCGGACGATATCAGAGACATTCGGCGTTCCCTTGTGAGGCGTGTACTTGTTCATAATCACCAAGCCTCCCTTAGGGCATTCCGCCAGCACGGGTTCGACTTCCGGCAGCTTCTCCGGAACGATCGTGGTGCCTCCCTCCGCCTGATGCTCAAGCAGACCCCACCTGAAGACGCCAGGCATGATCTCCATGCAGCCTGTTTCGGCCATCGCGTCTACAAGGGGGAGCCAGAATGTAATGATTTCGGAATCGTCCGCTTCCTCCAGCGTAACTCCGGCATCCTGGTGCCAAGCACATTCTGAAATGTATCGACGGCACCAACCGCTGCCCGACCGGGCACTTTGGCACGAAGGTGCTGGATCGGGTTGCACGTCAGTTCCCCTCCCAGCAGCTTTCCGCCACATCCAAAAGGGACTCGTTATGAAGAAAATCGAACAATGCCTTCGAGCGCCACTGCATAATATCCAGGCTGCTGCCGATTTCCTTGGACTGGGCATACAGATGAGCGTACCGCTTCTCGAACGGCTCGTTCTCATGCAGCTCGGTGATTTTGCCCTCGGCCTGCAGCTTCCTTGCCCTTTCATCAATATAGGCGTCGATGGCTCAATAACCGGGTTAGATCCTTGCCGGAAAACACATCTTTTACAATCAGAAAGCCTTCCCTGCGGAATCGGTCTACCTGCTCTTTGCTCAGCTTCATTCATTTCAACTCCCCTTTGACTAGGTATCATTCCAAATTTGCTCCTCCACTTTGTGAAAACCGGCATCTGCTGATAAGCAAAGTATACGGGCGAGCTGAGAAAAAAAAGGGTGGGTGCCCTGCCCAAAAATGTTGCTGTAATGATCTTATCATTGCTCTATAACAATCGCTATATATAATAAGAGCTTTTAGGGATAATGGAGAGATTACTAGCCCTGCAAAAGAATTTGAGGTGCCGATTCATGCTGCAGAGCGACAATGCCTATCTCTACAATTAACGAAACACAACCCGCCGCCATTATAATGAAACCTTTCATGCCCATAAGGGCATCGAATTATGCTACATGCATGAAGGCGGCCGATTCCGGAGATCGCCGCCGGCGTTGGACTGACGAATCCCCTCCTACTTCTGCCAGGCGTTTAAGAAAAAAGCTAGGGGTTAGCCCTCACCGGTACCGGCTGAAAAAAACCGGAGCTTGAGGAGCTGAAGGGGGAGGGCCGGCAGCGACTGCTCTTCTTTATTGCACGGCGTTCTTTTCCGTCACCTGCACCGCCTGATTGCACGCTGACACATAAGCCTGGGCGGCAGCGAGCAGTATATCCTGATGCATTGATGTGCCCCGATACGTCTGATTTTCCAGTCCAATGCTGACAGCGGCTTCGCCGAAGGCGGATTCACCAGAAGTGAGCGAGTGCAGCTCCAAATCCTCAAATTCGATGCCGAGCGGAATGGCCTGCTGCAGACAATGAATCACGGCTTCCAATGGTCCACGGCCGACTCCCGTGTAAGTCGATTCTTTGTCTTCCCGGTTGTCCTTCAGCGTAACGGAGGCGATCTTCACTTTTTTGGCTTCCTGCAACCACCTGCAGATCGGTCAGCGTGTAAGCCCCCACCACCTCCGGCCTGATCTCGCCTACGATGCTCAGCAGCTGGTCGTCAGTGACGATTTTTTTTGTTTGTCCGCCGTCTGTTTGAAGTCGGTGTACACCTGTTCCAACTGCTGCTCCTCCAACTCGATGCCGAACATTTCCACCCGATGCTTAATGGCATGGCGGCCCGAATGTTTTCCCAGAATAATCATGCTGCGTGAAATGCCCAGACTCTCAGGCTCCATAATCTCGTAAGTCTGGCGGTTCTTCAGCAAGCCGTCCTGGTGGATGCCGGATTCATGCTGGAACGCATTGCGTCCGATGATCGGCTTGTTATAGGCGATCGGAAAACGCATCGTTTTGCTGACCATTCTGGAAGTCTCGTAAATATGTGTCGGATCAATGTCCGTTTTAACGCCGAGCACCTCTGAGCGGGTTTTTTATAGCCATTACCAGCTCCTCCAACGCGCAGTTCCCTGTCCGCTCACCCACACCGTTCACAGTAACTTCTACTTGATCCGCGCCTGCCTGGATAGCAGCCAACGAATTGGCTACCGCCAAGCCAAGATCATTGTGGCAGTGGGCGCTGAATTGTACCGCCTTTGCACCCCGCGCTTCATTTCTGACTCTGCGGAACAGGTTTCCGTACTCCTCGGGCAGAGCGTAACCGACGGTATCCGGCAGATTAATAATCGTGGCTCCTTCACTAATCACCGCTTCCACCATTTCAATGATATATCGAGGCCGGATCGCGAAGCGTCCATAGCGCTGAATTCAATCTCATCCGTGAATGATTTGGCGTAAGCGACCATCTGTCTGGCTATGTCCAGCACCTCTGGTCTGCTCCTGCGAAGCTGATGGTTCAGGTGTATATCCGAAGAGGAGATAAACAGATGAAGCCTGCGCTTCGCCGCGTCTTGGGTCGCTTTTACCGCAGCGTCAATATCCCCTTTCACCGCTCGGGCAAATCCGGATATTTCTACCTCCTGAAATCTTCGGGAAATCCTCTGCACCGCTTCGAACTCATCCCGGCTTGAAACCGGAAACCCCGATTCAATCACATCGACCCCGAGTTTGACGAGCTGTTCCGCTACTGCAATTTTCTGATCCGCCATCAATGTTGCCCCGGGAGCCTGCTCGCCGTCTCTTAAGGTTGTATCGAAAATTTTAATTGTCCTCATTTATGCCGTCTCCTTTGTAATCCATTTTTTTCGAAGAACAAATCCCCCAAAAGTGAAGATAACCTTCGAAGCATATTCCGATTATTTTGGGGGAGCCCCCTTATCCACAGAACTTGCTTCCGCATAGTTTCCTATACAACAAAAAAAAGGCCGGCGTCTCCTACACTAGAGACGACAAGCCTGCTTGCCGCGGTACCACTCCTGTTGGCCGTTCCACAGCTGTTATGCCGGGAAAGAGCCCGCTTCACCATCCGGCGTCCGCGCATAACAGCCGAATGCACCCGTTAACAGAGGTTAGCCGTTTGCAGTGTAGAAGACTTCCTTGCCGGAAACCGTTCCACTGCCCTGCTCCCAAGCGAGTTCGGGCCGACCTTCGGCTGCGTCGCACCATTCCGCAGCTCTCTGAATCCGGGTCATTGCCTTACTGCTCTTGTTCGTTGCATTTCAATATAGTTTGCAAAGATATCGGTCTTCTCAGCTTCATCCTAAACATGTTCATGTGATCCGCAATTCAGCGAGGACCAAAAAAAGCCTGTCATCTCTATAAAGAGACGACAGGCTTAGTAACAGCCGTTTCCCACAGCTGCAGCACTCATCGCGGTACCACTCTTCTTGGCCAGCCAAACAGCAGTTGATCTGTTTGCGCTACACCCAGCTCAAGCCTGCGAAGCCGTGTCCGGACAACGTCTTCGCGGCACCCGATCACGGAGGTTAACCGTAACGATGTACCGGGCGGAGTTCATCCGCAGTTCCATCATTCCGCTCCCAGGCGAGTTCAGGCCGTTCTTCCGCTGCGTCGCACCTTCCCGCAGCTCTCTGAGTCCGAATCCGAGCCTTACTGCTCCTGTTCTTCGCGTTAGTATATTCTGGTTTGTTGATTATTATATTCTCTCGAAATCGGAGTGTCAATACTCCATTGTAATATTTCCCATACGGCTGCTCGGCAAACCGCCTTTATTTCCGGAAACGCTGAGCATATTCCTTTGCCTGTTCCACCGAAAACACCCGGTTGCGGCTCCATTCCAGCAGAATCCGGTCGATATACCGGAAGTGGACTTTGCCCGCGAACACAGCCTCTTTCAATGCCGCCAGGATGAGTTCATCTTTATAACGGTCCTGATCCAGCCAGCCGGTGATAGTCTCGAGCTCCATTGGCGTGAGCGGACGGGCGAACTCTTTTTTCAAATATGGTGTAAATGTCCTTGCCGCCTTTGGCAGGCTGCATCTCCGGGTCCGTCTGCTTGTCCTCCAACCACAAAGTCCCCAGCTTCTCATACAGCCCGTCCAGATTGTACCTTTCATATTGGACCCCCGACACCGAATCGATTTCCTGGTCAATACCGATCAAGCCTTCCTTCAGCAGCTTCTGCAGCATGGAAATGACGGCGTCTGCCGAAGAAGACATTCTGGATTGGATCTCTTCAGGCGTAGGGAAATCCTTCTTCTCTTTCTCGATAAAAGTAGTCAAGTGAACCAGCAGCATAGCCTCGACATCGGAGAGTTTCAAATTTTTTTTATAGTATCTAAGAAGAAAATGGGGAACCGAAACGGTTCCCTCTTTCAGCGCGGCCAGCAGCAAAGGATCCACCTGTTTCCCGCTCCATTCCTTTATTCTCATACAGACATCCTCTCTAAAACTCCTTTACGGATACAAACGGTATAACAGGCGCGGAAACGGAATCGTTTCTCTGACATGGTCGAGCCCGCATATCCAGGCCACCGTCCGCTCCAATCCAAGCCCGAAGCCTGAGTGCGGCACCGTACCGTACTTCCGCAGGTCAAGGTACCATTGGTACGCTTCTTTGGACAGCTCATGCTCGTTAAAGCGCTGCTCCAGCAGCTCTGGATCGTCGATGCGCTGGCTGCCCCGATGATCTCTCCATATCCTTCCGGAGCGATGAGATCGGCGCAAAGCACCACTTCAGGCCGGTTAGGGTCAGGCTTCATGTAAAAGGCTTTAATCTCCGTAGGATAGTGGGTAATGAACACCGGCTTGTCGAATTTCTCGGCAATCGCCGTTTCATGCGGCGCCCCGAAATCTTCTCCCCATTGGAACTCAAAACCGCTCTCCTGCAAAAATTTTACCGCATCGTCATATGTAATCCGGGGGAATTCGCCGGTGATCCGCTCCAGCTTGGTTACGTCTCTTTCCAGCGTCTCCAGTTCTTTCGGACAGCTCTCCAACACCGATTGAACGATATGACTGATAAAAGCTTCCTGCACCTTCAGGCTTTCCTCGTGGTCTACGAACGCCATTTCCGGCTCGATCATCCAGAACTCGATCAGATGCCTTCTCGTCTTGGACTTCTCCGCGCGGAAAGTGGGACCGAAGGAATAAACCCTGCCCAGCGCCATCGCCGCCGCTTCCATGTACAGCTGGCCCGACTGCGTCAAATAAGCGTCCTCGTCAAAATATTTGGTATGGAACAAATTCGTCGTTCCCTCACAGGATGAAGGCGTGAGAATCGGCGGATCCACCAGGTGGAATCCCCTCTGATCAAAAAACTGTTGGACGGCTCGGATAATTTCCGCACGGATCACCAGAATGGCGCGTTGACGCGGCGAACGAATCCACAGATGCCTATGGTCCATCAGATAGTCTACCCCGTGCTCCTTCGGTGTAATAGGGTAGTCCTGCGCAAGCTGAATGATCTCGATACCGGTCACCGTCAGCTCATAGCCGCTTTGGCTTCTCGGCTCTTCCCTCACCGTTCCCGTCACATACAGCGAGCTTTCCTGTGTCAGCGACTTCGCCGCGTTCCAGATGTCCTCACTTACTTCGCTCTTCACCACAACCGCCTGGATGTAACCGGAGCCGTCGCGCAGCTGCAAAAAACTGGATTTTGCCGCTTGAGCGTTTATTGTTAAGCCAGCAGCCGATGGTGACAGCTTTGCCCGAGTGATGCTTGACTTCGACAATCATACTTTTGGTGCTCATTTCGTTCCTCCTATTGGATGGTCCTGCATGCCTCCCTATTGTACCATTATTTAGCTTGCTTGTGTTATGATGCGTAGGTGTCGCGTGCGACCATGTATTCCTCATTCGTCGGTACGACCAGCACTTCGACTTTGGAGCTTGGAGCGGAAATTCTGCGTTCCCCGCCGCGCTTTTTTTGTTTTCTTCCTCATCTATCTCCACTCCGAAAAAAAGGTCAGGTTCCCGCATACCCTCTGCCTCAGCACCACGGAATTCTCGCCCACTCCGGCAGTGAACACGAGGACGTCCAATCACCGGCTCATGCACAAGAATGGCGGATTCCATGCCGATCCTTTAATTTCGGTCATTTCGATTGTATGTTCAACAAATTGTTTCGTTCACTCGAACGTTTCGTCCGAAGTCCTCACTCCGCGCACAATTTCCACAAGATTGATTTTGAAACGGGATGAAGAAAATGAAGGCCGATCACTCATTCCGGATTGAAGGATTCAGCCGCGAGCTCCGTCAGGCTTAAAGTAGACGTATTGCTGGCGATAATGACGCCGGGCCCGACGAACGGGTTTAATTTGGCAAAGATCTCTTTCTTGGCGTCTAAATCCTCGGAGATCGTTTCAATCACCATGTCGCAGTCGGATAGTTTGCTAATGTTATCAATCTTGGCGATTCGTGATAAAACCGCAAAGTAAAGCGAAGCTTTAAGCTTACTTGTGGTATTTTATCGGCACGCGAGCAACAAAAAAAAGCCCCGGCGTAAGCCGAAGCGTTGGATGATATAGAAATCAGGCCGTAGTCAAAGCAAATTGTCCTTTAAATTCTTCCAGCAGCGCGCGGAATTGTTCGCCGGAAAGCACTTCTTCCTTAAGCAAAATATCCAGCGATTGTCCGAAGACAAATCTATATTGCTCAAGCATCTCACGCGTGCGCTTCGTCAGTTCTTCAAGAATCGCCGAGTTTTCTCTCATCAATTCTTCCTGAGTAACCATGCTACGGTCGATAATTCCCAGAGAGGTCAATCCGGAATCCATCATCGTACGCACCAGATGCAAAGCCTGGTCAAAATCGCCCTTGGAGCCTGTGCTGCGGTTGCCGTAAAACATCTCTTCGGCCACGGTACCGCCCAATGCGATAATGATCTGATGCTCAATGTAATCCTTCGTGTACAAATAACGGTCCTGTTGAGGATTGTGGCGGACATAGCCTAAAGCCTGCCCCCGCGGGCTGAGCGAAACCTGGGATACGGATCCCGGCCTCACAAGCTCCGCAGCAATAGCATGGCCCAATTCGTGGAGGGCTACTCTTTCTTTCTCTTCCTGGGTAGTTTCCTTATCGGTCTTCTCACCCATCATGACTTTATCGATCGCATGGGAAAGATGTTTCTGTTCAATCTTCTCGACATTATCCCTCATCGCGTAAATGGCGGCTTCGTTCATCACGCTTTCCAGCTGTGCGCCGGAAAATCCGAAAGTTTGCTCCGCCACTTTGTCCAAGCTGACGGTGTCGGCCAGCGGCTTGCTTGTGGCATGGATGCCCAGGATTGAAATCCGCCCTTTCTTGTCGGGAAGATCCACTCCGATATGGCGGTCAAAACGGCCAGGACGCAGCAGAGCGCTGTCGAGCATTTCCTTGCGGTTCGTTGCCGCCACAATCAGAATTCTCGGCGTCGTGCTGGTATGAATGCCGTCCATCTCCGTGAGCAGCTGGTTCAAGGTCTGATCGTACTCACGGTGTTGTCCTCCGTCCCGCTTTCCGCCGATCACATCAATCTCATCGATAAAAATAATCGCGCTGTCCTTGTTTTCCTTCTGCGCTTTGTTTCTCGCATCCTTGAACAGGTCGCGGACGCGCGATGCGCCGACACCCACGTACATTTCAACAAACTCACTGCCTGACGCGGCTACGAAGACCGAGTTGGTGTAGTGCGCTGCGGCTTTGGCCATAAGCGTCTTGCCGGTCCCCGGGGGCCCGGTGAGCAGAATGCCTTTAAGAGGGCGGATTCCAAACTTCTTGATCTCCTCATGGCGGATGAGGAAATCGAGAGATTCCTTCAATTCATGCTTGGCGCGGTCCTGCCCCCCGATTTGATCGAAGGTCAGATAGGAAGGAGTACGGCTCTTTCCTTTGCGGTCGGCCGTGATCCCTATATCGCCGCGGTTGCGGCTCATAAACAGGAGCACTCCCAGCAGCACGCCGGCAAATACAAAAGGGATGATGTTGACTCCGATGAACATTAAAAAAGACGAGAACGACGGGAACGACTCCGATTATAATTTCCTTACTGTATTTACTCACTGCCATACCCCCATTTTAGCCGGAATGCGCGGTAAAATGATATATTTGTGCTGGTCGTCTTTGGATAAATGAATATAAACGTTTTTTTTGCCGTCCATCTCCGTTGCCGCCTTCAAACCAGGTACGTTTGCAGCTTGCTTGTCCAGAGACTCCGGAATTTTGGCGTACTCCTTCTTCTCCATGGACTGGGCAACGTCAAAAAAGCGCTTTGGACCACCACTGCTCGAGTTCAGGCGAAGGCTGCTGCACCACATTCAGCTTCACCTCGCGCTGTCCGATGATGGCTGCTCCTTTGTTCATGATGCTTTGATATATTTCACGCAAGTTGGCGTTAGGAGCAGCTTGGCGTTGATCACAACTTCCTGGTCAGTGATACTGATTTGCGCGTCCTGCACGCCGGCGGACTGTTTGACTGCGTCTGTCAAAGGATTCTGCATGGCAACCGTGCGGTACACGAAGAAACCGCCAAATAATACGGATGCGGATACTATTAAAGAAACAAGTACGGGAATGAGACGAATTTTTTTCATAGAATCCACGTCCCCCTTTCAAGTTAATACACTATTAATATACCATCATAGTATATCACATAATATATCACAAATGGGATGCAAACTGTGGAAAACACAAAATGTTCAATATTTCCATAATCAAGCAAACTGTGTAATTATTGCACGCTTAATTTGTACGTATTATCAAGATCCTGGCCTTGGAAAGAATAAAAAAATCATAATAATACCGATCACCGTTCTGCTCTTTCATTTTGTAAAAAAAACTTCCCACACATACGCGTCTTGCAGCTTGCCCGGCGATATTCGAAGCACTTGCGCCCCGGCGCCTTGGCAAGCAGCTTCTGTTTAATGGCTTCAGGCGATGCGCCTTTGTCCGCAAACTCGCTGTGTACTTCCTTGTCGCCTACCCATACGATCATCTTCTGTCCGATTTTGTCTTCGCCGTAGACGATCGTATAAGGCTTTTCCCCATTGTAAGGTTCCGCTTTGTCCACCTTGGCGAGCAGGCTCCGCTCATAGGCGGTGACGACCGCGTCCGACTTTTGTTTGAAGATCTGATCCTCGATCAGGTTATAAAAAAATAGGCTATGCCATAAACAGACAGGCCCAGCGCGGCAACCAGGCCGACGATCAATCTCAGTTTCATGCCAATACCCTTTCCGAATTAAACTTCAACGCTTCACTTCACTTTGCTGGATTCATCTGGTCAGCCGATCAAAGCATCTTGTAAACTCGTTCTTGATTTTTTTTCTTCGTCCATGGTGAGGTACTCACCGCCCCGGTACACCCAGCGCCGTCGATGCAGACATCGGTCACATCCTTCGAGAGCGCGGAGTAAACGATGTGGGAAATGTAATCCGTCCGCGGGAAAAAATGCGGCTGGTCCACGTCAATCGCGATAAAGTCCGCCTTACAGCCTTCCTCCAGAGTCCCGACACCGTCAAGCCAAAGCGATTTAGCCCCATTTACCGTACCCAGCGCCAGTGCTTGAAACGCGGGTACGGCTGTCGGATCGCCGGAGACCCCTTTGTGAAGCAGGGCCGCAAGCCTTATTTCCTCCAGCATATCCAGATTGTTGTTGCTGGCGGAGCTGTCGGTGCCCAAGGAAACGAGCACTCCCGCTTTGAGCAGCTCGGGCACTCTCGCGATGCCGCTGGCCAATTTCAGGTTGCTGCCGGGGTTGTGCGACACATGCACGTTGTGTCTGGCCAGCGTGTCGATTTCCTCATCGTTCAAGTGAACGGCATGCGCCACAAGTGTGGGTCTGGTGAACACTCCCAGCTTTTCAAGATGGGCCACCGGCCTTAAGCCGTATTGCTCGACACTTGCCGCCACTTCCTTGACAGTTTCGGACATATGCGTATGGATCGGCAGGTCCAGGTCATGGGCAGCCTGCACAAAACGCTCAATGTAGTCAGGAGGACACGTATACGGGGCGTGCGGAGCCATCATCGTGGATATGCGTCCGTCCGCTTCCCGTTCCAGTCCTTGGCAAATTGTACGGCTTCCCTGAGCTTGGCGTCCTGCACGTCCGCAGGGCACAATCCGATTACCCCCCGGGCGAGCACGGCGCGCATACCGGACTGTTCCACCACCGCGGCCACTTCGTCCATGTGGTCGTACATGTCGACGAAAGTGGTTGTCCCGAACTTCAGCATTTCCAGAACCGAGAGGCTTGTGCCCCAGTACACGTCTTTCGCCGTGAATTTGCCTTCAATCGGCCACATCTTCTCTTCCAGCCATACCTGCAGCGCCAGATCGTCCGCATACCCCCGCAGATAAGACATGGCGGCATGGCCGTGCGTATTGACCAGACCGGGCATATACAGCTTACGTTCTCCGTCGATGATTTCATCATACTGCTCGAGTGGAAGAGGTGCTTCCGGGCCTATGTAAGCGATGCGGCTCCCATCTATGACCATGCAGCCCTGGACTACCGGTCGAAGCTCGTTTAATGTTACAAAAAAATTCCGTTTTTTGATGATTTTCTTCGCCAAAGTTGCAGCCTCCCGGGTATAAAAAAAGTCTCCAGTTGATCGAGCTTCAATTTCAGAGTACAACTTCGTACGGACAAAATCAAGAAAACGTAAACTGCCGCGTTACGGACGCTCTTACATAGGCTGACTTAATTATACTTATGCGGAATAAAACTTCCGTTTGAATTTTATTTAAACCGCCAGTCACGGCTGCAAACCAAAAAAATTTCAAGCTGAAAAGCGAAGCCAAGCGCAATTACGCAAAAAATCGCCAACCGTCTGAAAAGCTGTCAGGCAGCGGCGATCTGTTAATTTTATGTTGCCCGTTTAATCCAGGTAATACGCCAAGCTCTGCAGCTCCGTAGTGAAGTCCGCATGGTGAATTCTCACTTCGCCCGGTACCTTCAGAATGATCGGGGCAAAGCTGAGAATAGCCTCAATCCCTGCCTGCACAAACTGGTTGGCCACCACTTGGGCTTCGTCGGCGGGCACGGTAATGATTCCGATGCGGACTTTCATTTCCCTGATGGTAGAAGCGAGTTCTTCCATCGGCTGCACCTGCAGCTGGTTTATGACTTCCCCGATTTTTTTGTGGGAAACGAATCGAATACGGCGACAATCTTCATTTGATCGTTCAAATATGCATTGTAATTGCACAAAGCCCTGCCGAGATTGCCCGCCCCTACCAGAGCGACGGGAATGTGCCGGTCGAGCTTCAGAATGTGCCGGATTTTCTCGATCAAATAAGCGACCTCGTACCCGATGCCCTTCTTGCCGAACTCCCCGAAATAGGCCAGATCCTTGCGGATTTGCGCCGGATTCAAGTCCAGCTTATGCCCCAGGTCCTGAGAGGAGACGGTGGTAATGTTTTTTTCATGCTGAGCTCGTTCAAATAACGCAGGTAAATGGGCAGCCTGCGCACGACCGCCTCAGAGATTTTTTTAACGATTTCACGATGTTCCTCCCCCATCCAATCCCTGATTCTCGGCACCAAACCGGCTGTCGGCATATGCTCGATCTTGGGCCCCGGGAGAGAATACAAGAAATATCGCCCGTACTGCGTTTCTATGACCCGTGTATCGTAAATGATGACGATGCCTTTGTCCTTGGCGGTGCGCACGAGGCGCCCGAATCCCTGTTTGAACCTGATCACCGCTTGGGGCACGGAAAGCTTCATGAAAGGATTTTGATTGTTCTTCTTTACAATTTCGCTCTTCGCTTCGGTCAGAGGATGGTTAGGCGGCTGGAACGGCAGCCTGACAATAGCAAGGCAGCTCAGCGCTTCACCGGGAATATCGACCCCCTCCCAGAAGGAGCTGGTTCCCAGCAGGACGCTCGATACGCTGCTCTGGAACAATCTTGTCAGCTTGCTGCGGTTGCCGCTGTCCACTCCTTGTCCCAGTACGCCGATGCCGTAAGGCTTCAGGCGTCCTTGAGCCCCGGGTAAGTCTGCTTTAACATCCGGTTGGAGGTAAACAGCACCAGCATCCGGCCTTTGGTCTCGATAGCCACCTCCGTGAGGGATTGAACCAGGCGCTCGACAAAAAAATGCTTTCCCCCTGAGGTCCCTTTATGTTCGGAAAATCCCTGGTATGCATACCAAAGCCTGCTCCCTGTAATTAAAAGGGGATGGCAGCTGCAGCGTGACCAGCTTGTCCGATTTGCCGCCGCTCCCGACGCCCAGTTGTTCGCTTGCATACTGGAACGATTTATCTACGGAAAGCGTAGCCGAGGTCATAACGATTGATTCTTTCACGTCAAAGAAGAGCTGTTTGAGCATCGGGCTTACATCGCTGGGCACGCTGGTCAGCATCAGAGACTTGCTCTTGCCGTACGGATTGCTTCCAGCCAGTACACATACTCCGGATCCGGCATAGTCATAAAAAAAATGAAGCGCCTCCCTGTGCCGGTACAGCTGCTTAACGTTGCCCCCGAGATCCGTAATCAGTCCTTGCACATCCAGCCCGTCTCCCGCTTCCTTGATCTGCAGCAGCAGCTTCTCCAGCTGTTTGACGGTTTCGCCCATGGCAATGAAAATATTGTCTTCCATCCCTTGCAGCTGCGGCCAATGGGAAGGAGTCTGGTCTTTCTTTATTCTGAGCAGGAACTGGCCTTCGCCCTGCAAGGGATCGCTTCTGGAAGAAACCAGCGCAAACAGCTGCTCGCTTAACGCATCCCACTCTTCCTTGATTTTGACCAGCTTGGGGTAAATGTCATCGATCATGGCCTGCCACTTGGAGGCGTTCTCGTCATCGCTTGATTCGAGCTTGTAGCTAAGCTGCGGCAGCTGCCCCGAATGGCTGTCCTTGAACAGCCAGGTGAGCGTGCTGGCCAAGCCTCCGTAATACAGCTCCAGGCCGAGATGCTTGCTTGCCACTTCCTCAAAATGGTGGGCTTCATCGATCACCAGATGCTGATAAGGGGGCAGCAGGCGGTTTTCCGCCTTTGTGTCCGTAAACAGCATGGAATGGTTGGTGATGACGATATCCGCCGTATTCGCGTCGTTCTTGGCGCGGTGGTAGAAGCACTTTTTTAAACCACGGACAAGAACGGTTCAGGCAAGATTCTGAATCGGACGCCACAGTGTGCCAGAAAGAAGCGCCCTTGTTGTTAAAATGCAGCTCTTCCTCGTCGCCGCGCTTGGTCTCGCTGAGCCATACGAGCATTTGCCCCGCGGTAATCCTGTCTTCCTTGCCGTACTCCAAATCCTGGAGATTGATTTTGTTCTCAAATTTGCGGAGGCACAGATAGTGGCTGCGCCCCTTGATGACCGCCGCTTTGAACGGGACGGGAAAAAAAATGTCGTGAAGCAGCGGTACATCGCGCTCCCTCAGCTGTTCCTGGAGATTGATCGTGTGAGTGCTGACCAATACCTTTCTGTCGTGCTTCAAGCCGTAATACAAGGAAGGTATCAAATATCCGAGCGATTTGCCCGTTCCGGTCCCGGCTTCCACCATCAGGTGCTTTCCTTCCTCGTAGCTGTCTTCAACCGCCTGAATCATTTGCTCCTGCGACTCCCGGTTTTCATAAACCGCAAACTTATTCTGCAGCGTCTGCTTCAGCTGTCCGAAAAAATTCCGGAAAGGGCGCGGAAAGCTGCTGCAGGTCATCTTCGTCGCGAAGCGAGTCCTCGTCGCCCCAGTCATCCACATTGATGGCGAACTGCCGGTGATACCGGTGATTGTCCGTGTCCAGGCTCGTATGCAACTCGCGGTGGATCCTTATCTCGTTGATAAACCAGCCGAAATCCGAACCGTCCCCTTCAAAGATGGCAGAGAGCCGCTGCACGGTGAGAAGAGGCAAAGTGTTCAATCTTTCAAGGCAGCGAAGCCACAGCAGAGCCGTTGCCTCAGCGTCGCTGTCCGCTTGGTGCGGGCGGTCGTGGGGAATATCGAGAGACTGGCAGACCAGTCCCAGCTGCAGGCTCGGCAAAGAGGGAAACAGCACGCGCAGCGCATCCATCGTATCCAGTATTCTGCCGCTAAACGGCATGTAACCGCTGTTCTCCAAGCTTTTTTTTGCAGAAAAGAGAGATCGAATCCCACATTGTGGGCCACCAAAGCGCAATCGTGGATGAGAGGCACTATTCGCGACATAACCTCGTCCGGAGATGGCGCGTCCTTCACCATCTCATCGTCGATTCCCGTCAACTCCGTGATCATGGCAGGGATCGGAATCCCCGGATTCACGAGGGAGCCATACTTGTTCACGATTTGATTGTCTTCTATAATAACCAGGCCGACCTGGGTAATTTCATCAGCAGGCTGACTGCCTGTAGTTTCAAAATCGATCACTGCGTATTTCATCGTTATTTGTTTCAATCCCTTCTTCCCTCTGCCTCCATTTTAACAGATATTTGTGAAAAAAAAGGGACAAGATTGTTAAAGCCGCCTCCTTCGTATTGCCGAAGCGGCGGCCGTCCATTTTAAACCAAAGGGCTCAGGATTCCAGCATGGCGAGTAAAGGCTCGACACTTCCGGGGTCCGTTTCGTACGCTTTTTTTGAAATATTCGTAAGCTTCGTCAAGATTGTTGTTGTAGAGTTGAATGCAGCCCATCGCATTGTAGGAAATGGCCTTGATTTTCACGTGATTGGTCAAGGAAAGAATAAATTGAAAATGCCTATACGATTCACCGTAATTGCCGGTCCGTAAATACCCCAAAGCTAGGTATACTCTCGCCAGCAAAAAAATTCGGGCTGAGATTGGTGACCGCCTCGAACTCGTCTATCGCCCGGTCGTACATCAATAGCTGATAATACCCTTGTCCCCTCTGAAAACCCTCCGTCCGCACCCATTCGCTGTCGGTCTCCGCGCCGGGTTCAATGTCCGCGCCGATCACTTTGCCCATTTTTTTCTTCGAACCGCAGCCATTCTTCCACGAAGGTATCGCTCATTTTTTTTCAAAAGGGTCAATTTCTCTTCCAGTACCGTTTTCTTCAGTCCGGTCGCGGTCGGATAATCTCCGGCGATCTCATCCAAAAGCTCGTGCATCGATTGGAAAAGCTGCTTGAACATGGCTAGATCCCACCTTAAAAGCAGTTGGCAAGCAGGTAGAGTGGAACGTTACAGACATTGTGCGCCGGGGAGGAGGCATTCATACGGCTTTCCAGAAGTTACATAACGGTTGCGTGCGCTTCCTCTTTCAACAATGTCCTGACCTTGTTCCCCTCGCCCATAATAGCAACGGTCGGCTTGTAGTTTTTTCGCTTCTTCGCTGGTCATGATGCCATAAGAAATGATGATGACTGTGTCTCCCGGCTGGACCAATCTGGCCGCTGCGCCGTTGAGGCAGATGGTTCCTGTTCCTCTGGGTCCGGGGATGATGTAGGTTTCGAGCCTTGCTCCGTTATTATTATTGACGATTTGAACTTTTTTTTCATTAGGGTACATATCGACCAATTCAAGCAGATCTTCGTCGATCGTAATGCTGCCTACGTAGTGCAGGTTCGCCTCGGTTACGGTGGCTTTATGGATTTTGGACTTCATCATCGTTCTGAACATAATTTGGTGTCCCTCCTTCAAGAAAATCTGGTAATGATGTTATCGATTAACCGGGTTTTGCCGAATTTCACGGCAACCGCGACAAGCACCGGTTCCTGCATGTCATGTTGGACCGGCTGCAGTCCAGGATAGGTTAGAAGCTCCACATAGTCGATCTGTGCCAAGGGCATTTTATTGATTTCACGGATGACCCCGTCCCTCACCTGTTCAGCGCCGCGGCCTTCGGCAAGCTCTTTCTCCGCCTGCCGAAGAGCGCGGTTCAGCACTAACGCCTGCCGCCGTTCCTCGTCGCTCAAATAAACGTTGCGGGAGCTCAGCGCTAGCCCGTCTTCTTCTCTGATGATCGGGCAGGGAACGACTTTCACATCTATATTCAAATCGTTTACCATTTGAGTAATGACAGCGGTCTGCTGGGCATCTTTTAAACCAAAATAAGCCCTGTCCGGCTGTACGATGTTAAACAGCTTGCTGACTACCGTGGCCACACCGTCAAAATGCCCGGGTCTTGAAGCGCCGCACAGCCGCGCGGTCAACTCGGACACTTGAACGTTAGTGCGGATGGGGTGGGGATACATTTCCCGGGCGGAAGGCATAAAGACAAAGTCGCACCCCGCGTTCTCCGCCACTTTCAAGTCACGCTCGGTATCCCGCGGGTACTTGTCGAAGTCCTCGTTTGGGCCGAATTGAATCGGATTGACGAAAATGCTCAGCACAATTGTATCATTCTCTTCTCTTGCCCGCTTGAGCAGGCTGGCATGCCCTTGATGGAGGTAGCCATAGTCGGTATGAGACCGATGTTTGCTTCTGCGCGGCGGCGTTCTGCGAGCTTTTCCCGCAGCTGCCGGATGTTGCCGATCACTTCCATGGTTTTGTACTCCCCTTTTTTACTCTTTTGAAGAAGCTCCGTATAAATAGTCAAGCAGTTCCTCATCCCCTTGAAAAAAACGTGCTCCCTGGACGGGAAGCTGCGGGATTTGACCTCCTGCACGTATTGGCTGATCCCGCTGCTGATTTGCTCGTTCAGATTGGCGTAGCTTTTTACAAACTTCTTTGGGAACGCAGGGCCATACTGCAGCATGTCGTGAAATACGAGAACCTGGCCGTCGCAGCGGCTGCTTGCCCCTATGCCGATCGTCGGAATCGTAATTTCCTCGGTGATCAAAGCGGACAACTCTTCAGTCATAAGCTCTAAAACAACGGCAAAAGCCCCGGCTTCCTCCAAAGCTTTGGCGCTGTCGATAAGCTTCTGCGCTTGGGCGGATTTCTTGCCTGAACGATAAAACCGCCGATTTGGTGTATGGACTGCGGAGTAAGCCCCAAATGTCCTACTACGGGAATGCCTGCATTGACGCAAGCCGCTACAGATCCGGCGATCTCTGTCCCGCCTTCCAGCTTGACGCCCTTGGCCAAGCCTTCCTGCATGATCCTGCCTGCATTGCGCAGCGTGGTATCTGCACTGCCGTGGTAAGTATTGAAAGGCATATCCGAAACGACGTAAGCGTTCTTGACGGCACGGCTTACAGCCCGCGTATGATATACGATATCGTCCAAGGTGACAGGAAGTGTGGAATCGTATCCCAACACCACGTTTCCCAGCGAATCGCCGACCAGAATCATATCCGCGCCCGCCTCTTCGGCCAAATAAGCTGAAGGATAATCGTAAGCCGTTATCATCGCAATCGGATCCCGGTCTTTTTTTCATTCGTTTCAATCTCGCTGTCGTCAGTGGTTTCTTTAGTTCGGTCACGCAGCATCGTCCCCCTAACACATACTCGAGCATAAACGGCTTTACCGGTCAATCGAGAACGAAACAAATTTCGCCTGAAAAGAGCAAAAAAACCTTCCAGCCCAAAGCTGAAAGGTCATCGAGTTTCAAAAAAGACAAGTTGACAACAGACATGCCCACCTCGGGCGTCAGTAATGGCGCGTAAGTGAGTACGGCAAAGTGACAACGTAATCCTTTCTGTCTCGGTCCTTTCGGCTCTGAGCAGAATCCGATTCATGCGTTTATCGAGTAAGCTTCATTGTATATATCGTGCGTATAGCTCTCAAGGATTATGAGTGCGGTTCGCAAAAGGATACCGCCTCATCCACTTTATTTTATAACATTTTTTTTGTAAAGAAATCGATCATTAATTCATTATCGGAGCTCCACATCGCCCGAATAAAGCTTCACAGTATCCCCCTCGTCAAGTTTGACGCAGAGCGCCCCTATCTCATCGATGGACACCGCAGTTCCGTTTACGGGCCCTTTGGCGGTCTGCACGACGATAGGTTTTTTTGCAGCGATACGCTGTTGGCTTCCCAAAGCACGCGGATGGGAGCGAATCCCTGCTCCAGGTACAAATCATACAACTGCTCGAACACAAGCAAAAAACCTGGCGACCAGCTGCTCCCTGTCGATCCTCCGTCCCGTTTCGATGGCGAGGGAGGTCGCCTTGGCCAGCAGCTCTTCAGGATAGTCCTCCGGAAGCAGATTGGCCGAAATGCCGACCCCGGCTATGACATAATGTGTCCGCTCGTCATCCGCGTTCGATTCCAGCAGAATCCCGCTTATTTTTTTTGCCGTGTATCAGCAGGTCGTTAGGCCACTTGATTCCAACGTCCAGCGTGTACAACTCGCGAATGACCCGGCACAGCGCGACCGACGTAAGCAACGTCAAGTGCGGGGTAAAATGGATCGGGATGCCCGGTTTAAGCAGAAGGGTCATCCAGATGCCTTTGCCGGCGGGAGAATGCCATGACCGTCCCATTCTGCCCCGGCCGCTCGTCTGGCTCTCCGCTATAATCAGGGCGCCTTCACCGCTTCCTTTGGACACGAGCTCGTGAGCCTTGGTCTGCGTTGAATCCAGCTCTTCGAAATAATGCAGCTTGCGCCCCATTCTTTTCGTTTCGAGCAGTGCGGCCAGCTTTGCGGGAAGGATCCGGTCCGGTTTATCGATCAAGCGATAGCCTTTACGCGGCACGGCCTCGAAGCCATACCCCCGCTCACGTAGCTTCTCGATCTGCTTCCACACGGCCGTCCGGCTGATCCCCAACTGCCTGCTGATTTCCTGTCCGGAAACGAATTCGCCCCGTCTGGCTTCAAACCATTCTAACAGTGAATCGCTCATCGCGTTATAACTCACTCTCTGTCTATTTGTGCTGCGGCCTCCAGGAGAGCCGGCTTCTCGTTCTTCAATTCTCCCAAGGCGGCAAGCTCGAACAGCTTTCTCATCAAGCTTCCTATCCATGGACCCGCCGGCCGTCCAAGTGATTGCGCAAGATCGCTGCCTGTCAGAGCCAGCTGCTTCAGCTCGATGACCGGCATCTCGTCCAGCCACCCACCGCCTTCCCTCATAACCTCGTCCATGCTGCGAAATTTTTTCGCTTCCCGAATCCGCTGCCGCCACGGCAGCCGCAAGCCACCGTTCGGCGGCAAGCGTGCCGAAACGGACAGCTGCCAGCTTAAAGGCCCGCTGCAGAGCTGCTGATCCGTTCGGCTCGTTATCGCGAAGCCAGCGGTCAAACGAAAGCACACCGGCGACCGACTCCCACCTGTGCCTTGCAAAAGTCAGCTTCCGCAGAATAGAGCCGGCCTGCTCAGGCGTTAAATCCATGCCGAATATAAACAGCACCCAACGGACAAGCTCATCCGCCGCGCCGCCCAGCGCTTCGATTTCCTTAGGTAATCCGCTGTTCCAATCCTTCAAGGGCAGCTCCAGGGGAACTTTCGTATGGTCCAGCAGCCCGCTGCGAACGAGCAGCTCTACCGCCAGCCTGGGCCGCGCGCCGCCGATCATCCGCTCCAGCTCCGCCCGGACCCGTTCCATGGCTATATGCTGCAGCAGAGCGGCATGCTCCAGGAGAGCCTGCCAGGTGCGCTCCTCTATCTCAAGTCCATACTCCGCGGCAAACCGCAGGCACCTGACCATCCTCAGCGCATCCTCCGTGAACCGCTGCGCCGGATTGCCTACGCAGCGAAGAATACCGCGGTCCAGATCGGCTTTGCCCCGTAGGGGTCAATCAGCCGGCGGGCGCGGTCCATCGCCATCGCATTCATTGTAAAATCCCTTCGACGCAAATCCTCTTCCAGGGAGGTAATGAACTCGACCTCTTTGGGCCGGCGAAACTGCTCATACGCCGACTCCTTGCGGAAAGTCGTGACCTCGAACGGGTGGCCGTTCCAGAGCACCGTCACCGTGCCATGCTGCAGGCCGGTGGGCACCGTCCGCTCGAACACGGCGATGATCTCCTGCGGGGTGGCGGAGGTGGCTATATCGATATCTTTGACCGGACTGCCAAGCACCGCGTCCCGCACATATCCGCCTACAAAATAAGCTTCATAACCGCATTCCGCGAGCCGCTGCAGCAGCGCCTCCGCTTCCCGCTCCATTGTCGTCCTCATGGAATTACCCCAGACATTGTTTAGTCAATCCTTGCGGTTCAGGCACTGACCGTCCCAGCACCCTGTAATAAATATCTTCGTATTGCGAAGTAATGATATTGTTGCAGAACGTGTACCGCGCTCTCTGCAGGCAAGCCTCCGTGAACCGCCTGTATTTTCTTTCGTCCGTCAGCAGTTCCACTGTATAGCGGGCCATCGAATCGGTGTCTCCGACCGGGGCCAGGTAGCCCGTTTCTCCGTGCGTAATCAGCTCGGGAATCCCTCCGGCGTTTGATCCGACGGTAGGCACACCGCAGGCCATGGCCTCGAGGGCGACCAAGCCGAAGCTTTCTTTCTCGGAAGGGAGCAGCATGACATCCGCCAAAGAAATGATCTGCGCTACATCATCCTGCTTGCCGCAGAACATCACTTGTTCCATGAGCCCTAATTCCTTCACCTGATGGATGACCTTGGACAGCTCGGGCCCCTCGCCGACAAACAGAAGTTTCGACGGAACATGCTTGGCCACTTTGGAGAAAATATCCACCACATCGGTGACTCTTTTGACCGGACGGAAATTGGAAATATGAATCAATAATTTTTTTCATGGGGATCGGCGAACTCCTGCGCAGCAAGCTGACGTCACGGGGATAATAAACCCTTTGTCGACAAATTATACGCCAGATCGATCTGTTTCTCTATGTTTAGCGAAGCTCTCGTTTCCCTGATCAGATCCTCGGATACCGCCGTTACGGCATCGCTTTCATTAATCGCGTAGGCGATAAGGTCGCTCAAGGATTCATCCTGCCCCAGGACGGTGATGTCCGTGCCGTGCAGCGTAGTAACCACCTTCAAATGATTTCCAACCATCTGCTTCGCCAGAAGGGCGCAGACGGCGTGCGGGATCGCATAATGCACATGGAGCAGATCCAGCTGCTGCAGCTTGGCTACTTGAGCCAGCTTGCTCGCCAGCGATAGATCGTAAGGCGGGTACTTGAACACGTGATAATCACTGACTTCCACTTCATGATAATATATATTCTTGTCAAACTTGCCCAAGCGGAAAGGAATGCTGTGAGTGATAAAATGGATTTCATGCCCCTTTTCCGCGAGCAGTTTGCCGAGTTCGGTCGCTACCACGCCGGAGCCGCCCAGGGTGGGATAACAGGTAATGCCAATCTTTAAAGCCTCCCTCATGGTTGTCCCTCCTTCAACACTATTGATATGTACGTCAAAACAAATTCACAGGCACCGGCTGCTTGGACGCGAAGCCTTCCGCATAGGCGACGGCCCCTGTTTGTCCGAGCAGGCGGTCCCTCGCTTCCACCCGGTCCAGATAAGCTGCGTTCAGCGGAGTAGCCACATAATCGTTGCCATCCCCCGCAGGTGAATTGGGATGCGTAGCAGCCGAGGGCAGCCATTTTTTATATCCATTTGAGCCGAAATATCCGTCACAACATCAGGCTCGTACACATCGTTTATAAAATAAAAAAATAACACTGTTCCACAGTGACGGCATTCGTATACGGAAGATAATTGCGCAGCTTGGCGTTAAAAAAACCGCTTCCTGCACGATTCTTGAGCAGGCCACATGGTCGGGGTGGCGATCCTCCCAGTAAGGAGCGAAGACGATTCGCGGTCTGTGCTTCCGGATCTCCAGCGTAACCGCGTCAATATGTTCCTTGCAGAGGAACAGTCCCCGGTCGGGCAGCCCCAAATTGCTGCGCACCGCTATATCCAGCACGCGTCCAGCCTCCGACGCCTCCCGCTGCCTGAGCTCCACAGTACCATTGGAGGACAGTTCCGCATAAGTCAGCTCGCAAAGTCCCACCTTGTAGCCCGCGTCCGTGTGTTTGGCGATGGTCCCGCCCATTCCGATCTCCGCATCATCCGGATGGGCCCCAAAGATAAGAATATCCAAATTGCCGTTCATTCCATTTCACCCGGTTTATACTTATGGACGAGCTCTCTCCAGGCAAAATCCCCCCGCTCCAAAGCCTTCACCAATATTTCCGCCGATGCTACATTCGTAGCGACCGGTATACCGTGTACGTCGCTTAGACGGAGAAGCGCGATAATGTCCGGCTCGTGCGGCTGTGCCATAAGCGGGTCCCGCAGGAATACGATCAGGTCCATCTGGTCCTGTGCCACCATCGCTCCGATCTGCTGGTCGCCGCCTAAAGGTCCGGAGAGAAAACGGTGCACGTTCAAATTAGTCTGTTCCATAATTCTCGACCCGGTGGTCCCGGTGGCAAACAGGTTGTGCTGGGAGAAAACTTTTTTCATAGGCGATAGCAAAGTTGACCATTTCTTCTTTCTTTCTATCATGTGCGATTAAAGCGACGTTCATAAACGAATACTCCTCTCTTCTGCAAAAATGAGGACAAAAGCCCTTCCGGCCTTGTGCCCCCTTACTCTATTCTATAAAATGCTCAAAACCGTAAACCAGGCCGGTTGTGTCCATGACCTTCTTCACGGCAACGTTAACCCCCGGCATATAGCCGGCTCGGTCATAGGAATCATGCCGTATCTTCAACGTCTGACCGAAAGCGCCCATAATTACTTCCTGCTGGGCGAAAATTCCCGGCAGGCGCACGCTATGTATTCTGAAGCCTGATAATAGCCGCCGCGGCTTCCTTCAATCGTTTCCTGCTCTTTTGGGTTTCCCTGCCGGATTTCCTGCCGGTTCTCACTGATCATTTCCGCGGTTTTCACGGAAGTCCCCGAAGGAGCATCCAGCTTCTGGTCGCCGTGATATTCGATTATTTCAAGATGTGGGAAAAAATTTGGCCGCCTGTGCGGCAAACTTCATCATAAGGATTGCGCCGATGGAGAAATTCGGAGCGATCAGTCCGCCGATTCCCCGTTCCTTGCACTGCTTGTCCAATTCTTCGATCTCTCCCGGAGTAAACCCGGTAGTTCCGATAACAGGCCTCACATTGTGGTTTATGGCGGTCCGGGTGTTAAAAAAGTACCGAGTGCGGGGTAGTAAAATCGACGAGAACATCGGGCCTGGTTTGGATCAAAGCCTGCTCTAGGTCATTGCTCAAGCGGACCCCGCACGGTTCATTATTGACAATGACGCCGATGTCGGTATCATGGTCTGAATGATGTATGGCGGCAACCAGCTCCAGTTCGGGATCCGCCAGCACCATTCTTACCACTTCCCTGCCCATTCTTCCGGTTGCTCCGGCTACAGCTACTTTTATAATCGGGTTCATTGTATCGTTCTGTCCTTTCCTGCGTCTGTCTGATTCAACTGCCGCTTCAGGCTGCCGCGGTATTCCGCCAGCATATCTCTGGCCGCATCATGCTGGGGATTTAATTTGATAACCTCTTGGATAAAATATATAGCTGAATGAAAATCGTTCATCTCGCGTACAGCCCGCTAAGCATCAGGTACCCCTCTTCGGCCAACGGATCAAGCTCAATTGCCCTTCTGAGCAGCCGTACCGCGGCAGCTTGATTCCCGGCGGCCTCTTCGCACAATTTGCCCGCCTGCTGGATGAGCTCCCTCGCCTGCAGGTTTTGCAGATGATAATGGTAATTCTCGTTCGAAGGTTCCAGCTTTAAGGCCAATTCGGCATGCTCGATGGCTTTGCGCAATCTGTTGTTCCTCGAACAGGTAATGGACAGCCTGTAATGATACGACGCATTGTCCCTTTCCAGCTCGATCGCCTTCTCGAAGCATTCTACCGCTTGACCGAAATCATTGTTAAGGATCGCGTCATACGCCTTTTTGATATACTCTTCTCCCTCCACTGCGCCTCCCCCTTTCCAAGAAAGGTGATGATACAGTGTATGAGAATCAGAGCGGTTCCGTGTTGGTTTTTTGTCCAGCGGTCCGCATCCCTGGTGTTGAACTTGTCCATAACCTTATCATGCGCTGCCGTCAGGTCGATCCCCAGCGAATTCGCGAAGCAAATGGTGATGAACAGAATATCCCCCAGCTCAAGCTCAATCGAGTTCTCCGCTTCCGTAGGTTTCTTCGGCTTTTCCCCGAACCGATGGTTGACTTCCCTGGCCAATTCGCCGACTTCTTCCGACATTCTGGCCATCATCGACAGCGGCTGAAGTACCTTCTTTGAATTGCGAGATGTAACGGTCCACTTCCGCCTGCATATCGGCTAGTGTTTTGTGCGGCATAAAACCAGGCTCCTTCGCATGCGAATTTGCTCTCATCTTAATATTTATTACCATGTTAACGCAAAGAGGAGTTGAAAACAAATTTTTTCTTCCGCAGAGCACCGATTTAAAGATAGATTTTGCGGGTAAAAAAAATGTTTTATTTCGCTTTTAGCTGGCTTAAACTATCTTACACGCCAGAAAAGAGGCATACTAACATCGGCACCCGAAGTTAGCACCCTCTTTCAATAACAACACACGGAGGTCACTGCCTTATGATTCTCAAAAGCCGCTCGCAGCGTTTAAAGAATTTGCTTCTGATCTGTGTCGGTACGGCAATTTACGCGTTCGGGCTGCACTATTTCGTCATCTCCAATGAATTGATGGAAGGCGGAGTCACCGGGATTTCCCTGCTGCTGCACTACATAGCGTCCATTCCTCCGTGGCTCACAACCCTTATTGTCAATATTCCGCTGTTTTATCTGGGCTGGAGAGCGTTCGGCAAGCAGATGATGTTCTATACGGTGATCGGAACACTGTCCCTATCTTTTTTTTCTATGGCTGTTCCAGTGGATGATTGACTTGAAATGGATCGTTCCTTTCGCCTCCCCGAAGGATTATTTTCTGGCAACCTTATACGCGGGAGTCACTCTCGGGCTAGGTCTGGGCATCGTATTCCGTTACGGGGGAACCACAGGCGGAGCGGACATCGTAGCACGGTTAGTTCAAAAAATATAAATCGCTCAGCATGGGGCAGGTTATCCTCATCATCGATGTGCTGGTGATTGGAGCTTCATTGCTGTACATTCCGAAAGAAAAGATTCTGTATACTTTGGTGGCTGTGTTTATCTCCTCGAGAATTATAGACTTTATCACCGAGGGGTCCTACGCGGCCAGAGAATTTACGATCATATCCGATCATGCAAAACAAATCTCCGACGCCATCACGACCGAAATGGGCCGGGGAGTAACAATATTTGCTGCGCGCGGCGGCTTTTCCCAAACAGAACGTGAGGTCGTTTATTGTGTCGTATATCGCTCAGAGCTGTCTTTGCTCAGAACGCTTATCCATTCGATAGATCCCCGGGCTTTTATCATTATCGGGGAAGTCCACGATGTGCTGGGAGAAGGGTTCCGTACCGGAGAGCATTAATGCCGCTCATGTTTCTTCCTCAATCGGAATGACAACATTCTTCCTGCCGTTCTTATAAATACGCCATCCGGCGAAGGTCAGGACGGAAATGATAAAGGCTCCTATGATTACGGACAGATATGCTGAGTAAGGATTGTCGCCGAGCTCCATGAATGCCGAAGCATTGTTTTTTGGTAAAAAATACCGTTTACAGCTTCCCGGTAGCTGTTCAAGCCGTCCTCGATGATCTTCGTTTGCAGCATCTTTGCCCCCAATTGTCCTTGCAGGAACACCATCAATGAGTCCATCTTTTCAACGTCTTCGGCGGGACCGGAAATTCTCAAGGAAGGCTTGATCACAGCGTAATGCTGATTGAGCTGCTCCATGGCCTGCTGAGCCTCCCTGGACTTTCCGCTCTTTACAGTCTTTTCAATTTCATTAAGATCCTTTTGTATCAAGTTATTGTACTGCTGCCATAGCGGATGGTTCGGATGGCTGAGCGCGTCCGCTGCGAGCCGAACTTTTGCGGCCGCTGTCTCCGCTTGCGATTGGGAGAACTTGACAGCGCTGAAAGTACGGGCCGCTTCCGCCAGCGTATCCGTCAACGCATTCATTCCTTCTGCTGACGTTATTCCGTCAAAGGATAGGCGCGTGACCTGCGAATTCATTTGGATGAGCTTGCCTCGGGCGTCCATGACGTTGCCCTTCTTCAATGACTGATACATCTGCTCGGAGGTTTCATTGAACAATTGTATCTGCTTTATCTGTTGCTCCGTGGGCCTATGTTTAAGGCTCGCGCTTTTCTTTGCTACGGCGCAGCCGGTTAAAATAACGATCACTGCAATAATAATCACAATCACGGTGAAAGCCTTTTTTTTAGACAACATGCGGACATCCCCCCTACAACATCTTATGGGGGGATGTCCACGATTAGACCTCGCCGGAACTCTTTTTTTCGGTTGAATGTCAGAAGGAGGGCAACTAAAGCAAGCGTGGTGTAGCTCAGCAGAGTGGTGAACAAACGGACGTCGTCCAGTTGCGCTTCCACTCTTTGAGGAAGCCACGGATAGATGCCAAACGTATAATCCATAAAATCGTTAAGCAGAATCCAGACGCCCGCCCACACAAGATGCCGCCACCTGAACCGGTAAAGTCTCATATATAGAAGGGCTTCCGCCGCCATCCCCAAATGAGAGCCGGTCAGCATCCAATCCTGCCAATTGGTTTTGCTTCCAAGAGCGGCGGACCAAAAAAATGATAGTAACCGCCCAAATTCCATATTTGACGGAGGCCACCACACCGAGCGCCTCGATCATGCCTCTAATCCACGAAATAGACTTCGGCGCAGACGGCCGGTACCGATCATACAATAAGCAAACTAAGGAAATTGTAAAAAACAGCGAAGCAGTAGGACTATCCGGCACAAAAAACCGTGAACCAGAGAGGCTGGGTTTGGACTGTATAAACCAGTTGGTTCCAATACCAATAATAGCCGTAGACCGTGCCCAACAAATTAATCCAAAACAAGGCCCACAGCATAAACTTGTCCGAGAGAAACTCCCGGCTCCAATAATAAGAAAGTCTCAGTCCACCGTTCAAACCAACGCCTTCTTTCTATAAATAACCCCACAAAATAACCCGGCAATTGCCTCCTAAAAAAACCTGATCGTCCTATAACGATCAGGTTTTTTTCGTGCCATCATTATTGAGCTTTTTTTCTGCATTGCCAACCAATTGGCCAATTTGTCCAGATCGGCGTCCGTCAAACCTGAAGCTTTGTTTGCATCCCATTGAGGCCCCATTGCCTTGCTTGGAGTGCCGTTCTTCATAATATCTTCGATTTTGGCTTTATCGTATTTATCCCCGACTCCGATCAGGAAGGTCCGACTTTCCCTTTCAATTCAGGTGCGTGGCATTGGATGCAAGTGGCTTTTTTTGTAGATTTCAGCTCCAGGGTCATCTGCAGCGACCACAGCCGATTTCTTAGGTTGAGCCGGCTTGTTCGCTCCGCCTGCTCCTCCCGCTTCCTGCTTGGCTTTATGCATTTCCTCTTCCCGTTTGATATGCTCGGGAATAATGCCCTTTTCTTTCAGTTCCATTTGGTAATGGTGCCAGGAAGTGTAGGTCAGGAAAATGCATGCGATCAAGGACAATCCCATCAGCGAGCTTGCGATCGGACGGCGGTAGAACCGTCTTTCTTTCCCGGTGTCGAGAAAGGGAGCCAGAAGCAGCCCTCCAAACGCTACCATTGGAACCAGCATCGTTCCTACAACTACGAATTTGTCGGAGGTATATGGATATTTCAATAATTGGTACAAGAACAGGAAGTACCAGTCAGGCATTGGAATGTAACCCGGCGTTGTGGGATCGGCAGGATAGCCGAGCGGAGCCGGATCTGACATTACCAGCACTAATACTCCTACTAATACGACGACCGCAACCATCCACTCTTTTAGCAGAAAGTTAGGAATGAACGCCTCGGATTTTCCCGGGTATGCAGTGTAATCCCTTGGAAGCATTGCGTCCGCCGATGTTTTTTTGGCGGACGCGCGAGTCGCCTACGTAAACGATTTTTTTCATTCGGATTATGTCCGTGAGCCACGTGACTTACCCCTCCTTTTAGCCTTTGCTATCCAAGCAAGCTTAAAACTTGCCATCTTATAGCGGTCCGGATATTCCCTGCTTGCGAATCATGAAGAAGTGGCCTGCGAGAAGCGCCAGCAGCACAGCCGGCAGGAAGAATACGTGAAGAGCAAAGAATCTTGTCAGCGTCTGCGCCCCTACGATCGAACCACCCTGCAGGAAGGTTTGAATATACGGACCGAGTAAAGGTACGGAAGCGGCGATCTTGATACCTACCTGAGTGGCAAAGTAAGCTTTGTTATCCCATGGCAGCAGGTAACCGGTGAACCCCAGACCGAGCATGACGAAGAAAATCAGCATTCCGACTACCCAGTTCATTTCACGGGGTGCTTTATAGGAACCTGTAAAGAAAACGCGAAGGGTATGTAAAAATAACATTACGATTACCAAACTGGCTCCCCAGTGGTGCATACCGCGAACGATTACACCGAACGCCACGCGGTTTTGAAGGTAATCGACACTTGCATAGGCGTTTATAATGTCCGGCACATAGTACATGGTGAGGAACATTCCGGAAAGAATCTGAATCGCTGTAATAAAGAACGTCAATCCGCCGAAACAATAGACGAACGCAGAAAAAAAATGATGGGCAGGGTTTACGTGCTCCGGCACTTCATGGTCCGCTACGTCTCTCCACATCGGCGTGATATCCAGACGTTCATCAATCCAGTTGTAAACATTTTTTAAACATCTGTGTTACGCCTCCTATTTTACTCTAGCATTCGGATGAAGTTTGCCTACGTAAACGAAACCGTTCTCAACCTTCACGTCGTATTCGTCCAAAGGCGCAGGAGCAACCGCCAGGTTCTTGCCATCAGATGTGTAGTGTGCACCGTGGCATGGACAGAAATACTGGTCTTTGTAACTTGGGTTTGTGTTCCAGCGACCGTGCAGCCCAGGTGTTTACAGGTTGGATTCAAAGCAAAGATTTTGCCGTCCTTGCCTTTCGAAATCCAGGCTTCGAGTTCGGGATCGCTCTCATACCAGCCGTCGATCTGATGGATCTTGAATTTGAAAGCTGTCGGTACATCGGTAATCTTGGACTCCTCAACTACCTTAACCCAAGCAGCATCTGCCTTGGGTTGGAGGATCGGGTCTACCGCAAAGCGCAACATAGGTACCAGCATGCCTGCTGCCATAAATGCTCCGGATCCGCCCAGGGTGTAAGAAAGAAATTGGCGGCGGGACATTTCGCTTTTCTGGCGCGGATTGACGCCGTTCTGCGGATCTTGCTTCTTGTGTTCAGTCATGTTCTACCCCCCTGACCGTCTGCTTGAAAAGGCTGCAGAACCTTCCACAGCATCAAACAAACCTATATCGTAGTCGTTCGACATTACACACACATTACTAGGACATTAATATAATAGCGCAGCGGTTATAGAGCGTCAAGAATGACTGTTATTACCAATCGCTGCCGATGCCGCCTATTCGTCACACTTTTAACTAATTTGTCACATTTTGGTCATAATCAGCAGAGCGAGGTAATTATGTACTGCTCCAGAGAAGCTGTATCCGGTGCGCAAGCCTGTTTTTTGACTTCTGACTGCGCGGAACTGACTTCATCCGGGGATTCGGAAATAACCAGATCGGCGTTCTTCAATCCCGATTCGGAGAATTCCGTGCCAGCGGCGATAACAATCACTTTGTTGAATCCGGCCTCTTCTTTCAGTCTCCGGCATACGTCGTCGATTTGTTCCGGTCCCCCGGCAGCCTTATTGTAATGAAGTGCGGGATAGGTAACGATTCTGCTGTGTAGGGGATTTCGACCAAGTCCATCACATCCCTTAACTGCTCAAGCTCTTGCGTCGCCTTCCAAGGCTCCTCCCCGCCCGCAAGTCCGGTGACCGGCAGCAGCACGGTGTCCAAAAAAAGGCTTAAGAGACGGCCAGTCTTCCTTTGAAATGTCGCTGAATTTCATATGTTTGTCCACCCTTCGGAGGTTTAACGGCATTCCATATTCTAACACAAAAAAAAGACAGAGGAATGATCTTCCCCATATCTTTTTTTCATTATCCAATCGGTTGGGCGAAGAAATCAGCCTTTGGAAAGAAGCAATTTGAGCTCGGTAGTCAGGGCAATGAATGATGCTTCGTCTCCCTTGGCCAGGGCGGAATCGATCTTTTTATACAGGTTTTCCGTCTTATATTTGCGAATTGCCTCATCCAAAACAAGCTCAGCCGCCAAACCAAGTACGGCATCATTAGACAAATTCATTTTTCCCATTTAGCTCACCTCCAAGCTAGGCAACGCTTTACCAGGATCACGGGCTCATTCAGAGGGTTACGCCTGCTGCTGTCTGTACTCCCATCCCTTGTTCACATAGCTTTCCATAGTCCGTTTCATTCTCAGCAAGTCCTCTTCCGTTAATTCTCTGACCACCCTGCTAGGGGTTCCGAGGGATAACGTATAGGCCGGGATTTTGGTATTTTCAGTCACAAGCGATCCTGCTCCTATTAAAGCATATTCACCGGTTTCTGCTCCGTTTAGTACAATAGCCCCCATTCCGATTAATGTGCCTTTGCCTATGTGGCAACCGTGAATGATAGCGCCATGCCCGACGGAGACTTCATCTTCTACCAGCAAGGGTTGGTCGAGGTTGACGTGCCCGATGCAGCCGTCTTGAATATTCGACCTGCTTCCGATCCGGATCGGCGCCAAATCCCCTCTTAAAACAGCGTTATACCATATAGTGCAGCCCTCTCCCAATGCGACATCCCCAATGATTTGAGTTCCTTCGGCAACATAACAGGATGGGTGTAACGCCGGCGTTATGCGTTATAGCTGTGCACCATCAGATTTTCACTCCGTTTCGCCAAAGTTAAAAAAAAGGCTTTCTTTCTAACATATACTGTCGAAGCGGTTAGAAGTTGCTAGATGGCCGGTCCAGCTGAAGCTGAATTTTATCTTCGTCTTTCACATATGTACCCTGGATCAATGAACTTCCCAGCTTCGTCATCTGCACCACCGTACCTTCCCGTTCGTCCTCTCCTATCCTGAGGAGTCCCAGATGCATCATAAGCTGAAGGATCCGTTGTTCAAAGATCGATTCCGAGCTGTCATAATAAAAAAAAGGCCGGATCAGCTGGCACAGCACCTGGCCGAGTGAAGCTGCCGTTACCCAGTGCCTGCACAGACGGTCAACCCACTGGACGATGCTCTGCAGATTCGGGATCGGATTTTTTGTACAGCCTCAGCCAAAAAAACGGTACACGTCGGACAAATCTTCTTTTTTTTCTGTCCTGCACCCTTGCCATCCCCTGCTCCGTCAAGCTTAGCCTGTCGCCGCTCTCCACGATCAAACCTGCGTAATAGCAGTAATCGTAAATAAATGAGAAACGGTTCGGATATTCCTTGAACCTGCGTCCGTAACCGAATCTCCACGCGCTTTTGCCCACCGGATCTTCTTTCACGTTGAACGAGTCCTGAATCTGGGACAGCGTCCTTTTGTACATAAATCCTTCCGCCGTCAAAACAACATCCTGCTGGAACAAATACTTTAGGAACAGATGGATGTCTTCTGTGATCATCATCTGCTCATCCCGATAAGCGGCGGGTTCTTCAATGGAGACGGTCTGCTGCTGGAACTGCTTGAACAGCACGTCGCCGAACCTCTTTTTTCAAATCATTGGGCACCTGGAACAGATACTTGGTCTGCTGGGAGAAACCGTTAAAGAGCCACCCCTTTTGCTTGAAACTGGAAATCGTATCCCTTGGATTATGTACCCGGTTCTCTTCCTTCATAAACTTCGTTTGCTGAACTCTTGCCACCAGCTCTTCCAAAGAGAACGAGTTCCTCTGGTCGAAAAGCAGGGAATTCAAAAAAACCGGATATCTTCCATCGTTAATCCAAGAACCTGCCGTTCGAAAACTTCTCTGCGGCTCACTGTACTGAGAATCGATTGGATCAAGTCGTTCTTGGAATGGCCGTCGCACTCACAATCGTAATTCCTTGCGATCCGGCTAAGGTCGTGGATGTCCGCATAACTGAGCATATCAGCCAAATTCACAGGCTATCCCTCCCGTTCTGGTCTTCTCCGCTGGTTAGCTTTCGTTAGTAACCATTATGGGAATGTTTTCCGATTTTATTCTTCTCCACCAAAATTCCTTCACTGAGCTATTCGCGTTTCACAGGATGCCATTAGCACACATTGCCGAGAAACATGAAAATTCACACATAAAAAAGGGAAACCTTAAGGCTCCCGAACCCACAAAAAAAAAGCCCTTGGCTGGGCTTTCGTTTCAATCTTTCCCCTTCTCGGGATGGTTCTCGTCCCATTCCTCCGCTTTAGCCGTTGCGATCGCTATCGCCCTGCCTTCTTCATAACCGTCTTTCAACAGCGCATTAGCGATTTCCACAGCCTTTTCCCGTACGCGGGGATCCAGGTTTTTTTTCATGGATGGCGGGTAGTCCCCTTTGTTCCACGGCATGCTAAAACCTCCTCTCCTTATTCCTTTTACCCCGGAGAGAAAGTTTAAAACTTCTCATACCTTATTCGTCAAAATGCTTCGTGCAGTTGTACAGAATACACTCCACGCCGGCCGCGCCTTTTGCAAAATGGTCAGCGAGCAGTTGCGCAGCGGGTTATCCATCCTGTTATAGCCGATCAGTTCCAGCGCTTGGCCAATAAAAGCCCCGTGGCTGACCACCAGAATTTTCTTCCCGGGATAAAGCTCGGCGGTATCCGCAAGAAATTGCGACCAGCGCTCCCGCACCGCCTCATTCGGCTCTTCCTGAAGATCCAGGTTGCGCCAATCCTCGCCCCACTGCTCGATCCGCTCCTGAAGGCTGGTGCCTTCCAATAAGCCGAACCCTTTTTTCAATGATTCTCGAATCGTATGAGAGCACCGGAATTTCCAGTTCCTGCGCTATCAGATCGGCCGTTTCCCTGGCTCTGGAGAGAGGGCTGCTGATGATGCCTTCCCATCCCTCGTGCCTTAGCCGAAGCGCCAGCTTGCGGGCTTGCTCGCGCCCTTCGTCAGAGAGCGGCGTATCGGTCTGCCCTTGAGCTTTTCCAAGACGGTTCCACTCTGTCACGCCATGTCTGACTAACCCCAATGTTGTCATGCCTTCTTCTCCTTCAACCTTCTATAATCGCGTTCTGGACAGCCAGTTCATAATCAGCAGAGTGCAGGTCAGCCCGAGCAGCGAAAGCGCAAGCAGATAATCCGGGTAGGTGTGTATCGGACCGATTTTGTACATAAAAGGCTCACTGATGCTCGCCACGGCTGACGACATCCGGCTGTCATCCAGGGACAGTGAGCTCTGGGAAGCAAGCTGCGGGGACTGCAACCCGAAAATCGACGTATCCGTAATGATCGATACCTGCTTGGGAACCGGCCTGTCGTGGGTCACCGAATATAGAAAACTGAAGACGAACAAGGTTATGCAGCAAACGATCAGAGCGGTCACCGTTCTTCTCAGTTTGTCGGAAATCCTGTACAGCCTGTCGGTCACAGGCACTCTCCACACTTCATCTCGGTAAATTCTGTCCATCACCGACTTGGCTGTGGTTGAGTCCGGCTCCGCGTCAGAGGCCGGTTCGTCAATCATGTTGCGGATCATATCGGTGCTTTCTTCCCACAGCCGAAATTCTTCGGCGCAGCAGGCGCATTCCTTTACATGCTCGTCAACCAACATCCGTCTAAGATCATGCTCCGGCAGATCCCAATAGATCGGCAGCAAATCCTGGATATGGTTACAATTCATTTGTGTTTCATCCCTTCATATTCTTCTTGTAAGGGTTCTTGATAATATTGCTCCAGCTGCACTTTAACGCTTGCCCTGGCCCGAAAAAAGCAGCGATTTGACCGAGGAAACGGTCTGGCCAAGAATATTGGCAATCTCCTGGTACTCCATGCCGTCATATTCTCTGAGGATTAAAGCCGATTTTTTGCTTTTCCGGCAGGTTGTTGATCGCGTCGCGCACCATGGTCACCTTTTCATTACGCAAGATCGTCTGTTCTGGCAGCGTATCGAATGAAGCGGAAGGATCCATGCCGCTCTGTTCCAGGGAATAGTTCTGGTTTTTTACTTTTACGCAGTTCACTTAATACGGTATTCCGCGCTATGGTATAAAGCCATGTGGAGAATGACGCCTCGACTTCACGGAAGGTCTGCAGGCTGCGGTATGCTTTATAGAAAGTTTCGTTGCATAAATCCTCAGCATGAGCTTCCATGTGTGCGCTTTTGAGCATGTGATAGATAAAGGCGAGAATCTTGCGTTCATATCGGCGCATCAATTCATTGTATAGCTGAACGTTGCCGTCCTTTATTTCCCTGATCAACTGGGAATCGGTCATGAACTTGCGATCCTCCTTATGACAGTGTCATTCCCCCAGCGTCTCCACATTGTATACTTAAGAAGAGAGGCAAAAGTTGCGGAAAAATGGCGTCATTTTTTTAAACAGCGAAATCACAACGATTTCCAAATCAATAAGATCATTCTATTATAATCCATTTACTGGGACAGCTGAAGTCATAAATTGTAAACTTTTTTTTGCGAAAAAAATGACTGGAAGTATGTAAAATGAGGGTAGAAACAAAAAAAAAACCGCCTCGAAAGGCGGCTGCACAATGTGCGAATTCGGATAGGAGTGGAGAGAAACCATACTGTACTTTTATTATATGTATCCGTTTACATTTTGTCAACGTTTTTTTTTGAAAACGGTTACTGTTTCAACAATAAAAGACGGGGGCCGAGCCCCTCATCAAATGTGCACTTCATATTCAATTTGCAAAATCTCTCTGGCCCGTTCCATATCCGTTTCATTCCGGAAGGAAAGCCTAAGGATCCCCGGCACATCTTCCCTGCTCTCGATAATCTGGATGTTGCTCAGATTGATCCGCTCTTGGCCGAGTACAGTGGTAATCTGACCGATGATGCCGGATGGTCGGGAATGTCTACATAAATTTCGTACAATGACGAGATCATCCCTTTTCTCCGTTCGGGCAGCTCGCTGCGGAATACATTCGCTCTCTGGAACTCGCCTCAACGCCGGTTCCGTCCTTGTCGGCCAGCATCGCAGTGAACTTCTCGATTTCCGCGTTCCAATCCTTGAGCAGCTTAAGCACCACATCCCGGTTCGTGATCAGGATATCCCGCCACACAACCGGGTCGCTTGAGGCAATGCGGGTGATATCCCTGAAGCCGCCTGCGGCAAGCTGGACATAGAGCTCATTGCTCTTGTAATACCCTGCAATCTGATTTACGAGCGCGACTGCGATAATATGCGGCAAATGGGAGATTGCGCCGACAATCTCGTCGTGCTGCCGCGCGTCCATGGTCATCGTAAGGCTCTTGTCAGCTTAAGCAGCTCCTTCAACCGGTCCACTTGATTCTGCGGGACGGCAGACCCCGGTGTCAGCACATAATAGGCGTTCTCGAACAGAAGCGAGGTGGCGGCCTCGACTCCGGAGCTTTCCTTGCCGGCCATCGGATGTCCTCCGATAAAGTATACGTCCTGTGGAAAAAGAGTCTGCGCCAGCTGGACGATCGAAGATTTGGTGCTCCCAACATCGGTGATAATACAGCCCGGCTTCAGAGAAAACTGGTTCAGCTTCTCCAGATACTGCTCAATGTAGCTGACGGGGACGCAAAGAAAGATAAAATCGGCGTCCTCGGCCGCCTCTTTCATCGATGTTGTGGCATAATCGACAACATTGCGCTTCATGTACTTCTGGGTCGAGCTTTCACTGGTCGAGTGTCCAACTACGCGGATGCCCGGCTTTCCTTTAAAGCATAACGCAAGCGAGCCTCCGATGAGGCCCACTCCGAATATTGTAATGTTTGTCATGTAATACTCAACCTTCTACGTCATTTATGCTTCGACAGCGGCTTCGCTCAATACCTGCTGCAGAGCTTGTATAAACTTTTCGTTCTGCTCCCGGCTTCCTACCGTTACCCGCAGCGACTGGGGATATCCGAGTTTATGGCCGCCGCGGATGATGATGCCCTTGCGTAGAAGCGCATTGAAGGTTTGTTCGGCGTCGCGGCCACGTGAACCATAATAAAGTTGCCATGCGCCGGGAAGGAACCCAATCCGAGCTTCGCGAACTCCTCCTTCAGGTATTGCATTCCTTCCGCATTCGCCTGGCGGCAATCATTGATAAACTGCTGGTCCTCAATCGCTGCCAGTGCTGCCGACTGGGCGAAACGTGAAGTGTTAAAAGGCTCGCGCACCTGGTTAATAGAGCGGATCACATCAGGATGGCCTATTGCGTAACCGATACGCAGTGAAGCGAGCCCGTATATTTTCGAAAAGGTACGAAGGATGATAATGTTCTTATGTTCTTTTAACAGCTGGAATGAATCCGGGAAATTGCTCTCGGGAGCAGTGTATTCGACGTATGCTTCATCCAAGGCGATCAGTACGTGCTTAGGCACTTTACGGATGAAAGCTTCCAGCTCATCGTGTGTTACGATGGTGCCCGACGGGTTGTTCGGATTGCAAATCCAGACAATCTTGGTCCGCTCGTTGATTCTGGCCAGCATACCGTCCAGATCGTGGACTCCGTTTACAAGAGGGACCTCGATGCTCACCGCCCCCTCGATTCCAGCATTATGCTTGTATTGAGGGAACGTATGGGTCGCCATCACGGTCTCGTCGCCTTGAACGAGGAAAGCTCTCGCCAGCATAAGGATCACTTCATCGGAACCGGCGCCGAAAATAATCTGATTGGTATCCACGTTGTAGAACTTCGCGAGCGCTTCGGTCAGCACAACGCTTCCGCCGTCCGGATAAAGGCTGGCGTTCTCGATCTCTGCGGCAATCGCCGCTTTCGCTTTGGGAGAAGCGCCGAACGGATTCTCGTTGGAAGCAAGCTTGATGATCTCGGTCAGGCCCAATTCGCGTTTTACAGCATCCGTGGATTTTCCCGGTTCATACACCGGCAGGTGTTCGATATTTGATTTAGGGTTCACTGGGTTCACCTCATGAATAGGATTTAATGCCTTGCAGCTCTTTGACAAAATTGCGGATTTGCCCCAAAGCTTCTTCTCTCCTGCCCGCCTGAATCAGAGGCACCACCTCTTCCACTTTTCTTACAATGGCGCTTCCGACAACCACACCGTCGCAGATTGAAGCGAATCTGGCGTACTGCTCATGGTTGGAAATTCCGAATCCAATGGCAACAGGCAAGGAAGTGGCTCCTTTAACCGCAGCAAGAAACTCGTCTACGGCAGAATGGAATTGCGCACGCTCTCCGGTCACTCCCAGGTGGATACGCAATAAACGAATCCAGAGGCTCGCGAAGCTATCTTTTGCACACGATTGTTGGATGTAGGGGCGACCAAAGGGATGAGATGGATGCCTCTGGCTTCCGCGCTGGCTTTCGCTTCTTCATCTTCCTCCATCGGAAGGTCTGGTATAATGATACCGCTAATTCCATTCTCGCTCAATAACTCGAACAGATTCTCCAAACCGAGCTGAAGGACCGGATTATAATAAGTGAACAGGATAAACGGCAGCTTGCTTCCCTGCTCCCTTGCACTCCGCGCCGTTTGGATGACGTCCAACACACTTACCTGGTTGTTCTGCAGAGCTCTCATGGAAGAACGCTGGATCACCGGACCGTCCGCCAACGGATCGGAATAGGGCACGCCCAGCTCGACCATTGCGGCTCCGGCGGCCTCGAGCTCATGGATAATTTCCACCGAAGTGGCCAGGTCGGGGTCTCCGACGGTGATAAAAGGAATCAGGCCGTTTCTCCCCGCCGCTTCAGTTCCTGAAATACTTCATCAATGCGGTTCATTCGTACCCCTCCCGAGATATTTCATAATCGATTCCACGTCTTTGTCACCGCGCCCGGACAAGCTTACTACTATGATCTCATCCTTGCCCATGTTCGGGGCCACCTTCAAGGTCTGTGCAATCGCGTGCGCGCTTTCGAGAGCAGGGATAATCCCTTCCGTACGGCTCAGCAGCTGGAGCGCGTCCAAAGCTTCCTGATCTGTGATCGGAACATACTCGGCGCGCTTTGTATCTTTCAAATACGAATGCTCAGGCCCTACTCCCGGATAATCGAGTCCTGCCGAGATCGAATGGGCTTCCTGGACCTGGCCGTATTGATCCTGCAGCAGATAGCTCATCGAGCCTTGGAACACGCCGTGGCTTCCCTTGGTCATTGTCGCCGCATGCTCGTTCGTGTCCACTCCTCTGCCCGCGGCTTCAACGCCGATCAAGCGGACCGAGCCGTCGTTTACAAAGGGATAAAATATCCCCATCGCATTGCTTCCGCCTCCTACACAAGCAATTACGGCATCTGGCAGCCTGCCTTCAAGCTCCTGGATTTGGCGGCGGGATTCGTCCCCGATGATCCGCTGAAAATCCCTTACCATCATCGGATAAGGATGAGGTCCGACCACGCTGCCGAGAATATAGAAGGTATCGTTCACTTGGCTGACCCAGTAGCGCAGCGCTTCGTTTCCCGCATCCTTCAGCGTCCTCGATCCGGAAGTAACCGGAACTACCTCGGCGCCCAGCAGGTTCATCCGAAACACATTGAGCTGCTGCCGCTTCGTGTCCTGTTCACCCATGAAAACCTTGCATTCCAGGCCGAGAAGCGCGGCAACCGTAGCGGTGGCTACCCCGTGCTGGCCGGCGCCGGTTTCGGCGATGACTTTGGTTTTGCCCATCCGTTTGGCCAGAAGCGCCTGCCCTATCGTATTGTTGATTTTATGCGCGCCCGTATGGTTTAAATCTTCCCGTTTGAGATAGATTTTGGCTCCGCCCAGCTGCTCGCTCAATCTTCTGGCATAATACAGAGGAGTGGGCCGGCCGGAATATTCCGTCAGCAGGTAGCGGAGCTCCTCAGCAAATTCGGGATCTTTGGAGTATTTATGGTAAGCTTCCTCAAGTTCGATCAATGCGTTCATCAGCGTCTCGGGCACGTAGCGTCCGCCGAATTTGCCGAACCTCCCCTGCTGGTCTGGTACGTTAATCATTTGCCTTCACCCTTTCCACAAACCGCCTGATTTTCTCTATGTCTTTCTTGCCTTCCGTTTCCACGCCGCTCGATACGTCCACGCCGTCAGGCAGGTAGTCCCTTACAAGGACATCCACATTCCCGTCATGCAGACCGCCTGCGACAAACAGCTGCAGCCCATTCTTGCGCGACCAATTCAAATAAGAAGGGATCCGGTTCCAGGCAAAAGCTTTGCCGCTTCCCCCTCCGGTGAGCGGATCGTGAGTATCCAGCAGCACCGCGTCAATGGAATGGCGAAAAGGATCCAGCTGCGAGCTCACGGAGTCTTTTTTTCTTTATTCACGGAGTGCGCGGAGGTATCATTTGAGTCGCTTGCTTCCGGAAAAGAAACGACCTTGAACACCTTCACCGCAAAAGTCTCTTTCACCCAGCGGCAGAACTCCGGCGATTCCTGGCCGTGCAGCTGAATGACATCAAGCGGCGCCTTTGCCATCGTATCACGCAGCTGCCCTTGCGCAGGATTTACAAAAACGCCCGCAAACGCGGGAACAGAAAAGGCAGCTTCCGCACCGGAATTCTGCCCGTTTTGGAGAAGCTTTCCGCGGCTGCCCACGGACCGCATCCACCGGATCATTTCACCCGCCCGTTCCGGAGTCACCTGTCTCCTGCTCGGCGCAAAGACGAGTCCGACGTAATCGATCGGTAAGTTTACGATAGATTTTAACACTTCAACGTCCTGAAGTCCACAAATTTTTTTTACCTGGGCCGGCATTTAACTGGCTCCTTCCGGCGGAAGAGGACCAAGCAGCTTGGATACCGCCTCGCTACATCGGGCTGCCTCATAAAATGCTCTCCCACAAGCACGGCATCCGCCCGATCGAAGACAAATAGCCGATTTCCTCCGCTTTGGAGATTCCGCTTTCGCTGACGATAGTGCGCCCTGCCGGGATCAAGCCGATCAGCTCTTCCGTTGTATGCAGATCGGTGACGAACGTCTTCAGATTGCGGTTGTTTATGCCGATCAAAGTGGAACCCGTTTGGAGCACCCGCTCGAGCTCCTCCCGGTCATGCACTTCCACGAGCACATCGAGCCCGATGGATTTGGCGGCTGCCTGATACTCACTAAGCTGCTGTGTGTTGAGTATCGCCGCTATGAGCAGAATGGCATCAGCGCCTATAATTCGGGCTTCGTAAATTTGACGCACATCTATTATAAAATCTTTACGCAGGATCGGCAGCTTCACCGCTTCCCGTACAAGCTTCAAATAATCGTTGGAGCCTTGAAAATATTCCACATCCGTGAGGACGGAAATGCAGTCTGCACCCGCCTTTTCATATGCACACGCAAGACCTGCAGGCTCAAAATTTTCACGTATCAGGCCTTTAGAGGGCGAAGCTTCTTTACTTCCGCAATCAATCCCATGTTGCGGTTTCGCCCGGCGGACAGCTTGTTCTCAAAGCCAAGGCACGGCTTCATATCCGCAACAGCATTTTCCAACGCGGAAATGGTTGCAGTTTGCTTCAATTGCTCGACTTCCTTCTGTTTGGTTGCTACGATCCGGTCAAGAAACATGGCTCACTTCTCCTGTAAAATAGACTAGCTGCCGGAGTTTGTCAGACGCTTTACCGGAATCGATCAGATTCGCGGCTATCTTGACGCCTTCCTGCAGCGTGCTGCAGCGCCCGGTTACATAGAAGCAGGCTGCCGTGTTGGCCAGCACGATATCGCGGTGCGCACCGCGGGAACCGCTGAAAATGCTGTTGATGATTTCGGCGTTCAGCGCCGCGTCCCCTCCACGCACATCGCGGATGGAAGTTGCGCGCACACCGAGGAAATCCGGGGTGATCTCGTATGTTTGGATCTCGCCGTTCCTTAGCTCCGTTACCTTGGTTACGTCGGAGATACTGATCTCGTCCAGTCCGTCATAGCTGGCCACGACCATCGCCCTGCGAAGCTCCAGCTCCTTCATGACGCTCGCAATCAGCTCCGTCTTCTCCGCATCGTACACGCCGAGCAGCTGGTGATCGCTCCCGCCGGGTTGGTCAATGGTCCGAGCAGATTAAAGATGGTTCTCACGCCGATCTCCTTGCGCGGCGCAGCGGCATGCTTCAACGACTGGTGAAACAGCTGCGCGAACATGAAGCAGATGCCTACCTCCTGGAGGCAGACCGAAGCCTGCTCTGCGCTTAATGAGATGTTAACGCCAAGCGCCTCGAGCACATCAGCGCTGCCGCTCTTGCCGGACATGGCGCGGTTGCCGTGCTTCGCCACCCGGACTCCCCCCGCAGCGGCAACGATCGCGGACGCTGTAGAGATATTGAACGTTTCCGCGCCGTCTCCGCCGGTTCCGCACGTATCCAGCAGCCCCTGCTGCACGGTGCGTACGCGCTCGCCCTTCTCTCTCATCGCCTCGGCGAAGCCCGCCACCTCCTGGATCGTTTCCCCCTTCATCCGTAGCGCCGTCGCAATGCTGCCGATCTGCGCCGCCGTTGCCGCGCCGTCCATAATCTGGGACATGAGCGCCCGGGCTTCCGAGCGCTCCAGATGGCGCCCGAGATCAATTTATCGATTGCATGCGGTATGGAAAAGATAAGCTCCATTGTTTTAACCCTCCCTGGATCTGCATGTTGGTTTACTCGTTACTATACGTTGATATAGTAGTCATGATTGGTGATCGCCCGCTGTTCTGACGGCGCTCCGAAGATCGCTTCCGCCGTGCGGATGGACTTCAGCATTCCTTTTGCCTTGTTGGCCGTCTCTTCGTACTCGTTCTCAGGTATGGAGTCCCATACGATTCCGGCTCCTGCCTGGACGTAGGCTTTGCCGTTCTTGAACACAATCGTGCGGATGGTAATGCATGTATCCAGGTTTCCGGAGAATCCGAGATAACCGATGGCTCCGGCGTAAGAGCCCTCGCTTCATTTTCCAATTCGGCAATGATCTCCATCGCTCTCAGCTTGGGCGCGCCCGACACTGTTCCCGCCGGCATGCAGGACAAGAAGGCGTCGAAGAAATCTTTGTCTTCCCGGAGTTTGCCGGAAACGTTGGAAACGATATGCATGACGTGGGAATACCGCTCGATCTCCATATAAGTGTCGCACTTCACCGTTCCGAATTCGGACACTCTGCCAATATCGTTGCGTCCCAGGTCCACCAGCATCAGGTGCTCCGCCCGCTCTTTTTTCATCGGCCAGCAGTTCCTTTTCCAGCGCCAGGTCCTCTTCCTCGGAACCGCCGCGCTTGCGTGTGCCTGCAATCGGCCTTGTTTCCACTTTTTTTTCATCCTCGACCCTGACAAGCATCTCAGGCGAGGTGCCGACAATGACTTCGTCGTCCATTTTCAAGTAATACATATAAGGCGAAGGATTCATCGTTCTTAGTACGCGGTACACATGGAAAGGAGAAATATCCGTGGCAATTTCGAACCGCTGGGACAGCACCACTTGAAAAAATATCGCCCGCACGGATATATTCTTTGGCCTGATCCACGTTAGCTATAAATTTTTTTCTTTGCTGACATTGGAGCATACTTCGCCGAGCTCGACGTCTTCCGGAATCGGAGTGTTGCGCATCGTTTGCGGAGGCAGCGGCTTCGTCAATCTGTCCACGGTCGCCTCGATTCTTTTGCACGTCCGCTCATAGGCTTGAACGATCTGACTGTCCGTGGCATTCGCCGGAATATGCACATTGCCAATAACCTGGATTTGCTGTTTAAAATGGTCGAACACAATGACCTGGTCGCAGAACATAAACTGAATATCGTTCATATGCAGATCGTCGACTCTATGGGAAGACAGCTTTTCATAATATTGCAGCAAGTCGTAACCGAAGAATCCAACGGCCCCGCCGGTAAAACGGGGAAGATCGGCAAGCGCCGGAGAGCGGTAGGCTCTCAGGCGGGCTTTTAACAGATCCAGCGGCTTCTCGTAAGACACCTCTGTGCCCTCCGCCGTCTCTATGCGGCTTACCCCGCCTTTGGTGGTCAACATCAGGAAGGGGTCCGTCCCGATAAAAGAATATCTCGCCCATTTTACTCCACCCTCCACGCTTTCCAGCAGAAAGGCCCGCTTCTCCTCATGGAAATGCTGGAACACCCGAATCGGCGTTTCCGTGTCCGCCATCAACTGCCGGGTCACCGGAATCAGATTGTAATCTTTGGCCAGACGAATGATTGCTTGGGCCTCTTGTGAATACATAAACACCTCTCCTTATATGTTCTCCCAAAAGTGAAGCAAGCCTCTGAAGCCTATTGGTTAGAGCAGCTTGCCGCCGTTTTCTTGGTAACGAAAGTCGCATTTCGCTTTGGCGAAAGTTCTTTAACGTGCAAAAAAAGCCTCTCACGGTTAAGCGGAGGCTTTCGAGAATAGTATTCATTGAGGGATGGAAAAAATATCATAATAGAGTGTATCCACCAACGTGGACAGACACCTCTTATGTATCGTTCAAAACTTGCCTCATCTCATCTCAACTTCTCTCATCTCTACTCAAAACGCTCTCTGCTCAACTCTTCTACTTCTTATAACTATACCGTTATGAGGACGCGATTGTCAACGGTTATTTGCTTATATCAGCCTGAGCTGTTTGCTCCGCCTAAATAAATATGAACCATCTCGGCCTGGGTCTTATTCGTATTAACTTGTACCATCAAGCGGATACATTTTCTCAGCGAGTTAGGCACCGGGATCTCCACCGAGCACATCAAAGGCACAAGTTCCCAGCCTGGCATTTGGCGAATGGCGCGAGCCGGAAAAGTAGCGGTAATATCCTCCGTTACCGTAACAAACAAGGAGGCGATATCCTCAGGCTTGATCGCATTGCCGGCCACAATTTCTTTAAGCAACTCCGTCGTCGCGGACAGAATTTCTTTCTCTTCATTCACTTCTACGGTCGTAGCCCCGCGAATTCCCCTTACAAACATCGTCTAGGCCTCCTCTTTCAACTCATCCACCACTTGTCGAACCCATTCGGCGGACATCATCTTGACAATCTCTACCTTGCCAATCTCTGTCGGAATGATAAAAAAACCATCTGTCCTTCGTTAAACTTCTTGTCGTGCATCATCGCTTTCATGATCTCATCCGTTGCCAGTCTCTTAGGAACAGCAACGGGAAGCCCGAACTTCAGCATTATGGACTTGGTAAAGCGGTATATTTCTTCGGTGTAGCCTAAACGCGCTGCCAGTTTTGCCGCCCCCACCATACCTATGGCGATACCTTCCCCATGCGTAAGCTCGCCGTAGCCGGCAACCGCCTCCAAAGAATGGCCTATCGTATGGCCCAGATTCAGGATCGCCCTCAGGTCATTCTCCTTTTCATCGCGGGAAACGACGATGGACTTCACCCTGCAGCCTTGATACAAGCCGTACTGAAGAGCATCCGGATCGCGTCCGATCAGCTTATCCGCATTATCGAAGCACCATTCGGCGAAAGCCCGATCCCAGATTAACCCGTGCTTGATCATCTCGGCCAGCCCGGAACGCACTTCCCTTGACGGCAGTGACAGCAGCGTATCCGTGTCATACAGAACCAGTTCCGGCTGGTGGAAAGCGCCGATGCAGTTTTTTTGGCGAGCGGATGGTTGACCGCAACCTTGCCGCCGACAGCGCTGTCATGGGCGAGAATCGTTGTTGGAATCTGCACGAAGCGGATTCCCCTCATATAAGCCGCGGCAGCAAATCCGGCCAAATCGCCGACGACCCCTCCGCCCAGAGCGACGATCACCGATTTCCGGTCAAGGCCCGCTTCCAGCGCGTAGGTGATGATCTTCTCGAACATGGAGATCGATTTGGATTTCTCTCCCGCCGGGATGATAAACGAAGACACCGTGTAGCCGTCCGCTTCCAACTGTTCCTTCAAGGACTCCAGATAGTGAGGCGCAACCCCGTCATCGGTGACGACGAGCAGGGGAGAGCCTGCACCGATGCCGCTTCGCTTTAAGTAAGCTCCGGCGTGCTCGAGCAGGCCCCTGCCGATATAGATGGGATATGAACGCGCTCCTAGATCAACGGTCAGCTCCATCATATTAGTAGCTCTCCACTTGAGCTTTGTATGCATTTAAGTTATTACGGATCTCTTCAATCGAATCTCCGCCGAATTTTTTTCCATGAACGCATGCGCCACTTCCCATGCCACAACATTCTCCAGAATCACGCCTGCTGCGGGAACGGCACAAGTGTCGGATCGCTCGACCTGCGCAGTCAGCGCTTCCTTCGAGTCGATATCGACGCTCTGCAACGCTTTGTACAGCGTCGAGATAGGCTTCATCACGCCGCGCACTACAATCGGTTCGCCCGTAGTCATGCCGCCTTCAAAGCCCCCCGCACGGTTCGACGCACGATAGAATCCCCGCTCCTCACTGTACATGATTTCATCATGCACCTTGGAGCCGCGCAGTTTTGCCGCTTCGAAGCCGATACCAAACTCGCAGCCCTTGAACGCCTGGATCGACAGCACCGCCTGCGCGATGCGTCCGTCTAGCTTGCGGTCCCACTGCACGTGGCTGCCCAGACCGACGGGCACGCCTTCAATGACCACTTCGACGATGCCGCCCAGCGTATCGCCGTCCTTCTTCGCCTCGTCGATCGCCGCGATCATCCTGGCTTCCGCCTCTTTATCCGTCACACGCACCGGAGACTCCTCCGTTATGCGGACCAGTTCGTCCAGCGGCAGCTCCTGCCTCCTCGCTTCCACTTCGCCGATGCGGATCACCTGGCCGGCCACCTTGATGCCGAATTCCGCAAGAAGCTGTCTCGCAATCGCTCCGCACGCCACTCTCATCGTCGTTTCACGGGCGCTGGAACGCTCAAGGATGTTGCGCATATCGCGCTGGTTATATTTCAATCCGCCGTTCAGGTCGGCGTGGCCGGGTCTCGGGCGAATCAGTCTGCGCTTGCCTTCGCTGCCCTCTTCCACGTTCCCTATGCCCATGACAGACGTCCAGTTCTTCCAGTCATTGTTCGCTACGACCAGCGCCACAGGCGCTCCAGTGGTTATTCCGTGCCGCACTCCGCCGACCACCTGCGCGGTATCCTTCTCGATCTGCATCCTTTTGCCGCGGCCGTACCCTTCTGTCTGCGGTGCAGCTGAAAATTCATTTCCTCAAAATCAATCGTCAAATTGCTGGGAAGCCCCTCAATAATCGCAGTCAGCTGCGGTCCGTGCGTCTCTCCCGCTGTTAAGTATCTCAAAATCCCTTACCCCTTTCATCCGTTCACAAGCCAAAACGCCGTAAACTCCGTCCGCCTTCCTGTGTTCGGGCAGCGGCCGTGCTTGCAGTTGTGCGGAACGCTTTAGCGCTTTTAAGTATTAATAGATATGTACTGATTATAGTATAGGTCCATCTATTTGACAATCCAAAGAAATGGCATCGAATGATTGCCGGCACTAAAAAAACACGCCGTTCGGAATCCCGAATAGCGTGCTTGAAAAAAACGGCCGCTTCCTTTTAACCGGTTATAGGCTGTTTTCTGTTCTTCGATGCGTCGTTCTGCGCGTGGTCATTCACCAGTCCCATGATTTGGACAGAGTCAATGCCCAGTATTTGCGCGCACTCCTGAATTGTAATCAATCCCCTGCGGTAGCTGTAATCACTTTTCTTTTATCCACGGGCTTGCCCTCCTATCCTTCCGGCTTGTGTTGTAGCCTTAGTATAGGAATTTATGGAAAAAGATATACATGCGCCATTACGCGTTTATTTTCCTGTAAAAGAACGTTTCCGCCGGCTGCAGGCCATATTGTGCCGGACTGAAGATTTGCTCCGTGCTGCCCACGAAAAGCAGCCCATCCGGCTTTAACGCCTTGGCGAATTTGTGATATAACTGGTGCTTTGCCTCTTCCGTAAAATAAATCGTCACGTTCCTGCACACGATTAAATCGAATCCGCTTTCGAACGGGTCCACCAGAAGATTCTGCCTGCGGAAATTCACCGAACGCTTCAATTCCCCGCTGATATGGTACGTCGCTCCGACCTCTCGAAAATACTTCTTAAGATACGGCTCCGGAACCTCCTTCAGCGAACGTGCGAGATAAACTCCCTCGTTCGACTTCTCCAACGCGCCTGCGTCGATGTCGGTTGCCAGCAGATAAGCCGATGAAAGAAGCTGCTTTTCCGCAAGAATCATCGCGATCGTATAGGGCTCTTCTCCGGTCGAACAGGCTGCGCTCCAAATTTTCAGCTTCTTGCTTTTGTGCGCCATCTCGGGAATCAGTTTATCTCTAAACACTTGCCAACGGTTTGGATTCCTCCAGAATTCGGACACGTTGATCGTCATCCGGTCCAAAAAATTCATAGAGCAGCGCTTTATCCTTAATTAATTCGTCATAGTATGAGGCAAAGGTGCTAAACCCGTTTTTTGTCCTGAGAGTAGTCAATCTGCGCTTCATCTGGGCTTCTTTATATTGGGATAAATCTATATTTGTAAAACGGTGAAACTTGCGGACAAAATCCTGAAAATCGAGTTCTTCCTGCTGTACTGCCAACGGCTCCCCCACCTTATGTTATATGCTGTTTCTCGCATTCTATATCGGCAGAGGGAGCCTTGTTCTTAAGTACTAAATCCACTGGCTGATGACGCGATTGTACTCCACGATTTCTTCCTTGCGGAAAAAAAGTTGTTGATTTCACGCTCTGCGCTTTCGGGAGAATCGGAGCCGTGGATAAGGTTCATTCCCGTATGTACTGCAAAATCTCCGCGGATCGTTCCCGGAATGGCGTCCAAAGTATTCGTTTTGCCCATCAACGTCCTCGACAGCGTGATCACCTGATCCCCCTGCCACACCATAGCAAAAAAACCGGGCCGGATGTGATGAAAGAGATCAGACCGTCATAGAACGGCTTGCCTTGGTGCTCTTCGTAGTGAAATTCGGCCTGCTCCTTTGTGACGACCATAAGCTTGCTTGCGGCAAGCTGAAAACCCTTTTGCTCAAACCTCTTCACGATCTCTCCGATTAATCCGCGTTGAACTCCGTCCGGCTTGATCATTAAATAAGTTCTTTCCATCAATTAACGCCTCCAAATAATATGACTCTTTATTAACCTGCAGATGCTTGTCGGGATGGATAGCCTGCCAAGGCTGTCCAACCTTTAACAGTATACCACTCCCGGGAAAAAAAATGAAAGCCTTTCCCTGATCAAAAGGCGTGATCAATAAGAGCGGCTGCCGATAAAATGCGCGATATTCACCAAATCCTGCCTGGCCTGCACATTTGGGAGCGAGTCCAAAGCCGAAAGCGCTTTGTTTATGTACTTTGTCGCAAGCTCGTCCGCCCTCCGGATTCCTTCGCTCCGCCTCACGATGGCTATAACGCTTTCCGCCCCCGCATCGCTTTGACCGTCTTGAATCTTGGCCAGCTCGGACAGCAGCGGTTGGCGAAGATCGGGTTCCTGCAGCGCGAAAATGACCGGAAGTGTAATATTCCCTTGCCGGATATCGCTTCCCGGAGCTTGCCAAGCTGATCTAGCGTACCGTTCAGGTCCAGAATGTCATCCCGGATCTGGTATGCCATCCCGACATTATAGCCGAAAGAGTAGAGTTTGTTGACGGTCTTCTCGTCAGCTTCCGCCGCCACGGCGCCGAGCTGGCACGCGATGGCGATCAGAAGGCCGTCTTCCTCTTTACGCGCAGCAGATAATCGCGGATCGACTGGTCCGCCTGAAAGAAGCAGCGGATCTGTTCCATTTCGCCGATGCACATCTCTACGATGGCTTTGGACATAATCCGGTGTATAGTCTGGTCCGGCAGTTCGGTCACTACCCTAGAGCTTGGCAAAAAATATAGTCGCCGGTGTACATCGCAATCCGGTTATCCCATTTGGACTTCACCGTCAGTTCCCCGCGTCTTGTATCCGCTCCGTCAATAACATCGTCATGCACTAGCGTCGCCATATGAATGAGCTCCAAGCCACCGCCACATTCTTGATCCTCTGCACATCATATTTGCCGAACTGTCCTGCGAGCAGTACAAAAAACGGGGCGGATTCTCTTCCCTCCCGCTTTCAGCAGGTGGACAGATGTCTGGCGCAGCGTCGGATGCTCCGAATAAACGCTCTTTTCCAGTTCATTCTCCACCAACGCTATGTCTTTTCTCATTCTTGCGTACAAATCCAATAATTTCATGCGTTCACCTGTTATAAGGAGTCATTAGACCATATTTGCAGAGGGACCGCCGGGGAAGAAAACCCAGCTCCCAAGCATATTTATAATACAGCTCCAAGCCGGCCGCCTGCTCTTGGCCAAAATCGTGGGTCAATTGGGAGAAGTAATGTCTCCAATATTGTTCCGTCCCGCCTACTTTGGCCATCGCTTCATGGATCAGGGACAGCGGCTCTTCCTTGGAAGCTTGCTTGCTGTGGATAAAAGCTTTGTAGATTGCGGCAATCGTCCCGGGGTGGCGGCCGATCGTATCCTTCCTGACGGCCCATACGGCAAAGGTCATGCCCCGGCCCGTTTGCTTCTTCCATTCTTCCCCTAAATCCGTCACCAAATAACCGTGGTCTTCCCAGCTTGCTTTAATGGCGTCGTCCCCGATCAGCAAAGCGCCGTCCATTCCTTTTATCATATCATGCAGCGACGGGGAAGCATATTCATAATGGGGCGAGCCTCCGTAAAACTTGCAGCAAAATTTTTTTTAGCAGATGGACGGAAGTGGCTGAAGTCGTGGGAAGCGCAAATCGACCATCCTTAATAACCTCAAGCGGTTCCCGGTGAAACAAGAGGATGGAATTGACTTTGTTCTTCGCGCTCACGGAAAGATTGGGATACATCATATAATGTTCAAAATGCTCCCCATATGAGAACGAAGAAATCGGCCCCATATCGATCTCCCCGGCAGCCAGCGCCTTGTTAAGCCCTGTGGGTACCTGGGAATCGAATTCCGTCAGGCCGTGCAGGCCCTCCATTGGAAAATAATGATACATAGGCCATGCGTTCGTATAATTGATCTTGCCGATTCGAATGATACTATCTGTGTTGTTCATCTTTGTCTCCCCATCTTCTATAGAGATCATGCTCGATGTCCATGCTGTCCAACACTTTGCCTACAAGAAAATCCACCATTTCATCGATCGATTGGGGCTTATTATAGAAGGCCGGCATTGCGGGAATGATTCGCGCTCCGGTTCTCGCAAGGGTCAGCATATTGTCCAAATGGATCGCGTGCAGCGGGGTTTCCCTGGGCATCAGGATCAGCCTGCGCCCTTCTTTCAGCATGACGTCCGCCGTACGCTGAAGCAGGTTCGCGGAGCTGCCGTGCGCCAAAGCAGAGATCGTGCCCATGGAACAGGGAACCACCACCATTCCTGCGGTCACAAAAGAACCGCTGGCCGTGCCCGCTCCGATATCGCCGATCGGATGATAGATGCAACTGCCATGCTCGCCGCCCATATGCCTCTCCAGCGATTCCTTTCTGCGGGCGCGTCCCAGCCCAGTTCTTCCTTCAGCACCCTCCAGCCTGCCTCCGTAATAATCAAATGGAGGTTATGGCCTGCAGACAGCAAATAACGGCACAGCCTTACGCCATAGATTGCTCCGCTGGCTCCGGTAATGCCGATAACCCAAGGTTTTTTACGCATAACGGATCACCAAATCGATGAATGTAAAAAAACGAACATGACGATACTGAGCACACCGTTCATCGTGAAAAAAACGCGGTTTGCAGCTTGGACATATTTTGCGGCGAAACGATGCTGTGTTCGTACATCAGGATCCCGTAAGATATGACCACTCCGGCAAGGTACCACCAGCTAAGCCCGGTCAAAAAAAGAACAAAGAGATCAAACCGGCCGCCGTCACGAAATGAAATCCTCTGGCCAGAAATAAAGCTGTTCCGATTCCGAAGCGGCTCGGTATGGAATACAATCCCTCATTGCGGTCGTGCTCCTCGTCCTGCGTGGCGTAAATGATGTCAAATCCGCTATCCAGAAAGCTACCGCCACATAAAATATGATCGAAGCCAAAGTGAACTTGCCCGTTACGGCAATCCAGCCGCCCAAGGGAGCGAGGCCGATCGTCAACCCCAAGAACAAATGGCATAACCAGGTGAACCGTTTCGTGAAAGAGTAGGCCACAAGGCAAAAAAACCGCGATCGGCATCAGCTTCATGCAGAGCGGATTCAAATGATAAGAGGCGATAAACAGAGCTATAAAAGAAACGATAATGAAGATCAAGGTTTCTTTGGACGACAAAAGACCTGCGGGTAAAGCCCGTCCGGCCGTTCTGGGATTTTTTTTGTGGTCTATCGCTTTATCGATGAGGCGGTTCAAGCCCATCGCCGCACTTCGAGCCCCCACCATCGCGAGAGTGATCCAGCCGATCTGCGCCCAAGCGGAAGCTTCCCTGTCAGCACGACAGAACCCAACAAGGCCCCCATGTAGGCAAAAGGCAAAGCAAACACGGTATGCTCGATTTTGATCATTTCCAGAAAGATTTTTTATTTTTTTTCAACAACATGTTTACCGCTCCCGATTTTTTACTCGTCTGAACGACGGCCTGCTTTGTACCCGATATGTAGAGCCGCTATGCCGCCGGTCAAAGGAAAAGCCGCCACGTTCTGAAGGCCGGTGTCCCTGAAGATTTGCGCCAGCTGCTTGTGGTCGGGAAAATGAACAAGCGATTCGGGCAGCCAGCGGTACTGCTCGTACTTGTTGGCAATCAGCTTGCCAAGAAAGGGAAGAATTCGGCGGAAATAAAAAAATAATAAATGCCCTTGAACGGCTGCCAGGTCGGTTTGGAAAGCTCCAGCGAAACGACCATCCCTCCGGGTTTGACCACCCGCTGCATCTCCTCAATCACTTTCACCAGATCAGGTACGTTGCGGAGCGCTAGCCCGATCGTAGCGTAATCGAACGAATTGTCTTCAAAAGGAAGGCTCATCGCGTTGCCGTGGACTAACTGTATCTGCTTGTCGAGCCCCGCTCCCTTTACCTTGACAGCCCCTACCGCCAGCATATTCTCGCTAAAGTCGAGGCCGACAATCCGCCTGTACGGCTTTGTTCGGCTATGGCCAACGTCCAGTCGCAGGTTCCGCAGCATAGATCGATTGCACTTTCGCCCGGCTTAACGTTCATCTTCTTCATAGTGAACTTTCTCCAGGCTTTGTGCCGTCTAAAGCTTAGAATGTCATTCATCAAATCGTATTTGGTCGCGATGCTCTGGAATACAGAGTGCACAAACTCTTCTTTAGATTTCTCCGCCTTGAACTCCATCGGATGTCCACCTCATATTTCTTCCTGCACTTTTAAAGACGATAGATAATGCGTAAAAGGCTCGTACAGCGCGGCAAGCTCCCCGGCCAGCCTGTCCGGCTCCAGCTGCTTGACTTTGGCCGCCAGCCCTTTGATATGATCGTCCAGAAGTTGATAAAGCTGTCCCGGAATATGGTACTTCATTAAAATCGTTCTGATACGGCCCGGCTCCAGTTCCTGGCTTTGAAGCAGCTTCCTGTCCTCTTTGGCCCCGTTCTGAAGGACATGCCAGAAACCCCAGCTCTCTTTGAAATCCCCCGCCGCCTGCGTCCTGAACAGCTCCTGGAGCAGGAATTCCCCTTTGACGAATGCCTGCACGATCTCCGGCCAGAGCGAGGAGGCCTTTCCCTTCAGCAGACCGGTAAAAGACAGGTAAAGCTGGCTGCGGATTTGCACGGAACGCTGGATATATTCCTCAGCGGTCAGCTTTAAAGTTTTCATTGTCAAGTACAGGCTCATCTTCTGGCGGTTCACTTCGCATATGTTCTGCGCGAGCGCCTTGATCATCCCGATCTGACCCGATTGCGCAAGAATATGGTAAAACCGGGCGCTGAAATAATCGCCGGCCAGTACTTTCAACTGTTTGGAGCGCAGTGCGACTTGCCCGTTCTCCTCTTTGTCGTTGGACACCAGGTCGTGCGTATCCGTTCCAAGCTGCATGAGCGAAGTGGCCAGCGAGAGCAGCTCGCTCTGGGCTGCGCCTGATTCGCTGCTCAGGAAAGAGTACAGCAGCCGGGTCCGAATATCCGGAAAAGGAGGCAGGTCAGTGTGAATTTGAATCATGTCGTATTCCGTATATTTTTTTGGCGATCTGTGGGACTTCATAACCGTTCATACGATGCCTCCGAACCTGATAGCAGCTTACGGGCTACACCCGTCCTATATATTTAAACTATTATATCACATCAGCATCCATTTTCGTAACTATTCCCCGTTGTAGCGTTCGTTCCATCTTGACGTTGTAGTCACCCGAAAATGATTCTGCACGAACTGCCGGAGCAGCGCAGCATTATCAGCTTTAACAGCAGCCTGGCCGGCCGGAATATCTTCCCTTCTGGCGTCCATCGCAATCAACAATTGTCCGGTCGGATTCACGGCGGCGTGGGAAGCGTCCAATCCTCGAACGAGTACCTGCGTCACATTCGAGGTGTCTTTCAGCGCGAAGAAGGCAATTTGGTATAAATCCTTGTAGACCGTGCCCGATTCCGTCGAGGAAGAGATGTTCAAATCAATGGAAAGGATGCCCCGGCTCAGTTCCACCTTGCGAATCCTCAGCTGTAAAGGTAACTCGATCATTATATCAACTATATTTTGCTGATTCAACTGCTGGGCCCCCGTTTTTTTTGAACACGGAAAGAGCAAGCTTGCCTTGGGACCGGCCCTGCTCAAACTGCGGCAAATAGGACAAAAGGGCGGCGACGAGACCGGATAGAATGACGGTAACCAGAATACGGGCGGTTCCTTTCATTGGCGGAAAACCTCCTGGCGTAGGTTCTATAAGTCTGACTGACGTAAATGCAATCCGCCGGACAGACTCCTACCACCATTGTACAAAGAAAAAAAAGCAGGCTATGCCTGCGCTGACGGAAATTATTCTTCCGTGTTAATGATTCCGTATTTTGTGTAAATTGTAGCTTTCCCTCTTATTTTCACTGCAGAAGTATGCTGTGTAAACTGCGCGAGCATGACCTCGCCCTTGTCCAGTTTCTCTGTATGGTGAAACCTGGTGTCATTGCCCCGTGTAAGTCCGATCACGTGAACTCCGCTTTCCCTGGCCTTAATCACAAAATAATCGCCCTCTTGGTCCATGGTAACCCTCCGTTTGACAACTGTCTTTTCGTATACCTTCAATCATGCTAAAAAAATAAGTCTGTTGTCAAACGGAAGAGCGCCTCTCAGGCGGCCATTCCGTCTTTAACCTCCTATACTGCTCTTTGAAACTGGCTTGTATACAATTCATAATAGAAGCTTGAGCCTCCAAAAGCTGGAGATGCGTTCCCTTTTCGACAATTTCGCCGCTGTTTAGCACCACGATCATATCGGCATCCTGAATAGTGTTTAAACGATGGGCAATCACAAAGCTCGTGCGGCCTTTCATCAGGTTTTTCATCGCTTCTTGTATGTGCATTTCCGTGCGCGTATCGACACTGCTGGTTGCTTCATCCAGAATCAGAATGGCGGGATCGGCCAGAATCGTCCTGGCAATGGTAATCAGCTGGCGCTGCCCGTGGCTCAAATTGCTGCCTTCTGCAGTCAGAATAGTGTCATAGCCATGCGGCAGCCTGTTGATAAAACCATGCGCATTAGCCAGCTTAGCCGCAGTCTCGACTTCTTCGTCCGTTGCGTCCAGGCGGCCGTATCGTATGTTCTCACGAATACTGCCGGAAAACACGTAAGCGTCCTGGAGAACCATTCCAAGCTTACTGCGCAAGCTGCTCTTGTCCATGCTCCGGATGTCGACGCCATCAATCGTAATGGCGCCTTCATCAACGTCGTAAAAAAACGGGTTAACAGGTTGACAATGGTCGTCTTGCCGGCTCCCGTCGGCCCGACCAAAGCAATCTTATCACCGGGGACCGCAATAAAGGAGACTTGCTTCAAAATAGGCGACTCCATTTTATAGCTAAAGGAAACCTCATGAAACCCGACTTCGCCTCTCAGTTCGCGGCAAGCTCGCTTCTCCCCATCCTCTCTGTATTCGGATTCCAAATCCAATATTTCAAAGACACGTTCGGCTCCGGCAACGGCGGATTGAATCATATTATATTGATTTGCCAATTCGTTGATCGGCCGGTTGAATTGTTTCGAATAATTTAAGAAGCTGACGATAACGCCGATCGTCGTCCAATCGTGGAACGCCATCCAGCCCCCTGCGGCCGCGATGAAGGCAAAACTCAGATTATTGACGAAGTTCATGACCGGACCGACCATGCCGGATACAATTTGAGCTTTGATTCCAACACGATTCAGTCTTTGGTTGATCTCTTGAAATTGTTTGACGGCTTCGGCTTCGCGGCGAAATGCTTTTACAGCTTTTTTTGACCTCCGATCGTCTCCTCTATAAATCCGTTCAGTTCTCCTAAGTGCTGCTGCTGTCCTTTGAAATAATTTCGGGTGAGACTTGAGATCTTTTTTGGTCGCGGATAAGACAAGCGGAATACTTGCCAGGCTGACAAAAGTTAGAAACAGGTTCAATCGGAGCATCATAACGAGCGAGCCGGTAAGTGTAATGACACTGGTAAGCAGTTGAATAACACTTTGATTCAAGGAATTTGATACATTCTCTATATCATTCGTAGCGCGGCTCATCAGTTCGCCATGGGGGCGGCCATCGAAAAAATTTGATCGGCAGCTGCTGAAAATTCTCAAATATGTCATTACGCAGTTCCTGCACCGTCCGTCCGGATACACCTGCCATTACGTAGGATTGCATCCATGAAAAAAAAGGTGCCAAGCAAATAAAAGCCAAGCAACAATAAGCATAACCATACAAGACCCGTATAATCTTTCGGGATAATATATGCATCGACGGCTCTTCCCATTAAATAAGGCCGACAAGCCCGATGATGGAGCTCAGCATTGTTAAAAGAGCGACGATCAGCAATCCGGCCCGCTGCCTGCCTAAATAGACCCACAGTCTTTTTTTACAGTTGAGTAAGTATTTTGAGGCCGCACCTTGGGACCTATGAACCTGCCGGGTCCGCCGCCTATCCCGATCGGGCTGCTCTGTGGCTGCATGGAATCGGGCTGAGTTCGGTTAACGCGCTCTGACATAGGCTAGCTCCTCCTCTTTCCATTGAGAGCGATAAATATCTTGATAGATCGGACTGCTCCTGAGAAGTTCATCGTGGGTGCCTTCGGCCACTATTCTCCCATGTTCAAGAACAAGGATTTTATCCGCATCAATAACCGATGTAATACGCTGAGCGATGATGAGTTTAGTGTTTTGCTTCATTAGTTCTTTGAATGATTTCTGAATTCTCGACTCCGTTCCTAGATCAACGCGTTGGTACTGTCGTCGAGGATCAATAGTTTGGGACGCATCAGCAGAGCCCTTGCAATTGCAATCCGCTGCTTCTGGCCCCCGGATAAATTTATTCCTCTTTGACCGAGCTCTGTATCATAACCGTCCGGCAAGTGCATGATGAAGGAATGAGCTCAGCGGCTTTGGCGGCAGCCTCTACTTCTTCCTGAGCGGCATCAGGCTTTCCGAAACGAATGTTATCCCGGATCTTTCCGGTGAACAGTATGGATTGCTGCTGCACAATCCCGATTCGGCTTCTAAGAAGGTCCAGCGGAATATCCCTTACGTCGGAGCCGTCAATCAGCACTCTGCCGCTTGTCGTATCGTAGAATCGGGGGATTAAATTGACCATAGAAGACTTGCCGGCCCCGGTAGCACCCAAGATCGCGATAGTCTGGCCGGCTCCGCCCGAAAGCATATATCATGCAGAACAAAATCCTTTTGTCCGTTATCGTAGGCAAAGCAAACGTTCTCAAATATCAACTGTCCCGAATGGAAGGCTTCTCCCAGGACAGGCTTCCTCGAATCCTTGATCTCGGGCTCAATGACCAACGCATCATTAATCCTCTCTGCGGATGCCTGGGCGCGGGAAACGAACGACAGCATATTTCCGAGCATGAGCATCGCAAAGAGCAATTGTATCACATAGTTGGTAAATGCAATCAGATCGCCGACAGAAAGGCTTCCGTTCCAGGTCTGTACTCCTCCGTACCACAGTACGGCTACGATGCTGACATTCATAATCAACATCATGACCGGTATGTTTAAAGCTGCGGTTCTGGAAGCTTTGACCGCGATTTCCGTAAAATCCCTGTTAGCATGGGCAAACCTTGTGCGCTCGTAATCTGACCGGACAAACGATTTAACTACCCGGATCCCGGATAAATTTTCTTGTATCACCGTGTTTACGCGATCCAGCCTGGATTGGACTTTGGAGAAAAGCGGAAAGGAAAGCCGAATCAGGAAAAAAACAAAACGATGAATAGTGCTGGAACTGCAAAGGCTAATATTAGCGTCAATCGAAGACTAATTACAATCGCCATCGTCAGACTGCCGACTACGAGCAGCGGAAATCGGATTGCACGCAGTATCATTTGTACCAACGTTTGAACCTGCACTACGTCATTCGTCAACCTGATAATAAGAGAACCGGCGTTCAGTTGATCCAAGTTACGAAATGATAACGTTTGCACTTTTTTGGAATAAATCATTTCTTAGGTCGGCTCCGAAGTTTTGGGAAGCGATACTGGAATAAACCGTACATCCAACACCTCCGATTAAACCTATAAAGGCAATCCCGATCATCTGCAGTCCCGTGCTTTGAATCAGAAACAGATTACCTTTCATGATACCGTCATTAACGATATACGCCATCAGCTTCGGCTGGAGCAAATCCATGCAGACCTCAATCAGCATTAAAACAGGCGCCAATAAAGCGCATTTCCAGTAAGGCTTCAAATACGATTTCAATTTCCACACAGCTGCTCACCTCTATTGACGATCGGATCCCGCTTAAAAAAACTTTAAACTTCCTGCCTGTTTTAATCACATCGATTGTTGTCATATTTCACATCATCTCCATCCCTTTTTTTTATCGTTTTCGTAGGAGACTTCGCGCAGCTCAAACGTATGGATAAACTCTTGGATGATCGTATCGACCGCTTTTAATTCACCGCTTATAACTTGCTTAATGGAGTCGTATTCAGGCTGACTCAGCTGCTGCAATAAAGTCGAACGCTTTACATTCAGCTTCTCCAGAAATGCGATAGCCCTGCCTCGGCGAAAGGTTTGGGCGCTTTGGAAACGCTGCTCTGAAAGATCCCGTATTCCGACTTTAACATCATGTTCATGACCTCGGTGTTCCCAATGACCGTTATGACCGTGATGCCCTTTATGCCCATGTTTTCCTCCTTCGCGCATCATTTACCCGCCTCCTTAGTTTGTATATATATGTATACGTAGCTTCTTTTGTATACAAGTGTATACGCCTAAAGGATAATTGTCAATATTTGTTTATTGGTGATAATATAAAAAAAACCTCCTATCATTGACACAACAAAAAAACACTTCTGCCGGGCGAATATTAGCTATAACTAAATAAACCATGACCCATCAAGAAAAAAAAGAGCATCGTATCGTTGATCAGCGTCATACTCATTTTCGGATCTTATTGCTTGTACATGTTCCAGCGGTACCCCGAAGGGGTCTGGAGTCGGCGGAAACCTTTCGCTACTGGGGCTGGAGTGCTCCACGTAACATCATTCATTTCGCTCGCGGAAATATGGGTGGTGGTGTTGGAGGGTCTGTACAATAAAGTGTGTAACCTCTCAAGTAACTCTTTTAAAATCGGACAAGGGAATTGGTTCCAGCACGTATAGCATGGCGATGATGTTCTTTTCCGAGCGGTAGCCACGGGCTTTCCGTTTAGCGGCCTGGAATAAGCTGTTTACTCCCTCGAGCAGACCGTTGGCCAGTTTGGAGGAGAACCATCGTAATGGTGCTGAAGCATCTTGGCGACATCTACCATGGGATCGAGCCGACAACGCAGCCCCCACTGAATCCAGTCTCAGCACCAACGGTGCAATGCAGGCAGGATACCGGTAAATCTCTGCTACTATAATATGTTTGACCTAACTTATCAACACGAAAAAAAACCACTCCCTCAACGTAATCAATACAATTGAGATAGCGGTTTATATGAGTAAAAGTGTGCTAACTATGATCACAACCTTGTTCGTTGTCGGAAAACACCGAAATCGCTTGTGGTTGTAAAAAATTATCGGAGTAACACGATTCGAACGTGCGACCTCACCCACCCCAAGGGTGCGCGCTACCAGGCTGCGCCATACCCCGATACTGACTGCAGCAGCATGGCTGCAAAAAAAATTCTAATCCATCGCATGGCTTTTGTCAATAACATGGGGACGAGAAAAAACGCCCTGCTCAGAAGGCGTTTTACCGTGAAAAAATTACAATTAAGTATGTGCGTACGGTACTGAATATGTTCAGGTGTTACTTGCTTTCAACCATATCACGCAGCGCTTTTCCCGCTTTGAAAGCCGGGATTTTGCTGGCCGGGATTTCGATTTCTTCACCGGTTTGCGGATTGCGCCCTTTACGAGCGGAACGTTCACGAACTTCGAAGTTTCCGAATCCGACTAGCTGAACTTTATCGCCGCTTTGCAGAGCTTCGGAGATGGCGTCGAAGATAGCGTCAACGGCTTTAGTGGCATCCTTCTTGGAAAGTTCGCTGGTTTCAGCTACTTTTGCAACTAATTCAGATTTATTCATGCGATTCACCTCCCCCCAAAAAAACTGGATAAGCCCGTTACTTCCTGTCTTTACCGTTTCTGCAAAAAATTATACCTGAAAAGCGGCATTTTCAGTGTCAGGCCCTCAATTCCTTTATGTATCAACCTTTTTGCCGAGCAAATAACAAACCTATAGTAATACAGCCATGCTACAATTTCAAGTACGCAATTCATTTTAACGCCTTATTGTCAGTGAGATTGCTGCGCATTGCACAGGTATTGGAAAATTTGACTATTAACGTCATTTTTTTTCATTTCAAGGCTTCTCTTTTTTTTCTTTCTTTTCCGCACAAAAAAAACATGCTTGTAACGCCATGGGCGTACAAACATGCATACAGAACCTTTTACAGTGTTACAGAATAATCGCGATCAATCCGCCGGAGCCTTCGTTTATAATGCGTCCCAGCGTCTCCTGGAGCTTGTAGCGGGCGTTGTCCGGCATCATGGCCAGCTTGCCTGGATCCCTTCGCGGACGATAGAATGAAGCGATCTGCCGAAGATGTCGCTATCCCATATCTTTAACGGATTCTCTTCGAAATCCTGCATCAGGTAGCGCACGAGCTCCTCGCTTTGCTTCTCCGTGCCGATGATCGGGGAAAACTCGGACTCCACATCGACGCGGATCATATGGATCGAAGGAGCATTGGCTTTGAGCCTGACTCCGAAGCGTGAGCCTTGACGGATGAGCTCCGGCTCGTCGAGAGCCATCTCGGCCAGCGTAGGAGCTGCTATTCCATATCCGGTCGTCTTGACCATCTCCAACGCTTCCGCAAACTGGTCGTATTCGCGTTTGGCATGAGCGAAGTCCTGCATCAGCTGGAGCAGATGGTCCTTGCCGCGTATTTCGACTCCTACGACTTCCATGAGGATTTTATCGTATAACTCGTCGGGGGCGTACAGGTCGATCTCCGCCACGCCCTGCCCCATGTTCATGTCGGCGAGTGCGGCGCGGTCAATGAAATCATATTCGGAGAATTGGTCGACGACCTGGCCGACATCTCGCAGCCTCCTGATATCCTGGACGGTGTCTCTAACCGAGCTTTCAAATTGCGAGCGCAGCCAATGCTTCTCGTTCAACACCATGACCCAGCTCGGCAGGTTGACGTTCACTTCATGCACGGGGAATTCATACAGTACCTCACGCAGCACCGAGATCATATCTTCTTCGCCCATGTTAGCGACACTCATTGTCACTACAGGCACATCGTATCTTGCAGCCAGATCGCCTCTCAACTCCTGAGCCACTTCCCCGTTTGGCTTTAAGGAATTGACGATGACGATAAACGGCTTGCCGACTTCCTTCAGCTCCGCAATAACTCTCTCTTCCGCTTCCACATAAGAAGAACGCGGAATTTCCGAGATGGATCCGTCGGTCGTTACTACGACGCCCAGAGTGGAATGCTCCTGTATCACTTTGCGCGTCCCGATCTCCGCCGCTTCCTGGAAGGGGATAGGCTCGTCAAACCAGGGAGTCGTAATCATCCTCGGACCGTTCTCATCCTCATACCCTTTGGCCCCTTCGACTGCATAGCCGACACAGTCTACAAGGCGCACATTGACATTCAAGCCTTCCGCTACATTCAGGCGGATGGCGTTATTCGGCACGAACTTGGGTTCCGTGGTCATGATCGTGCGGCCGGCGGCGCTTTGAGGCAATTCGTCTGTCGCCCGTGCGCGCTCGGCTTCGCTTTGAATGTTGGGCAGCACGATCGATTCCATAAAACGTTTGATAAAAGTCGATTTTCCCGTACGGACCGCTCCAACGACCCCCAGGTAAATATCCCCGCCAGTTCGCTCTGCAATGTCCTTAAAGATATCCACTTTCTCCAATGAGATCCCCTCCTACAGGTTGTGTAATGAAGCATGAGCCACGATACGAGTCATCAGGCTTTTACCTTTAGCTTCCGCATACGATAAAACTCGTACATCATTTGGACTGCTAAGAAATATATGTAGCCGGATTTTAAATATGATGCTTTTTGCAAGATTGATAAGAAAAAAAAATTCATCCACTCCTTGACCTCATCCTTTGATTCCGAAGCTTTTTTCCTACCCGTTTGGCCTTACGAGACAATATATGACCCTGCCGGCCGCCTTATTCTAAACATGCAAAAAAAATCTCTATGATTGAAAAAAAAATCATAGAGACCTCAGGTTTCAGTAGGTTTATCGGTTTGATAGCATAGGCTCGCCATTCTGCCAATGATAGGGAAAAGAGCGAACGGGCACATAGTAAGACTCGGCTACGAGCAGTTCCCTTAAATCCCGTTTGTCATCCAGCTTGCCCTGCAGTCCTTTTCTTTCGATCAGCTTCATGAGCTCGACCGAGTAATCGATTCCGACCCGGCCCGTTTCGTCTACTATAAAAGGCAGGTACACTGAGCGGGTGTACGGGCTCTGCGCCTGCTCGGCTTTCATGTTCAGCTTGCTGAAATCGATGCTGAAGAACGGCATCGCGAGGGGAGCCCCTTTAGGGAGCTGCCCGTTATTTTTTTGTAAATATAATCATCTACTTTCTTTTGCAGTTCCACCGTTTGCTGGTAGGTTGCGAGATCCAGGAGCTTGACCTCGGTTTTCGTCTCCGGATCGATCAGCACATAGATGGCGGTGCCCCCGTTCTCGAAAGCGTTGGCCGGGATGCTGCTGAGATAACCGCGCTCTTTTAATTTTTTTTGAAATCAACCGGATATTTTTTTCATATAACGGCGTATCTTCGTCTTTATTCTTGATCGGCGGCACGCCCGTCGCACTGCGGTACTTCTCCACAGCGTTCTGCACAACTATCGCGTACTCTCCTGCTGCGACGGTGTTTTCTTTACGCATTTCCTTGGGATACATACAACCGGATAACGCCACCAAACACAAAACCGCTGAGCCCAGGAGCAGCAACCGGACCTTACTCGGATTCACAGTTCATCATTCCTTTATCGCATTTCATCACCAAAGCTCATCCTCTTCCTTCTGTTTGGCAAGCTGCTTGCGGACCGCCGCTTTCAACGGATCTTCAGGCAAGGTGACTTCAACCGCACCCGCGGCTCTGGCTTGGCAGGCAAGGCGGATTCCCTGGGATGCCAGCTCCCCGATTTTCAATCGTTCGTTCTTGCCCATGGGCGCGAGGTTGGAGGTTTCGCTAACCTTCACTTTGCACATCAAACAGGATGCCCTGCCGTCGCAACGGGTGCGGATGTGCACTTTCGCTTTCCGGGCCGCGTCAAGCAGAGTGGTTCCCTGACGGACGGTGATCCGCTTATTATCGGGCAGAAAAGTGATTTCTGCTTCCATTCTGACCCGCTCCTTTCCATCCGGTTACAAAACTGCGCCGAGAAGCTCCGAACACTGCTTAACTACCCGCTTGCTAATGTGATTGCGCCTTATCAGTTCCTTAAGTGTTTCCGTCTCGGAAAGATTTCCCTTCATATGGCCAGCGATCGGAACATAGCGGTCAGGCCGTTCTCTAAGCAGATTGAACAACAATTCGTGAGCTAAAGGCATGACAAGCAGACTTTGACCTCCAAGCTTATACAGGCGGGCACATTCTGCAGCAGTCCATTCCGCTTCTACTTCGTATTCGGATTCCATCGAGCGAACTTTAAAGCCTCCTACCAGCTCCACTGTTGCATTATCGATAAGAAAATGGCTCAAGGTCGATTCATATCTGTCCGTGCGGCTGAATGCGGGTCCATCCACCGCAAAGGTGGACAGCTTATTATAGATTTCCGCCACCAAGGGCTCGTCGGCATAGAGATCCAGGTCCCGCGGTTCCCTGGAAAGCGCTACGCCCTGCAGGAGCAGTCCGCAGCTGCCTCCTACCAGCCAGCTTCCCGAAGCGGGGCTCAGCAGCTCAATGAGCCTCGCAAGTACACTGCCGATCATAGCTGATTGGATTCATTTTTTTAAAAAAAATAAGGCTTGTACGTAACGCAGACCGGGCCGGCGGATTCTACCGCAACCTGGCAGCCGAGCCGGAAGCCTGCCTTGATTTCCTCTTCGTCCAGCCGGACAAGCTCTTCCTCGGTCGGTTCCGTCAGAAAGCCCGCTCCATCCGTCACCAGGCAGCGGCATCTCGCACATGTCCCCCTTGTACATGAAAAGCCCCAATCCACATCATTCTTCAAAGCCAAATCCAGTATAGTCAAGCCGGTTTCCAGTTCCACGGTTTTTTTGTCCGCCGGCGCCCTTTCAACTCCAACATTAAGGTGTTCCTCCTGCTCCGTCTTAGGTTGTATATTACGAAAAGATCGTAACGACCATATAAACAAAACCGATAACCAATAAAATAAAAGCAAGAATCGATAATATGGATCTAAAGAAGCCTTTTGTTTTCACTCTGGCAAAAGAGATTAAAAGAGAAGAGCCCGCCATAAGCCGATGGCGATAAACGATATCCACATTTTATCCAATGAAGTCATTGCCTGGTCTCCCGGTTCCTAATACTATGTAATTCATCCTTGATTATATCATCCGGTTCCGATTTTGGGAAAGAAGGAGGAGAAAACGGGGCCCACAAAGTGAAGGAAAGTTCCGGCAGCTTATTTCGCATGCTTTTGGTTTTAAAGGGGATTTGGGTTGCAAACAACATCTCCCTAACGGTTGAATGTATCTAAACCCACACTTAAGCCGCGGTTGAACGTATTTAACACTTACGCACAATAAACATTTTATCCACATCTGCCGAAAATCATAATTTCCAATCATATAAAAAAAAGGAAGCGCACACGTGAGTGCGCCCTTCCGGTTCGCTACTTCTTCATCATCATTTTCATCAGCTGTTCCAGGTTGTTGGGATTCAAGTTGCTTTGCTTGACCGCGTCCACAATTTCTTTAGTAAGCTGTTCGGATACAGGGATATTCACCAATGAGGATACTTGTTTAATCAGCTGGCGGAGTTGGGTTTCGCTCTGTACCGTGGAAGGCTTTACTCCGCTGGCGATTTGTTTTATATCTTGCGGGGAAACGCTTTTGCCAGTTTTCTTTTTTTAACGATATTGAGAACGTCTTTAGACATGTCTTTGTCGCTCATCACTCAACCCTCCTTAACGAAAAAGCGTTGCGCCTTTTGCTAAGGTATACTATGAACAGGGCGGGATTAAGGTGCGGGCTTCCCGAACCATTGCGTATGGACTTTGTCGATATGTTCCTCCAGCTCATGCGTCGGTCCTCTGCCCATAAGATCTTCAACCGCGAGCTTCGGCGATTTATTGTCGAACAGCACGCGATAAAGCTCATCGGCAATCGGCATTTCAATCCCATACTGGCGGGAAAGTGTATAGGCGGCTTTTGTCGTTTTGACCCCTTCCACCACCATCCCCATTTCCTGCAGCACATCCTGCAGAGCTTTTCCTTGGCCGATCATATATCCGGCTCGCCAGTTTCTGCTGTGCCTGCTTGTACAGGTCACAACCAGGTCGCCGACGCCGGCCAGACCGGCAAAGGTCAGCGGCCTGCCGCCCATCGCTACGCCGAGTCGGGCCATTTCTGCGAGTCCACGCGTGATCAGAGCAGCTCTGGCGTTATCTCCGAAGCCAAGGCCGTCCGAAAGACCGGCCCCCAAGGCGATAATATTCTTCAATGCCCCGGCCACCTCCACGCCCGATATGTCAGGGTTGGTGTATACGCGGAAATACGTGTTGATGAACAATTCCTGGGCTTGCTTCGCGGCACTGTGGTTTTCCGAGGCCACTACAACGGTCGTAGGGCATTTCTGGATAACCTCTTCCGCATGGCTGGGACCTGAGAGGACGACAATATTACTCGAATCGTAATGAGGCATCGCATCGGCTATAACTCTGCTCATCCGCTGCAGTGTATTCATTTCAAAGCCTTTGGTCGCATGGACCAGGAGGACGTCTTCTTTCAGCAGCGGGCTGAGCTTTGCTGCCACTTCCCCCATGCTGCCGGAAGGGGCAACCAGAATAACGGCCTCGGCTCCTTCCACAGCCTCCTGGATCGAATCAGTCGCTTTAATTCGGCTTGACAGCTGGATGTCCTTCAGAAACCTGACATTGCTGTGAAGTTCGTTTATTTCCTTGGCCTGATCGGGGCTGCGGGTCCACAGCGCCACTTCGCACTGATTGTCGGCAAGAACTGAAGCGAGTGCGGTCCCCCAAGAACCCGCGACAAAAAAACCGAAACCTTTTTTGCGCACGATTCATCCCCCATTCTTTCTCGGCTCTATTCTTTCTATCGAATGCTATGTACGGCTAATTGGAAGCCTTGACCCCCAGCTTGTTTTCCTTGCCCTGAATCAGCTTCCTTATGTTGTTCCGGTGTTTATAGAAAGCAAAGACGGCAACTATGACGCTCGCAATGAGAAGCTCTCCCTGGCTGTTGGTAAGCCATAGCATAATAGGTAAAAGTCCGGTAAACAGGAGCGATCCCAAAGAGACATAGCGTGTGAGGACAACGGCGAGGATGGCAACCGCTCCGGCGAGGAGGGAAGGTACAAGACAGAGCGTCACCATCACGCCTATCGTTGTGGCAATGCCTTTGCCTCCTTTGAAGCCGAAGAAAACAGGCCAATTGTGCCCGATGATGACACAGAGGCCGGCTAGAATAACCGGCCAAACCGCCCCATTGCTCAAGCTGCGGCCGAGCCATACCGCCGCCACTCCTTTAAGCACATCCAATAACAAAACAACGATGGCCGGACCTACTCCGAGTACTCTCAAAGTGTTGGTCGCCCCCGCGTTTCCGCTGCCGTGCTTGCGTATATCGATATTTTTTTTAGAAAATTTGCCGATCAGCAGGCTAAAGCTGACGGATCCAAGCAAATATCCGATCACCATGGGCAGTACATAATTCACGAAAACCATCGCTCCTATTCATCATCAGATTTTCTGCGGGTAAACATGCGGATAGGAGTACCCTCAAAATTGAAGGCGGCGCGGATCTTGTTTTCCAGGTAGCGTTCGTAGGAGAAGTGCATCAGCTCCGGTTCGTTAACGAACAACACCAGTGTGGGCGGCTTTACAGCCACTTGCGTCACGTAATTGATCCGCAGCCGCTTTCCTTTATCTGTCGGAGGAGGATTGATGGCAATCGCGTCCATGACGATATCGTTCAGCATATGCGTGGCGATTCTCATGCTGTGCGCTTCCGAGACTGATTGACGACGGGCAGCAGTTTTTGCAGCCTTTGCTTGGTCAAAGCGGATAAATACACGATCGGGGCATACGTCATGAACAGGAAGTGATCCCGGATCTTCTGGGTAAACAGCTGCATCGTTTTGTCGTCCTTTTCCACAGCATCCCACTTGTTAACTACAAAAATCGCCGCTTTACCCGCTTCATGGGCGTAACCAGCGATATGCTTGTCCTGGTCGATAATCCCTTCTTCCGCGTTGAACAGCACAAGCACCACATCGGCGCGCTCAATCGCCTTCATCGCCCGCATTACGCTGTATTTCTCGGTCGTTTCATAAACCTTGCCGCGTTTGCGCATGCCGGCGGTATCGATAATGACGTATTTTTTGGCCGTCTTTTTTCAAAAGGAGTGTCAATGGCGTCCCTGGTCGTCCCCGCAATGTTGCTGACAATGACCCTTTCCTCTCCCAGGATCGCGTTGACCAGAGAAGATTTGCCGACGTTCGGGCGGCCGATCAGAGCCACTTTGATAACATCCTCTCCGTAGTCGACATCGTCGGTTTCAGGAAAATGCTCTACGATCTCATCCAGCAGTTCCCCGATTCCCAAGCCGTGCGCGCCGGAAATGCCGATCGGATCGCCGAATCCCAGGCTGTAAAACTCGTAAATTTCGTCTTGGCGCTTCAAGTTATCCACTTTGTTCACCGCAAGAATGACCGGTTTATTGGCTCTGAACAGCAGCTGGGCGATTTCGCTGTCCGCGGGGGTGACTCCGGCCTTGGCATCCACCATAAAGACGATCACGTCCGATTCTTCGATTGCGAGCTCCGCCTGCGCTTTGACGGATTTCATAATCTCGTCTTCGCCTTCGATCTCTATGCCTCCCGTATCAATGACACTGAAAGGTTTATCCAGCCATTCCGCCGTTCCGTACAAACGGTCCCGGGTGACTCCCGGTTTATCTTCAACAATGGCCAGACGGTCGCCGATAATGCGGTTGAATATGGTCGATTTGCCGACATTAGGACGTCCGACTATAGCACGATGGGTCTTGCCATCCGGTTCACTCCTTAAATTTACAGCTCGATTAGAAAATTTTACTTGTACATCATAACAAAAAAAAGCGAGTGGTTGGCTAATTTTTTTCATGCATCTCGAGACCATTAAGACGAAATTTCTGATCCTAATGCTTCACAAGAATAAAAGTTCCGTTGTTCAAATCGTGCGCCGTCGCATCCAGAATTTTTTCCAGTAAAAAAAAGCTGTCGTCTGCTGTTCTTCCTTATTCGGAACCAAAAAAAATCGGCGCTCCTCCAGCCACATCCTCTTTCCTTAACGCCACAACGGCCAATATGCTGTTTACAGTCTTATCCATTTATTTCACAGCTCCCGATTCTGTCGGCATACGTACAGCGTTTTCCAGGACAGGCACTTTTTTTAAGCGTTCTCAGTGCAGTGTCCATATCCTTATTTACCGGAAGAATGAAAACCCCCAGCCTGCCGCTGTCTAAATCCAGTTTGGCCAACGGCATGAGGGAAGCTCTCCGGAATCACGGTAAACGCCCAGAATAACGGACAGGTCGTGCAGCATGGCCTGCCGCTGGCCAAGATTGGCAAGTGTCACCCTGCTGTCCCTGTTCTTTGGTTTTACCATCAATCCCATTCCATGCTCAAGGATTACTTCCTGGCTTTTCTCCAAACCAATGTTCATGATATAAATATCGTCCACATAGAGATTCGGTCCCTCCATCCTTACTTTTGCCGGCGTCACCTCGGCGATATGGTCCACGCATTGGCCGGATTTGTAAATCATGCTTATGAGAATGCCCGCCACGCCAGCCACAGCGCCCCATATCCAACCGAACAGGACACTGAACAGACTCGCGAGCAAAGAAGTGAAGATAACCATGTAGTTCCGCCCCTCGAATACCATAGCAATCCCCTCAATATAAGAGGCGCCGCGCCTTACCAGCTCTTCGGAGTCGATCTGCGTTAAGCTCTGCCGCTCCATGTTCCGTACATCCCTGAACTGCTGTGCGGCGACGGTGAGAAAAAAGTGACGGCCACATAATTTTTTTCGAGCAAAGAAGGGACGGCGACAGCGCCCAGCCCTGCGGCAATGACTCCGAGAGACACATGGATGATTTTGCCGTGAGGTAAGTAGGGTACTGCCTGTAGTCTGTACGAAGAGAAAATATACGAGTGAGAATACCGAAGAACAAACCGACGATGATTCCTACCGTATAGCTGCTGTGAAATAGAATCGCGAGATTCATTTCTCTTTCAAGCCCTCCTTCCGCTCCGTTATATAATTCATCGCCTTGTGCCACCCTCTTACTGCCGTGTGCAGAGATAGAGTCAGCATCCTGGCGGCAAACAGGGTAAGCCAATATTGGTCAAGAAACCGAGGTTCCCCCAGCACAACAGGCATTTCATGATAATGAAAAAAAGCTGTAATACAGCTCACCTGTTATAAATCCCAGCGATATTACAACCACTTGGTGTATTGGCTCCGGTTCAGCAGAAAGGCGAACACAGCGAGCGCCGCAGCCGCATCCAGGTGAGGAGCGGTGTAAATAAATAACAGATCGTTGGACAATTCCTTCAGCAAAAAAATATACCGACCCCAGCAGCAGCCCGGCCGACAGAAGATGCAGCTTATAAAGCATCCCTCCCGCCTTTGCTGCCAAAGCGCTGCTCCACAGCGCAATGACTGCAAATACAAGATTGATCTTCGCTGTGCCTGCGTGGACCGTGAAGGATAAACTCGTAAACCAGGAAATAAAGAACAACATAAGCGCTTTATGGGTGGCGCCTTTGATCAGGATATCTTTCCAACCGCTCGCCAGCAGGATGAGGATCACCGATATCAGAATAAGAGATAAATACCCGGGATTCATCTAATTCTCCTATGTTTGCTTATTCAGCGGGAATTTTTTTATTAGTATGCGGAATTATCCCTTTTTTTTACTCTGTATTAACGGCCCCTTGTCCAGCACAGTCCTTTGTAATGCTCAGGATACATGAGTTAACATATATTCAACGCCCATTAAATCCTCTACATTTCCAATAGACCCTTTGAAACCAATGTCGGGCCATTGAAAAAAAAGGACACCTCAAGCTCCCCAAATTTATACTTACTATAATTTTCAAAAAAAATCGGCGGACCCTTATGAAGGATCCGCCGACTCCCAAAAAAACCGGTTCTTATTTCCACTTGCTTAATTTATCGCCAAAGCGTTCGCCGAGCGTCAAGCTCATGCCTTGGTTGTTCAGAGAAACGTTCTCGTTACCTTCGATTTCTTTGCTGTGGTTCTGCTGTCTAGGCTGTCTTTCCCTGTGCTCCCTGGCTGTCTCTCTCTTTCCGGCTTGGCTTCGGCTGCCGGAGCTTCTTCCGTTTCCTTGATGCTCAGGGATACGCGCTTCTCATCCAGGTTGAAATCGAGTACTTTCACCTGTACCTCTTGGCCTTCCTTCAACACTTCTTGAGGAGTGGCGATATGACGGTGCGCGATCTGTGAAATATGCACCAGACCTTCAACGCCCGGAGCGATCTCTACGAAAGCCCCGAAGGATGCGAGACGCTTCACGGTTCCGGTTATAATATCACCGGACTTGAAGGATTGAGCGCCTGCTGCCATGGACCCGGCTGGGTCGCTTTGATGCTGAGCGAAATACGGTCGTTTTCTGGATCGAGCTTAAGGATTTTTTACTTTCACCTTATCGCCCTCTTTCACGACCTCCGAAGGCTGTTCCACATGGTGCCAAGCCATTTCGGAAATATGGACAAGGCCGTCGATGCCGCCGATATCCACAAAAGCGCCGAACTGGGTCAGCCGCTGCACGGTTCCTTCCAGCTCTTGGCCTACGGACAAGTTCGCCATAGTTTCCTTCTTGTTCGCTTCGAACTCTTCATCCAGGACATCTTTCTGCGACAGGATGACCTTATTCTTCTCTCGGTCGATTTCCTTCACGCGAAGCTTAAGCGTGCGCCCTTTGTAATCGCTGAAGTCTTCAACGAAGTGGCGTTCCACCATCGAAGCCGGAACAAACCCTCTGAGGCCGATATCGACAACTAAACCGCCTTTTACAACTTCGGCGACTTTCGCTTCGATGATTTCCTTGCTTTCCATCTGGCCTTGAATCTTGTCCCAAGCCTGTTCGCTGTCAACGGCGCGTTTGGACAACAGCAACGTCTCTTTGCCGTCATTGATGCTGAGCACCTTGAGTTCAAGCTCTTGTCCGACTTCGAGTGCGTCAGAAGCATTTTCCAACTGAACGGAGGAAATTTCCTTCAAAGGAAGCGTACCTTCATATTTGTACCCAATGTCTACTAACGCTTGGTCGTTTTCCACTTTGACGATCTTCCTTTGACGATGTCACCTTTCTTAACCGTGGTCACATTGTCCATCGAAAGCTGATTTTCTTCAGCTTCGGATTCTTGGGGATTAGCTCCTGTAGTTTGGGATTCGAGTGCGTTGTTCGTTTCATCTGACATCTACATTACCTCCTTAGTTACGCTCAAAAAAAGTCAGGCTCGCTGCCCTGCCAGTTCAAGCCGCTCCATTAATTGATATATGTTATCTGCTTGAAAAGCGCAGTTGAACACGTTGCACATTAAGTATTATAAGTACAATAGCGGATTTCCATTCTTTACTTGACGCCGCCTGTTTTATACTGCTCTACCATCCCGCGAATGGTGCCCATGATCTTCTCGGTAGCCAGTTCCATTTGGTCGGAGCCCGCTTCCGCGAATTCGGACAAGTCGACCGGTTGTCCGTATAGGACCACAATCGGGCAGAACAGTCTGTACTTGCCCACGACCGCAGTCGGTATGACGGCGGCGTTGGAGCGGAGAGCCAACATGGCGGCGCCTTTCTTTCCCATGCCTCCGCCCCGGGTTCCCTCCGGGAAAATCCCCATCACGTTCCCGTCTTTGAGCAGCTGCAGCGCCAGCTTGATCGACTCCTTGCTGACTCCGCCCCTCTTGACCGGAAAAGCGGCCATGTGATGAAGCAGCCAGCGAAGGGGAGCGAACTTGAACAGCTCGGCCTTAGCCATAAAGTGGGTTTTTTCTCGCAAGCGGAGCGGCCACCAGCATAGGATCCAGGTTGCTGATATGGTTGGAGCATAGAACTACCGGTCCGGTGTCAGGGATATTCTCGAGCCCGATCACTTTCCAGCGGTAGAGCACCGCAAAGAATATCCGAAAGAACGCTCTGATTAAACGATAGATCATCTGCTACAGCCCTCCGCCTGCCTGGATTTGCATATTTCCAGGATTCTCTGTACCACCTGGGGGATTGTCAAATCCGTGCTGTCCAGCAGGATGGCGTCTTCGGCGCGGACTAACGGCGAAACCTCTCGTTCCTGATCAAGCTTGTCGCGGCGAGCGATGTCTTGCTCCAGCTGCTCCAGCGTGATTTCCGGATGATTGGCCTGCAGCTCCATAAACCTCCACACAGCCCTCTTCTTGACGCTGGCAGTCATAAATATCTTCACTTCCGCATCGGGAATGACCTGGGTGCCGATGTCCCTGCCGTCCATCACGACTCCTTTGGCGGAGGCCAGCTGCTTCTGCTTGGCGACAAGCAGTTCTCGCACTTCGCCGATCGCGGCCACATAGGACACGTTGGACGTCACGATCGGCGAGCGGATCTCGTCGGTCACATTGCTGCCGTCGACGTAAACCTGCGGCACAGCGCCGGGAAGCAGCCGTATGTCCGTCTCGCGGGCCAATTCGATAACTGATGCCCTGTCGTCGCAGGAGATGCCCTGTTTAAGGACCTTCCATGTGACTGCCCTGTACATAGCCCCGGTATCTACATAAATAAAGCCCAATTCGTTGGCGACCAGTCGGGCTATCGTGCTCTTGCCGGCTGCGGCAGGTCCGTCTATAGCTATATTGTATTTCAAACAACTTCCTCCCGAGCCTCTATGATGAACAAAACGACCCCCTAAAGTGACATAACGCTTACGAAGAGATCCGGTGACTTTGAAGGGAGCCCAAACCTAACAAGAAAAAACGTCTTTCGACGTTCATTTTAAAAGGCAGGTCAAGCCTGCAACGTTGAAAATTATACCACACTAAGACATATGATGCAAAAGCACACTCACTTTCTAATAAACGGAAACACCGGGTTATAAACAAGATGCTGCTAATTTTTTATAATGCAGCGGCGTGCCCTCTAAACGGTCTATTCCCGTCAGCAGACCGCGCACCGGCTGGTAAAGGAGAAGCCCCTGGCCCAGCAGCAGAAGAACGGCTAATCCGATGAGCAGGGTCTTCAGCATCTTTTCCGCCGTATCGGAAAACCTGACGAATATTGCCTCATATTCCTCCGTGTCTTTCTTTTCCAACCCGCTCTACGCCCCTTTTACAGATAATGGCTGTATTTTGTGCGGTCGGGTCGGATGCTATGCATTATTTTTTTGCGGAAATCCATTTGCCTTTCGTAACAAAAAACGGACGATCAGCTGCCGGTCCCTGTCCGAAATTTCATCGAAACTGAGCATAACCAGCTGCTTGCCTGTTTCCAGAGCTTTGATCCTGACGATCGAGCTTGAAAGGGATATGTTCGATGCTGCCGTTTTTTTTATAGGAAACGAGCAGCCAGCATGACAGCTGAAACTGCACCATAAGGGGGATATGCCGTCGCAAACAAAAGAAAGGCCGCCTCCGCCGACATCCTCCGTGAGCGACACAAAATGAATATGGCTGCCATACTGCACCGCTATCTCCAATTGCGACTGGACTCTCAGAAAGCTGCGTCTTTGAATTTTGGTAATGGATTCGGGAGCCGGTTTTTTGGATAAGCACCTGACGGATGACATCGTCTTTAATCCCGATCACGGACGTATTGAAACAATTCTTCACGCCGGCTTCCGAAGTATAATAGACGGACAGCTCTTCGCCGGGTTGAAGTCTTTTGAGCTTTCCCGTTTCTTCGTCAAGGGGCACTTCCATCGCTATGTAAAATTCCGTGAGATCGGCGATTCTGCTTTTATATTCTTTCCTCGATTCCTCTTCATTGGTTGAAAGCTGATTGATATGTAGCACCTGATTTATTTTGGGCAGCACAAGCATGCACCTCCTTGAAGTTATGGGTGGCGGCGCGGAAGATTTTGTCCAATCCTTTTCCATTATATCACGGCAGCGGATTTTAGGAAGCTTTTGTAACCCGGCTATCACATTCTTTCTTAGGCGCTGTCTGCAGAAAAAAAAAGAAGAAACGGGATTGCCCGCTTCTTCCTGCTTCTTCCCGTCGCTGTCACGTAGCCCTTGCTCCCCATTAATGCTGGCCTTCGGTTTCCACCGGCCCCACGGTTTCGATCTTCTCTTCCGCGCCGGTGTCCGAGTTGATGTACAGCTTGTACAAAGTTCCTTTTATTTTGCCCATGAACTGATAGCACGGTACCTCTTGTTCCAGATCGTTGCGGATGATTACCCTGGAAGTGTCCGTAATCTGCAGATCCTTGGAAATCGATTTTCTTGCCTGCTCTTCTGTCAGCCTCGGCGCCGCGAGCTTGCGGTCCTTTTCATTGTAGATATAGTCCCTCGCTTCCAGGCCCACGACTTCCCCGTTGTCCAATGCCACTTTGGCAGCCAGCTTCTGAGGAAAAAACGAGCACGCCGCCTTCTTTTTTTTGACGAAGGTATAGGCTGCCGAGTTATGGTATTCGTCATAGTTTACCGCTTGTAAATTTTTTTATAGCCCTTCTCCTCGAGGAAGGCTTGCGCTATTTCACGGCCCTGCTCTATGGTCAACGTCTTCGGCCTAAATCGCGGTTGCCTGTGAACGAGACCAGATGCCCGCCTTTTTTTCGTATAATCCAGCTGGAAACCGCCTGGCTTGCTGCTGTCCTTTGCGGAAACTGTGAAGGTATTGTACTCCGTTCCGGCTCCATTCTCCCTCACCTGAAGATAGTCGGCATTGCCGATATCCAGGAACTGGGCGGCTTTCTGCTTGACTTCCTCAGCGGAAACATCCAAACCCGCAGGAGCCTTCGCGTTCCGTGCTTCAAACAAGCCGGTCATGGAAGGTCCCCAGTTCAGGTCCTGATAATCGCCCACCTTCTTGTCCACTGTACGGAATCCGTCGATGATAGCATTATCCGCCTTGGTGTTTTCCGTGGCGACCGCCATCTCGACATCCATCCACCGCAGATTGTTCGCAAGCGCTTTGGTCTGGACATTCCTCAGCTCCTGTGAGATTTCTTTGGAACGGTCGTACAGCGAATGGAGTGTCTTCACCTCATTTTCGTCCAAAGGGGTTTTACTCAAATCGCGTACCGCGGTTTGGTATGTAAAGTTGGCGATCTTGGTCAGGAACTCGTCCGTTTTGCTGAACGGCAATAAAGTGAGAGGAAGCTGGCCCACCTCGTTCTGGGCTTCGCTGGTCAACTTCCATACATTAACCAGTCTTTTCCTGTAAAAGTCATTGGAGGTGGAGTTCACAGCCATTGTGTTGCCAAGCTCTGTCTGCAGCCGGTCCATGTGAAAAGAGAGATCGTGAAAAGCCCGCTGGTACTGATTCTCCGCCTTGATGAGCACCGAGTTCTTGTCCTGATGCTCCTTATACCCCCAGAACACCACAGCTACCAAAACCACTAAAGCAATGGGAAACAGAATTCCGCTTAAACGCGCGTACATGTCGATAACTCCTTTCATTTCCTAACGTTGCTGTTATCTTTCGTTGAAGAAAGGAAGTTTATGCATCTCCAATTGGAAGCCGTACCGCAAAACGAAGCTTTTCAGCCGGTTCCCGATAAACAGCAAAAAAAAGAAGCCCGAAGGCTTCTTGATCAGAACGATTCCGTTCGATTTCAAAATCGCTGCGGTTGTCGCAGATACACTGTTTGAACCCCGTATCCACCCGCCCCTTGTCCCGTCTGCCGCGGAGCGTAAACCGCTCCCCGCATTGATTGCAGCGAATTTTCACTTTCACGCGCGTCTCTGCCATCGGGCAACCTCCGCTTATAAGTTCGGTAAGATATTACCCAGTATGGACAAGAATTTCAGATTTTAACCTTGTCTTCCCTAAATAAAGTGCGGTAAGGCGAAACCGCGTTGGCCCTTTCGACCTTCCACATGCTTTGCAGCCACAACAGCCCCATGAACGGGATCATGTACCATTCCCAGTCAGTCGTATGTGCGAGCAGAATAAAGTCGAAAGCTCCATGCCATACGATAGGAAGCAGCAGCGACATGAGCAGATACCGGTTTTCCTTGTCTTTGTTAAACTTTGCCTTGCCAAGCCGGTATCCCATCATCACCCCGAACAGCGCATGGCCTGAAACCGGAAGCAGCGCGCGCAGGAGCAGCGACGAAAAAAATCCCTCGATTCAAATATCGCATAAAAAAATATTCTCCACGGTGGCAAACCCTATGGATACCGCAACCGCATAAACAATCCCGTCATAAGGCTCGTCGAACGAGGTATGTTTATAAATGACGAAATACAGCACGAACCATTTGAGGAATTCCTCCAGTCCAGCGGAGATAAGAAAAGACAGCACCCAGGTGTTGTGCCCCAATCCGGCGGTCAACGCCTCTGTAGCACGATCGCCGGAAATACAATAAGCACACCGAAAATAAACAACCTGCCTACCAGCTGCAACGGCTCCGAGTGATACCGGTCTTTGAGATAGAAATAAGCAAGAAGCGCAAAACCAGGGGCAATAGCCGCCATCATTAAAGACAGGACATTCATCTATTGCCCTCCTTTCAACTGAAAACGTTATTTTAAACCCAGCCCCTGAAACGGGCGGCTTCCGCAGTCTTGCGGACACCGGCCATATAAGCGGCCAGGCGCATGTCTACTTTTCTGGTATCATGTATATTATAGACATTTTCGAAGCCTTTTTTTTCCATAACTGATTTTAGTCTTGTATGAACTTCTTCCTCCGTCCAGTAATAGCCCTGGTTGTTCTGCACCCATTCAAAGTAGGAGACCACCACGCCCCCTGCGCTGGCGAGTACGTCAGGGACTAGCAGCACGCCGCGGTGTGTCAGGACCTTTGTCGCTTCATAGGTTGTAGGGCCGTTGGCGGCTTCTACGACGATGCCCGCTTTGATCCGCTCGGCGTTCTCGAGAGTGATCTGGTTCTCAATGGCGGCCGGCACCAAAATGTCGCATTCCAGCTCGAGCAGTTCTTTATTGGAAATGGTATCCTTGAACAGCTTGGTCACCGTGCCGAACGAATCCCGGCGGTCCAGCAAATCATCGATATCCAGGCCCGCCGGGTCGTGGAGCCCCCCGTAAGCGTCGGAGATGCCGATGACTTTCGCCCCTTTTTTCATGCATAAATTTGGCCAGGTAGCTTCCCGCGTTGCCGAAGCCCTGGATAACGACTCTGGCACCCAGTACATCGATGCTTCTCTTCTTGAGCGCGGCATCGATCATGATGGTCACTCCCTTGGCCGTAGCCGTCTCGCGTCCATGGGATCCGCCGAGTACAAGGGGTTTGCCTGTGATGAAGCCAGGAGAGTCAAATTCACGTATACGGCTGTATTCATCCATCATCCAGGCCATGATCTGGGAGTTGGTCATGACATCAGGCGCGGGAATATCCTTGGTCGGCCCCACAATCTGCGAGATCGCACGGACATAGCCCCGGCTGAGCCGCTCCAGCTCGCTTAAAGACATGTTGCGCGGATCGCATATTATACCGCCTTTACCTCCGCCATATGGAAGATCTACAATACCGCATTTCAGGCTCATCCAGATCGACAGCGCCTTAACCTCGTCTTCGTTCACGTCTGGATGAAACCGGACTCCCCCTTTGGTGGGCCCGACCGCGTCATTGTGCTGGGCTCTGTATCCGGTGAAAAGCTTCATGCTTCCGTCGTCCATTCTCACGGGAATCCGCACGGTCAATACCTCATCGGCTCTTTCAGCAGTTCATACATCTCATTGCCGTAGCCCAGTTTGTGCAGGGCTTCCTCTATCACCAACTGGGTGGATGTCAGTACGTTCATATTTTCAGCCATTTGGGTACACCTCTTCAATTTGTAAAATCCAAACGTTTAATTTAGCTTGTCCCCCTCTTTAATAAAACATAAAAAAATGCTGGGTCCATACAACGAGAAAAAAAGCACCCGCCAAAAAAACAAATGTTTTTTGAGATGCTTTGAGAAGCTTCTTTCTCTTATTGAAAATGTTGGCATAATACTTGGATTGCGTTGCTTCTATAACCGTCTTTCCGTACTCTTCCAGGACTGCTTTGGTTACCGATGCGGCTTCGCCAAATTCGGAAAGCACGGCGATCAATGCCTGGTATCGACTTTCTTCCATATCGAGCGGATCTAAATGCAGAATCCATTTATCTTTATAGGAGTAGAGCACGCCGCCTTCAGGAAGCATGGTGGACAGTACTTTAGCGGCGCGAATAAGATCCTCGAAATCAAAGAATACATAAGAGATCAAGTCTGATTGCTCCATAGTCACTTCCATCTCGAACACTTCTTCCGGCAGATCCTCTTCTTCATCGAGACCGTCCTGGTGATGGTGAATGTCCAGCTTGCCGCGGGTGACGATAACGACCATCCCCTGCGCCGGCATAGCGAACACTTCTACGGCAAGCGGGCCCGACGGGTCAAACCCGAGCTCCGAATATGCCTGGTCCATCATTTCACTGAACAGTTCGTGGACTTTCGGAATTTCCCTCCACATATCTTCCTTCTGTATACCGCGCTCCATCAAATCGTCGAATGTAAGGAAAATCCTAATCTTATCCGTACTCAAACGCTCAATTTTCATGACAGGATCCCCCTTATTCAAAGACTTTCTAATATTACCATATGAAAAAAAAGAACGGTAAAATGTGTATAGCTTGTATAGTATTATGCTTATATACCATGTTATCATTTTTTTTAAACGTTTTGCACTAAAAAAAGGGCCAAAAAAAATCGTTGCAGGGCTTGTACTCAAGCTAAAAAAAACACAAGAAAAAAACCGTCAGGAACAGCACACCCTGGCGGTCATTTTTGGTGCCAACCCATACGTTTGCGCGTGGGGAGGGAACGAGTACGGGATTCCAACCTCTGTTGGGACAAAAAAACAAACCACCAGAAAAGATATGCTGAAATATAGAAACCATATGCTACCTAAATTTATATTTTTTACAATGCCAAAAAAACAGAAACCGTACGCTCTCTAAATTTTAAACTTTCTGACAATGTCAAAAAAACAGAAACCCATCCTACAATGTCAAAAAAAACACACCCTCAGAAATGTCTGAAGATGTGCTTTCCGAAAGACAAGAAAACGAACGAGTTACTGCTTCATGGAAGCAGGCCGATTATTTTCGGATAAAATTTCATCCACATGATGCTTTAAGTGGCTGTCCTGCTGGACGATGTCCTTTACTTTTCCCAGATCGCCGCCCGCGTCTTTAGCTTTATGGTCGGAATGAGAGGAATTCTGCATCATGTTGTTTGCGAAATTTTTCGCTTTCCCGAACATTTGATCAGCGTCCATGTCACGCAGGCCGTTCAGCATGACGCGCATGTTTCGGTTTCTGCCGAGGTACACAGCTGCGGTCACGCCGGCCAAGGCTCCCAACAAGAAACTGGTTGTGCGCATTTGTACATCCTCCTTTCGTTTTCTCGACCTTAGTTTCTCCTGACGAAATGAACACATGCATCGTAAAATACGGGAAAACCGGGAACGTTCGACATAAAGAGTTGCGGATACCGCCAAAAGTTGTGTTAAAATAGGAAAAGCAATCCAGAAATTGAAACCAACCGCAAAGGGGATCATAATTATGAATAAAACCGCCATCGTCCTATTTATGACCGCCTTGTTAATGGGCTGCGGCCAATCCGGCACAGCACCCGCCGCCTCCCCACCTTCCGCTGCTCAATCCTCCCAGCCCGCTAATGGCGACACCGGATCCGCTCCGTCTGGCGGACAAGGGACCAAGGATCAGGGCGGCGCAGGCGCTCAGCAGCCCAAAACAGAGCCCGCGGCGGTCCCCGCTCCTGCCAAGGTCGCTCCCGCTGAAGTCAAGAAGGAATATCACATGAACAAGAACTATGATATCGTGCCCAACGACCCGAACGGCGACAAGAAGGTTGCGCTGTTAACTTTTGACGATGGTCCCAAGGAAAAGGAAATGAATGAATCTTTGATCGCCACTTTGGAAAAGCATAAAGCCAAAGCCATTTTCTTTGTGAACGGGTACCGCGTGAAGCAAAAGCCTGAGCTGCTGAAGCTGATTCACGACCACGGCCAGGTGATCGGCGACCATTCCTGGGATCACATCGACCTGAAAAAAGAAACTAACGAGAAGGTCGACAAGCAAATCGGAGATGTAGTGAACCAAGTAAAAGAGCTCACCGGCGAGGCTCCCCGATTCTTCAGGCCCCCTTTCGGTTCCGGCGGCGACTATGTCAAGAAGGTGGCCAAGGATCAAGGCATGCTGTTCATGACCTGGTCCAACGGTTCCCTCGATTGGGACGCGAGCACCAAGCAGTCTCCCGAACTGGTCATAGCCAGCGTGATGAAGCAGCTGCATCCTGGCAGCAATATCCTTATGCACGAGCTGCCCTGGACCGTCAAGGCTCTCGATGAGCTGCTGACCAAAATGGAAGAAGCCGGATATACTTTTGTCGATCCGTACGCTATCGAGCCTGAAGCGAGTTAACAGAGGGGATTGGCTACGCCGCTTACGCATCATGGCTCCACCCGCTGAAGCCCTTTAATGCTGCTGAAAGTCTTTTCGAAGCATCCATGACAGCATACCAGTTTCGGAATCCATTTCTTCGACATCCCAAAGCGAACAGAGAGCGCAATTTTGTATATTGCAAATATCAACATTTAACATAGCTTAATTCAAAAAAAAGGTCAGGAATGTCTGGCTCCCCATAAAAAACAAGCAAACGGTCAAGGCGACAAACAGCAGGATCAGCGAACTGTAAAAAAATCTTCACCAGCTTGGCTTTTTTTCCGAAGGGTGAACCGTTTTTTTCTGGGCGGCAGGAAGTGGTCATCCTTCTGATCGTCAGGGTTCTGTTGCTGCTTGTTTTTTTAGTACTGCGCATTAAGATTCCCTCCTGTAACGAATTATACATCCCATCACGAAATCAATTGCAAAATGGGCCAAAATAGCTGTCCACAGAGTTCCGGTATGAATGTAAATCCAGCCTAATCCATAACTGATGCAGAAAACCATTCCCGTCATGAGCCAATGCCTCAAATACCGGAAATGGATGGCGGCGAAGAAGATGCTCGTCCAATAGGGCCCCCATGCCGCTTGAATCGCTCCCCGAAACAGCAGCTCTTCACAGACAGCGACGACCAGCGACAAGAGGGCAATCTGCCACAAAGGCCTCGACCGGAAAAGCAGCTCGTTGATTCCGCCGTCGTCTGTCACGTCTTCGGGGACCCAGCCTGAAATGAGAACGTCCACTACAACAACAACCGCGGCAAAAGCCAAGCCCCATCCGATCACCGGCGGCCAGTCCTGGACAATAAATTTATCCGCAAACCGTCCGCCCTGAAACAAAATAATGATGACCGCAAGAAGCAGCACGGCCCCCTGCGTTATATATAAATTGAGCAAAATCGTACGTTCATCCAGGTCTGCGGCGTTTATTCTTCGAAATTTAATATTAAATTTTTTTCACTTAAAAGCCCTTTCCGCCACATAGGTTCAAATGCCGTGCCGTCAGTCGTATTGGAACCCTCTAAACGAGGATAAAGCAGCCATACCGCCTTCGACATTGACCAAATTCCGGTACCCTTGGTTCGACAAATACCTGCACACCGCTTCGCTGCGAACTCCATGAGCGCAAACAACGTAAACCGGCAGGTCTTCAGGTATGTCCTGCAGCCTGTCCGGAATGTCGTTCACAGGGATAAGCTCCATCCCCTCAAGATGATAATATTCCCACTCGACAGGCTCCCTCACATCTATCACCACTGCGTCGTCCAGGCCTCCGGATTCATACATCTTCATAAATTCCGCCGGTTGGATCTGTTTGTGAGCCATATTCCCGACTCCTTTCCGCCTCAGCGCCGCAATCGATTCTTGTTGAAAGAATATCGAAAAAAATCGCACTTTGATCAAGTGAAAAGATTGACGGTGTCCGCTTGGGGCCAATTTTACGTGACAGCTTTATGAAGATTGTGTGAACCAAACTGAGCAGCAGCGGTTATTTTTTGCTTCCCGTATTGACACTTTTTTCCCGCGGCATGTTAAATTGAAACAAATTCATAGTGCGATAAGCATTGACGGAGCCAAGCGTAAGAATGACATACAGAGAGCCGGTGGCTGGTGTGAACCGGTGGTTGGATTTACGCGGAGCACTCCAGAGTTGCAGCGGCGAATCCTCAGGGGAGTAGCCGTTGCCGGCAGGATACCGTTACCTTTCCCGGTCGACAGACCATTGAGGCTGCGCGTGCAAACGACAGTGAATTAGGGTGGCACCACGAAGATGAACTCTCGTCCCTTTCATACGGAATATGTATGGGGATTGAGAGTTTTTTTGCTGTGGCGGGGAAGAATTAATTAAAAAAACAAAGGGGATGGAAGAAACCATGTTGTTTAAAGTGCTGGTGCTCGATTCAATCAGTGATTTAGGAATCCAAAAGCTTTACGACGCAGAGGACGTCGAGGTGGACAAACGCAATACGTTGCCTGAGGAGGAGCTCATTTCCATTATCGCAGACTATGATGCCATGCTCGTCCGCAGCCAGACCAAAGTTACCGAGCGTGTAATGGAGGCGGCAGTCCGGCTTAAAGTGGTGGGACGCGCGGGAGTCGGCGTAGATAATATTAACCTTGATGCCGCCACCAAACGCGGAATTGTCGTAATCAACGCCCCGGATGGCAACACGATCGCCACCTCCGAGCTGACATTCGCTATGATGATGTCTATTGCCCGCAGCATTCCCCAAGCTTACAAAAAAGACGGTTTCCGGCGAATGGGACCGCAAATTTGTCGGCGTAGAACTGCGCAATAAAGTGCTGGGTATTCTCGGCATGGGCCGGATCGGCAGCGAGGTGGCCAAACGAGCCAAAGTGTTCGGCATGGAAGTGATCGGCTATGATCCTTCCTGACTGGAGAGCGCGCGGAGAAAATGGGTGTGAAGCTGGCAACGGTGAACGAGATTGCCGCGAAAGCAGACTTTATCACTGTTCATACTCCGCTCACGAAGGAAACACGACACCTGATCGCCCGCCCACAATTTGAGCTGATGAAAAAAGGGCGTACGCATCATCAACTGCGCGCGCGGAGGCATTATTGACGAGATGGCGCTTGTAGAAGCGATCGAAGCCGGTACAGTCGCAGGCGCTGCCTTCGACGTATTTGAAGTGGAGCCGCCCGCGCCGGACCATCCTTTCCTTAACAACCCGAAAATTATCGTCACCCCCCACCTCGGAGCCTCCACTGTCGAAGCCCAGGAGAACGTGGCGATCGACGTGTCCGAGGAAGTGCTCCATATCTTAAGGAATGAACCGTTCAAGAACGCGGTGAACATGCCTCCTGTCCCTGCGGAGTTGATGGGCAAGCTGCAGCCTTACTTTACGCTGGGCGAGAAGCTGGGCCGCTTCCTGGGCCAAACGATCGAAGGCGCGATCTCGGAAATCGTCGTAGCGTACTCCGGAGATCTGGCTGACGTGGATACTCTGCCATTGACCCGCACTATTGTCAAAGGCGTGCTTTCCAATGCGATGGAATCCGTAAACCTGGTTAATGCGATGCATATCGCCAAAACACGTGAAATCAATGTCACCACCCAGCAGTCCAACGCATCCAAAAGCTTTACCAACCTTGTAACATTGACCTTAAAAACCAAGAATGAGGTAAAATCGGCGGCAGGCACCTTGCTCTCCGGATACGGAGAAAGAATCGTGCAGATTGACCAATATCCTGTCGACGTGGCGCCGGAAGGCCATCTGCTGCTGATCTCCCACAACGACAAACCCGGTATCATCGGCCATGTGGGCACGCTGCTGGGTAAGAATGACGTCAACATCGCGACCATGCAGGTCGGCCGTAAAGTATTCGGAGGCTCCGCCATCATGGTGCTTTCCACCGACAAGCCCGCGCCTAAAGAAGTGATTGCCGAGCTGGCCAAGTTCCCTGATTTGAAAAAAACATTCAACTGCTGTCCGTTTAGACTAAATTCACCAAAAAAAATGCACAATTGTTTCACGAACAACAAGATTTAAACTTTTTTTTTCAACAAAAAAATTTACCGGTCCGACTGAAAGCGTGAATCGGATGAGGTTTGGGGCCGGCCGGCAGGCAGCCGTTAAAAAAAGAGCGATTCCTTTTAGAAGGGATCGCTCTTTTTTACGCGTGTTATTTCATGCCTCGTTTAATCTCAATGGCAGCAGGATGGAGAACGTGGTCCCCTGCCCTATCTCGCTTTTTTACATCCACCGAGCCTTGGTGGGCTTCAATGATGTTTTTGACAATCGCGAGCCCTAGGCCCGTTCCTCCGCCGGACCCCCTCGTTCGGGCTTTATCCGCTTTGTAAAAGCGCTCAAAGATGTATGGCAGGTCTTCCTGTGGAATGCCTCTTCCTTGATCGGTCACTTCCAGCAGGACGGCTGGTTTGCTTTTGAATAACGCCGGGGCGGCTTTCATGGTGATCGTCGCTCCGGGAGAAGTATGCCGGAAAGCATTGTCGAGAAGGTTGGTAAGCACCTGTTCGAGCCTGTCTTCGTCTGCCTGCTCCAGCTTCAGATCGGGTGAGGTTACGTTGTACGACAGCGTGATCTTCTGCTCTCTGGCAAGCACCGTGAATTTCCGGTACATCCTTTTCATCAGAGCGTCGACGTCCACTTCCCGCATATTCATCATCATGTGCCCCGATTCCATCCGTGCGAGATCCAGCAGATCCTTGACCAGCCGGCCCATACGCAGCGATTCGTCATGGATCACCTGGACCAGCTCCATCCTCTGCTCGGGCGATTCCACAATATCGTCCATCAATGCCTCGCTGTAGCCCTGGACCATGGAAATCGGCGTCCGAAGCTCATGGGACACATTTGCTACAAAGTCTTTGCGAAGCTTGTCAAGCCGGTGCTCCTCCGTGACGTCCCTGAGCACGGCGACGGCTCCCCGCAGCTGGGTGTTGGAATATAGAGGCGCCATAACAATAGACCAGACCTCATTCTGTACATGGAGCTTGTAGGTCAATTCCTCTTTGCTTCCGCCACCAACGTGTGAAACAAGTGAAGAAGCGGTTCAGGCACCGTTTGTTCAGCACTGGCGCTCTTCCCCTCCCCTCCGGGAATCCACTCGATCTCGCCCCAATCCCGTATCACCTTCTCGCCCGGCGGATTGGTCAGTACGACAGAACCGCGGGCGTCGAATGTGATAACCGCGTCCGTCATGCTCCTTAGAATGCTGACGAGATTCTCTTTTTTCATGGCTGAGATCCTTAATATTCTCCTCAAGCTGCTCCGCCATATGGTTAAAGGTGTTGCTGAGCTCGCCGATCTCGTCGTTAGAGTCATCTTCACTCTCGTGCCGAATTGCCCCACGGTGATCAGATCCGCCGCCTTCCTTAAACGCTGCAGAGGCTGAGTGATTTGGGTCAGCAGGAAAAAAAGCGAAAAAAAGGTCGTCAGCAGAAATCCGATAGCAGAAGTGTACGCAAACAGCCGGATGATATAGTGCTGCGTCATTTTCATCGACGATAGAGATTGGTAGATAATCGCCGCAGCCGTGACGTCGGCTTTGGCATTCTTCATCGGCACGGCCACTGCGAGAAAATCTTCCGTGTGCTTCTGCTCCTGTGCGGCGTTTCCGTTGTCGACTGTCGCGCCTTTAAACACTTCCCTGAGCTGGTTCACGGTAAATAAATCCGTCGCGTGCAGCACTGACTGCCCTTTGCCGGAACCGTTGAACATTTCATTGTAATCCGCACCCAGAATGATTAAGCGGGCGTTCTGGCGCTCAGCAGCTCATTGACCAGGTCATGGTATTTCGGGTCGTCAAGCCTTTGGGAGACTCCACAGCCACTTTAGAGCCCAGCGCGACCAGGTTCTCGGTTTGATGCTGGTATTTTGAAAAAAATCCTTCTGGATATATTGCGTGAGAAAAAAAAGCCCAAGGCCAGCAGAACAACGGCGACAAGCGCGATGATGGTCAACCACAGCTTCCCTACGATCGTGCGGAAAATAAACACTTATTTCGGCACCTCTAGCTTGTAACCGACACCCCACACTGTCGTAATCATGCCCGCCGCTTCCGGTGATACTTTGTTCAGCTTTTCCCTCAGCCTTTTCACATGCGTGTCCACTGTTCTCAAATCGCCGAAAAAATTCATAGTTCCATACATCTTTCAGCAGCTCTTCCCGTGAGAATACTTTGTCGGGAGATACCGCCAAATAATGGAGGAGCTCATACTCTTTGGGAGTCAGAGCGATTTCCTGCCCTCCGGCGGTCACTCTGTGCGCGTCATGTTCGATTATCAGGTTGGGAAAGACGATGTTGTTGCCGGAGTTGATATCTTTGGACAGGTACGCGGTGGCGGATGAGCGCCTCAGGATGGCACGCACCCTGTAGATCACTTCACGCGGAGAGAACGGCTTGACCACGTAATCGTCCACACCTACCTCAAAGCCCTGCACCCGGTTCGTTTCTTCCCCTTTGGCCGTCAGCATCACAACCGGGGTTGATTTCACCTGGCGGAGCCGTTGGCAGACTTCGACACCGTCGATCCCGGGGAGCATCACATCCAGCAGAATCAGGTCATAGTCCTGGTCTAACGCTTTATGAAGCGCGGTCTCCCCGTCTTCCGCTTCATCGATCACATAGCCTTCTTTCTCAAGATACATCCTTAACAAGCGCCGGATGCGCTCTTCATCATCAACTACCAGAATGGTGGAATTCATCTCAATCATCTGCTCACTCCTAGACTCCAGCATAAGAATGCAATCCTGCGATAACTAAATTTACACCGATTAAAGTAAACATGACCACGAGGAAGCCGATCACGGACATCCATGCGGAGCGTTTGCCCTGCCAGCCTTTCGATAACCGAAGGTGAAGATACACCGCATAGAACAGCCAGGTAATAAGAGCCCACACTTCCTTGGGATCCCATCCCCAGAATCTTCCCCATGCTTCATGAGCCCAAATCATCGCAAAAAATGAGTGCACCCAAGGTAAAGATCGGATAGCCGATAGCGATCGCCCTGTAACCAATTTCGTCCAGATCTTCGCCATCCATCCCCTTAAGCAGCGGAGAAATCGCCGCTCCAAGCGGTTTGCGGGCAATCAAGCGCAGCAGCGCATACAGCACGATGCCGCTAAGAACGGACCAAATGACGGTGTTCAGCTTCCTTCCGGCCTGCGCCCCTTTCATCCAGCCCGGCGTCTGGCGAGAATCGGCTCCGTCATGCCAAGGAACGGCTTCATCTCTATCTGCTCGCTGCCGTAGGACTTGATCAGCGGCGGCAGAACATAAACGGATTTTTTCGGTGATTTCCGCGGGCTTTCCGTCCTGCTGTACCGTCACCTGCTTGTGGAATTCAGCCCGATACCCCGCGGCGTTAAATCCGAAGATCGATCCCACAAATCCAATAATAATGATTATGAAAAACAAAGTAAACTCCAGCCATCGCTGTTCCTTCCGGTCCGCCGCGGTTTCGCCTGCGTAGTTCACGCTCCTCAGAAGGTACATCAGCCCTCCGGCGAAGCCGACTGCGAAGAATGCTTCCCCCCGTGGCGGCCGTCGTGACATGAATTTTCAGCCAGTAGCTTTGAAGCGCGGGAATAAGCGGCTGCACCTCACCCGGAAAGACGGAGGCGTACGCAATGATAATTACGGCCACAGGCAGGGCGAACACACCGATGACCGGGGTCCGGTAGAGAAGATAAACCACAATAAAGGCAAAAATAGTCATCATTCCGAGGAAGGTCATAAATTCGTACATATTGCTGGTCGGTATATGGCCTCCCGTGTACCAGCGGTTAAAAAAAGAAAATCAGGTGGCACAAGAACCCCGCCGCGGAAACCGTAAAAGCGGCACGCCCCCATTTTCTCTCATGCCGCTCGGGATTTCCATGATTCCACTTTTTTTCCTGTTATGGTCAGGACGAATAAAAGAAAGCCTAGATTATAGAGCACAAACGCGATCAATAGAAAAAAACACTGCCGTCATACGTCGAGTTCACTGTTGCCGCCCTCTTTCTAATATTTTGGCGTTCACCCGGATTCCGGTTTTCTCAAGCGCGCTGGACACCTCTTTACGGATGGCGAACCAGTTCTTGTTCGTATGCGCTCCCAAGGTTAACCGGCGGCCGTCCACGCGCAGCCAAATCCTGCGGTGCTGCCAATAGAAGCCCATGATCAATCCGGCCATGGAAATCGCCGCGCCTGTCCAGATAAAAGGAATCGCGCGGTCTACACGGATATTGAGGAAAGTCGTATATTCGGCAAACTTTACCTTATCCATGGAATCAACGGAAATATCCAATGTTTGGGCGAGCTTGCCGTTCAGATCGTCCTGACGGAAATTTACCTTGTCCACCTGCCTCGGGAAGTAAATATACGGCTCCCCACCCTCGGCAAGTCCCGGCCCCGAAATGTTGAAAATAAATGCAGGCGCTTTCGCTTCATTCGATTTCGTGACCGGCGTTCCTTTACCGTCCAGTCCAAACTCCGGGAAGTACCCTTTCAGCTTCAAGCTGTACTCACCCGCCGTATATTGGTCCTCCGGTTTGCCCATATTCAAAGTAAAGGAACCGTAGGCCTGTCCGGTCTCTTTATTCTTCAAGGTAGGCGTCACTGAAATAAGCACCGGGCTGAGCTTATAATCGTATTGGTAGGCCATTAACCCCTTGTAATCCAGCGGCTGGTTGACGAGAATATTATGCCGCGCAACCTCTTCAAGCTGAGGATCCTGGCTGGCATTATCGCAAACGGCTGTGCATTTGTACAGTACCGCTTTGGTTTCATAAAGCTTGGGGACTTCCTTCTCTGTCTTCCGGAACTTTTCGCTCATTTCATTCTCGGTGTAGAAGTCTATGGTGAACTTTTGATTTTTTTAATATAATACGAGGTGTTCGGTATCTTCACCGTCTGGCCCTCAAGCACGGACACATACTGGTCCATATGCCAGCCGGGAATGCCCCTCGCCAAAGCTGCGAGCAGAAAAAATGATCAGTCCGATATGGTTAATATACGGTCCCCAGCGGCTGAATCTGTTTTTTCTCCGCCAGCAGAGCCGTGCCGTCTGTATGTACCCTGTAACCCATCTTGCGCAGCTGCTTGGCCATTCCTTCCGTCCAGCGCGCCCCGTCTTCTTCAGTGAAGCCGGACCCTTGCAGCCCTTCAAACGGCAGATCACCTGAGTAAGCTATTTTTTTGCCTGGAAAGGAACTGGGTATGCTTGCGGATCTGCTGCTTGTTCAGCGCCCTGTACAGAGGCAGCACCCGGTCCAATGAGCAGATGACGAGTGAGGTGCCAATCATGAACAGCAGGGTGCGAAACCACCAAGATTCATAAGTATGGGAGAGTCCCAGCATATAATAGATTTTCCCGAGCGTACCATAGGTGGCCTCATAGTACACGGCCGGGTCTATGTTCATAAAAGTGTTTTCCTGCGGGTACACCGTTCCCAAAGTCGCGCCCAGCAAAGTGATCCCGATCAAATAGACGGCCACCTTAACGGAGGAAAAAAAAACGCCACACCGAATCCATCCAGGAGACCCGCTCCCTTTGCGATTTTCTCAGGATTCCGTCGTATCTCATCTCAAGAGGGAAGTCTGCGCCGCCTTCATCCAGCGGTTTGCCGCAGGACTCGCATAATACCGTGCCTACAGGATTCTGGTGCCCGCATTCGCATTTCGTATTCTGTATTAGAATGGATCTCTACCTCCCCTGCATCCCGGCAAGCGTCTCATTGATGAAGCTTCGTCCATTTCGCCAATTTTCACTTTGTAAATTTTTCCGTCCGGATGAATAAAAAAACCGTCGTAGGATATTGGGTGACATTATAGCTTTTGCGTACTTCTTCCTTGGTGTCCAGCAGGATAGGGAAGGTGAGCTTATGCCTGTCCGCAAAATCGCCGACCGTCAGCTTGTTCTGCCCCATATTCGCCGCCAGCAGGACGAAGCCTTTGTCCTTCCATTTACTGTACTGGCTCTGAATGGCCGGCATTTCCCTCTCGCAGGGAGGGCACCAAGTGGCCCAGAAGTTCAGCATAACGGGCTTGCCGCGCAGTTCAGACAGTTTGTAGGTGTCTCCGTTTAAAGCGGTCAGCGTAAAATCAGGTGCCTTCGTCCCCTCGGAAGCAGCCTTTTTTATTTGAATACATGCTGCTTATGATAGTGAGTGCGCCGATCACAAACACAGCCGCCAGAATGGTCATTTGAAGCCACTTTCTATTCTTGCCCATAGGGATGACCACATACCTTTCCATAACAAAAGGGGATTACGCCGCAGTCCCTCAAAGAGCATGCAGCTAATCCCATTATAGCTAAATTTCGCCTCGACACTCATTGTTCTTTTTTTGAATATTGTGTGTCCTTAAAGCCGCGTCCCTAAGCTCTTTAATCTCGTTGGGCAACAAGACCCGATACTTGCCTCTAGGCAGGCCGGACAGCGCAATGGGCCCGAACTGAACCCTCTTCAGCTTGGCGACGGGGAAGCCGATGGCTTCAAACATGCGGCGCACCTGCCGGTTGCGTCCTCATAGATCGTAATTTTGATGACCGACTGCTTGCCTTCCGGATCGATATCCTGGTATTCCGCTTCCGCGGGCGCCGTCATGCCGTCCTCCAGCTGCACCCCCTGCTTCAGCTTGTCCAGCAGAGTGCCGTGCGGCACTCCTTTCAGCGTAGCCAAATAGGTTTTGGGCACATGGTGCTTGGGATGCGTGAGCAAGTTGGCGAACTCTCCGTCGTTGGTCAGCAGAAGCAAGCCCTCCGTATCATAATCCAGGCGCCCAACCGGATAAATCCTTTCCTTGATGCCTTTGATAAAATCCGTTACGACCTTCCTGCCCCCTGGATCGGTCACACTCGTAATGACGCCTTTCGGTTTGTTGAAAATCAAGTAGATTTTTTTTTGCAAATGCAGTGTCCTGCCGTCCACTTTAATGACATCCGCCGCAGGATCGACCTTGATTCCGAGAGTCGTCACCGGCTCGTCATTCACCAGCACTCTTCCCGCGGAAATGATCTCCTCGCATTTTCTGCGCGAAGCGACGCCGGCCTCGGCCATAACCTTCTGTAATCTTTCCATGAATCGAACTTCACCTCTAGCCTAATGATACCCGTCCCGCATGGAAATCACAAGTTGGCCGGCAATTCCTTCTTAAGCGAATACGAGGTAGCAAATAATGATCGAGGCGATAAAGCGACTGCGTCCGATATCAAGCCGACCTTCAGGGCGTATCCCGCTTTGCGGATGCCGATCGCGCCGAAATAAACGGTGATCACATACAAAGTCGTATCGGTGCTGCCCTGGATGGTCGAGGCGATTCTGCCCACCATTGAATCCGGGCCGAACTGCTGGATGAGATCCGCAGTAAACGCCAATGAGCCTGCCCCCGTAATCGGCCGGAGAAAAGCAAGAGGCAGCACCTCGCTGGGAACGCCAATGGATTCGAGAAAAGGATTCATCCAGGAGATCAACAGGTCCATCGCTCCGGAAGCCCGGAACACACTGATCGCGACCATCATTCCCACCAAATGAGGCATAATTTTGATAGCGGTGTCGAAGCCTTCCTTGGCCCCGTCCACAAACGACTCATAAACCGGCACCTGGCGGAAGGCGGCGTACAGGGGGATGAACACGACAATGACGGGAATCGCCCAGGCGGAGATCGCAGACACGAGAGAATACACGTCCCATCATCTTTCTTCGGCGGATTACCCGGATGATAGGACCGCCTGTACCACCTGTCGACCACAATGGCGGCAATCGTCGCGACTGCCGTAGCGAGCAGCGTGGTGCCCACAATCTCGGCGGGATTGAGCGAATGAAAATTCATCCGGATAGCGATCAAGGTGGTAGGAATGAGCGTAATGCTGGATGTGTTGAGCGCGAGCAGAGTGCACATCGCCGGGCTGGCAACTTCCTTGTTTGGGTTCAAATTTTGCAGCTCCTGCATCGCCTTGATTCCCATCGGAGTAGCGGCGTTGCCCAGCCCAGAATGTTCGCGCTCATATTCGACATGATATATCCCAAGGCCGGATGATTGCGGGGCACGCTTGGAAAAAAGGAACCGGACGACAGGCCCGAGCAAATTGGCCACCTTCTGCAGCAGGCCCGCATCTTCCGCGATCCGCATGATCCCTAGCCAGAATACAAGGATGCTGATCAGGCCGAAGCACACCGTAACCCCCCGATTTGGCCCCGTCAAAAAAACGGCCGCGGTGACTCCGTCGATATTTCCTTGGGCGGCCGCCACGGCAAAACCCGATACGATAAAGAACAACCAGATGTAGTTAACCATTTGCCCCACCTCTCATATCAAACGGCATCCGCCGTTTAGTGCAGAACGAACAATGCTCTCCATACCGATTTCCATACCTTCACCCAGCGGCTTGTGCTAGACGCATTCTCGACGGTTTCCACGAATTGAAAAGCCGATTTTTTCCGGCACTTTGAGCAGAGGCGAATTCGGGGTGTACAAAGGCACGCTGCCCACCTCTTTTCCTTCCAGCATAACGGTCAGCCGGCCTTGCTCTCCAAGCCTGTACTCAGACGAACCGGGCTTGCTCATGGCGATCTTGGTCGATATAAGAGGCTTTTCTTCTTCGGTGACCGGATAATAAAACGAACTGCCGGCGACGAGGCTGCTGCCCTCCACCCCCTTCCCTTTCTCCGCAACCCGGAGCAAAGGATAATTGCCAAAGCCGAAATCAAGCAGCCGTTTATGGTCTTCCCAATCGTCGCCGTCGTTCAGTGTGACAACGGCAAGCTGCTGGCCGTTTCTGGTGGCAGATGAGACAAGGCAGCGTTTGGCCAGCTTCGTATATCCCGTTTTGATTCCGTCGGCGCCCTCGTAGAAAGACAGCATTTTATTCTTGTTCAACCAGGTATAATCCCAGCTTTCATTCGGATTGGGCACCTTCTTCACTTTAGTTTTAACAATATCCTGGAAAACAGGATTCTGGAGCGCATAGGCGGCCAGCTTGGCCATATCGTTCGCTGAAGCCAGATGCTCCTTGCTGTCGTCAAGCCCATGGGGGTTGGCAAAATAAGAATGGTCCATCCGATTATCCTGGCCTTCTCGTTCATCAGGTAGCGAAGCCTTCCACCGAGCCGCCCACATGCTCGGCGATAGCGACCGCGGCATCGTTGCCGGAACGCAGCATCAGCCGTACAGCATGTTGCGCAGGCTCATCTGCTCCCCCAGTTTCAGGTAGAGGGATGAGCCCTCTTTGCCGAAAGCGTTCTTGCCCACGGTGACCGTATCCGTAATTTCGCCGTTCTCAATGGCGACGATGGCCGTCATAATCTTGGTCAAGCTCGCTATTTTCAGAGGCGCATCCCCGTTCTTGCTGTAGAGGATGCGGCCCGATTTCACGTCGATTAACGCGGCGCCCTGAGCGTGCGTGGAGACGGCAGGGGCTTTGGCGGAAGCCGGCGGGCCGAAGGGTGAGACCAATGCAAACAAGAGTGCGGTTGTACACAGGAGAGCGGCTTTGTTCATAAATTCCTCCTATAGTCGCTGCGCTGCCCGAAAAGCGGCGGATTCGGCAGATTTGCTCATCACGGTTTTGCTGCTTGTACATGTATATGCTTATCCCACCCCGATATGAATGCTAAGTTGCGTCACTTTTAAACAGCTGATTCAGGTGAGCGAGTGCAGGATTTTATATACCAGATAAGACAGGACAACGGAAACCGGAATGGTAATGATCCATGTGAGCAGCATTTTTTACCACGGTAGACCACCGGATCTCCCCTAGGCGAATAACGCTGCCTGTCCCGATAATGGCCGAGGAAACGACATGGGTTGTTGAAAGAGGCATCTTAAGCGCGGTCGAGGTTTGGATGACGATGAATGAGGCCAGGTCGGATGCGAATCCGCTCTCAGGTTCAAGCTTGACGATTTTTGTTCCGACCGTATCGATGATTCTCCAGCCGCCGACTGACGTGCCAAGCGCCATTGCCGCAGCTGCGCCCGCTTTGACCCACAAAGGCACATTCATATCGGGCTGCACATCAGCCGCAACCAATCCGAACACGATGATCCCCATCGCCTTTTGAGCGTCGTTGCCGCCGTGTGAGAAGGAGACAAGCCCTGCTGATGCGATCTGGAACATTTTGAAAATGCGGCTTAACCGGGTTCGGGATTTACTGCCTACTAGACCGATGACATAGCGAAGAACCGCCGTAACTATAACCCCTGCGATAAAGGCGGCGATTGGAGACAGTATAAGGATCAGGATGATCTTGGAAAAGCCTTCCCATTTCAGAAATTCCGGACCCGCTCCGGCCACGACTGCTCCCGCCATTGAACCGATTAACGTGTGGGACGAGGACGACGGGATACCGTAATACCATGTGAGCAGGTTCCATAATATAGCCGAGATGAGTGCGGCGGTGACGATTTCGGTTCCATGGGGCATGACCGCGGGATTGGCGATTCCGCCCCCTATCGTCTGGGCCACGCCGGAGGAGGCCACCGCGCCCGCAAAGTTCAGTCCTGCTGCATACACGATCGCCGTGCGCGGACTTAATGCCCGGGTGGAGACCGAAGTGGCGACAGCATTTGCCGTATCGTGGAAACCATTGATGAAATCGAACAGCATCGCAAGAGTAACAATAAGAACAAGAACAGGCAGCATGATTTTCCTCCAAACAAATCTTCGTATAGACCTGTCTTATGCGGGAAAATCGCGCGTATGCCTCACCCGGCACAAAAAAAGACCGCCCCGGAGGACGGCCTTGGCCTGTGCAATGGATGCTTTCAAACCATACTTCTGCTTAAATAATTAAATTCTGATTGCCCGCATTCTGCTTCCCGTCCAATCCGCTTGTTCCTGATGTGTTTGCGCTGCCGCCCGTTTTCTTCACCATCGTCTGGATTTTATCCACCAGGTTAGGGGCGGAATCGATGATCCTTCAATAATGTGGGTCTGATTGTCCAAAGGAACCACTTTCACGCCCGCCGCGCCAACTACGAGGAAAGCGATAGGTGATCGACACGCCGCCGCCGCTGCCGCCGCCGAAAGGAAGAGCGACCATGGCGTTATGGCCGTCATTCACGCCCGACTTGCCTGACGAATCCTGCTCAAGCTCCGTAGCAAATTCGCTGCCGCCCGCCGCAAAGCCGAAACCAACCTTCGAAATCGGTAAAATAACCGTACCGTCCGGCGTCTCAACCGGGTCTCCCACTATCGTCGTGACGTCCACCATATCGCGGATGTTTTCCATCGCCGTCTTCATTAAACCCTGAATCGGATGTTCCATTTGAATTTACCTCCTGATAGAATGAATACGTTGATTTTCATTTTAAATTTGCCCTGAAAAGAGTTAGAGTATGTGTTCGGCCTAACTGGGCTTTTTTTTAAGCTTTGTTGGAGAGGACACGGTGCCACATTTTCCACCCGCCCTTGATTTTGCCGAGCCGCTTTAAAAGCAAGGACATCGACGCCAGCAAACTGAACACCCGAACTTTCAGCCTGCAGCTGAACTCCGTGGCAAACTCGATCTGGTTGTACTTGGGAGTAACGGAGACCAGCGGCCGGATATCGAACGCCACGGCTCTGTAAATGACTGCGAGCATCGCCGATTTAACCGCCCACGCCGCGCCGGTCGACACTGCGGTTTCAGGCGCGTCGCCCGCTCCGATCCGGGTTTCCCATGTGAGCTCCGTGCAGTGGAACCGGCAGAGCGTGCCCATAATCCAATCCTTAAGGACGAAGGTTTTGGTAAGCAGCCCCCTGAATCGAGTGTATAATTTTTTTGTAGAGTCTCGAGACTAATATGCGAATCTTCATCCGTTTCCACCGGATTCCCTTGATTAGGCTGGACTTTTTTGCTGCTTCCCTCTAAAAAAATTTATGAACTGCATCGCATGCACTTTGTATTTGTAGTGTATCAATCCATACAGCGCACTAACCTTGACATAGATTTCATCCCTGCCCTTTACGCGCGCCAAGTAAAAAATGAAAACGGATATGACTAAAAAAACCACTGCCAGTCCGACCAGCGCCAAAAGCGCCGCAATCCCCAGCCAGATCATCGGCGCCTCCTTTTCTGCAGCCCCGCGGATATAATTTAATTGGATCATATCCCGATATTTTGCCGAACCCTTCAAACATGAAAAAAAACTTCGATTCGCAAAGAGATTCTACTTTGCTTATCGAAGTTAGTATAGCCCTGCCATGGAAAAAATATACGCTACTCCTCCTGCATGTCGTCAAATGTCATCTGCTGCCTGTTCTCGTCTTCGTCAAGCTTGTTGAACAGCATGCGCGACTCATCCTCCAGGGTAAGCTCGGCCTCAAACTGGGTGGAATCCGGCAAATCTTTTATACTATTCAATCCGAAGTGCTCCAGGAAAGTTCTGGTCGTGCCATATAGAATCGGCCTTCCGGGAGCATCGGCCCGATCCACTTCCTCGATGAGATCCTTGGCAACAAGCGTGTGCAGCGCCCTTTCTGTCTTCACTCCGCGGATCTCTTCAATCTCCACGCGGGTGATCGGCTGCCGGTAGGCGACAATGGACAGCGTCTCCAACGCGGCCTGCGACAAAGCGCTGCGCGAAGGGGACTGGGCAAGCCGCTCAAAATAGGGGGCAAGCTCCGGATGGGTCGTAAGCTGATAAGCGCCCGCCACTTCAGCCACGAGAATCCCGCGGTTCTGCGACTGAAATTCCTCCTGCATCCGGCTGATCGCGTCCTTCACCATCTGGACATCGACTTCCATGATCTCCGACAGCTGCTTTGCATCCAAACCTTCGTCCCCAGCTACGAACAGCAGCCTTCAATAATGGATTTCATCTGCGGGAAGCTCAACATACTTCTCATCCTCTCGGCCTTGAATAACGATATCGTCGAATAAACTGTGCTGGTAGCAGGTGATTTGCTTCATTTTCATCAGCTCAAGGATGGCCAAAAAACGTTACCACGATATCATCCCGTGTCGCTTGCTGCTCAAACAGGCGGGAGAACAGAACACGTCCTCCTTTTTTGCTTCACTGTGAAAATGACTTCTTTCATCCGGTCTTTCACTGAAATTTCATCCCTGCGGATTTTGGTGACGGTATTGCGGACAACCATTTTGCGCAGCGCTTTCTGAAACGCCGCAACCAGGTCCTTGATCTGCAGCCCTTCCAACGGATTTGCCGGCGCAGCGGGCACATAGGGCGTCAAATCTTCCGGTTCCCGGGTAAAAACAAGGCTGCGCTCAAGCTCTTTTTTTCCCGCAGCTGGTCTGCGATCAACTTGTATTTCTTGTATTCGATCAGCTTCTGGACAAGCTCCGCCCTCGGGTCCAGATCCTCCTCGTAGCCGAAATCGTCAAACCCGTCGAACTCCATAACCGGAGGCTTGGGCAGAAGCAGCTTGCTTTTGATCGACAGCAGCGTCGCCGCCATTACCAGAAAATCGCTGGCCACGTCCAACTCAAGCTGCTGTATGGCGGATACGTACTCTATGTATTGGTCCGTAATTTCTTTGATCGGGATATCGTAAATATCCACCTCGGCTTTATCGATCAAATGCAGCAAAAGGTCAAGGGGTCCTTCGAAACTTCCCAACTTGTACAGTACCTTCACGTCAGCGAACCCCTTTCTCCTTTAACTCCCCAGCGCGAACAAGTCCATGATCAGCTGAGTTACCTTTTGATAGCCAAGTTCAAGCCCCAATTCGCCTATAGGCGTCACGAACAGCGCGATAACCAATATTAACCCGAAACGTTCCTTTTTTTTCAATGGCGTGCTTCGCTTTTTTTTCAGAAAACCAGCTCTTCACCACAAACCAGCCGTCGAGAGGATAGACCGGAATAATATGAATAAGGAAGTACAGGATGTTGACAATAAAAGCGTAATGGATCAGTCCCTCCAGCAGCTGATTGGACCAGCCGGGCTTCCCTTCCTGCAAGACTAAAGCGGGTACTGTAAAATACAGCCACCAGAACAAAATACCGAGCAGCAGATTGGCCAAGGGACCCGAGAGATAGACCAAAAGCAAAGAACCCCGTCTCGGGGAACTCAGCCGTTCCTCTTGCACAGGTAAGGTCCTCGTCCAGCCGTAAGGCCGAACAGCAGCATGCTGAGGCCCAGAACGTCCAGATGGGGGAGCGGATTCAGCGTCAGCCTTCCTTGTTCCCGGGGCGTGCGGTCTCCAAGGCCGAGTGCGGCAAGAGAATGGGCGAAATCATGTACAGCCGCCGCGAGCAAAAAAAGCCGCCACCCGATAAAGCAACGAGTCGAGCTGAAAAAAACGAGGACAGGTTCATTAAGCCTGGAACTGCTTCGCCAGATTAGCCATCTCGATCGCTGTGGAAGCCGCTTCCCAGCCTTTGTTGCCTGCCTTCGTGCCCGCTCTTTCGATCGCCTGTTCGATGGAATCGGTGGTCAGCACTCCAAAGATCGTAGGAACTCCGGTCTTCAGCGATATCGCCGCCACCCCTTTTGCCACTTCACTGCACACATAGTCAAAATGCGGCGTGGAGCCCCGGATCACGGCTCCCAAGGTGATTACCGCGTCGTATTTGCCGCTTTCAGCCATTTTCTGGGCGATCAGCGGAATTTCAAAAGCTCCCGGCACCCATGCCACTTCCACTTCGTCATCCTTCGCTCCATGGCGCTTTAGCGCGTCAAGTGCGCCTCCCAGCAGCTTGCTGCCGATAAATTCGTTGAAACGGCCTACAACAATGCCGTATTTAAGATTTTCCGAAACTAAATAGCCTTCGTATACTTTTGCCATGATGTTGGTCTCCCCTTTAGTTTGTGGTCTCTTTATCGGTCTCAAACTGCAGCATATGGCCCAGCTTCAGCTTCTTGGTATGCAGATAATTCGTGTTATCCTCGTTCTCCGGCATCTGGATCGGAACCCGTTCCGTCACTTCCAGGCCGTATCCTTCCAGCCCTGTGATCTTGCGCGGGTTATTGGTCAGCAGCTTCATTTGGCGGATCCCCAGATCCTTGAGAATCTGCGCTCCAATGCCGTATTCTCTCAGTCTGGCGCAAATCCCAGTTTAATATTCGCTTCGACGGTGTCCAATCCCTGCTGCTGCAGCACATAGGCTTTCAATTTATTGATCAGCGATGCCCCGGCCTTCCTGCTCATATATAAAAGCACACCGGACCCCGCTTCGTCAATTTGTTTCAGGGCGGCTTCCAGCTGCGGGCCGCAGTCGCAGCGGTGGGAATGGAACACATCCCCGGTCAGGCACTCGGAGTGTACCCGCACCAGAGTGGGCAATGTAGGGTCAATCTTGCCTTTGACAAGGGCCACATGCTCTTTTTCGTCAATTGTATTGGTGTATGCGATCGCGGTAAAGGTACCGAAATCGGTGGGCAGCTTGACCTCCACCTCGCGTTTGACCAGTTTCTCCTTCTGGTTGCGGTAAGCGATCAGATCCCTGATTGTTATAATTTTCAGATTGTGCTTCCTGCTGATCTCGAACAAGTCGGGCACCCTTGCCATGGTGCCGTCTTCCTTGATCACTTCGCAGATGACGCCTGCAGGATACGCCCCGCTCATTCTGGCGAGATCGACCGCCGCTTCGGTGTGGCCCGCTCTGCGCAGCACTCCGCCGTCCTTGGCGATCAGCGGGAAAACATGGCCCGGCCTGCGGAAATCGTAGGGCTTCGTATCCGGATCGAGCAAAGCCCGCACCGTTGTTGAACGCTCAAAAGCGGAAATCCCGGTCGTCGTCTCGATATGATCGATGGAAACCGTGAACGCGGTGCCGTGGTAATCTGTGTTGTGCTTCACCATCGGCGGAAGGTCGAGCTCTCGTGCTCGTTCCTGCGTTATGGGTGCGCATACGAGTCCCCTCCCTTCGGTGATCATGAAATTGATCACTTCAGGCGTCGCTTTTTTCCGCCAACGCGATGAAGTCCCCTTCATTCTCGCGGTCCTCGTCATCCACTACGATCACCACTTTGCCCAGGATCAAATCGTAGATCGCTTCCTCGATCTGATTGAATTGTTCTTTATGTCCATCTTGGTTCTCCAATGCATCCACCTCCTGTGTCTGTCAAGCAAAGCCGTGATCCAACAGGAACTGCTCCGTTAATCCCCCGGATTTCCGGTTCCCTGGAGCTCGGCCGATTGGTACTGAAGTATTCTTTCTACATATTTTCCCATCAAATCGCACTCCACATTTACCAGGTCCCCTGCTTTTTTTTCCCTTGTAAAATCGTCTGCGACAGTGTGTGCGGAATGATGGAAACGCTAAATTGGGTACGCGACGCATCGACGACTGTCAAAGAAATACCGTCAACCGTAACGGAGCCCCTTGATACTATATATTTAAGTATGGAAGAGTCGGCGGGCTCAACCGTAAATACGACGGCGTTCTCCTCCGTTTTTTTCTGGAAATGATTGTGCCTGTAGAATCCACATGCCCCTGCACGATATGGCCTCCGAACCGTCCTCCCGCCGCTATCGCCCGCTCCAGATTGAGCTTGCTGCCCGGCTGCATAAATTTCAGGCTCGTGTGGCGGTACGTCTCCGGCATTACATCGACTGCGAAAGATGAGGAGTCATAACGGATCACGGTCAGACAAACCCCATTGACAGAGATGCTGTCGCCCAGGCGGATATCCTCCATGATGCGCCTCGCCTCGATGCCGAGCACCATCGCCTGCCCTTCCCTCCGCACGCTGCGCAGAACGCCAATCTCTTCGATTAACCCTGTAAACATGATACCGACTCCTAACTGTTAAAATAACGGGGGTAGCCGGTCAGGCAAATATCCTCCCCTATCATTTCCACTTTCGTACGCTCCAGGCGGAGAGCTTCGCTCATCCGTTCATAGCCGGCAAACGAAAAATTCCCCGGAGACGACTCTCCGCCGATAATCTTTGGCGCAAATAACAGCACCATTTTATCTATCAGCTCTTCTCAAGCATCTTTCCGTTCAGACGGCCTCCGCCTTCCAGCAGGATCGAGCCGATCTCGCGTTCGCCGAGAAGCTTCATAGCCAGAGCCAGATCCACCTTCGGACCCGGTCCGCAGAACAAAATCTCGGCTCCTTTGTCCTGCAGCGCTTTTGCTTTATCCGCCGGAGCTTCCTCCACCGTCAGGAGGATCACGGGAGACAGCCCGTCGCCCAGCAGCCTGGAACCGGCAGGAATGCGCAGCTCCGAGTCCACCACGATCCGCACCGGATGCAGTGCCGGCACTTCCAGCCGGGTAGTCAGCTGCGGATCGTCGGCAATCACGGTATCGGCGCCTGCCATAATCGCCTGATGCTTGTGGCGCAGCGTGTGCACATAAGCTCTGGAGGACTCGCCAGAAATCCATTTGCTGTCGCCGGTGCGGCTGGCGATTTTCCCGTCCAGGGTGGAGGCTGTTTTCAGCGTAACGAAGGGCATCCGGGTGACGATGTACTTATTGAACATTTCATTCATCCGTGCCGATTCATCGGCCAGCAGCCCTGCGTCCACTTCGATTCCATGTTCACGAAGCCTGGCGATGCCGCTGCCCGCCACGGCAGGGTTCGGGTCCACGGCCGCCACAACGACCCGCTTCACTTTCTCGCGGATCAGCCTGTCGCTGCAGGGAGGGGTCCTGCCGTAATGGCTGCACGGCTCCAATGTAACATAGACGGTGCTTCCTTCGGCTTCTTCGCCCGCCATTTGCAGCGCATGAATTTCCGCGTGCGGAGTTCCCCGCTTCAGGTGGGCGCCCATTCCGACAATCCTGCCCTCTTTGACGATCACACATCCGACAACAGGATTAATGCCCGTCTGTCCCTGCGCCCCCTGAGCCATTTGTAAAGCGATACGCATGTACGTTTCGTCGTTCAACATTTCCAAGCGGCATCCTCCCCAATCCAAGTAAGCAAAAAAAAGCCCGTCTTCCTTCAGGAAGGGGCTGTCGCGGGATCGGTGGACAAGGCAAAGTCGACTCTATTCCACAAGTGCTTGCATGATAACGAAACAAAGGGATTGGGGTAATTGTAAATAAAGCGGGAGGCCAAATAAACCAGCCCCAAGCCTTGTCGAAGAAGGACAATTAAGTATGCCGTACTATCCCTTGCCCATTACATGTGAAAAAAAAGCACAAAATAAATATGAGTAGTGAGATTACCGTTTTCCTTCTCCCATCCAGACTATACTGTCGGTTTCGGAGTTGCACCGAATCCACCGGCCGCTTTGCATAAAGCAGGCACGGGTCACGGACTGAGCGAGCAGCTTTCCCATACAAGGAAACTGCGGGCATCACCGCCGGTAGGGAATTTCACCCTGCCCCGAAGGAATATATAATTGCTGCTGTGAAAGCATCCAACTTTGAGTGAATCTTAACACCTTCAATAATAAATTGCAAGTCCGTTGCCCGTCCGTCCAGCATCGGATTAAACGAAACTACCCCCGCCTAAATAGAGAGGGGGCTATTTTACACCTAAATCACAACAAAGTTAATGCGACAATTTACGCTAAACGGATGTTGCGGCGTCTTCTTATTCCTCTGACGAGTAGGCTCAAAATCAGGAAATCAAGGCCAATAATCCGTCAAAAAACCTGAAATAACACTCTACCCAAAAAAACATATCTCGCTCCAGAAAAAAAAGAACCCTTTCAAAATGAAAAGGTTCTTTACTGTTTGCATCGATGTTTATACTTCCACGACTTCGACTTTCTCCATCTTGTCTCTGCCTTTGAACTGGTCCACCTGGTCCATGCCTTCGACCACTTTGCCGAACACGGTATGCTGGCCGTCCAAATGCGGCTGAGGCGCGTACGCGATGTAGAATTGGCTTCCGCCTGTGTTTCTTCCTGCATGAGCCATAGCCAAGCTTCCGCGTTCATGCTTGTTCGGGTTAATTTCACAGTTGATCGTGTATCCAGGGCCCCCCATGCCTGTACCTGCAGGGCAGCCGCCTTGGGCAACGAAGCCTGGAATGACGCGGTGAAATACCAACCCGTTATAGAATCCCGAATTCGCCAGCTTCTCGAAGTTGGCCACCGTGTTCGGAGCGTCCTTTTCGAACAGGTCGATGACGACTTTGGCCCCGTTTTCCATCGTGATGTTCGCTTGTTTTGACATGTATGTACACTCCTTTTAACAAAAAAAATGGTTATTCCGCTTTTACCTCATTATTCTACTATTAAAATGGCGGGAGCACAAATCCTTGTTCGTTGAAATGTTCTCTTAAATATGTTAACATAAAGGAAGAAAAGACCAAGTGCTGGAACACTTGGCCTGTACAATAGGCTCGGATGGAATTTCTTTCGTCTGAGTTCCCGGTAAGAAAACCCACCTTCGGCGGTCAACCTTGGGGTGGGTTTTTTTTACTTTCTCTTGAAGTTGTTGCCGATGTAGGATAGAAGAGCGATAAGGAAGCTCCCGAACAGGATCATCAGCGATAACGTGTCTTTAAAGTCCATGGCGTCACCTCCCTTCCCGGGAGAACCGCACCCACCCAAGGTTCAATTGTACAACCTTATTGTACCTTGAATTTCCAATAAGAACAAGTGTTCTCATAATTTCAGAGCAAAAAAAATGGTGCTAAAGATACAAAAGAGACCTACCGGACGCAAACGTCAGCCCGGAAGGCCTCTTTCTATGCGGCTTAAGAGTTATTTTGCGGTTTTGGTAAACTGCCGAAGCCGCTCAGGGATGACGTCGTTGCCGACCAGATTCTCGTAGGTCTCTCTTTTGACAACCATATCCGCCTGGCCTTCCTTGACGAACACCACAGCGGGCCGCGCAGCGGTTATAGTTACTTGCCATGGCGTAGTTGTAAGCGCCCGTGCTGGCTACAGCCAGAATATCGCCGGTGCGCACCTCGGGCAGGTCGATATCGATGATCAGCTTATCGCCGCTTTCACAGCATTTCCCCGCGACGGTCACAGTTTCTTCGTTCGGGTCATTGGCCCGGTTGGCAAGCATAGCCTCATACTCGGCCCGATACAGCGCGGGACGCGGGTTATCGGTCATCCCGCCGTCAATGGATATATATTTTCGGACACCGGGGATGTCCTTATAAGTTCCGACCGTATAGAGAGTAGTTCCGGCTTCTCCAATGATGCTGCGGCCGGGCTCCACCCAGATCTCGGGCATAGGATAAACATTGTCGGCAAAATTGTCATGGATGGACCGCGTAATCGCTTGTACATAACTGGCGACTTCCAACGGAGTATCGCCTTCCACATACCGGATCCCGAAGCCTCCGCCCAAATTGATCACTTTAAAGATGACTCCCAGCTTCTCGCGCACTTCAAACGCGAACTGCGCCGCTTTATCTGCGGCAATTTTAAACCCTTCGACTTCAAAAAAATTTGCGAGCCGATATGCGAATGGATGCCCAGCAGCTCGACATGCGGCAGCCGTGCGGTCATTTTCACCGCTTCGTAGGCAGCACCGTTCTCAAGGTCGAAGCCGAACTTGGAATCCCTCTGTCCTGTAGAGATGAATTCGTGGGTGTGAGCTTCCACGCCGGGAGCGATCCTGAACAGGATCGGCACCCTGCGGCGCTTCTCTCCGGCAATCTCATTCAACATGAGCAGCTCTACCTCGTTGTCGACCACAAAGCAGCCGATACCCGCATCAATTGCCATCTCGATCTCCTGAGGGGTCTTGTTGTTCCCGTGAAAATGAATTCTTTCGGCCGGAAAGCCGGCCTCCAGCGCAGTATACAATTCCCCGTCGGAGACGACATCGAGCGAGAGCCCTTCTTCCTCCACGAGCCGGCACATCGCCATGACGCAAAAAAAGCCTTGCTGGCGTAGGCCACCTGGAACTTCAAGCCGGAAGCCCTGAAGGCTTCTATATATTCGCGGCAGCGGCTGCGCACCAACGCTTCATCCACTACATAAAGCGGAGTGCCGAACTTGGCGGCCAGCTCCGTCGTATCGCATTTGCCAATCTCTAAATGACCTTTGCTGTTAATTGTGCTCGTACCATGCAAGTACATTACCGGTCCCTCTCTTCCTAGAGACGGCCTCCTGCAGCGCAGGAATATAAGCGGTCTCAGACATTACAGTAAAAGTACCACAATTCCCGGCTTTATGACAATACACCGCTGTAAAAAAAAGAGCGGAAGTATTCATCAAGCCTGCTGCTGTGCCCCAATCTACTCCTCTTTTCTCGTCTTATCCCTCGGCCTTGTGATGCTCAGCCTTTTTTTTAGACGACATAAAAGGCTTCCTTATCAGAATGTGCACCAATTCTTTACGGTTAAAAGGAATGAAAGGCCACAGATATGGTGTATTAAACGACCTTTGAGCAGCCAGCAAAATAATCCACAGAGTCAAGCCGATGACCAGCCCCGGGATCTTGAATATCGAGACGGCCACCAGGAGCACGATCCTCACGATCCGGTTTGCAGCACCAACCTCATAGCTGGGGGTGGCGAAGATGCCAATGGTGGCCACCGCCAGATAAAGAATCACTTCGTTGACAAAAAAGCCCAGTCTTTACCGCAATGTCCCCCAGCAGCACCGCCGCTACGAAAGCCATGCCCGAGACGAGCGGACCCGGTGTATGAATCGCGGCCATCCGCATCATGTCGACGCCGAATTCGGCAATCAGAAACTGGACGAGCAGAGGAAGTTTCGCCGGCTTGGACGGTCCGAGGAATTCCAGTCCCGGCGGTTTCAGATGAGGCTCGGAGACGAGCAGTATCCATAGCGGAATGAGCACGACGGAAGCCATCATGGCCAGAAACCGCACCCAGCGGTAATAAGAGCCGACCAGAGGGGTCTCCCTGAATTCTTCTGCATGCTGGACATGATGAAAGAAGGTGCTGGGCAGGATCATATTGCTGGGAGAAGTGTCCGTCATTACCACCAAATGCCCCTCGAGCAGATGGGCTGCGGCTACATCCGGACGCTCCGTATATCTTACTACCGGATAAGGATTCCAGGTTTTGCCGAGAATCGCTTCCTCAAGCTGCTTATCGGCTAACGGCAGGCCGTCGACTTCCAGGCCGGTGATTTTATCGCGCACCGCCTCCACCAGATTCATGTCGGCTATGTCTCCGATATAGGCCAGGCAGACGTCCGTCTTGCTTCGTTTTCCCACCTGCAGCATCTCAAACTTCAACCGCGGATCGCGAATCCTTCTCCGTACCAAAGTAACGTTCGTCAGCAGCGTTTCGACAAACCCGTCCCTTGAGCCTCTTACCACCCTTTCGAGTTCGGGCTCTTCTGTAGAGCGGACAGGGAACTGCTTGGCGTCGATAACTAGCGCGGCCTGTTCATGTTCAACAAACAGAGCGGTGCTTCCGGCCAGCACTTTGTTTAGTATCTCCGGCATTTTGAACACTTTTTTCCACCTGCGTATGGGGAACGAATTGTTTCTCCAATGCCTGCAGGGCATGCGGCTCCAACTCTTCCTGGCTAACATAAGTGAGCCGGTTCAACACATCGGTCAACACCAAGTTATTGGCAAAACCGTTGCAATAGAAGAAGGCAATCCTTCTGTTGCCGATGGCCATTTCCCGGAGGACAACGTCAAAGCTGCGGTTCAGTCCGACCTGTTCCTCCAATGCCCGGCGGAGAAGCTCCATGGATTTAGGAATTTCTTCCATTTCCTTAAACCGTTTTTTTTCTTCGACCGTCAGAATTTCTTTGGAGCGGGTCTTGTTGTCCTTCTTGGATCTGTTTTCCTTCTCATCCTGATTCTGGTCTTGGTTATCACCTGATGTTTCGACCGATTCTGCCGCTTATCCTGCCTGGACTGCGGTTCGGCGGGCGGCTTGTCTCCATCGGATGGGAGCGCCCAATCTGATCGCCCGGCGGCTGTGCCGCCTTGTTTGCCGTTTGTCTTGGATGACGCCGAGTCGACCTTCTGAACCGTGCGGACCGGGCTCCCTTTCTTCCAGCCCGCCTTCAAATAAGAAAGCTCCGCTACCTTCACCGCATCCTTGGGCGCTCCCCCGCCGGATAAGTTGTTGGAAGCGATGCTCTCCGTCTCATTCTTATTATTCTCCGCTCCGCTGCCTCCGGTCCGCGGCGTGTTCGCCTTCTCTGCCGCTACGCCGCCTCCGTTCTCCCCGCTCGAATCCCACGTTCTGATAATCCTTGCCATCAACCATCACTCCTTCGCGAATAAAAGCCAATCCAACAGCGAACCGCACACTTTTCCAAGGATAATCGCCACGAGCAGCCACATCAGATAAGAGTCCATCCCTATCCTTTTGGCCAGAATCGGCAGCACATTGACCACCTCCGTCAGCGCAGCGGCAAGCATCCCGACAAACACCCCGGCGAATAATCCGAATAAGGCCGCCGTCCACGGGAACAAATGGAAGCGCCAATGAAAAAAAATCCGCCACCGTAAAAAAAACAACCGAACCGCTGATAATCCCCCCTTCATACCAGCTAAGGTAAGGACGTGATTTCGTAATCTGGGCGAGCCGCGGGATAATATCCAGCACAACCAGAAAAGCGACGAACCCGCTTCCTACCACCAGTCCCCCTCCAAGGCCTATCAGTATCAGAAGTCCGGCCCCGAACCACTCGCTCCACTCAATCATCGCGGTTATTTTTTTCCTCCGTGGATGCGGTTATACTCCTCCGTTATCACGTACTGGTTCAAGCTTTCCTGATAAGTAAACATCTCGACTTCCAGAGGGCTCGGCTCTTCGTTGAATTTTTTCTTGAACAGATGATTGAAAAAAAAGATGACCATGCCGATACCGATGCCCAGCGAATAAGGAATCTGCAGCAGCAGCGGGTTCGGAATGTACTCCCCGGTGAACATCTCGTAAATTTTCCGCTGCACGGCAAGCATGCTGACGTCCGCGTGAAAATTCATAATGGCCAGGCCCGAGCCTATGAACAAAAGCACCCACACGAGAGAAATAAGCAGCAGGTTAGCTTTCGCCGCCGGGTGATAAACTCCACCAGCACATGAGGTTCGCCATATTGTTCGATGACAAGCTCGGGCAGCAGCTCTTTCACTTTCTTCACGATCAGCATCATATCGATAAGATGCAGGTTGCCGTCGGAACGTTTGGGATACAAAAGAGGAAGGCTCCTTAACGATTCCTCCCATTCGGAATTGACGAGGATCTGGGACACTTGGCCCAATGTAACGGGTCGCCCGGCGGCCAGCTGCACTCTTTTGCGCAGACGGATATATAAGGTTGGAGGAGAAGTCGCCACTGCTTTTCTCTCCCTTCACAGTCCTTGTTTGGAAAAAAACTCTTTCTTGTATTATGTGAAAAAAAATGCGGGATAGTCAGTCTTTGGGAAGGACATTTTTTTTCCAAGCGGAGAATAAAAAAAAGACCGAGATAGTCATTGCGCTATCTGGTCCTTGATCGATTGCAGTATCTTTTTTTCCAGGCGGGACACCTGGACCTGCGAAATGCCGAGTCGATGGGCTACTTCTGATTGCGTCTGATCCCGGTAATATCGAAGATAAACGATCAAGCGTTCCCGCTCCGACAAAGTACCGATGGCATCGCTCAGCGCCAGCTTCTCGAACCATTTGTCCTGGGATTCATCGGATATTTGGTCCATCAGTGTAATCGGATCGCCGTCATTCTCAAATACGGTCTCATGTATGGAAGAAGGGGCTTATTCGCCTCTTGGGCAAAAAAAACGACCTCTTCCGGGCTAATTCCAAGCTCCTCCGCTACTTCGGAAATGGTCGGGAGCCTGCCGATCCGTTTGGACAGCTCATCCTTCGTCTTGCGGACCCGGTTAGCGAGTTCCTTGAGGGAGCGGCTCACTTTGATCGTCCCGTCGTCGCGCAGAAACCGCTGGATCTCTCCGATAATCATGGGAACGGCGTAGGTTGAGAATTTGACTTCATAGGACAGATCGAATTTATCCACTGATTTCAATAAGCCGATACAACCGATCTGGAATAAATCCTCCGCTTCATATCCTCTGTTCAGAAACCTCTGTACCACCGACCATACGAGCCGGATATTGCAGTTCACCAAAGTTTCTCTCGCCAGGGTATCGCCGGATTGGCTCAAAGCAATTAATCGTTTGACTTCGGTATCGTCCAAATAACTGTGCGTTGCATGCTTCAAATCGACATCCATAGCATCGACCCCTAATTGAATAACGCTGATTTCGATTCAATTCTCTTTCTCATCATCACTTTGGTGCCCTTGCCCGGCTCGCTGGCCACCTGGACCTCGTCCATGAAATTCTCCATAATCGTAAATCCCATTCCCGATCTTTCCAACTCGGGCTTTGAAGTATAAAGCGGCTCCTTGGCCTGTTCCACATCTTCAATTCCCGCTCCCCGGTCTTCCACCGATAGCACGATCAGGTCTCCGTCGATTTCCGCCGAAATGGTGACCACGCCGTCGGCCCGGTTGTCGTAGCCATGAATGATCGCATTCGTAACGGCTTCCGAAATGACCGTTTTTTATATCGGTGAGCTCTTCCATAGTCGGATCCAATTGGGAGACAAAGGCGGCGACCGTCACCCGTGCGAACGATTCGTTCTCCGACCGGCTGGCGAACTGCAGAGTCATGTGGTTGTGTCCACTCATGATACGACCTCCAGACTGGAGACCGCGGATCTCTCGTTTTCTTGAATAGACAATATTTTGAACATGCCCGACATTTCGAACAAACGGTACACTGAGGGATGCACGTCGCAGACAACCATTTTGCCGCCTTTTTTTGGCTGATTTGCTTGTACCTTCCCAGAATGACTCCCAATCCGGAGCTGTCCATAAAAGAGAGGTCCTTCATGCTGAGGACAATGTTGCTGTGTTCCCCTTTTTTCAATGGCCTCTTCCATGCGTGCTTTCACAAATTCGGCGGTATGGTGATCAAGCTCGCCCTTCAGCCTGACGATCAACGCTTTGCGCGCGTGCTCCATTTCGATTTGCAGACCCATCTATGCACACTCCTTCTCCAGTCTTGAACATAGATTTCTACACTTCGAAGTGGAATCCTGCCCTCCCGACAAAACTAGAAGAAAAGCGCTATAACTAGAAGGGATCCGCTAATTTTTTGACAGGAGCGAATTTTATTTTATGAAAAAAAATATGAGCCGCCGTCCGTTTCATCAGCGTCCACAAGCCCGCCTTCTTCACTTCCACCGGGGATTCCACAGGAAACTCGGACAGCTTCTGGTCGCCTTTGTAGACGATGATTTTGCCGATAGGTTGTCCGGCCGCAATAGGCGCCTTCAATTTATCGTCGATCACCACTTCGTGGCGCAGCCCGTCTCTGGCGTCTCCTTTTTTTCATAAGGACGCTGATCTGGTGCTTGGCGGTCAAAGGAACCTCCGCGACGGACCCTTTGCTCACCTTAAAGCTGCCCAGGCTGTCGCCTTCTTTGAAAATCGGCTGGTTTGTATATTGGGAGAACGCGTAATCAAAAAAAAGCTTGGTCACTTCCGCGTTTCTCGTTTTCGTGTTCGGTTCTCCCAACACCACAGCCACGACACGGAGATTCTCCCGTTTGGCGGTCGCCGACAGGCAAAACTTCGCTTCGCTCGTATATCCGGTCTTCAAACCGTCCGCACCAGTGTAGAAACGCACCAGCTTATTCGTGTTCACAAGCCAAAAAAGGCTTGGTCGTGTCTTTGCGCAAATAGTCTTGATAAGTTCCCGTAAATTGGGTCACACTGCCATGCTTCAGCAGCTCTCTCGACATGATGGCGATGTCCTGGGCCGTAGTATAGTGGTTCTCGACAGGCAGCCCGTTCGGATTTAGAAAATGCGTATTCTTCATTCCCAGCTGCTTGGCCCGCTCGTTCATCATCTGAACGAAAGCCTCTTCAGAACCGGCAAGCTTCTCGGCCATTGCGACGGACGCGTCATTGCCGGACGCCATCGCAATCCCTTTCAGCATATCCTGAACCGTCATCTCTTCCCCGGGCTCGAGGAAAATCTGGGATCCCCCATGGATGCGGCATACTCGCTTGTGCGGACCTTTTCGTCCATTTTCAGCTTGCCTTGGTCCAGCGCCTCCATAATGAGCAGCATAGTCATAATTTTGGTAATGCTGGCGGGCGGCAGCTTCGCGTCTTTGTTCTTTTCGAACATGACCGTGCCTGTGTCGGCATCCATCAGCACGGCGGATTGCGCGTTCGGAGCAAGATCCACCGCAGGAGCGGCTTTCTTCTCTTCCTTCGCTTTACCTTCTTCGGCAGCCGAGATGGAAGGAAGCGCAAGCATCAATACCATTTGCAAAATGAGCACCGTTTTCCACAATTTGTTCAACATGTCGTATGTACCTCCTAATCTATCCCCATAGAAAATGTTCAATCTGCCAATGACCATGACTGCTATCCATTGTTGACCGATTTGGGAAAGAATATTCCAGCACATGGAAAAAAGAAAAAAAAGCCCCGCCGGAACTTACTTCCGATCGGGGCTCTGGCATCAGCAGCAGCGAGAACGTTTAAACACCAAAACGTTTCCGGAAACCGACACCAGTACAAAACCGTGTCTCAGAAGGCATCTTCTGGCCCGGCTGACACGGCCTCCGATAAATAAGAGGCGTCTGCAGGGGCAGGCTCTTCCGATCACGCAAAATGATGCAATAGTAAGCAGTCCTGTAAAAGGATTCCTTACGGTAGTAATTGTTACCACATCGGCAGAACGAGGAATCGTGCACATATCGGTATTCACCTCCTTCGACCATCTGCTGGGGAAATTTTGGTTTCCCTGTTATACTCTATTCCACAGATTGAGAGAGGTATGGACGAACTGTATCTAGTAGAAGCACATTTCGCTCATAAAAAAAAGACTGCCCCTCCAGCGCATTATTCTCGCTTTTGGGACAACCTCCGACAGGACGCTTATTAACCTTTTCGCTGGACTCCATGCCTGGTCACGACGGCGTAAACAAGCGGGGGAATGAAAGTGGGCTTCTCCTCCGTAATTTGGAACGCTTCCCGCACCCGCCCAATGACCTGCTGAAGAAGAGCTTCATCCGCTTCGTTTACATGCAGGTCAGCCAGCGCTTCTCCCTTGCCGACGGCATCGCCGGTTTTCTTGCGGAGCACCAGCCCTACGGCAGATCGATCTCAGCGTCTTTGGTGGCTCTTCCGGCACCAAGCATCATCGCCGCTGCACCGATAGATTCGGCGGCAATCCGGGAGACATACCCTTCGTCAGCCGATTCTACGGTCAGGATTCTTCTCGCGGCCGGAAGCTTCTCCGGATGTTCTATCACGTCTGGATTGCCTCCCTGTGCCTTGACTATTTGCTTGAGCTTCTCGAATGCATCTCCGCTTTCGATCAGCTTTTTCAACACAATTCTGCCCTGCTCAATGGACTCGGCTTTTCTTCCCAGCATCAGCATGTAGCCGCCGAGGTCGAGACACAGCTCCTCCAAATCTTTGGATCCGCGGCCTCTCAGCGTTTCCACCGCCTCCCGCACCTCCAGCGCGTTGCCTACCGCAGCGCCCAGAGGCTCATCCATATCGGTGATAACCGCTATCGTCTCTCTTCCAACCTGCTCTCCGATGGAGACCATGCTTTCGCCAGCTCGATGGAATCGTCCAGCGATTTCATGAAAGCTCCGTCCCCTGTCTTCACATCCAGTACGATGGCATCTGCACCCGAAGCGATTTTCTTGCTCATAATCGAGCTCGCAATGAGCGGGATGGAGTTGACCGTAGCCGTAACATCGCGCAGACTGTACAGTTTCTTGTCGGCAGGTGTAATGTTCCCGGACTGGCTGATGACCGCTGCACCTACAGTATTCACCTGTTCAATAAATTGCTCCCTGGTTCGCTCCACGGAAAAAAAACCTTCGATCGATTCCAGCTTATCGATCGTGCCGCCGGTATGGCCGAGCCCCCTGCCCGACATTTTGGCAACGGGCACTCCGGCTGCGGCCACCAAAGGCGCCAGTACCAAAGTAGTCGTGTCCCCCACTCCTCCTGTACTGTGCTTATCCACCTTAATGCCGGAGATGGAGCTTAAATCCATCTGGTCGCCGGAGCGGGCCATGGCCATTGTCAAATCCGCGGTTTCCCGCGCCGACATTCCTTTAAAGAAAACGGCCATCGCCCAAGCGGAAATCTGGTAGTCCGGAATCCTGCCGCTCGTATACCCGTCCACCAAATAAACGATTTCTTCGGTGGACAGCTCTTCCCCGTCCCTCTTCTTTTGTATCAGGTCAACTGTTCTCATTCCGCTCCACCCCGATCAATTATCCAATTTGTATAAATCAAACCGCACAACCATAAAGACAAAAAAAAGGGAGCTTTCGCCCCCCTCTCTTTAGGATACAACCAATACGGCTTTCATATTCGCATGCCCGGATCCGCATGGGATGTTGCATTCCATATTATATTTGCCTGGTTTCAAAGTGACATCGGCTGATGTCGTTTGTTTATCAAGTTTAATGTCGACGCCGCCTTCGCCGGTAATATGAAGTCCGTGCGCGCCCTCTTTGGAGTTAAAGGAGATTTTGGTTTTTTTCACCGGCTTTGGCCGTATATTCCGGTTTGTCGAACTGGAAGTTGGTCGCAACCACTTTCACCGTTGGCCCCGAAGCTTTCTCCGCAGCCGCCGCGGCTTGCCGAACCGAGATTTCTTCAAAAAAAGAACGCCCAATCCCAATGCCCCTGAGACGATCAATAGTGCAAACAAAGCCCATTTATACATGTCGGAAATCCCCCTGTTATGTAATCACTTTTCTATTGTACAAAAGGATTGACTCCGTAAGAAATCCATTTCATGGCAAGAAAGTGACTATTTTGTTACAAAATTATGAAATATTTATGCGTTTTATTTAGTTAATCTGTCTCCAATCTGAAATCCTATTCTTGTGTTCGAAGACGCCAGCTCTTTGCTGCGATCCGAATGCTGCAGCTTGCGTATTTCTTTGGACAATCGCAACGAGCAGGAAGAACAGAGCTTATGACTGCGAATCCCGGCTCCGCAGCTGTCGCAAGGATAGCTTAAATTGGGGTAATCCGATAATATCAGCCTGCCTTCTTTGAGAAAAGCAAAAAATTTGCTTGGAAGATATAGCAGTATTCCCGCTTAGTTCCGCTATCGTCGCTTTTCGGTTCGATCTCAAAAAAACGGTGACAAGCCGCAAGCTGTTCCTGCCGCTCAGAAATGCAGGATTGGCAAAGGTTGCTTATATTTTTTTCTGATATACATGACCGCACTGAGGCAATTCGCAACCCGGATCTCCTTCTGCAGCGCCATCCTCATCACTCCTCTATCCGCTCCGACAAGGAACATCTGGTACCTATTTCCTATATTTTAACATAACATACCATTCGTTCATAGGTGATAATTCTTATCTAAACCAAAAGGGAAGGGGTCTAAACAACCAAAAAAATGATATTAACCGTGTTCCTTTACGTTTTAACAGTAACCTGCTCACCCCACCTGCAGTCCTTCGGATCCTTGTCCGAAAGAATTCCTTTAAATCTGGTTCCGCTCAATTGATGCATTTCGTTGTGATCCGAATATTCGATTGTGCAGCAAAGAAGAGGCTTCAGCCACTGGTACTCTTGTCACGAAGTGAGAGAAACGGGCTTGCCGCCTGGATCAAGTCCTCCTGATCCCGCTCTGTTATGCCCCCGCTCACTACGGGCCACTTGCTTATTGGCAACCGTAGGAAAATGTAATCCGATGATCAAGCAAAATCGGCTCTTGCCGGTAGCCAGGATGACAGCATCGATCTCAAACTTGTTTTTTCAGCTTGATCCAGTCTGCAGAACGCGTTCCGACCGAATACGAGAATCTGCACGTTTTGCGATCACGCCTTCCAGACCTTTTTTTCAACCGTTGCGTTCTGGAGGGAAATCCCGCGCCTCTCTGCTTTATTGGATCAACTTTAATTCCCTCGCCTGGTCTTCCGTGAGAATGAATTCCTCTTTCGGCCAGATGTCCTCATTCTCGTCCCTTCCGAACATCCGCATGACCTGCGGCCAGATGCCTTTTTTTCCTGCGCCTCGGCGGCTGTAACGATTATTTTCATATAAAAAAAACCTCCCCGCAATGTGTATGTAATATTAATACCCGGACGAGCGTGAAAATAAGCATCAGAAAGTACACACCTGCAGTCGCATATGGACAGATCGAAACGTTCTATTTTTTTTAGTTGAATATCTTTGTATTTTACATATCTATCAGCTTCAATCTCTTGATACACTCTTACATAGGAGCCTCGAAGGCCGGATTAGGTGTTAACTCGCTTTCTGCTTTTTTGCGCCATTTCTTGGAGTTCTTCGGAAATCATCCCGAAATGGGTTTGACCAAGAGTCAAATGCGGTGTATAGTTTTCAAGTTCAAAATATTTCCCGATCTCTTCCACAGGCGGGAAACAGCCTCCACCATTTTCTTGTGTAAATCATAAATTTTGGAAGCCGGCGATCTTTTCCTTAAATTCCTCTGGAGGTACGATGCCGATAAAATATTGCATTGTCCCTTATCCCCTTCTGCTTCATGCAGGTATGTTTACCCACCCGTAAGCAAACTCCTGTAGCATCGCTCCGCCGATCTCAATGGTCTGCTTCCTCAGCTGCTTACCGCCGAGAGCTTCATAAAAGGAACGTGCCGGATTATGTTCAAGAACCCAAATAAGCATTGATTGAAACCCAAGCTCCACCAAGCCTTCCACTACAGCTGAAAAGAGCTCTTTGCCTATTCCCAGCCGCTGAGAGGATTCCAAAAGGCATGTTCATTTTACCATTTATTGTATATAATAACTCTATCAACGAGCGGGCTCCAGGGAGCCGCTAAGATGAGGATACGAGCCTAATTTTTTTAGTTGGTATCGCCTAAATATACGGTGTGGTTCCTGCTTTCCACTCACTTTTCAATAAATTACCATGCCCATATCGTGTAAAATGAGAGAAAAGATCACTGTTTTCAAAGGAGTCTTAATCTGAAATGAAAATCTTACGTACAACCATTCTTTCTTTAGCCATTGCTCTTTCTCTCACTGCATGCGGCACTGTGACCACACCAACTGCTCTTTCAACCGAAAAGCCGGCTTCTGCGCAGGCGAGTACACCGAGCAGTCCAACTGACCAAAAGAAACCTGAAACCCAAGCACATTCAGGTCAGGAAACCGGAGTCAAACAGGATAACAGCCAACCTTCGGATGCCCCTAAAGATCCTGCAGCAAACAAAAAAAGATCAATCACAGACGGAGATAAAGCAAACTCCTTCTCCAAAATCATCGTCAGAACCAATATCCGCACCAAAACAGGCACCAACATCAACAACGGCACCTGCACCAACATCAACCCTGGAAGCGGCCAAGAAAGAGGAAACGCCGGCTGCAGTTAAAATCGTTAGTGTTTCATCTCCTGCACCGCGTAATTCAACTGCAACACTTAAAGCGAAAGTAGCTCCAGGAGCATCCGCGTCAATAGTAGTTCATTATAAAAGCGGACCGAGCAAAGCTGCCGGACTTGAAACAAAAAAAAGGCGGACTCCGACGGTAATGTCAGCTGGTCCTGGCATGTGGGAGGAAATACAACGCTTGGTAAGTGGCCTATTTCCGTTACATCCGGTGGTGTATCGGCAGAAACAGAATTTGAGGTAGTTCATTAAGTAAAAATCCATTGCGTTTTAAGGCTGCGACGCTTGTTAAGCCAGTAAGATGGAGAATCATCTTATCTTCCGCAAATTCAATTGTTCGTGGCATTGTATAACCTCCGTTTTTTTGTTTAAATCACGTTTCCTATTGTTGACCTTACTTTGTATTCCCTGCGAATACCTTGCCATACTAGCACTATCCCAAAGCAAACAAATATAGGCTCCAAATAATTCGCTTCTGCGCCGCTTGTAATGCGATGAAGCCTGAATATCCAATGAAATACTACAATATCAAAGCTAAGAAACAAACCAGTTGCAACGATAAACCCGTTAAAAAAAGGCTTGGCTGAATAAACGACGGAAGATTTCCATCAACACGATTAAGATCAATAATCCAAACAGAACAGCGCCAATTCTATGTGCAGGATTAGTGTTGGTATATTCAAATGCATGGGCAGTAATAATGAGGCTTCTATAAACTAATTTCTCTTGATTCAGGATTAAGAAATAACATAAGACCTCTACTTAGCGATACTACTCCGTAATATAGAAGTAATGGTTTTACCATTTCGGCAGCATTAGAAGCGCTCTGAAAATACTCTTTTCCTTGTGCGAATTGTGATACAATTTCATTAGCTTTTTTTCGGACTTTAGATTATCGGCAGCCCAAACGGCTTTTTTTTATTATTATTCTATCAACAAATACATTCCCTTTTTTTATTCCTTGAGGGCATTATAACATCAACAGACACAAATAAGGGCTTACGCTATTATTGATGGCTTGAATAGCAACAACAATCCAAAAAAGAACAAAGAGAACACTTATAAACCCCATTTTGAACCCCCCATTAAATAATTCGCTTATTAACGGAAAAGTTGTAATGTGAAAGGTATCAAGGGAATATTCCATTCCTTTAGAAGATAAATCGTCCAGAATGCTCTCCTATAATTTGCCCATATATCCAATTCATTCCCTTTATTGCCGGAACAAAAAAAGAAACTGCTACCTTCCATTGATG
>BBFE01000005.1 GCA_001313085.1 Paenibacillus sp. JCM 18996 | reverse complement strand
TCTTTTAAAACTTCTTCACTCGTTGTTCAGTTTTCAAAGAGCAATTTGTCTTCGGCTGTTTGTTTCCAAAATGGCCGGGTAACTAATATACCATATTCGCTGTTCGTTTTTTCAAGTGGAGGATGTTTCCATTCGTACATGAGGATTGAAATCATCCGGCGCTTGATAGAACGTCGCGGCGGCTTGACTAACAGCCGGATATATAATTTATCACGTTACGCGCACCTTGGCAAGCGGTTTATTTTTCCAACTGATTTTCTAAGTGCCATGTATATTACACGTTATGCCGGAAGCCGGTTTTTTGTTCGCTTATACACATTATTTTTGGTGCTAAAAAAATCTGTGGGCACGGCGGACACAGGTTCATACCGAAAAGCAATTGCATTTTTTAATCTTCCCTTATACAGCCTTCCTATACAAATTATACGTTTTATCTTGTGTTCTGCTCACATGGTCATAAAAAAAAGCCCGAGCCATAAAGACCCGGACCATGTTCAGCTGTCACTATTTCAAAACTCTGGCTGCTCCAATGTAACGCTTGGCATAAGAACCGCTGTTAAGGTCGCCGGTAGTGACGCCATATACGTTGCCAGTGGTGTTATGGATGAATTTACCGCCGCCGATGTAGATGCCAACGTGGCCGATTTTGCCGGAAGTTCCAACGCTCATGAATACCAGGTCGCCTTTTTTTCAGCTGGGACTTATCGATATGCTGGTAAGCGTTGTACTGCGCGTTCGATCCCCAAGGAATCTTGATTCCCAGAGCTTGCTGGAACACGTACTGAGTGTAAGAAGAACAGTCAAGAGTCAAATTGTTCGGATTGGATGTATTACGCTGTCCATAGCTGTAGTGAACCTTGCCTTGAAGACTTTGAGCGAAGGCGACCAGCTTGTCCGCGTCATTGCTGGACGCTGTAGCAGCCGCTGCTGCAGTTGTATTTGTTTTAGCCGGCTTAGCTGCAGCAAACGCTGCTGTGCCGAATGTACCTGCGACTAACATAGTGGCGACAACGGACGATGCAATCAACTTTTTTTCATCATGCGGTAAAATTCCTCCTGTGTGTTTTGTTTGTGACTCTCGTGGATAACCTACGAACAGCATAACACGAAGAAAATTACCATAATTTAATAGCAATCGCGGAAAAAACAAGCCTGACAAGCATTTAGCGTGAAACATTATAATTTGGTGAGAAAACTATGAGAAATTATGCCTTGAAATCTTTGACGTTAAAAAAAAGCCGGCTACACGCCGCAGCCAGCTTGCCTCAGCGAAATTTCCACTTGCCTATAAATCAGTTCTTAACGCCAGGAACGGGTTCAAATATTCATTCTCGCAATATCTGCACGAAGCTGGCGGATTTCCATCATGAGCTTTTGACGTTCTTCCGCTTCCTCAGGCTCTTTACTGCCTATCAGCAGGGCCAACCTCAGCTCCAATTTGTCCCGTTCATTCTCTCGTCCCTGCTCCTCGGAAGTAAGCGACCTGCTCCGATCCGCCGAAAGATACTCCTCATACGTTCCAAGAAAAGAAAGCGGAGCTTCCCGTCCATTTAATATGAGCAAACGGTTGGCCGCTTTGCGGATCAGATATCGGTCATGGGAGACGAGTAGCAGCGCGCCAGGATACCTTTGCATTGCGTCCTCCACCCTTTCGCGAGTGTCAATATCCAAGTAGTTCGTGGGTTCATCCAACACCAGCAGATTCGCGCGCCCAAAGAACAGCTTTAGAAAAGCGACCCTGCATCTTTCCCCCATACTTAAATTCCCGATTTTTTTTAAACGCATCATCCCGGGAAAACATAAAGCATCCAAGAATCGTCCGAGCCTGCGTTTGGGTCATCTCCGGCAGCTTCAGCAAGCTATCCAGGATCGTTTCCTCCAACTCGAGATCACCTAGCTCTTGTGCAAAATAGCCGATTTTTTGTCTGGGGATGGAGCCGCACCGATCCCGACGAAGGAGATGACACTCCTGCGATGAGCTTTAACAAGGTGGATTTCCCGGTCCCGTTAGGACCTATCACAGCAATTCGGTCGCCCCGGTTTACGGCAAAATCGAACTGCCGGAGCAGCTCCCTCTCTCCTTCATAGGCAAAATGCACGTCTTCCATCCGCAGCAAGGTAGATGCTGAGAATCCTTCGCCGTCCAAATTCATCTTCAGCTGCGCGGCTTCGCGCCGCTTTAGCACTGGCTCACGGTCCAGCCGCTCCAATGCCACTTCTTTCGCGTGAAGACGGGAGACGTTTTTTTTCTTCGATTTCGCCCGGTAAAAAATCGTTCTGTCCCGCTGCATTGTGCGCTTGCTGAAACCACTCCGAATACCTGCGGATACTTTCCAGAAGCTTATCGCGCTGCTGTTCCTGCTTCTTGTACGACGCTTCCTGCGTACGCTGTTCAAGATCCTTTTGCGCCCGGTAATCGCTGTAGCCACCCGCATAACGTCGGCAGCCGCCTTGCTCCAATTCAATAACAGAAGTGGCGGTGCGGTCGATAAATGTCCGGTCGTGCGAAACGTACAGAACTGTGCCGGCATAGATACGGACCCATTGTTCTAACCAATCCAGCATATCCGAGTCCAAATGGTTGGTCGGTTCGTCCAACACGACAAATTTGGGGGCTCGAACCATTAAGGAAGATAATTGGGCCTTGTTTTTTTTGGCCGCCGCTTAACTCCCCGAACCGCAGTGTCCACAGCGACGGTTCCAGATTCACGAGCTGAAGGCATTTCTCCACGTTCACCTCCCAGCCGAATCCGTCAAGCTGCAAGTACCGGTCGTATATCTGGCCGTATTCCGCCATTACAGCTTCAAATTTCGTTTGAAGTTTTGTTTCATCAGACGCATCGCGCCCGGGACCATCGTCCACTACTCCATCGGCTGTTGAGCCGCTCATGCCCATTCCACTATTCATAAGATTCTCGAGTCGCTCCAACGTCCGCTTCAACTGGTACAGCTCACGGGATCCGTATTGCACAAACTCGAGCACAGTGAGCGAATGAAGCGACTCCACCTGCTGGTCCAACCAGCCCCATTCCTCCGCTGGATGCAACCGCTGCACAGTTCCTCTGTCAAATGGGATACGGCCTATTAAACCTTGCAGCAATGTGGTTTTGCCGACTCCATTTCGACCGAAAAGGGCTACCCGTTCCCCTTCTTTCACCTCAAAGCTTACCTGTTCGAACAAACTGACTCCGTTCCATTCTTTGTGAAGATCTATCGCTTTCAGTATCAACACGGGACATCCCCCCATTCCGATTCGAAAATACAAAAAAAACCGCGGCCAGCGGCTCACGGTGGTTATTTGGGGGAATTGGCAGCAGCAGATCGATGGCGAGCGCAAACAGCCCCTGCTCGTTGGCTGGAATTTCCGCACTTCACATCTTGCACTGCTCTTACAAAACAAAAGTCCCCAAATCGACACACGTATCCCTGACCGGTTTTCCATATGGAAAACACAGCTTGTGCTTTGACAAGTTTTTTTCAGGAAACGTGTTGTTACTTCATGGTCGATGGGTCCTCCGTCGTTCGTTAGATTTGGTTCCATTATATACTATTGTTCTAATGAAAGAAAGCGCTATTTTTTCACCCAAATCCCGCCTTCATCGGTACTTCGGTAAAACATAACGGCTGAGCGCACCGCTCCCTCCGCCGCCTCCTCTACACACGAAAAGATATTCTCAGTTGAAACAATAGGATCGGCATTGTCTGCCCCCATGTAGAAGTGGCTGAGCTCATAAAAAATAACGGCCGGCTTGATTCCTGAGGATGTGAATTTCAATTTCCTTGCCATCAATGCGTGCCCTTAAGATTTGCACTAACTCGTGCACGGTTTGAATATCCGGATGCAGATTCTCAAGCTCTGACAAATTCAGCATGATAAGCGTCCCCATTCCTCTTTTACAGAAGCATTCCCTGCCCGCCGGTTTTTATCCGCTAAACCTCCTAATTCAATATAGCCATGTCTGAGTTCTATGGCCAGCTGCCGTAAGTTCTTTCAATCGTCAAAAAAATATCCCCCCACATTGCTCAAATTCATCTTTTCCACCTGCACCGTGCCTGAGAAAAAAAAGGTCGCCCCTCCCCCCATATCCGCTACACGGTCGGGAGTCAGCGCGTTAACCAGATGTTTGCCACCCTCATAATCGGCCCAGAGACCTTGGCTTACCACTACGCCCGGCAGCACATCCTCTCCAATAGTGACGGGCAGCTCGCATTCCCCCCGGTCATTCCACACTCTGACGAAATCGCCATCCATGATGCCAAGGGCGGCCGCATCCGCCCGGTTCATATGCAGTGCGGGGGTATTCTCCATGCGTGCATGCTTCTCGTTATGGGCGAAGGTGGAGTTTAGAAAATTATGGTTAGGCCCGGGAATAAACAAAAAACGGATATTTTTTTCATCTTCGGAAATCGGAATGTAGGTTGGCAGAGGGGGATAGCCTTTTTTTTCTCCATCCTGCTTGAATAAAGCTCAATTTTGCCGCTTGGAGTCCGTAATTTCCCGGGAAAAAGAGGACTCACCTTCGCCTTCACAAATTGTTTCTCCAAAAGGGCCTCATATGTAATGCCATCCAAACGGGGATTTAGGGGATGATCCAAAGCTTGGCGGATCATGTCTTCCTCCGTGTCGTGGAATGCCTGCTCATCAAAGCCCATTTCCCGCGCCAGCAGCCTGAACACTTCGACATTCGATTTGCTTTCCCCATAAGGTTCGATCACCGGCTGCTGTATCTGATAATAATGATGCCAATAAGAACGGTAAATATCTGTATTTTCAAAAGATGACGCAGCGGGCAGGACAATATCCGCATACCTGGCTGTTTCAGTTAAGTATAGGTCATGCACGACGGTGAACAAGTCTTCCCGGGCTAACCCCTGTCTTACTTTGTTTGCGTGCGGAGCTACCACTGCGGGATTGGAATTATAGACGTACAGTGATCTTATGGGCGGATCCAGCTCAAGCAGGGCGCTGCCCAGCAGATTCATGTTGATAAAACGGGTATTTTTTCTTCAATAGATCAGGGCGCCGAAGAGCAGACACATTATGGTCCAGAAACGAGCCGTTTCCTTTGATGGCCCCGCCGCCTTTCTTCAGCCACTGGCCGGTTAGCGCAGGCAGGCATGCAATCGTTCGTATGCACATGCCCCCGTTGTCGTGATGCTGAGGACCGTTGCCAATCCGGATGAATGAGGGAGATGTTTCCCCGTACATACGCGCAAGACGGTAAATATCATCTACCGGAATTCCGGTTATGGCAGACACGCTGTGCGGTTCATACTGCCGGACGTGCTGCCGAAGCTCTTCGTGCCCTATTGTGTACTCGCTGATAAAATCTTCGTCCACCATGTTTTCCGCAAACAAAATGTGCATCATTCCAAGGGCAAGCGCCGCATCCGTGCCCGGCCGGATCGGGATAAACCAGTCCGCCCAGCGGCCGGTCCGGTTTTTATGGACATCGATGACGATGATTTTCGCTCCGTTCTTGCGGGCCTTCTCTGCAAGCACGACTTGGTGCATATTGGTACTCACCGCATTGATCCCCCACATGATGAACAGCTGGAATGGTCGGTGTCCTCCGGATCCGTGCCGAAACTGCCGCCCATCGTATAACTATAACCCTCACTACCTGCGGCTTCGCAAATCGAATACAACAACCGGCTCGCTCCCATGCGGTGAAAAAAAACGGCGGTCCATTCCTTCCGTGCCGAGTCGTCCCATATTCCCATAGAAGCTGTAGGGAAGAATAGATTCAGGGCCCTCCGCTGCAATCAGATTTTTTCCAGGTACCGGTAACCGTTTCAAGGGCCTCCTCCCAGCTGATCCGCTCGAATTGGTTCTCTCCCTTGGCACCTGTCCGTTTCATCGGGTATCGCAGCCGTTTGGGATCATATATGCGCTCTGCCATATGGCGTACTTTATTGCAGATTGCACCTTGGGTAACGGGGTGTGCGGGGTCGCCTTCTATTTTGACGATTTTACCGGCTTCCTTGTGAACCAGCAGCCCGCATTGATCCGGACAATCTAGGGAACATACGGATGGGAAAATTCCGCTTTGCTTCCGGATATAAGAATTCATCGCTGATCACCTCATGTTTTATTTTACTGTATGTGTATCGTTCGATTTTCGGCAGGCTGTTGTGTTAATTTTTTTACACTTATTCGTTTTTTCAAAGCAAGCTTTTTTTGGGCGTCCGGTTCATAAAATAGATGCTTAGCAGAATCAATACGAGCACCCGCTTGGGTATAGATTTTATGAATGAAAACCATTCCTTATATTCATTTTACCCATATAAGGAGATGAGGTACAATTCCTTATAGGAAGGAGCTATATCAAGTGAGAATGTTAGGCAAAAGTTTGGTCCAAGTCCTTTTTTTTCGTAGTGACTTCATTCGTGATGAATTTCATTTCCGATAAATTGCATTTGAAAATCCCGGGAAGCATCTTGGGGATTTTTTTTCATTTTTTTATTCTATTGCAATTAAAGGTGCTCCGGCTGGAATGGGTCGATCTGGGTTCGAACTGGCTTTTGGCGAGATGCTGCTGTTCTTTATCCCGCCCGCGGCAGGCATGATTGAATATAAAAAAACCTGCTGATCCACAGCGGCTGAGCATTGTGCTGGTAGTGGTCGGCAGTACCGCATCGGTGATGGTGGCAGCCGGTTTTATGGCGGAAAGAATTGTCAAGAAAAAAAGGAAAGGGGGCACTCTATATGATGGCTTTCAGCTGCTTTGCCCTAACCATTGCGATTTACTATGGAACCAAACAGCTTTACCGCCGCACGCGTAAAATTTATTTTTTTTCACCGCTTGTCCTCACACCGGCCGTCGTTATTTTTTTTATCCTCTTGACGTTCAGAATTCCTTATGAAAGCTACAACGCGGGCGCCAAATGGCTGACCGGCATGATCGGCCCTGCGACTGTCGCGCTGGCGGTTCCTTTATATAAAAAAAACCTGCATGTTCTTAAAAAGTATGCGGCTGAGATTCTGATCAGCGTCTTAACCGGCACAGTTATAGCCATCGTTTCTTCGGCAGCCATCGCAAAGCTGCTGCATTTGAACATTCAGATCACGGAAAGCCTGCTTCCCCACTCCGCGACAACCCCGATTGCCGTGGCCGTTTCCCAGATGATCGGCGGTGTACCTGCTATTAGCGCGCTGTTCGTTCTGATGACGGGACTGCTCGGTATTATCATGGGACCGTTGATCATTCGTGTGTTCCGGTTCAAGCACGATATTTCAAAGGGTATACTGCTCGGAACAAGCGCTCACGCGGCAGGCACGTCCAAAGCTTTCGAATTCGGCTCGGTGTCCGGAACGATATCAAGTATCTCAATGATCCTTGCCGCGTTCTTGACTTTGTGTATCGTTCCCTGGTTTATTAAGCTGTTCTAGATGGCACAAAAAAGATCGCGCAAAGACTTAAAATCACGAGCGTGATGTTACCGCTTCTCCGGCTTTGCGCGGTGGCTCTCAATTGGCAGATTAATGATGATGGAGCTGTCGCTCATTGTTTTTTTCTCCTTTTTTTTCATGATTGAATAATTGATGATTAATATTTGCACACTACCCAAAAAAAGGAAGTGGTGTTCAACTTGACAAGCGTAATTGAAGCGGTAATTGATGTCATGAAAACCTTCATTGAAGTTCCAAGCGGCACGAATGGGCAGCAGGAACAGCAACCCAAGCTGCCGTTGCATCTAGGCGAAGCCTTAACTTGCTGGACGTTTTTGACCATGCTTGAAGAAGAAATAGCGATCATCCGTATTGGGGTGAATACAACGGGAGACAGCGAACTGTTAGAAGCGCTCCATGCAGCTATGGGGTTAGCACAAGCCCAAGCCGTAGAAATGCGGGAATTTATGCTGCGGGAAGGCGTACCTTTACCCCACGCAACCGAAATCAAACCTAAATCAGAACCAGACGCAATACCGCTAGGTGTCAAGCTGACTGATAGTGAAATCGCAAATGCGTTAGCAATGAAAGCAGCTGCCGATTACATGACGTGTGCAAGCGGCGCTGTGCAGTCCATCCGAACGGATGTGGGAATGATGTTTGTAAAATTCCAGGCCGAAAAGTTGAAGTTTGGCGCGTCATTAAAAAACGTTAATGCGTAAACGCGGGTGGATGAAGACCCCTCCATTTTACGTTCCTAACGGTTTGCCTAATCAATAGTGGATTCATATACAATAATAATTATTTTGGGCCAGGAAACAATACCTCTGAAAGGAGGCAGCATTGATGCCTAACGATAAAGTAGAAAAAAGAAACAGACCGCAATCCCGAAACTATGTATGAGGATAAAAAATGAACATGAACGCGTCGGGTTTCGAGCAGACGATTCAAAGCTGCTGAATAACGATCCCCCGAAAGACAGAATCAGCGATGGTTACGATATATAAAAGCAAAAAACCCCAGTCCTTGAACTGTAATGCCAGTCTGGACCAGGGTCGTTTTAATTATAATTGAACAATCGCCAAGCCTGCAGCGGCATGGTCTTCATTGTTTTATGGAGGCTGATGGATTCGAACCACCGAACTCGTCAGAGAACAGATTTACAGTCTGCTGCGTTTGGCCGCTTCGCTAAGCCTCCGAGATGGTGCCGTCGAGAGGAGTTGAACCTCCGACCTACGCATTACGAGTGCGTTGCTCTGCCTCTGAGCTACGACGGCATAATTGATTGCTGGGACCTGCCCGATTTCTGTGGCGCACCCAATCTTTAAAATCATCCGGCGCTTGATACAACGTTGCTGCGGTTTGACTCACTTACAGTCGGATATATAATTTATCACGTTATGCGCACCTTGGCAAGTGGTTTATTTTTTTCCACTGTGCTTGAAATTGCGTAAACGTCAGGGGTCACCTTCAGGGGCAAATACCTTTTCCAACGCACAGTCTCCCGGTTCGCGTTGCGGCGCTGCATGTCGGGTTTGTCCTTCATAAGGCCGCAACATCGAGTCATTAATAAAATGTCTCTGGCCGGTAAACAATATGCTTGATAAAGTGAAGGAGGAATTCTTGTGAACCATGACGAGAAAGATGCAGTCGACACTGTAGAAACCAGTGACATCCAGCAGGAAGAAGATAATAATGAGGATGAAAATCATGTAGAGTGGGCGGGGTTTATTTAATTTTGCCCTTTCACAAGAGCCATGCAACATACGCTGCACGGCTCTTATATTAGTAGTAAACTGTCATCGCTGTTCGCTCAAAGCATCGCCCGCTAACATTTGGATTACGGTATTGTCCATCGGTGGGTTGTGCAGGCCGGCCCGCACATCGCGGTAATAGCGTTCCAGCGGCAGCTTCTTGGACAGACTGGCGCCGCCTACGATACGCATCGCAATATCCACTATCCTGATGGCTGCATTTGTCGCCACATATTTGGCCAATCCCAGCTCAGGCTTCAAGCCTGCCCGGTTTTCTGCCTGCTGGTCCCAGCGCTCCGCCGCCGAATATAACACACAGCGTGCCGACCGTAGCTCGGCTTCCATCTGTCCGATCGACTGTTGGACGCTGGGGAGCTCAGCTATCGGCCCTGACAGACTGTTAGGACGGTAAGTTTGGGCAAAGTTCAAGGAGAAATCGCGCGCAGCGAAAGCGATCCCCATATAACAGGCCGGGATGTGAAGCAGCCATCCGGCGCCGTCATCTTTGCCCGCCGGGCGGCTGCCCGAAATTCGAGCTGCCTCCGGAACCCAAGCCCGATCAAGAATAACATCGTGGCTTCCGGTGGCGCGCATCCCGAGCGTGTCCCATGTTTCCACAATGGTCGTGCGGTCTGTCTTTTGCACAAGGAACTCATCCGCGCGATCTTCCTCACTGATAAAGGCCGACACAACGAAACGGTCCAGTATCGGGGATAGTGTGCTGAACGTCTTTCGGCCCGTGATCAGCCAGCCGTCTTCGGTCTTCAGCGCCGACGTTTCGGGCCTGCCGCCTCGGCTCGGGCTCCCTGACGACTGTTCGCTGGCGAATGTATTGATCATGGCCCCGTCTGTCACGATGTCGCGGCACAGGTCGCGGAACAAGGTGTCCGGCCATTTTCCCGATGATCTCAGATGAAGCACTTGACCGAGGTGCCAGCCTACAGCCAGAGCGGTTGAGCCGTCGCCGTACGCAAGGCGCTCCTGCAGCGCAACCATCTCGTAAAGCGAGATCTCTTCGCCGCCGAACTCCTTTGGTACAGTAAGCTTCAAATAACCGGCCTCGCGCAGGTCTGCAAAATTGTCGAACGGAAAGGATCCTTCCCGGTCGTGCCCATCGGCTCTTTCGGCAAACCGTCTTGCCAACGCCTCAACCTGATCGGCGCGAGCTTTTTTCTTCGTCGTTACGTATGTATTGATCGATCAACCGTGTCATTTATAAACTCCTCCCATGTAAACCCACTGGATTTTTTTTAAAAACGCCGGATGGCTCTTTTTTTACCTGTTGTACATTTTACCATATTCAAGATAGAACCCATAAACTAGTTTGTGATTCCGCGTACTTAATACGGATTCCTTTCCCACACGCTGCCTTGATTTGCCATATCTGCTTATTCTATGGTTGAATAGGTAATTGAGGTAGTAAAATCTATCCAGAGGAGGGAATTACATTGAAAAAAAAGGATATTGGGAAAAAAAGCGGGCTTGAGGTGTCCGCACTCGGACTTGGCTGTATGGGGATGTCGGATTTCTATGGTGGACGCAATGAAGAAGAAGCCATACAAACCATTCAACTTGCCTTGGAATTGGGAGTGAATTTTTTTGGATACGGCGGATATGTATGGTCTGGGGAAGAATGAAGAACTGGTCGGACGGGCCATCAAAGGACGCCGCCATGAAGTCGTTCTGGCTACCAAATTCGGAAACGTGCGAGGGGAAGATGGAACGTTTCTTGGCGTCAACGGGCGCCTGAGTATGTCAGATCCGCTTGCGAGGCCAGTCTTCAACGATTAGGCGTTGATCATATTGATTTGTACTATCAGCATCGAGTCGATCCTCACACTCCTATTGAAGAAACGATCGGAGCTATGGGGGATCTCGTCCGCGAAGGTAAAATCCGCTACATCGGCATGTCCGAAGCTGCCGCCGGCACCCTTCGTCGAGCCTTTGCCATCCATCCGGTTGCTGTACTGCAAACGGAGTACTCTCTTTGGAGCCGGGATGTGGAGGATGAAGTACTTCCTGCCTGCCGGGAGCTGGGAATCGGTTTTGTGGCGTACAGTCCACTGGGAAGAGGCTTCTTGACCGGTCAGATCCAGCGGTTCGAAGATTTGGAAGAAGATGATTATCGCCGGTACTCTCCGAGGTTTCAAGGAGAGAATTTCCAAAAAAAATCTTGACCTCGTCAGCCGTATTAAGGAAATTGCGGCTTCAAAAGGCTGTAAACCTTCCCAACTGGCATTAGCCTGGCTGCTGGCCCAAGGAGAGGATATTGTGCCGATCCCGGGGACAAAAAAGAAAGAAGTATCTGGAAGAAAATATTCAAGCGGTACAGGTTGAACTCACCGCCGAAGATTTGGAACGCATCAATGAAGCGGCACCTAAAGGAGTCGCAGCAGGAACCCGTTATCCTGAAACATCGATGAAAAGCCTGAACATTTAGAAGGTGTTTGACTGTCGGGGCCGTTTGCTCAGACGGTCTCTCTTTATGCAATAAACTTGAGATTTGCTGAGTTTAGTTATGATTATGAGGTTAGTTATGGTTAGCCCGTTGTATTTCGTGCAAGTGAACGAAGGCAATTGACGGTCAAATAACGGGCTGCATTGTAAAACATACAATGGTTTTCCGCCATAAACACCTTTTACTCGATTTATCGGTAATTACAAACGCTCCTGTAGAACTTTTTTCAAGTTGTTTAAAACAAGCTCCAATCGAATTCATTGGACAATCTCTCCAGCAGATGGACTCCCGCTACGCTGTTGCCTTTCTTATTTAAGGCCGGGCCGACCACCCCTATGCCGTACCGGCGGGCACCATGGTCAGAATTCCGCCTGAGACTCCGCTTTTGGCCGGCAGTCCAACGCTGATAGCAAACTCCCCCGATGCGTTGTACATGCCGCAAGTCGTCATGAAGGTTTTGGCGATCTGGACGTAACGGCGGGGAATTAACGCATTTCCTGTTAGAGGATCTGTCCCGTCCATCGCGAGTATCAATGCCATCCGGGCCACATCGGCGCAGTTGACTTCCACGGCACAATGATGGAAATATACGTCAAGCACATCTTCCACGTTCTCCATCAAAACGCCGTTTTCCTTAAGGTAGTAAGCTAGCGAGCGGTTGAGATTCCCGGTTTCCGATTCTGACCGGCATACTTCAAGGTTATAGTCCAGAGTGAGGTTGCTTGCCAGCTCACGGAAGAAATCCAGTATCCGCGAGGACTTTTCTTCAGGCCCGTCACCGCCGATTAAAGAGGAAACGGCAATGGCCCCTGCATTAATCAGCGGATTGAAAGGAATGCCGGGCTGTACTAATTCCAGCTTCAGCATCGAGTTAAAATTATCACCGGTGGCTCCATCCCCACTTTGGAGAATACAGCTTCTTCACCGCGGTCCATGAGCGCCAAAATCAAGGTGAACACTTTTGAAATGCTCTGCATTGTAAATGTTAGCTCACAGTCGCCCGCCGAGATCGATTCCCCGTTCGCATCCATAATGTGAATGCCTAAAGCTTCCTTCGGAGATTTGGCCAACTCGGTATATATGTCGCAACTTGCCCCTGAGCAGCCAGCTGCCGGCTTGTTTCAACCCACTCAGGGAGACGGGATTTTATACGAGCCATTTCAGCCGTAGACATCATTCGGTTTTCCTCCCTTAATAGGTGATATTACGTACATGCTTATTTCTCTCCACTTTTTTACGTGGATTGCAGCCGTCGTGAAACGCGCCCATCCGCCCATTTTCTGAAGTGTGAACGTATACCATCAGTCTAATTCCATATTCTTGAGAACTTTTAGGCTCTTGTATGACCGCGGTAGGCTTTAGCGTGAAAACGAGTGATGTAGCGAAACAGGATTTCACCATCGTCCGTAACGGGCCAGTCGGGATGGAGACTCATGTACATTGCCGTGTATGGCTCGGGAACCCATATGTAATGATGTACATAATCGGTGAGCTGGAATCCGCATTGTTCCCAAAAAACGGATCCTGCGGATATTGTCCGATGAGGGATCGGCTTCGACCTCTATGACTATCCCCTTACAGCGGGCTGCTGTTTCCGCCCAGGTCTTTATGTAGTCCATAAACAAGCGTCCGGTGCCCATTCCACGGAATTCTTCCCCTACAGCGAGATAGTCGATGACCAGCACCTTATCTTCATGATTTACGGCCGACAGAGCCATGGCGATAACTTCCGACCTTTCGGCCGCGGTATGCAGGGAGCACATTCCCTTTTCAAACATGCCTCGTATGATAGCGCGATTTTTTTCTGCCTTTTTTCCGGAAATGACTGGTGATACACTTGTTCTGCTTTGAGCCACAGGGCTTCATTCCACTCTGCTGTCGTATAATAGTCCATAATCGGCATACCTCCGACTTAATGATACCAGATGGCCGAACCGAACCCAAAATGCTGTATGATGCGTGGAAGCCGCCGGAATGAATATACGCTAAATGGGGATGTTAAACCAATGAACACATAAAGCAGAAAGGCTAGAGCCCCATGCCCGAATCCAAAGATCAAGCGTACCGAACCGCAGAACGGCTGTCCAATATAGCCAATGTACCCTCAACCAGCCCGGATGAAAATAATGATTGATTATTACGAGCCGGATGGCGGAATCGTTTAAGGGACAGTGACCACAAAGTTTGCGGCGATAAGCGGTGTTGTAAATGTATCTTTGAATATGTTAAGCACCCGCTGCGGTCCTGGGACCTCTCAGAGCAGGGTGCTTTTTTTGCGTTCGAATTTTTTTTCTATGTACTTCAGGTAATTTGAATTCTAATAAGAAGCATTCAACTGGCTTTCGTCCGGTTTTCATATCAGTCCGACGATCAATGCTACAATAATTCCCGTTACTGCTCCCCAAATGACTTCTTTAGGCTCATGCCCGAGCATTTCTTTTAACTGCTGCTTTAATTCGGTTTTCTTATCGCTCGAAGGTTGTCCGATTAACTTCTCGTTCAAAAGGCGATTAAGAGTAACAGCGTGCCTGCCGGCGTGCCTCCTTATGCCCATCGCATCATACATCACTATAAGAGCAAGGATAGAGGCAACTGCAAAAAAAGATCGTCCGCAAACCCACGCCGTAATCCGATAGAAAAAAAGCCAGCGCCGATACCATTGCGGAATGTGAACTGGGCATCCCTCCGGTCGAGACGGCCAATTTGAAATGAATTTGTTTATGAAGGAAAAAAAATGTATCGGAACTTTTACCATCTGGGCGACCAGCATAGAAAGCAACGCGACCGTCAAAGGAGCTTTAAACCAAACGTCCAAAATCGTTACTTCCCCCATTCTATTCGCGTCATTTTAGACAGGCATCTTTTGAAGTATATTTAACCATCTTGTCTGCTCATAAACGTGTGGATTTAAAAAAAATTCAGCAGCAGTCTGCAAACCATTCAATAAACAGTGTAACTCAAAAAAAAGAAGATTCTACGCCCGCTGCCGGCGCTGAAAACGCCTTTTTTTAAGCTAAAAGTGGATTTCTTTGTCAACAGAGTTTTTTTTAAGGATTTCTCATGTTTTTTCTAATAACCTTGCTTTAGGTCAGATTGGGACTGGGTTTGTTCGCAGCTTGGTAATTCGTGGATGTTTCAGGTGTGATATAGTGAGCTATGTCGCTAACTTAATACTAACCCCAGAGGAGGAAGTTATGAACAACACGAAGAAAAAACCGCATCGGTAAAACATTAGTGGGATTAAGTCTCAGCCTCTCGGTTGCTTTTTTCCGGAAGTATGCTGGTAACTCCACCATCGGCCCATGCAGCCGCCGTGTCCAGCACATCCGTTGCGGATAATGTTATTGCCACAGGAAAACAATTTTTTAGGAGTTCCTTATCAATTTGGAGCAAAATCTGGAAGAACAGACGCTTTTGACTGTTCCTCGTTTACTCAGTATGTGTTTAAACAAAACGGCATCAATCTTCCTCGTTCGTCGAGACAGCAATCCGCTGTTGGCGTAGCGGTATCTAAAGACCAGCTTCAGCCCGGCGATTTGGTTTTCTCGGACACGAACCGGGACGGAGTCATCAATCACGTATCCATTTATATGGGCGGCGGGAAATTACTGCACACCTATAGAGTCGGTATCGGCGTTACCATCTCCAATTTTGCAGGAAGCACTTGGGATAAGACATTCGTAACCGCACGCCGTGTAATTTCCAATAATGGACAAGCTGCCGCGGCGCCTCAACCTGCTGCTGCAAAAGCTGCGCCTGCTGCTGCACAACCCCAACAGGATGCTTCCCAGCCACAAAGTAATGCCTCCCAGCCACAACCTGCTGCAGCACCTCATAAGGCGGCCGCCGCACATGTGAAAAAAAACATAAAAGCAGTCACTACACTCACCATAAGCCAGCTCAGCATTCGGAATCCGAAAATCAGTATGGTGAAAACGAAAATTAAAAAACGAAATTAAAAAAACCTACAAGAACCGTCAGGGTGTTATTCTCTGACGGCTTTTTTTGTAGGCAATCAGAGGGCATTGCGCTCCCTTCAGTGGCAGGAACTTTCTGCTCGCAACATAAGCTGGCGCTAAGAAGAGCCTGTAACATCTCCGGACAGAATCTCCGAGTATAGTGCGGCAGGAGTTTCTGATACTGGTCGCTGCAGGTTCTATTGGCACGTCAACTTCTCCCAGGATGGGCCAGCTTCAAAATGCGATCGTCAGCATGATCTGTACCTGACCGTTTTTTTCCACCTGCGCTCGCTATAAAAAAAAGGAAAAAAACCGTGCCCATCATCCCAGGCAACGGTTTTCCGATTATTAAAGCTTACAATAAATCTTTGTTGTTTTTTGTAAAAAAATCCAGATAGAGCCTCCGAAAACAATCGCAGCTAAATGAATCCCGATAATTAATAGCCAAACAGACATATCCATCACTCTATTTCCTGTTGATTTTCTATGATGCTGATCGTCAACTAACGATACCAACTGTTATGGAACAAGTCCTTTTCCTTGACGCAGATTAGCCACACCCTCTTCACAAACGCCATACGGCCTCCATGGGCACGAACTGCAAAACAACCGGATATCTTCCGGATGCACTAAGTTGGAGATTCCGACTTCAATGTCTGCCCACTTCAGAATCATCCCTGCACGAAGCCCGAGCCTTTTTTAAAATAGCCAGATCCCTTGTATTTACAGTGTCTTCTTCGCAGTGCCCCGACTTGTCCTTGGGATAATGTGAGCAAATTTCGTCCGGACCTTCCACTAGCTTGATGTATGTATCCGGATTTTGTCGAAGCGTGTTGTATACCTCGGTCATATTCGCCGTGAATTGCTCGGAATACCCCATTCCCCTGTAACCTAACAGACATAATAAATGATGCCCCCGCAGCCTGATGGCCATTGCAATCTCCCCCTGGCGTCAAATACGGCGTCTCCGAAAATTATTCGATGTCTACTCCTAAAGATACCAACTCCACAACGGAACGTCAACGTTTCGGGTGCTTCACGTAATACGAGACCACCTCGCTGGATGTTTCGGTTAAACTAAGAGATTTTGCGCATTTTTTTTCAGCAGCCATGACCATATCAAAATAGAACAGATAAGAAGAATGTTTACAGCTAACGAAAGTACGAGCACCACAAATTCTGCAGAACCACGATTTACCAACAAAAGCAACAACCCGCACAGCAGGATAAAAAAAGAATGAGATCCGCAGCGTGATTCTGGTAATTATTTTACGGAAGCGATTTTCCATAACGGCACCTTCCCGACTTTATGGCACGCAATCAACCGGTTTTGCTGGCTTTCAAGAGCCGGTTCCTTTGATTCGCAAGTCTCGTCGCCATAGGGACATCTTGGATGAAATGCACAACCGGCTGGCGGATTGGTTATGCTGGGCATCTCCAGGCTTTTTTTTAACGGCAACTCCCGTTTCGCTTTGGCGATCCTGACATCAGGTATCGGCACCGCGGTCAATAATGCCTGCAAATAAGGGTGACGCGGATTGGAAAGCACCTCGGCCATATTTCCCTGTTCCACGATTTTGCCCAGATACATTACTGCCAGCCTTCCGTTTCGCGCTATAAGACGCGCTGTCGCCAAATCATGAGTAATATATACGAAAGCAATGCCGAGTCTTTTATTTAATGAGGACATTAGTTTTAATATCGACATTCTTAATGAAACGTCGATCATCGAGATCGGTTCATCGGCTACGATCAGCTTCGGGTTTAATGAGATAGCCCGCGCCATAAGCACTCTCTGCCTCTGACCGCCGCTCAATTGGTGCGGATATTTCTCCAAATACTGCTCCGGCGGAGTTAGCTGCACTGTTGTCAGAAGCTCGCAGACACGATCGTGTGCTTCCTTCCTGTTTTTTTCACCAGCTTTTTTCTCCAGGATGGGAGCCGATAACGACTGATATATCGTTCTTGCCGGATTGAGGGCCGCGTAAGAATCCTGCTGCACAAGCTGCACGCTGCGGCGGTATTCCTCGAATTCCGATTTATTCATCTTCCATATATTTTTTTCCGTTGTATAGAATTTCACCCTGTGTCGGTTTATGAAGCCCTGTGATCACTTTGCCAAGCGTAGTTTTACCGCAGCCGCTTTCCCCTACAAGTGCCACGATTTCCCCGGGATTAAAATCCAGATTGATGTTTTTTCAAAGCGGGGATTTTCAATGTGCGGCCAAACAACCCGGCATTTTGTTCAAAGACCATACTCATATCTTTCAGTGTTAATAAACCTCTCATGCCATTTTCACTTCCTTTCTCAGATTTGCATCATGAAGATGGCACGCCGCAATATGGCCCTCTCCTACATTCACAGCACCGGGAACCGCAATTTTGCAAATATCCATAGCATATTCGCACCTTGGGTGAAAAGCACACCCTGACGGCAGCTTTAAAAGGTTCGGCGGCGATCCGCCGATGGACCTTGTATTTTCAGGATCGCTCAGCAGTGACGGAGCCGCTTGGATCAGCCCTGTCGAATAAGGATGCTTGGAGTCTTCGAAAATGTCGTACACATCGCTTACTTCCACAATTTTGCCCGCATACATCACACCCACCCGGTCCGCCACCCTGGCAACAACCGCAATATCGTGTGAATTAAGCAGCATAGTAATTCCCATTTCCTTATGGATTTTTAGCAGAATATCAAAAAAATGTAATCCTGGGTTATGACATCAAGCGCAGTTGTAGGTTCATCCAAAATCACCAATTTAGGGTCCAGCAGCAAGCTGAATGCAATCATTACCCGCTGCTTCATACCGCCGCTCAGCTCGTGGGGGTAAGCGCCAAGTACCCTTTCCGCATCCAACCGAACGTAATCCAGCAGCTGTGCCGCCTTTTTCAGTATATCTTCCTTTGCCATCCTTTTATGGGATAGCACGGTTTCGATGATCTGTTCCCCAACCCGCATAACCGGGTTCAAGGCATTCTGTGCGGCTTGAAACACCATGGAAACATCGGACCAACGGTAATTTTGCAAACTGTTCTTGTTAAATTTCAATATATCCTGCCCGTTTAACATGATGCTTCCTTTCGTGATGACGCCCGGTGAAGATACAATATTCAGAATAGCCGATGCCATCGTGGATTTTCCGCTTCCGCTTTCTCCCACCAATGCGCTGATTTTCCCCTTCGGTATATCAAAAGAAACATTGTCGACGGCACGGATGACCCCATTTCGCAATCGAAACTCTATTGTTAAATCTCTGATTTCTATCAGGTTCTCACTCATTGGATTTTTCTCCCCTATCCTCTTAACCTAGGATTCAATGCTTCATCAAGCCCATTGGCAAAAAAAAATGCTGCCCAGTTGAATTAACGTGAGGCAAATAATCGGAGCTGCAATATAAATGTAACCAAGCGGGTTAAAAAAATGCCGCCCGTCTGCGAAATGGCCATATTAAGCATCTGCCCCAGTTTGTAGGCGAGTAAGGGACGAGTCCGAGCAGCATGATTCCGACGCTTGCACCGATGGCCCCGCGCATACTCATCACAAAATTGATCGCCAGGTAGGAAGTGATGTTTGGCATCAATTCTTTAAAAAATGATATGCCAATTGCTTAAGCCCATCACACGGCAGATGACAATAAATTCCCGTTCTTTAAGGGAAATCACTTGGGAACGAACCGCACGGGTCAGAGACGGCCAGCTGAATAAAGCAAGAATAAGAGCAAAGACAACAGGGCTGCGGATCTGGAAAATGGCCGCCAGAATAATATAGATCGGCAGATGCGGTATGGTAAGAAATAAATTGGTGACGAACATAATGCCGGCATCGGTTTTGCCGCCAATCAAACCGGACATAATTCCTAGTACAGCTCCCACCAAGATCGTGATGGCTGCGGCGAGAGCGGCTACAATCAGTACTTCCCTGGAGCCGTAAACCAACTGCACAAAAGTATCTCGACCGCCATAGTCGGTTCCCAGCCAATGCTTGAACGATGGGGCTTGATAGCGGTCTTCGAAGCTTACAGTCATATCGAGTTTAAAAAAAGCAGTGGCCCCACGGCCGCCATCAATGCAAAAAAAATGAGAATGATGAGACCTGCCAAAGATCGTTTATTTTTTGCTAATGACTCTAAAAAAAATCGGCAATTTCCTGCATTCCCATCACTCCTCTATTTTGATTCTAGGATCCAGTTTGGAATAAACCAAATCTGCTATCAGATTGGCAAGAACCATAGCGACACTTAAGAACAGCAAAATACCCTGCATTTCGGTGTAATCTCTTTTTTTTCGTCGCTTCCCCTAAAAAAAATAACCGATTCCCGGATACTGATAGATCGTTTCGATCAGCGCCGCTCCTGCCAGTATCCCTCCAAACGCCACCGCAAACGAGGTAATCAACGGGAGGATCGCATTTTTTTCTCACATATTGATTCATGATCCTGGACTCAGCTACACCTCTTGCTTTTGCTGCGGTAATATAATCTTCGCCCAATACGCTGACTGCGCTGCCTTTCATCATCAAAGCCCAATAGCCGATATGGGTAATGACAAAGGTGAGAATCGGCAGTGCGGCATGGTAAAACACGTTGACAATAAAGTCGAAATTGAACCCGGGAACGACGTCAGGATCATAAGCGCCAGTGAATGGAAACCAGTTCAATCCGAAAGCGAAAATGACAAGCAAAATAATGCCGATAATAAAATCGGGAATTGCGGACGTTATGACGCTGTAGAAAGAGATGACAGGCTCCAACACTGAGGAACGTTTCCATGCCATCCGAACTCCCAGGAAAACACCGATGATAAAGCTGATCACGAGCGATATGCTGGCAACAAAAAATGGTCCACGGCACCGCAGCCAAAATGACCGAAGAGATGGATACCTTCTTATTGATCATAGAGACTCCGAGATCTCCGCGGAGAAGACCTCCGAGATATCGGGCTAATTGCTGATGGATCGGTTCGTTAGGATTGTAATTAATCATCGATGCCACGGCTCTGTAAGCTTCATCCAGGGTAGTGTTGTACTGCTGCGCGTATTCGCGGGCCCATTGGTCTATTGCATTTCCCGGAGTCAACCGCAGCAGAACAAAAGTGAGAACGGTCACAAAGAAAATGGTAAAAAAGCGCCATCCCCAGCCTCTTTAAGACTACTTTCAGTGTCATAATATCCCCTCTGTCGATCAGAATGGTGAAGCAGCGGTTCCATTCTAAATGGAACCCCTGCCTCCGGATAGGACATAATTTTTTTATTTATCTTTTGGAGCCAGCTTGTTAGGTTCGACCAGCACGGTGGTACCGGCGAATCCAATGTTGGTTTCAGCCACGTATTCGATATCTTCCGGGGATGTCGGTACAGGGATGTCGCGTTTATACTTGTCGATCTGACTGGCCATCGGCAAATTGGTCACGGTCTTCATGTTGATCCAGGTGCCTGTGGCATTTTGGAAAAAAAGCCTACACCGTATGCATTCTCGTTGGTTATCCATGCCAAAGCCGAGATCATATCTTTGCGTTCCTTGTCGGTTTTTTAGATAAGGAAGCGTATAAATGGATTGCCATATATCGAACTGCTTGCCGTCCGGTCCCGCAAGGTGCAAATTGATTCTATCGGTTTCTTTCACTCTTGGCAGGTGCGTCATTCTGCCGATGTCGCCATTGTAGAAGTTGTTGATGGAGCCCCACGGGAAAGCATAACCCCATGCGACGTCAACCCAATCCATGCTCATGTCATATGGACTGTCCTCTTTTTTTGGCGTTATCTCCGTAAACTGTTCCGTCAACCGCCATCAGTTTTGTCGGAAGACCGAACTTTGTCAGCTGCTCCGCCGCCACCTGGCCGGAGTTCACCTTCGGCAGGTCCGTACCGTTCACTCCGATTACAAAATTAGGCGTCTTGCCGTCCTTGTCCTTCCAGTTGCCATCCGAGCCTTTGGTCCATCCAGCTCCTTCAGCAAATCTTCAGCCTTTTTTTTGGTATCGTAGGTGTATTTAGTCATCTTTTTTTGAGAATATCCGGCTCGACCCATTTATTAAGTTCGGATTGCGGCATTCCTGTCATGCCAACTTCGGCCTCCTGGCCGTAATAGTTGCCGACTTCACGGATATTCTTCCGGTCAAGAGCAAATGTAACCGCTTGTCTGACTTGACGTTATCGAAAGGTTTGTGGGAAATATTAAACAGCATGCCGATCGTCGCGGGGTCAAACATTCGGTAGTGCACCAGATTTTTTATTTGCACCCAGGATTGATTCCAAAATATCTTTCGGAGGCGTTCCGTCAAAGATGTCCATCTGCCCCGATTTCAGCATCGCATAGCCGACTCCGGGATCCGGTGTCATTTTAAAAGTGAGTTTTTTTCCCATCTAACGTTATTGGCGTCCCAGTAATCCTGGTTTTTTTTCAGCACCATATCGGAGGCTGTCACCGTTTCCACGGTGTAAGGTCCAGTTCCGAACGGCAGAGCAGGACCGGAAGCTCTGAAATCGTTCCAGTTCTGGTCCAGCCTTTCTTTAATCGGATCGGTGAACTTCCCAAACGGACCTTTCTTCTGCCTTCTGCCGCAGGTTGAGCCTCTTTTAAAAGTTCAACTGCCTTGTCGACAAATTTTTTTGTTCTTTTCATAGGGGATCCTTGCCTGCCTGGCTTCTGCGATCAGCATGGTCTTCATATCGTCAAAAGGCGCCGGCTGCTGCCATTTAAATACGACTGTAGTCTCATCCGGAGTTTCTATGCCGGTCAAATATTTCATGATTGCGGTTCCGTTGTCCAGCATATAGTAAGCCCATATGTCTTTGCTTGTAAGCGGCTTGCCGTCATGCCATTTAACTCCCGACCTCATCTTTACTACTGTCTGGTCTGGCTTATGTTCAATGGATGAAGCTAACCGCGGGAACACTTTATCCGTTGAACGAACATTACGGAATAATCCTTCAAATACATAATCGTAGGCTGCGCCCACTCCTCCTGCGGCAAAGGAATTACCCTGGTATTCCGGCGGCTTCCTCCATGAACCGCTCATGCGCAATACTTTTCCTTGGTCGCCGCTGGCATTTGCCGCATCTTCTTTAGAGGCCGGCTTATTTTGTGAAGCTGGTTTGTTTTCTTGACAGCCGACGAGAATGGCACTGAACGATAATGCTAAACTTAAAATGATGCCGACTGATTTCTTAATTGCCATATTGAGTTTCCCTCGCTTTTAGCTATATGGTTTGTTTTTTTTAAAGCGCTTTCAATTAATGACCTCTTAACAATGGATTGTAGTTCTAAATTCCCGCTGCTGCACACTCATTCCCTGTCATCCCTTACAAAAAAAATGTAAAAATATAGGGATTTTTTAACATCACTCCTTTACAAAATAGCGCTTACAAATTACAGTTATTGTATCACCTGCCATTTAAATCTTTCTTGCTATTTTCCACTCTATAATTTCTAAAAGGGGCTATTGTACTGAAAAAAATAATGTGAAATTCTGAGAATACAAATGTAAACAAGGAGTGTTAAGTATGAGGCACAAATTTGAGTTTACCAATGATCTGCGCATTCTCGTCACCGAATGGACGCCCAGCATTTACCTTCGGCCCTTTCACTGGCACTCTGCCTGGAAGTGGCTTATTGCATTTCCGGTAGAGGTTTGTTTTATTTTAGTGACAAATGCTATAAGGTGATGCCGGGGGATGTCTTTATTGTCAATAACATGGAACGACATATCGCTCAAGCAGATGCTGACGACCCGTGCAGGTTTTTTTGTTTCTCATTTTTTGACCCGGCTCATATGAAACATGAAACAGAAGTTCTGCAACCTTTTGCGTATCATCCAAAACGTTTCGATAACCAAATCCCGGGATATCTGCCCACAGCACAAAAAAATCAGCATGCTTATTCAGGAAATTCAAACGGAAGATCGGGAACAAATCGAGGCCTATAAAGTCATTATAAGAAGCTCCCTTCTAAAGATTTGTTCACTGCTCCAACGTCATTACAGACATGGGACAAGCTGCAAGGAAATAAGACAAGATTGTGTCCTTTCCTACAAGCTTCAACCTGCGTTACACTATGTAAAGGAAAATTTCAGGGAGCCTCTCACGCTTGAAGAGGTTGCAAATGTTATTAATTTGAGCCTGTCGCGGACACGTCACCTGTTTAAAGAAACAACCGGCGAAGGATTCAAGGAATATTTGACAAAGATCAGGGTGAGTGAAGCCAAACGTATGCTGGTTTGCACCAATCTGTCCGTGGTTGATATTTGCCTGTATTGCGGTTTTCAAAGTATGACACCGTTTTACCGGGCGTTTAAGCAACTAGTGGGAGTGACACCTCAAGAATATCGCAACCAGGAATCGGTGTTGGCCGTGTTACCCGTCAATTGAAGCAAGGTAAAAAATGTGAGCTGCCAGCGTTAAAAAAAATTGCTTCGTAAAGGGTGGATCAATAATGAGCAATATTATTTCTTTCGGTAACATCATTCCGCTTGTGCCTGCTATCAGAATGCAAGAAGTTATTGATTTCTACGAACGGGAACTGGGATTTAGCAAGCTATTTCAAGATGAGGAATCCGGTTACACCGGATTGGGCCGGGATGGGATTGAATTCCACCTTTATAAGACGAGTGACCGGCATCTGGCCGATTGGACCGTTATCCGTGTTCAAACGAACCATATTGCGGAGTTATATGACGAGCTCAAAGATAAGGAATATATGCATCCAAATGGGAGGCTGGAATTCAAGGAGTACGGTTTACACGAATTTTCAATCATTGATCCCAGCGGTGTGCTGGTCACTTTCTTTGAAAGGCCGTAAACAAAAAAAATACAACACGTCTGCGCAGCCGCAGGCGTGTTGTTTATATCCGCAGGACCAAGCAATGAAGGTCAGATTTGTTGCACTAATTTCTGGTAAACAACCGGGAAAGTGTCTCCTGACATGGCTTCTCCGGGCTTGACGCAGATATGCTTCTCCATCGGATGGTTGCCGGTTGGCGCGTAAACCGTGTGTCCGGGCATATAATGGACGGCGATAGCGCGGCGCTTGCGATCAGAACGGTTGGTCGGACTGCCGTGCCAGGTGAGAGAATGATGATAGCCGACTTGACCCTTGTGGATCTCGAATGGAACGGCTTTGACGTTTGCCTCCGGTGGCAGCAGCTCGGGCTGTTTGTGGATCGGCATGAAGTCGTCGGATTGAGTCAAATATTTCTGGTGGTTGCCCCACTTGTGGCTTCCGGGCACCATCCACATGCATCCATTCTCTATTGTCGCATCGTCGAGGGCAACCCATGCACTGACGAGGTCCGCCGGCTGGATGACCGGCCACAGCGGGTGGTCCTGATGCCAGTACGTCGGGCCTCCCGTGACCGGGGGTTTGTATTGAATCTGGTCGTGCCAAATCCGCAGAGTATCCGTACGGCACAGCTGCGACACCTCCTCGCAGATCGTCTTGTTCTTCGCATGCTCCAGGTACGCTTCACTCGCCATCCAAATGTTGACGATCTGGACGACGGTTTCTTTTTTTGGTGATGGTCATACCGTAATGCGAATTATCGAGCATATTACGATTGAGGACCGGTTTCTTTACAGATTGGCCTTCCATGACCAAGTTAAGCTCTTCGCGCAATATTTCGACTTCCTCTTCCGATAGAACTACCTCTCCTTTAAGAAATCCGTCCTGGTCAAACTGTGATATTTGCTCTGCAGTCAGCATGTACATTCCTCCTCGCGTTTTTTTTCTTTCATTTTTTTATGATAGCAGCACTTCATGCATCAGGTCGTTAGAGTTTTTTTCAAGTAAATATTGCACTTTTCCCGGATTATATGAAACAATAGGATGAGCAATGGCAAGGAGGATGAGCTGGTTGAGAACTCTCCAAGTTCCAAACCTGAGTGTAGGCGATTTGGGATCCATTCGGCCGACAGTGAATTTTGCCAATTACATTACAGCACCGGCAGGCTATGTATGGGGTCCGAGAACAATCCCCGATTATCAACTTGTGTATATTGTGGAAGGCGGCGCCACGTTCGAATATTCGGGACAAAAGCTGCAGCTGGCTCCAGGGAATTGCATTTTTTTATGGCCCGCTTACGGTGCATCGTTTGGCTGCGTTTACGGTGAAACCGCTTACTTTATCGAGCGTTCATTTCAGTTGGGACTCCGGATCGACGGAACCCGTGTCTCCGATTCCCCGTATCGAAAGTTGTTCTGAAGCCGATCTTGCCCTTCCCTCTTCGACGTATACGGTTCAGGCCGAAGGAGCACATGATGTGCAGCTTTGGCATTTTTATGACGTCAAGGGGCTTGAAGGGCATTTTGTTCGTTTGGCCCAGGAATTTTTGCATCAGGCGCCCGGGCATGGGATTGTCATGCGGGGTTATTTACTTCAGCTGTTAGGCACGCTTATCCGGTTCCAGCTGGACAAACGGTTTCGTGCAGCCAACGAACGGGGCAAGATCGCGGCGGCGGTCGAGGCCATACGGAATCAACCCGCGCATGCTTGGACGATCCCCAAACTCGCTGCGCTGGCAGGCTATCATCCGACATATTTCGCCGAGCTGTTCCGGGAAGCGACGGGCTACACGCCAAAGCATTATCTTGTGCTCGAACGGATCAAGCAGGCAAAGCAAATGTTGCTGCAGGAGAAATCCGTCGAAGCGGTGGCATTGAAGCTCGGCTACTCGAGCGTGCATTATTTTTTTGCCGTAATTTCAAAGCGCTGACCGGTCAGACTCCAACGGAGTTCAAGCAACGGAATTGGGGATTTTAACGTGGAAACGCGGCTGCGTCCAGGGACGGCAAACACGGTCTAACGTACAGAACATTGAAAATTCTCTGTTCGGTCGAGTCGTTTCGACATTCTCCGCATTAGGTTAGTACTATAATGGGAAGTAGATTGTGAGATCGCTTTAAGGAGGCAGCATTTCATGTCAGATCGTCTAATTATCGGCAATGCTACGCATTCCTACGAGGTGCAAGAGGCTGGGGCAAGCTGCCGGAAGGTATGCAATATGGTTATACTCATGGAATATGTGTGGATTCGCAAGACTGCGTCTATGTGCATCACACAGGTAACCCGTCGGTAGTCGTGTTTGACAGCGAAGGCCGATACCTGACCTCCTGGGGCGACGAGTTCGAAGGCGGAGCGCACGGTTTTTTATTTACATACGGGCCCGGATGGCCAAGAGGTTTTGTATTTCGCCGACACCAGGCGTGCAATGGTCGTGAAGACGACACTGTCCGGAGAAGTGCTGCTTCGCATCGGCGCTCCGGACCGGGCGGATTTATATGACGCCGAACGCAGGTATGTGCCGACTGACGTATGCGTTGCGCCGAACGGCGACATTTACGTGTCCGACGGGTACGGACAGTATTACGTGCATCAATACGATGCTGCAGCTCCTACATCCGCAGCTGGGGCGGCAGAGGGTCGGAGCCGGGGCGGATAATCGAGCCACACGGCATCTCGGTCAATTTGCGCGGCGAGGAGCCGGAGCTTTATGTAGCCGACCGCCGTAACCACCGAATCCAGGTATTTACCATGGACGGTGAACATAAGAGGTTTGTGGATCATAACCTGGATCTGCCCTGCAGCTTTTACTTCTTCGGAGAGGAGCTCTATATTCCGGATCTGAACAGCCGGGTGACAGTTCTGGACGGCCAAGACCGCTTGATAACGCATCTCGGTGAGGATCAGCAGGCTTACAAGCAGCAAGGTTGGCCGAATCTGCCGAAGAACTACTTCCGTCCGGATAAATTCAGCTCCCCTCACGGTGTGTGCGTCGATTCGCAAAGAAACGTTTATGTCGCGGAATGGATTTCGGACGGACGCGTTACGAAGCTGGTGCGGCAAAAAATAAGATAGCTTCATAAAGGGGTAATGGGTAGCTGTTACCTCTTTAAAATGCCTATGAAGAAAGAAACACTCATGTGTGCTATTTCTGAAAGCTCCTCAATCAGCAAAAAAACTTATTATAATTACATGTGAATCTCGAAACCAATCATGTTTTGGTTGAACTGATCAAGAAGATTGCAGAAGAAAAAAAACGCATCACCGGCTCAAATCGTTCTCGCTTGGGTGCTTGCCAAAAGCCATGGATTGCTCCGATTCCGGCGCGCGCAAATTGGAGCGTTTGGACGAAAATCTTGGCGCCGTGGACATTGAGCTGTCTGCCAAGGAACTAAATGTTTTGAATAAGGAACTCTCGAAGATCAAGATTGTGGGAGATCGCTACCCAGCAGGTTCCGATTTCTCAAAAAAGAGCGGGAAAGTAGTCAATTCCTATAAGTAAGAGTTAAAATAAGGAGCAGATTGCCTAAGTGCAACTGCTCCTATCTCGTTATAGGTATCTATTAAGCACAACTGCCAGTTAGTTTAATCTCTGAGGGTCTAATTCCCCGCAGCTTGTTCGGGAACCCGAGACTCCTATTGACGTGGATTCCAACTGTTTAACGCGTTCTACCGCTTCGTCAAGGTCATTATCGATCATGCGCATATGACCTTCCAACTGGCGGAAATTGCTTTTCGTTTCCCTGCGAAATGTATGCAGTTCATCCGATACCGCATTTTAATTTATTGTCTCTACCCTGCCCTGTACTGCTTCTACCCTGCCGTGTAGCATTTGGACCTCCATAGCCAAGGCTTCCTTATATTAGGGTTGACGATGTATTAATAATTAGTAACAAGTATGATTCATTAGTTCAATATGTATAGTTGGAAGCAGCACAGTATCGAACGAACCAACCGTGTGTACGTACGGGTACCTAGCCGAACGGCCACCGGGAGAGGCTCATATCAGGGAAGATCGGACCACCCAACGTGCATCTTATTTTTTTTCTACCTTCCAGCAGCTGCCGCTTCATCCAGTCGTTGCGCACCAAACCGTCGCCGTCCCGCAGAAGCGTTTCATACAGCCGGCGGCGAAGATCTTGCAGGATGCCGCGGTTCCCCGGATGCCGCAGGACATTGTGCAGTTCATGCGGATCCGACTTCATGTCGTAGAGCTCGTCGACGTCGGTCGGGTTCCAGACGTACTTCCATTCGCGGGTGCGGATCATGCGCTGCGTATATAAACCGAACTGCTGGCCATTGTATGTGGCTACCACTTCTTCTCTCCACGATGCGGGCTGGCCGTCCTGCATCAAAGTCATGAGCGACATTCCGTGAAAACGGTGCTCTTCCGGCTCAGGTGCGGCACATTGGGCCGCTTCAAGCAGCGTCGGCGGCATGTCGAGCAGGTTATATACGAACCGGTCACAGCTGGTGCCGGCAGAGATGACGCCGGGCCAACTGATGGCGAGCGGCACCTTCACGACATCTTCATACATGACGTAATGCTTATCCATCATCCGGTGACCGCCGCATAAATCGCCGTGGTCAGCCGTGAAAATGACGAGAGTGCTGTCGCGCAGCGACATGGCATTGAGCTGGCGCAGCAGGCTGCCGACCGCATCGTCCAGCTGGCTGATGACCGCGTAATATCGGGCGACGATCGGTGCCCAATCCCGCCAGCTGTAGTCCTGCACATTCCAGCTCAGCAGCTGCTGCTCCTGGATGTAAGGCTTGCCTTCGAACGTCTCTGCGAAGCTTCCCCAGACAGGCACGTCGTCCGTTGAATACATTCGGGCAAATGCTGCGGTCGGCCTGCAGGGCAGATGAGGCTCCTGGAAGTTCACGCGCAGAAGCCAAGGACCAGGTGCAGAGCCCGCCAGCTTGCGCAGCAAGTCGCCCACCATCCCGGCCGTCCGGTGTGTGCGGGTATGCTCCAGCGGAAGCGGATCCTCTTCTCCAAAAAAAACCTTGAGTGTATGCCAGATCCGGATAATGTTCCGCTATCCATACTTTATAAGCTTTATCGCTGTCGACGAATTCATCAAAGCCATACAAGGTCGGATCGCAGGCCGGATGAACGTCCCATTTGCCGACATAGCCGCTTCGGTAGCCTGTCTCCCGCAGAGTACGCGCCCAAGAGTAGGAGACGGGATCGAGCGCTCCGATCTTGAGGCCGAGCGAGTAGTTCCACAAGCCTCCGAAGGTTTCGGGACGCTGTCCGCACACAAGCGACTGCCGGGCGGGACCGCACACCGGAATATGGTTATAGCGCTGCTGAACCATATGCCCTCCGCTGCAAGCGAGTCTATATTCGGCGTCTTGACCGGCGCCATGGCGCTGTACCCAATGCAGTCGTACCGCAGCTGGTCGGCCATGATCAGCAGTATGTTGGGCTGACGCATGCGTTTTCGCTCCTTATCCCAACCTCGCGTGCCGGGCCGACACCGCTTCGTCGAACCTATCGCGTCTAGGATCCCTCAGCCAGTCGTCCCACGTTAATCCGTAATGCTGCAATATTTCGTGGATCCGGTTTTTGAACGGAAGACCGGCTTCCACCTGCACCTTCATCGGATCGGGGCGGCCCCCGAGCGTGCCATCCACCCAAGCGTCAAGCCGGCTTTCGAACTCGTCAGCCAGAGCGTTGTCACAATCGGCAATATTTTCGGTTTCTTCAGCATCCATTCGCAAGTCGTAGAGCTCCCTTGCCGGACGGTTGAACGGTCCGGAATCGACCGTGCGAATGAATTTGTAGTCGCGGGTAACGAGGCCCCGGCTCGCCTGCCAAGCGCATTCGCTTAAAAAAATACGGTATCCCGGGTACCGTTCTCCTCCCCTAGCAGGCTCGGCCACAAGCTGCGGCCGTCCAGACCGGAGGGCGCCGCAATGCCGGCCGCCTCCAGAATCGTCGGCATTAAATCCGGCTGCTGAACGAGTCCGCTGATTCTGCGGCCGGCGGGTATACGCCCAGGCCAACGCATAATGACTGGAACACGGACCGTCGTTTCATAAAGGCCGCAGTGATCCCAATAAATGTCGTGTTCCGTCAGGCTTTCCCCGTGGTCGCCGAACAGGACAAGCAGACTATCGTCATAAATCCCCTGCTGTATGAGATGCTCATCTAGCTCGCACAGACGGTCGTCCAGATAACGGATTTCCGCGTCGTATAACGCATTCATATAAGCGGCATCCGTAACCGGCCCGACCTGCTCATAATGGTGGTGTTTAAAAAAAACGGATAAGCCGCATGATTGTATGCAGCTTCCATACTTTTATTGGTACGGTCGTACGGGTCGCGCCCCTTCTCGTAAAACTGGCGGGCGTAAGCATGCGGCGGCAAATACGGGGTATGCGGATCCCAGTAGTGCAGAAACAAAAAAAGAACGGTTCGTCCTTATGCTCCCTGATCCAGGGAAAGGCCAGCTCGTTCACTGTGCGCCCGTCGATATTCCGCTTGTTTCCGACCGAATTGATGTAGTACCGGTACCCTCTCGCAAACCATTCTTTAAGCTGGTATAAATTATCAACAGCCCCAGTAGTGAAGCCATGGCTGCGCAGAAGTGCCGGCAGCCATGGCTCTTTCTTCGGCAGCTGCGTCAAGGGGGAGCCGTGCGAAACGATTCCTGTGCTGAGTCCCATTTTACCGGTGAAAATGCCGGTGTGCGCCACCTCAGTCGGAATATCGGTCGCGTAGGCCCGCTCGAACAGCGCACCCTGTGCGGCGATCGAGTCCAGATACGGCGAGGTAGGTTTACCGTAACCGTAGCAGCCGAGACGGGACGCCCGCAGCGTATCCAGTGAAACGAACACGATGTTCATACGGCGTCCCTCCTTCCGGCTTTAAGCGATATATAATCCATAATAAGCGATATATTGCTGTTTACGTCGTCCACGTTCGTGCGAATGACGATATCCGGCTGCTCCGGCTGCTCGTAGGGATCCCCTATTCCTGTAAAATGCGAAAGCTCAGAATTTCTCGCTTTTGCATAAAGACCTTTTACGTCGCGCCGCTCGCATTCGTCCAACGGGCAGTCGACGTAAATTTCTACATACCCGGTCAGCTCGCTGCGAGCCATTTCCCTCATTTCGCGATACGGGGTAATGGCGGATACCATCACGGTGATGCCATTGCGCGATAACAGCTTGCTGATGTACACAATGCGGCGAATATTTTCCATTCTGTCCTCCCGGCTGAAACCGAGCCCTTTGGAAATAACGCTGCGCAGCTCATCCCCATCCAGCAGCTCCACCTGCATGCCAACATCCCGCAAAGGTCTGAGCAGAGCGCGGGCCGTGGTCGTTTTGCCGGCTCCCGATAATCCTGTAAACCATAGCACCAAGCCCGGTTTCACGTTCATCATGGCTTTCCTCCTTCTGTTCGGCTCTTATCCGGCTTTCCATGGCATTCCGAACGCGCGGTTCTCCCGGCGCACATTGAGGCGCTTGCACGGCGGGTGGTCAGAGGCCGCTATTCCACTTCGGTTACGGCCCCTCCCGCTTCATGGGAGCGGATCGCCGCCTCGATGATCCTCTGTACTGCAAGGGCGTCTTCGCCGGAAGCGGAAATTTGGTCCGGCGGAATCTGCTCCTTGACCTCGCGGATAAAAGCATCCAGCCGCAGCCGGAACGTATCGTTGAATCCTTTCATCCCCGTCATGATGGAGTTGCGGTAGACGCGAAGTTCTTCAGCTTGCTGCGGATAATACGTCACCGATTCATAAACGTTATCGAGTACGAATCGGCCTCGGTCCCCCGCCACTTCACAGGCCTCGATCGAATGCCAGCCGAAAATATCGTAGCTACCGGTCAAATGCCCTACCGCTCCGGATGCGAATTCCAAATTAATGGATGCCGTCGACCATACGCTGCGTCCCGGGGCTTTGGTCAGGAACGACTGCACCCTGCGCACATCTCCGGCAAAATAACGAATGACGTCGAACGAATGGGGATGCAGCGCGCGCAGGTGAATCCACGGGCTCGATTCGTTCGGATTGCCGATAGTGAGCCTCATGTTGACGTACAGCGGGGTGCCGATATCGCCTGATTCCATCCACTGCTTGGCTTTCTGGGCAGCGGGTGTAAACCGGTGGTTCAAATTGCAGCCGAGACGCACACCCCGCTCTTTAGCGGCACGGACCATCTCCTTCGCCTCCCCGATATCATTGGAGATCGGCTTCTCGACAAGAACGTCTTTCCCTGCGGCGATAGCTGCCATGACAGGCTGGAAGTGATGCGAGCCGTTCTCCTTGCCTCCTGTGGCGACACTCACCACATCCGGGTTTTCCTGCTGCAGCATCGTCTCGATATCGTAATAAGCCTTCACGCGAAACTCGGCCGCCACAGAATCCGCCAGGTCCCGGTTCAAATCGCACACGGCGACCAGCTCCGCATCCGGATGATCCGCGTACGTGCGGCAGTGGATGCGGCCGATATTGTTGACGCCGATAACGGCGACTTTGATCATTGCTCATACCTCCCTGCCGAACATTGAAATCGTTGAACCGGTTAGACCACACTGTGAAGCCGTAGGGGAACTCGCTCACTGGGTGTCCCCCTCAGTTTCGCGGAGACGTCGCCGCTGTTCCGACGACGAGTTCACCGAATCGCCCATATCAGGTGAGTCCTCTTCCGTTTCTCCCCCCGGCCAATTACGCCGACGTCGTCTCTTCCGCTTCCTCCGCAAAGGAAGCTTCCGCTTGCTTCTCCTTCGCCTGCAGGTTTCTCGCCGTGTTCGGCGATCCTATATGCAGCGAATCGAACGCTTGCTGCGAAGTGGCGAACGGCCCGCAGCCAAGACCATGCCAATTCAGGTTGACCGAAATCGGATTCGGACGACCCGTCGCTCTTTCCCTTCTGGCGGCGTGCGCTTCCATACGGGCTTTCAACACTTCCACAATGTCCGGGTGCTCGTCGGCCACGTTGTGAAGCTCCTGTGGATCGCGGATCAGGTTATACAGCTCGATCGCCGGCTTGAAGTGGAAATCGGGCTCCAGCGCCACGATCAGCTTCCACTCCGCCGTCCGCCAGCCGTGCTTGCGCATCCAGGTGCATTCGGTGAGGTACATTTCGCTCTCTGGCACGCGCTCCTCGCCCTGGACGAGAGGCAGCAAACTGCGGCCGTCGAAGCGGATGCCGCTGTCAATGCCGAGCAGCTCAAGCAGCGTAGGCATTACATCCTTGATCTGGGTCGGGCTGGACACCCGCTTGCCGGCCGGTAATTTTCCAGGGAAGCGGAGGATCAGCGGAATGCTCAGGTTCGTTTCGTACAGGCCGTGATGGTCGTAGTAGCAGTCATGCTCGTTCAGCGTTTCCCCATGGTCGGAAGTGATGACGACGAGCGTCTCCTCTTCAAGGCCAAGCGCTTGCAGCGCCGTAAAGATGGATTGGATGCCGGCGTCCATGTAGCCACTGCCCCGTCGTATTGGGCGTCAATGTATACGCTGTCCGTGCAGCCTCGGGAAACCAGGAACGGAAATAATCGACGAAAGGCTTGAATTCATATAATTCGTCCAAAGAATGATTGTCCGGACTCTTTTCGTCGCCGTCATAGAACATCCGTTCAAATGGCGCCGGAGGCAAATACGGCGAGTGAGGATCCATATGACGCAGGAACAGGAAGAATGGCTTGTCATCCGCAGCCAGACGCTTCAGTTCAGGTATCGCAACGCGGTTCAAATTCTCGGCTTTCGGGCTGCGGCCGGTTTCGTCCGCTCTCCATCCTTCATAGTCGATATAACTCCCGAAGCCGCGTGCCGACGGATTTCCTGTAAATCCGATGCAGGTCGTGTTGTATCCTTCGCTTTCCAGCAGCTCAGCGAGTGTCGTCACGTGGGATCCGAGAGGTCCGCTGTGCCGGAGCGCCACGACGTCGGTGCCGAAGCAATCCATGCCGGTCAGCATCGAGGCGTACCCGGCGTCGTTGGTATGCTGGGCGAAAAATGGTTCTCAAACAGGACGCCGTCTTGACTTATACGGTCTATGTGAGGAGTCGTCAACCGTTGGTATCCGTAGGAGCTCATATGGTCCCGGCGCAGGCTGTCAATGCCGAGCAGCAGTAAATTGGGCTTTTTTTTAGTGGACATATTCTCAACCCCTTTTTTTTCAAGAGTGTTATCGCGCTCCGAGCGAGCGCAGTACCGCGTTCAAATAGCCGTAGCTTTCAGCAGCGACGACAGAAACCTGCGCCAAGGAATGGTCCTTCGCGCCGATCACCTCGAGGCACACCGGGCCGTCATACCCGTTTTCAGCCAGCACCTTGCAGTAACCGTACAAATTGATCTCCCCGCGTCCGCAGGCCTGCATCTCAATCGGGCCCGGTCCGGCTTGACGGCCCTTGCAGTCGCGGATATGGATATGGCGGACACGGCTGACAACCTGGGGGGAGCGCCTCCTCCGGATTCTCGTTCGCGCGGTAAATATGGCTGGGATCCATATCGATACCGAAGGAAGGACTCTTGATCACTTCCATTGCGCGCAGTGTCGTCGGCGTGTTGTAAATGGCATTTCCCACATGCGCTTTCACGCACAGCGTTACCCCATGATCTCCGGCCACCTCAGCCAGTGATGCCAGCTTGTCGATCGAAGCCGCCAAATCCTCTTCAACGTCAGATTTACCGCCAGGCCCAACGTTGACAACCGGAATGCCCAGCGCCTGTGCGGCAGCGAAAGCGAGCTTAAGACGCGCTTCGTCCAGCGATGCCACCTCCATCGACAGCAGCTGGAGTCCGTACTTTTCCGCGATGCTCCGTATTTCGGGCTCCTGTTCCTGCCAGCGGTCCAGTTCCAGGTGCTCGCACATTCCTTTGATCGCGGAGAGCTCTACGCCGTCGTAACCGCACATCCCAATATGCTCGGCCGCCGTAGCGAAATCGAAGTCTTTAAACAATACCGAATTAATGCCTAGTCGAATCATGATTTTCGTATACCTCCCGGATTAGAGTTCGACGACCGTCGATGTTTCGAACGAGCGGATGGCGGCTTCGATGATGTTCTGCGCTTTCAGCGCTTCCTCGCCCGAACCGTTGATTTGATCGTAAGTCGCACCGGCGTTAAGCTGTTCGATCCAGTCGCTGATCCGGCTCTTGAACGTTTCATTGAAATGCCGCATGCCGCCGAGATAGCTGTACGATTCCGTCTCAATGCTGTGGCGGGGATAAAAGGTCAGGTGTTCGCAAGCGTCCTCCAGTACGAATCGGCCCTTGCTTCCCACTACTTCGCAGCGTTCAAGCCCGTAACTGGCTCCGGCGTCGTAGCTGCCGACCAGGTTGCCGATCGCGCCGTTGTGGAACTCCATAATGATCTGGCATTGGACCAGATCACGCGGCCTTCGCCCTTCATCATAAACGCCGCGACCCGCTTGACATCGCCGCAGAAATAGCGAATGACGTCGAACGAATGCGGATGCAGGGCGCGGAGATGGAACCACGGCGACGTCTCTACCGGGTTGTTGATCCACATTTTCATGTTGATCATATGAAGCTTGCCGAGCCGGTCCGCCTGGACCCACTCCTTCGCCCTTATCGCCGCCGGGGTAAACCGGTGGTTCAAGTTGACCGCGTAGGGCAGCCGTTTCTCCCTAGCCAGCGCCACCATCCGTTCGCCCTCGTCGATCCGGTTCGAGATCGGCTTCTCGCCGAGCACCGGAATGCCGGCTTCGAGGAGCTCCATCGTCGGCCCGTAGTGCTCGCCGCCGTTCTCTTCGCCCTTAGTCGCCACGCTGCAGGCGTTAAGCTGAATGCCGCTGTCCAACATCTCCCGCACACTGTAAAACGCCCGGCAGCCGAACTTGGCCGCTGCGGCGTCCGCTTTGTCCTTGACGATATCGCAAACAGCGACGAGCTCCGTCTTCGGGTGATCTTTGTACACATTGGCATGGATGGTTCCGATATTGCCGACTCCGACAACTCCTACTCTTATTGTCATAGCAATCCCTCCGCTTAATGAATTAACTGCCTATATTTGCCGGTCCCGGTATTGCCCCGGCGAGCATCCGACTTTGCGCCGGAACAGCAGCGTAAAGAAGGCCGGGTCCTCGTAGCCGACGCGCTGCGCGATGTTGATTACTTTATCTTCACCTTCGTCCAGGTACTGCTTCGCCCTGTCGATCCGGATCTGATGTATGCGCTCGGTCACGGTTTGTCCGGTTTCCTGCTTGAATACCCGGTTCAAGTGACGGCTGCTGATGCTGAACAGCTCGCATAACTCGGGGATGGCCAGCTTTTTTTATCGAAATGACGCTCCAAAAAACCGGTGATCCTTCTTACGAGCAACGTATGCTCGCCTGCGCGCTGCGGCTTTTTTTTCCTTCACAGCGGCTGATCCTGCGTAATAACGGGACAGTACGATGAGCAGCTGCAGCATCTGCAGCTTAATGACAGTGAGATAGCCCGTGCCCCGTTTTTTTGCCATTCTGCCATGATGCATTCCATCAATTGAAGCACGTGCCCGGCTTCCGCTCCATGTAAATTCAACCGATGATGAAAACGCTCTCTTTTATCCAAAAAAAAGGATGCACGTAGAAATAATCCATGGACTGCGAGACGCCGAGCTCTTTCAGCAGCGATTCGTGGATCAGGTCCGGCGTAAACAGGCAGTTGATGATCTCAATGCTGTCCCCCGGCTCGGTACGGTAGGTGTGGACTTCGCCGGGATTGATGATGAACACGTCCCCCGATTCGACAGGGTAGAGCTCCCCTTCGAAGAGGTGATCCGCCCTGCCGCTGACCAAATAGACCAATTCTATAAAATCGTGGCTGTGGGCCGTTGGAAGGTTGCTTTCGTCGTGCACGCACCGGGTGATCGCAAATGGAATATTTGCATTATGCATAAATTGGCTTCGATGCAGCTGCTTCACCATTAGCATGGACTTCTCCTCTATTCCACCGGATATGCCATCGTCGTGAACAGCGCAAGCGCTCCTGAGAGGTATCCAGACGGCTGTGCTGGACGATGACTGGAACGCTGCTTTCCACCCTTATCGCGTAAGGAACGCCTAAAGGCACAGGATTTCCCTCCTCGTCCTTGAGACGGTCAAGCCTTATATGGTGAGTCCTTCGGGCGCCGCATACCGCTTTGAACCGGTCCATCGGTTCCCGGTCTTCGAAGTATAGCGTCAGCTTGATGTCCGCGTCAGCCTGTCCCACGTTCAAGACGCACACCGCTTCGTGGCTGATTTGATCGCCTGTGCTCTTGGGCGGCAGGAAGCCGTCGGGGATGAGCCAAGTGTTATTGCCGATCATCCGCATCCCTCATTCCTTTGAATTTTTTTTGGAAAGGATGGAGTGTCCTCCATCCTTGTACTCTACTTATAATTGTAATGTGTTTATCGTGCCGCTTCATTGTGTTTTCCGCCATCTTTAAGGTCAATTGCGCCAAACTTTCCCTCTCATTCCGGCAACTGTATAACGTTGATGAATTTGCGCTGCAGCAGCTGCACGTAATCGGCGGGCGTTTGCGCATCGGTGACCAGATTATGAATTTGATCCCAGCCTCCGATCGCCGTAAAAGCCTGCACATCGAATTTGCTGTGATCGGCCAGCAGATAGACCTGTTCCGCCATGCCGACCATTTTGCGTTTCACACGGGCCTGAAGCTCGTTGCTTTCACTGATGCCCCTCTCCAAATGGACGCCCTTGCACGAAATGAATGCTTTGTTGACGTGGTATTCCTCAAGAGACTGCTCGGCCAACGGACCGAGGTACGACAGCGAATTGGCAGACAAAATGCTCCTGTGCTGATCACCGTTACATTCTTCTTTTCGCTGAGCACGAGCGATACTTTGAGCGAGTTAGTCAGCACGGTCAGCGGAATATCCGGCAGCTGCGACGCCATATGCCACGCGGTTGTGCTGGCATCCAGCACGATCCGGTCGTTCGGCTCCACATATTTCACGGCTTCCGTGGATATGCGCTGTTTCTCGGATACATGGCTGGCCTCACGAACCTGGTAGGACGTCTCGGTAGTCTGCGGACTGATGCGCATCGCTCCGCCGTAGCTCCGCTGTAATCGCCCTTCGCTCTCCAACCGGTCCAAGTCCCTGCGGATCGTTTCCTCGGTGACCCTGCAGATTTCGCTGAGCTCGGATACACGTATGCTCCCTCTCGAATTCACCAGCCGGAGTATGTACTGATATCTCTCCGCTACCAGCATGTTTCGGTCCCCCTCACTCCATTCGCTTCGAGCCGTAACGGCGGCGGCCTGTATTCCGCCTTCCTGCCCGAAAGGTTTTCTTTTCTCTCCCGAGACCATTAAAATCACCGCTCCTGGTCGAAGGCCAGCACCCGGTCCCTTACGCCGCATACATTATCCGCATTCACATATTCCAAAATGAAAGGAGCTCCCTCCGTATGCCGGTGATACAAGTCGAGGAATAAAGGCCAGTTGATATCGCCGTCGCCCACAATACGTCCGTACGTGTCGTTTACTTTCCGGTCTTTGCCGTGAAAATAAGCGATATGCGGCGCCAGATAGCGGAACATATCGTCCTCCGAGCTGTTGGCGATCAAATTCGCCGGGTCGAGCAGCACTCGGATTGCAGGCGAACCCACTTGCTCCAGGAAGTCAGCCATGCGCTTCGCACTGGGAACGACATCCAGCACGCACGGTTCGAGGGCGATCGTCACACCGTAATGTCCGGCGCGCTCTGCAAGCCATTTTGCGCTTTGAACAAGGCGCTGAAACGCCGATTCATACGTATCCGCCGACACTCCGCGCTTCCCGGGGATAAACCCGCACTCCGTCGCTATCACCTTTACTCCGTTGTCGGCCCCGATCTGCATATGCCGCTCAAAATACTCAAGATTACGTGTGAGCTCTGCATTGTCCTCTTCGAGAAGATTGGTGAATACGCCGATAGAAGCGACTTCTATACCGTGCCGGCGATAGGTGCCAATGATCTCTTTGCAGCGGCCGTCCGTCATTTCGCTCAAGTCGCAGCGTCCATTGTATCGCCAATAATTGGAATCCGTTTGTGAAAAAAACAGAGCTCTGTCCACCGGAATCCGTGCCCAGCCATAAACAAAGCGGCCTCCTCGTTGGTAAATTTGGGGAAACTTCGGGAAACCACTCCGATATCCATGCACGATTACCCTCTTTCTTCCTGATTGATGTTGGCAATCCTCCGGCGGCTCCTGGCCGACAGCACATAAGCGGTCAGGAGTACGGCCAAAGCCCCTTCCAGCGGCAGAACAATACCGAAGGCTCTCCCGGCGCCGCCGAAAAGAGCCGGAAGGACCCGGCACACGAGCAGCAGCCACAGCTGCACCGCGAGCAGCAGGACGGATGCCGGAAGCCAGCGCCGTTTCAATGCCTGCTTTCTTATATAGAACTGGCAGAAGAACACGTATGCGAGCCAGATGACGCCCGATAACAGAAATGTCATATTATCGATGGCCTGCCAAGCGAATGGGTTCACCTTGAAAGCCGCGAGCATGCCGATAACAAAATCCCGAAACTCCATCCAGTTATAGATTCCGAGCGCGGACAGGACGACGGTGACCGCGAGCGATAAGAAGCCCGCCTGCATCTTCCTCCTGTGATCCTCATGAAACGGATTCATCCTCTGCCTCCATTGCCTGTCCAGCCTCTGCAGCATACGCAGCGTATGCTTGCGGATTTCTTCATTCTCCATGAACCGGGTCCGGCGGACGTATTCCGATAATCGGGAAAGCCTGCGCAAATGACTCCTCTTGGCGGCTCTACGAATCCGATCAAACCGCTGCTGTTTGCCCGCTTCCCGCAAACGGTTCATTTGGACGTCGTATTTCATCGACCAAGACTCCGGCACTTCACCGGTTAAAGCAATCGTTTCCAAATCCCGGTGCTTGGAGCCGACCATCCTGTCGAGCAGCACGCGCAGATACCACATGGAAGCAAGCATGACCGCAGCTAACGCAATCAAGAAAATTATGATCTGCACCATAATGCTGATCATATAGCGGCCGCCCCCCGGAGCAGCAGCTCCCCGGCAAAATGGCAGGCCGCATAATGCCCATCCCCACCTGCTTCATCTCCGGGGCTTCTTTCCTGCATACGTCTTTCGCATAAGGACAGCGCGGATGGAAATAGCAGCCGGCCGGCGGACTCGCCGGGTTCGCCACCTCGCCGGACAGGATAATGCGGTTCGATTTCCTGCGCGGATCCGGTACGGGTTTGGAGGAAAGCAGCGCTTCCGTATACGGATGCTTCGGCTGTGCGAACAAAGATTTCGTAGAAGCCGTCTCCACCATTTTGCCTACATACATTACGCCTACCCGGTTTGAGATGTGCTGGATGACCCCGAGATCGTGGAGATGAACAGATAGCTCAGATTGAGCTTTTCCTGTAAATCCTGCAGCAGGTTGATGATCTGCGCCTGTACGGACACATCCAGCGCGGATACGGCTTCATCGCATACGATGAACTTCGGTTCGGTCGCCAGTGCCCGGGCGATGCCGATCCGCTGCCGCTGCCCTCCGCTGAAGGCGTGCGGGTAGCGCTCGAGATGGCGGCTGTTGAGCCGACCAGCTCCATCAGGTGGCGGACCCGGTCCTTCAGCTCCCGGCCGCTCATCATACCGTTGCACACCAGCGGCTCGGCGATGATGTTCAGCACTGTCATCCGCGGATTGAGCGATGAGTAGGGATCCTGGAAAATGAGCTGCATATCCCTGCGAATGGCCCGCATTTCTTTGGGCTCGAGGTTCAGCACATTTCGGACGTTTCCCTGGCGATCGCGGAACATCACCGCGCCGGAGGACGGTTCGACCGCCCTAAGGACGCAGCGTCCCAGCGTTGTTTTGCCGCAGCCGGATTCGCCCACAAGCCCAAACGTCTCGCCGGGGCGAATGTAAAACTTTACATCATCGACGGCTTTCACATAGCCGACCGTCTTTTGGAAGAATCCCTTTTTTGATCGGAAAATATTTTTTTTCATCGCCTGGACGTCAAGTACAAGCTCTTCCTGCAACGCAGTCATGCCCTCACCTCCAGCTCGGTTGGTTCGGTTTCCACCAGCAGACAGCGGACATAATGTCCTTCGGCTACCTCCACCAGCGGAATGTCGGCAATGTTGCAGATGCCTTCCACCGCATGCTTGCAGCGCGAATAGAAGCCGCATCCCTTCGGCAGATTCATTGGAAACGGCACGTTACCTTCGATCGATTCCAGCCTTTTCGTATCCCTGCCAACGGAAGGAATGGAATTCAACAGCGCTCTCGTGTACGGATGCTTCGCTCCGTGAAACAGAGAGTCGACATCCGTGTATTCCACAACCTTTCCCAGGTACATGACTGCGACGTCGTCGGACATTTCCGCTATCACCCCGAGATCGTGCGTAATAAAAAAATGACCGACGTATCGTTATTCGTCTTCAGGTCGTTGATCAGCTGCAGCACCTGGGCCTGCACCGTCACGTCCAGCGCGGTGGTGGGCTCGTCGGCGATCAGGATGGAGGGATGGCAGGACAGCGCCATTGCAATCATCGCACGCTGCCTCATTCCGCCGGACAGCTGGTGCGGGTATTCCCCCATCCTCTGTTCGGGATTGGACATGCCGACCTTCTTCAGGATTTCAACCCCCATAAGGTACGCCTCTTTTTTTTGTCGTCGGTGGCATGAAGCAGGATCGCCTCCATAATCTGGTCTCCCACAGTATGGATTGGCGAAAACGCCTTCATCGGCTCCTGGAAGATCATTGCGATTTCTCCGCCCCGGATATCCCGAATTACTTTTCCGTGCTGATCCAGCTTGACAAGGTCGATGTCCTTGCCGCCGTCCTTGCCGCTTCGGTAAAGCTTGATTTCGCCTGAACTTCACCGGGCTTTGGCACGATACGGAGCAGCGCCTGAGAGGTTACGCTCTTGCCGCAGCCGCTTTCCCCTACGATGCCGAGCGTCTTGCCCCGCTTGATCCGCAGATCGATGCCGTCTACTGCCTTGAGCACCCCTTCGTCCAAATGAAAATGCACCTTTACGTCTTTCATTTCCAATATGATTTCATCCTGCCGTGCCATCGTCCTGCCTCCTTACTTGTAGGGATCCGCGGCATCCCGCAGTCCGTCCCCAAGAAAATTGAACATCAGCACTGTTAAAATGATGAATCCCGCCGGCCAAAGCAGCCATGGATGATGCGCCAACGTTTCCAGGTTCTGCGCGTCCTGCAGCAGCACGCCCCAGCTAACCACAGGAGCCTGCAGCCCGATTCCTATGAAGCTTAGCGCCGTCTCCCCCAGGATTGTACCGGGGATGGACAGCGTGACATTGACTATAATATAGCTGGCGAACGAGGGAAGCAGATGCTTGATGATGATGCGGTAGTCGCTCGCTCCGGCAAGACGTGCGGCCATAGTGAAGTCTTCTTCGCGGAGCGACAGCACTTTCCCTCGCACGACACGCGCGAGACCGGTCCAGCCAATGATGGAAAATACGATAATAAGTCCGAAGTAAGTTTGCGTTGCAGACCAGGTTTTCGGCAAGGCGGCGGAAAGCGCCATCCAGAGCGGGATCGTCGGAATACAGATCAGCAAATCAATGACCCGCTGGATGATCGTGTCGGATACGCCTCCCAAATATCCGGATATACCGCCGAGCAGCAGCCCGAGAATAAGAGTAAGCACGATGCCCATCAGGCCGAACGACAATGAAATACGCGCCCCGTATAAAACACGGGAGAACAGGTCATGTCCCAGTTTGTCGGTTCCCATCAAAATAAGAGGATTCTTATGATCTTTCAGCCCGAACAGATGGATGCTCGTCGGAATCAATCCCCACATCTTGTAGGCTCGCCCTGTGTGAAGAAGTAGAGCTCGTATTTCTTCTCGGGATCGACCGTAAACGTCCGGCGAAACGTGTTCGTATCCACCTTCTCGGACATGCCGTACACGAATGGACGAAGCTGGAAGCCGCCGGCCGGATCGACGAAATGCAATTTTGCGGCGGCGAATTCTTATATTCCGTTAACCTGGCCTCCGGCAGATTGGGACTTAAGAATTCACAGAAAGCCGCCACAAAAATAAAAGAAAAGCAGCAGGACAGCCGACGCAACCGCGACTTTATGCTTTTTTGAATTTCCACCACATCAGCTGCCATTGGGAAGCCACCTCATAGCTTTGCGCCTCATCCGCTTTCTGCTGCTTGACTTTTCCCCGCCGCAGAGCATTCGTGATTGTTGTGATGCCGCTCATTCCGTGACCCCCCCCGAAGCGAATTCTCGGATCGACCACGGCGAGCAAAATATCCGACATCAGAGTGCCGAGTACCGTCATGACACTAAGTATCAACAGGAAGCTTCCGCACAGGTACATATCCTGGAACATGAGCGCTTTAAGCAGCATCGGCCCGGTCGTCTGCAGATTGAGGACAATTGCAACGATCGCTTCCCCGGAAATAAGCGCCGGCAGCGTCCAGCCGATCGTGCTGATCAGCGGATTGATCGCCATCCTCACCGGGTACTTGAACAGCAGTTTATTTTCCGCCACCCCTTTGGCCCGCGCCGTAATGACATACTGCTTCGACAGCTCGTCAAGCAGCATGCCCCGTGTTACGCGGATGAGTGAAGCGGTGCCCGACATGCCGATGACGATAACCGGCAGAATGAGCCTCGGCAGCATATTCATGATCTTCGCCCAGCTCCACGGCGCATCGGCAAACTCTGGCGAGAACAGGCCGGTAATTGCAACCCCTGTCTGTGTGAAGATAAAATAAATCAGAACGAGCGCGATCAGGAAACCGGGCATGGCCAAACCGATGAAGCCGATAAAAGTGAACACATAATCCATAATCGAATATTGGTGGGTCGCTGAATAGATACCGATCGGAATGGCGACCAGCCAAACGAAAACAAGCGAAATGAGCGAAATGACGAGAGTCAGGGAGAGACGCGGCCCGATAACTTCGGATACCGGCCGGTTATATTGGAACGAACGGCCGAAGTCTCCGTGGAGAATAATGTTCTTGATCCAGATGAAATACTGCATATACATTGATTTATCAAGGCCATATTGCATTTTCAGATTCAGGATCATGCTCTCCGAAACGTCGTTCCCCGCATTTTTTGAGCTGCGCGACATATTGGGTAAGGAAGTCTCCCGGCGGCAGCTGGATGATGACGAAAACGATGATGCTTATGGCAATCAACAGTGGAATCAGCTGCAAGATCCGATAGGAGATGTAATTGAGCATGCGGTTGCCTCCTTTCAGGGTGATCTGTAATGAGAAAGCGAACCCGGCAGCCCGGCCAGACCCGATCCGTTCGGGCCCCTGTCCAGGTTCGCGCTTGCTTGCTATATAGGAAATTATGCGAAGCAATTCTGTGGATGAAGGGGGCTCCCCAAAAGTAGTCGGAATAGGCTTCGAAGGTATGCTTCACTTTTGGGGATTTGTTCCTATTTGCCAAAAAAGAACTGCTCTCCGCTGAAGTTTGCCGCAATGGCAAAACTGGAATCGTTAGGCACGTTGTGAATCTTTGCATTGACAATCAGCGGCTGTTTCACTTCGGAAATCGGGATGAAGTAATACACGTTATCCTTCAGTTCCTGCTTCACCTGATCGATTAGCTTCTTCGCATCATCCGGCTTTGCCGCGGACGCTTGGTCGATAAGATTATACAGTTTTTTTTACGTTCTCCGGCGGTTCCGCGCCTTTCTTTCCTCCGGAGGTTTTCCAGCTCTCCCATGCCGCTCCCCACAGGCCTAAGCCCCAGTCTCCCATATACCAAAGAGGAGTATGCGTCCACATCATCGAGGCCTGCAGCTCGTTGGCTTCGCGCTTCGTTGTCCACAGCTTCTGGTCGATTGTCTTCATCGTGACGTCCAGTCCGAGCTGCTTCCACATCTCAACGATGAGCTGAGTCAGAGGGACTATATCTGGAGCTTGGGCGCCGACCTCGAACGGAATCGTGAACACTTTGCCGTCGGGACCGAGTCGTTTGCCGTCGGGACCTTTCTTCATGCCCATGTCGTCCAGCATTTTGTTTGCCTGAGTCAGATCGAATGTAGGATCCTCAATAATGCCCGGCTTTGCCAAGCCGTAGTAGATGGTGCTGATGATTTCTTTCCGGTTCAGTGCAAGGTTCAGCGCTTTGCGGAAGCGTACGTCCTGCACCACCTTTTGCCAATTCGGGTCGTTATATGACTGGTTCAGGAAAATATCCGTAGGAGTTACGTGCATGTTGGCGAGGTTCGCCTTATATCCGTTTTTTCTCGTTCTCCTTGTAAAGCGGCATCTTGATAAGCGCGGCCGATTCGCGGGAGAAATCGACTTCTCCGGCGATGGTCTTCATGCCGACCATCTCGATATCCTGCACGAGCGAGCTTTGGATCTTGTCAATATAAGGGAGCTGGTTGCCGACCGGATCGACTTTGAAGTAGTAAGGATTTCGTTCGTACGTCGTCATATTTTCTGTGTTCTTCGTCTGAATCCAAGGGTAGAGCACTGGGAAACCGATCGCCTTCTTGTCTGTCAGCTTCCAGTTTGTAACGTCTTTTTTTGGTTAAAAAAGATTCACCCATTCGCCGGGCTGGAACTGCGCCTCCTTGATCAGAGGCTCCAATTTTTTTCCATCGGAGTATATTTTTTTTATGGAACTGCTTCAAGTAGTGAGCGGGCTTGATCAGCTCGGTGTAACCGCGCCAGCCTGAATCGCAAAACGGATAAGGATGCCACCGTACGGGCGGTCGAACGAAAGCTTGAACGTATACTCGTCAACCACTTCAAGCTTCATCGGAGCGCCGTCGGCCAGCCCGCCGCTTCGCATCCACACCGGGAAGATCGGTGTCAGTTCGGCGTTGTTCAGTACGTCTTCAACCGTGAACCGGACATCCTCCGTCGTCACCGGCTGGCCGTCTGACCATTTTAACCCTTTCCGCATGTTGAATGTGAACGTTTTTTTGATCCTCGTCAGCTTTATAATCTTTCAATACATTGCCGGTGATCTCGTCTCCAAGAATGCCGGGGGTGTTCAGCAGCGGCTCGTTGCTCATCACAAATACGTCTGCATCCCAGTCCACTGCGGATGTAACCGTTCTCAAGTTTCCGCCGTATTGTCCTATTTCGTACTTCATCTGGTTTGCCGGAATTTCATTGGTGATTTTATAATCGGAAGGCAGCCGGTCTTTCACAGCAGGTAGACCTTTTCCCTGGAAGAAGGGGGACTCTTTGAATTCGGTAATTTGCGCTGGGGCTGCCGTGCTTTCCCCGCCCCCTGCGGTAAGCTTCACCTCGTCTTTATGCGGATCTTTCTTCTGCTGTTGTGCTGCAGGGACGGTCGGCGCAGTGCTGCTCTGGCAACCCGCCAACGCGAGACCGAGCATGAGTGCGGAAGACAGCACTATCGGAATCGACTTACTCCTTAGCTTCATTTGCAACCCTCCGATTCTTTGGCATTGTTTTTTGAGTTTTTTTTGGCTCAACCTCATTTTTTATTCCGAATCCAAAAAAAAATCAATATTAAATTTGCTAATTTTCTGAATATTTTGAACTAGAGCTAAATCGTCCACTCTCTTCCAGGAAACGACAAAAAAATTCATTGTATTCGATAATTAGATATGGCTGAAACCACTATCATTTTGTCTGAATCCGCTTTCATTCTGTTTATGACCTACAAATTCAGTCATAACCAGTGAAATATGTACACAATCGGGCTGCTCTTCCATCCAAAAAAAACAACTGCAAAACAACACAAAAAAAACAAACCTAAACAGAAATATAAATAAATACAAATAAATAAAAAAATAATACAAACAATAAACTCCCAAAAAAAACTAATACGGTTGCGAAATGCCTCATATGATGTAAGCGATTACATTATTATTTAAATTTATAACCTGTCTTTCTAAGCTGCTGCGGGGTCATGCCGAACGACTGCTTGAATAACCGGAAAAAAACTGTGTTTTATCCGCGTAGCCCACACTGCGTCCAATGGATTCCACAGTGTCTTCCGTTTCCATGAGCTTCCGCTTTGCTTCCTGCAATCGGATCTGCTGGACGTATTCCGTGAAAGTATAGCCCAGGCACTCCGTAAAAATTTTTTTGCTGATATAATAAGGGGAATAAAAACTTTGCTTGGCTAAGTCCTGCAAAGTGATTTGACCGGCGTAATGGCGCTCGATGTACGTCAACATCTTCGGCAGCATGTGGTAAGCGTCACGCAGCCCGGAATTCTTCAGATAATCCTGCATCGTCCGGAATGTCATGGCCAGAAGCAGCGTGACATATCCTGTCAACATCGCCTGGTATCCGCATTTTTTTCTCGACGTATTCACGGCACATATTCTCCAGAAGCTCTTCAACCTCGATCATCCGTTTTCCGCGAAATTTCACCATGGGTGTCTCATTCTCCAAATTGCCATGGAACTCCTGAAATAATTTTAATGACATAAAATTGCGCGCGGAATCGACCGCCGACAACTGTTCGCTGAGGAAGTCAGGTTCAAACAAGATGTTCATATATTCCAAGTCTCTATCGACCTGGAAGGAGTGGCAGTCTCCCACATTCATCATTAGAAGGTCGCCCCTTTGCACTGTGTACGATTGGCCGTTCACCTGATGGTTCCCCGACCCGGACCGAATGTAGACCAGCTCGACAAATGTGTGTGTATGTTCCGGTTCCAGCTGATGGTTCATTATTTTGGCAAGGGCGATTTTCTCATTGCCGGAAAAGCATTCGGCTGAATCATATACTTTCACACATTTACACTCCCTTCACTTAATCAATTATGCATCGACATAGCTGGATCGCCATATAATATTACTTTAACACATAGAATACCATTTTGTTACAAAAAAAGTATTAAATTTGATTGCCTGCACTTGACTGAGTAATTCGTGCGGCAAGTTAGGAAGAACGTATCGTTCCATTTTGACAAGTTGATGCGGGACGTTTTCTGTTGCTCTGACATCCGGCTCGTTTATTAGTGATCATGGCGACAGCAGGACATGGGAAGGCCTGGGCTGGCTGGACGGGGCTTTAGCAGCACGGTGAGCATGCTGGATTGCTTTGATTAACGGGGAAAAAAAATCACCCCTCGGGTGAACGGACAGAAACTTTGCGACTTCCGGTATGTGCTGACCCGCGGCATGCTGGATTAACGGGAAAATATCGAAGACAAATTAGATGCATGATTTCCACTACGCGCGGCTCTCCCGGCGCGAGTGACTGCACGGCGGGTGGTCATACCGTTAAACCAGGAAAATATCGATGAAGTTCATACGATCCTGCACAATATAACACCGAGGGGCAAAAAAACCGAGGATTTGCGATGCAAAACAACATCACCTTAGCGGTTGAATGTATCTCAAACACACTTATGTACAATGATGACCTTATCTACATCTGTCAAAAAATTATAATTCCCCAACAACAAAAAAAACCGTGCCTGCGCACGGATTTTTTTGCTATGTAATGATTAAACTTCCATCTTAATTCTGAGGCTTTTCACTCGTTCCCCTTATATAGGCCACCCAGTATAAAAAAAGCGACAAGAACGCTTCCGCCAACGGCGTTTCCGAGAAATACAGGAATGAAATTCATTAACCAATCTCCAAGTGGCGTGCCCTTCGAAAATCGCTGCCGGAATGACAAACATGTTGGCTACTACGTGCTGAAAACCGATAGCGACAAATCCCATGATCGGAAACCAGATCGCTAGAATTTTACCTGCAGTATCTTCCGCCGAGTAGGAAAGCCAGACGGCAAGAGCGACCAGCCAGTTACAGCCTATGGCCGAGATGAAACTTTGGATAAATGTTTCATGCAGTTTCGCGTCAGCAATGGACAGCGTTTTTGCCAAAAAAAAGGACCTTGTCCCGTCAATCCGACAACATGTCCAAAGAAATAGGCTACAAAAAAACAGCACCGACAAAGTTGCTCAAAGTGACCCAAAACCAATTTCTAAGCAGTTGCACAAATGAAGTTTTCCCGGCGAGCGTGGACAGCGATACCAACATCATGTTCCCTGTCAGCAATTCTCCGCCCGCAATTACGCTAAGAATGAGTCCTAATGGAAAAAAACTGCCGCCCCCAAAAAAAACCGGCAAAGCTGCCCCATTCCTTGGGAACGTTCCCGATTACACGGATGTCCAATAAAAAAATCCCACTGCGATAAAGGCACCGGATAAAAAAACCCAGGGCCAGCAAGGTTGAAAGCGGTAAGTTAACCTTCCGTTTACCTGCCTCGATGCTTAGTTCCGCAATCCTCTGCGGAGTGTTGTAAGCCATGATCATTGTCCCCCCAAAGATGATATCAAATATTACACTTCCCATTTTTTTTCGACAAAATATTTGACGGAATTCAATGTATCACATTGTGGGCGGGAAAACAATCCTTTTCTCATCTTTGTAATCGGACATACCGCAGTTCTTTTTTTTCTTTTATCAACGCTCCAAATAATGATCCTGCAGCCTCACTTTATTCAATATTGTCTTTGGAGACCGTATTATCAATAGGCCGATATAGGAGGTAACTTACTTGACTGCCCCGCCCGTCAAACCTGTAACGATTTTTTTCCTGGGCCATAAAATACACGATAAGTATCGGCAAGCTTGCTAAAGTTAAAGCTGCCATTAACGCCGGGACATTGACGGTTAATTCGCCGTAAAATTTTTTTTGCATTCCCAAAGGAAGCGTCATATGCTCAGGACTGGAGATCAGTACAAGGGCAAAAAATAAACTCCGTCCAAATATGAATAAAATTGTAAATGACGATCGTGGCTAACGCGGGCGTCAGCATAGGAAGAATGATGCTCCAAAAAAATCCTCCGATGGCTGCAGCCGTCGATTTCTGCGGCCTCCTCAACTTCCCGCGGGAGTTCTGACATAAACTGTGTCATGATGAAAATGGAAATCGGTAAACTAAACGCGACATATGGACCGATTAACGCTGCGATGGAGTCGATCAGACCCGCGTTCTTGGTTAGAATAAAAAATAGGAATCAACGTCGAATGAATCGGGAGCATCATACCGGAAATAAACAAAAGAAACATTGGTTTGCCGAAACGAAACTTTAACCGGCTAAGCGGGTAACTCGCCAAGGAGGAAATAAGCACAGTTAAGGTAACTGACAGAAGCGCAACAATCACGCTGTTGGAGAAATAATTCATCAGGCCTTTCTGAAACGCGAGCGCGTAGTTTCCAAATTGAAACGAGCTGAATAACGAAAATGGATCGATAAAAAAATTGCTCCTGCGTTTTAAAAGATGTCGTAACCATGTATAAAAAACGGGTATCCCGTAAACACCAACAGCGCGAGCGCAAGTACATACAAAGGAATCCGTTTGAATGTCGCTTCCATTACGCCGCCCCCTTTTTTCTTTCGTTTGGCTTCCATTACCTGGATCATCGAAGCGGCGATAAATGCGAACAGAAACATCATAAACGCGATCGCGCTTCCATAACCCATATTGAAATGAACGAAAGCTTGCTTATACATATAGGTGCCGAGCAGCTCCGTTCTATTGTTGGGTCCTCCGCCCGTCATAATATAAAAGATGTCAAAAGCCTTCAATGAACCTACTACAGCCAAAGTCGAAGAAGTTACGATCGTTGGCATCAGCAATGGAAAAGTAATATGGGAAAATTTTCTCCAAGCGCTCGCTCCATCAATGCTTGCCGCCTCATAGAGCTCCTCGGAGATTCCAACCATTGCGGCTTTGAACAAGATCATGTAAAAAAAGGAGCATACTGCCAGACAATAACCAAGATAATGGCGCTCATAGCGTCTTCTCTTCGCTAAGCCAGGCTACATTTTCGAATCCGAACAGGTTAATCAAGCGGTTGACGGCGCCGTTCAAGGGATCGAACATAAAGACCCAGAGCAAGCCTATCGCTACAGTAGACATCAAAAAAGGGCATAAAGTAGATCGTTTGAAAAAAAACGCCTTCCGCGAATAGGAGCAAATAAAATCAAAGCCATGATCAATCCCAAAGGGATTTGAAGAAATACAGAGGTCAAGATGACTTTGACGTTATTCAGAAGACCCTGCCAGAAAACTGCATCGGCAAAGAGCTGCTTATAATTCTGAAGCCCGACAAATGTTTTATCCGCCCCGCCCTTCCAATTGAACAAACTATATTCAAATGTCCCAAAAAAATAGGATACAAAATATAAATGATATAGATTAGTACCGCGGGAGCCAGAAATAAGCAGATGGTCAAATTTTTTATCAAAGTTTTTTTCTTTTCGCCGAGGTAACCGATACTGCGGGTTTACTGTAATTGACTTGTTCCAAGGTCTCACATCCCTTCAATGATATAAAGACAGGTGGGGAGTTTCCTCCCCGCCGGCACTACTTCAATACTTGCTTTGCTTTGTCTTCCATTTTTTTAGCAGCCTCTTCAGGGGTAATTGACAATCCGAACAGCGCCTGGGTGGTATCCTTATGCAGTTCGGCCAGTTCCGCTGGAAGAGTCTGGTCGTAAGGCCAGAAAATGGATTTTGCATTATTTACCGCATCAGCCAGTCGTTTGGCGTATTCATCTTTGTAGGTGACTCCTTTGATTGCAACAGGAGATGCTGTGCGATCAGAATAAGCTTGCGCCGTTTCCAGATTAGTCAATTCTTTGATCAATTCGATGGCCAACTCAGGGTTTTTCGATTTCTTGGATACCGACCAGACCGGAGCTGTCGCACCTTGAAGCTGGAAGGGTCCCCCTTGCCGCCGGGCAGTGTAGGGAAGCTGAAATAATCCAATTTTTTTCTCAAAATTCGGCGCTTCCTGTCGGACATTGTTTACTAATGCATTCGACATCAGCATCATAGCCGCTTGCTCCGTGTATAGAAGCTGACGGCCCTGGCCCGCATCATAAGGAATTCCGTTGAATCCTTTGTTGAAAGCCTCTTTTTTTTGAAAGCTCTTGAATATATTGACCAGCTTTTATATAGCCTGGATCGTCAAATCCCCGTCCCTTACGCTGGAAAGCGCCCAGGAACAAGTCCGAACCTTCCGCACGATCCGCCAAATACATTAGATAATAAGCACCCGGCCATTTCGGTTGGTTAGCCAACGCAATCGGGATCACTTTATTTTTTCTTTAGTGTATCGACTACATTTATAAATTCTTCCCACGTCGCGGGCGGCTTCAAATTATATTTGGCGAAAATGTCTTTGTTGTACCACATTTCAGCAATAGATAGACCCAGTGGCAAACCGTATACTTTGCCGTCAAAGGTAGAATTGTCTAAAGCCTGCTTGCTGATCGTGTTGGCATCGAATTTATTCGTGATTTCAAGCACGTTGCCTTGATTCACAAATTCTTTAAGCCATCCGCCGCCCCAGGAATGAAACACATCCGGGGGATTGCCTCCGGACATCGCTACTGCAAATTTTTTGTTTGTAAGTATCGTTAGGCGTTTGCAGGGTTTTCACCTCGACATCCGGATGCTTCTTTTTTTGAATCGCTCAACCGCTTCCAAATACACCTTTTCCTTCTCGCCGGGATCGATATACCAAAACTCCAAAGTTTTCTTATCTCCGCTTTTGCCTGCTTCCGCCGATTTGCTATCGGGCGTTGTTCCCGGCGCGTTCCCCTGCTTGCCCGAAAGCGTTGTTGAACTGCTGCAACCCGCAAGCGCCAGGGACAGAATGCTGGACAATACAATGGCTTTTTTTCATTGGAAAGACCCTCCTGTGGATATTAGATAAATAGCATGCGAAAGCTCTGTTTCTGAAAACGCTGCCTAGAGATCCACCACCTCCTTGAAAATTCAATAGTATGTTTTGTAATCGATTACATTGTAATCGATTACATTTTCACCGTATTAAACTAAACCGGCGCCGCAAGAATTGCGTATAATGAGTTCGTCCTGAAGAAATACGTGATTGCTCTTTAACGTTTCCCCTTTAATAATCTTCAGCAGCATTTCAGTGGACTCTCTCGCAAGGTCCTCTTTAGGCTGAGCCATCGTAGTGAGCGGCGGCTCGGATATAGATGCCATCTTAATGTCGTCAAACCCTATTACAGCAAAATCGCCGGGTACCGAGAACCCTAATTTTCTCGTGGCCTTTATAGCTCCAATCGCCATTTCATCGCTTGCCGCAACCAACGCAGTTGGCGGATTTGTTAAAGCGAGCAGTTTTAGCGCCAAGTCATATCCGGATTCAAGATAAAAAAAATCCCCCTCGCACACCAATGTTTCATCAATATTTAACCCATGGTCCTCCATTGCCGACAGGTATCCTTTCTGCCGCTCCAGGCTGATGGAAAGTTTTAAGGGACCGGAAAAAAATGTGCGATTCGGCGATGTCCCAATTTAATCAAATGCTCGGTTGCCATTCGTGAGCTTAAGCGATTATTGTTAATCACAAAGGGAATATCAGTATCAGGAAGTGGATGTCCAACAATAACAAAAGGATGTTTTTTTCTGCAATATTCTGTATTATGGTTGGATGGGTGCGGGGGTACAATAAGATGACACCGTCAACCAGTTTTTTGCTGCAGCAATTGCAAATATTTTTTCTTCCATCTCCGCTGATGAATCCGTATCTCCCAACAGTACCCGGTAACCGTTTTTTAAATGCTGTCCTCTGTATGGATTTTAAAATATAAGAAAAAAAAAGTGTTCATGATGTTGGGGATAACAACCAGGATTGTGTTGGTTTGCAGCTTTCTAAGATTGCGCGCCAGAGCATTAGGCTGGTACTGAAGCTCCTCAATGGCGCGAAAAAAAACCTTCTCGCGATTTTTTAAGGGAGACCTTATCGGGATTGGAATAAACCCGGGACACTGTCGCTACGGACAATTTGCACTGCTTAGCAACATCGTCCATCGTAACATTGCGCATAAAGGGCCTCCTCCTTTGTTTTATTATTTGTCTTTTATGTAATCCATTACATTTTTTTTATGTATGCGTTTCCATTTATTATTCTAATATAAGGTGAAATTTAATGTCAATATGTTCCAATAATAATTAAACAAAACTTAATAACGGCCGTTGAGCGGTCGCCCAACAGCCTGCTGCCTTCGCACCATTTCATTAATACTGGATTGAAATCATCTGATGTCCGTTCAGCTTGGGAAGCGTAAATTCGATGCGCCCGTCGGCACTGTCAAAAGCCAAAGGCTGCTGTTCCGGTACGCAGGTGACGGATTTTACACCCTCGGCTCTCACACTAAGTTTGACATCATGCAACGGGATCACATCCTCGATGATATCGATATCCGCGCTTCTGCGCTCAGGAATATAATGCAGCAGATGCACTACCCACCGGTTGTCTGCGCTTTGTTCGTTTACCGTGGCCAGCATGGTGCTGGGCCCGTTGTGCGTTAGCACCGGCTCAGGCAAAAGCATCTTGAGCGCGTTCAAAAAAACAGCTGCTTGCACCAACGCGGCGCATTTTGCTGGTACTGTGTAAAGATCGGATGGGCGAAATAGATGACATTATCCATTTTTTACAATACCTGCGCTCTCCACTTCCCCTGAGGACGGCGTTTGCCGGTGAGAGCAGAAATGTCTATATGTGCGGTTGAAATAAGATTTGATCACCGGGGCAAGCACTTCGCTTCCTACCTGCGCTTCAACCTGGACACCCTTCAAATACATGGCATGCTCCGTTTGCGGCAGTCCGGCTCCAATGATCCCCTGCGGTAATATATAATCCACGTAATCATTACTGCCGTAATGTCTGCCCCGCACCAGATTACCGTTTAAATCCCGAGTTGGCTGCTCACACAGTTCGATTCCCAGCCCCTTCCATGCGACCTCCGTTTTTTGCGCGTTCAAGCCGGACTCAAAGGAAGCGATCACTGCTCCCCCGGAAGCCGCAAACTCATCAAGCTTGTCAGCGAATTTCGCGGATACCGGGATATTATCGGGCAGGATCAATACTTTGAAACGGGAAAAAAATCGCTTTCGCTGTCAACGATGTCAAATTGATGAGCGCTTTCCTGCAGCATGCGGGTGACGCCCATGGCTGCCGGTGGCATTCTTAGCTCCGTCTCGCTGAATTCTTCCGGCGTCAGCACTCCGATGTCGCTCACCGCTTTAGCCTTGACGCACCATGGCTCTTTTTTGCTCGACCTGGCTGTATACCGCGCCAATCAGGTCATACACCGAGGCAGAGATTTTGCCGCCCGGGTCCAACTGGTCGCCGATGCTGCATTTCGCATTCAGCGAGAGCATGTTAAAGCATTCGAATTCCAATGCCGCCCGGTTTTTTTGAAGGAGTGGAAATCTCCCCATGAGGTGTGGAATTTGCCGGTCATACCCAGGCAGTCTTGCCCCAGGTTGCGCGCATACCGCATCGCCAGCGGAAAATGCATATATCCCCAGCCGCCGCTCGGCAAAGACTCTAGCTCAAAATGGCTGAACGCTGCAGCGGACGCCTTGTCGGCAACGCCTACATGGCCCTTGTTGTAGAAAATCGTGCAGTCTTTATTGTACTCCCTTACAAAAGCCGTAATATCGCGCTTAAAATCGTCTATCATCTCTGCCGCATACTGAAGCCGTTCGGAAGATTTAACAGGGTCAAGTCCTTTTTCTTCTTATGCCCGCCCGGCAGTATTTGCAGGAACAATCTACCGTTTTCACGATATCGTAGAAAAGGCCATCAACGTCGAACATATCGAGGACTTCTTTCGTATGCTGCTTGAGAAAATCCCGATAAGGCGTATTTACGCAAAGATGACGGTAGAAACCGGCTTCGTACACAGGCGTCCCTATGGGATTGCCCTTCTCGTCCAAAGCAAGCCATTCGGGATGCCGCTCCGCCGTAAAATGGTCCCACTGCACGGTAATGTAGACAGGAACACGGATATTGCGCTTATGACAGGCTTCAATCTGTTCTTTTAGCAAATTCTTATTCTTGAGATTGGGGTGAACGCGCTCTGGATTCGCTTGAGAATCGTAATAAAGCATGCCATGGTGCAGCGGGCGAAGCAAGTGATCGAGTCCACCCTCGCCTGCTCCAAAGTTTGGGTAAATTGCTCGGCATCGAACTCGCTGCCTATTCCCGGAATATCGGGGCTTGTATGATAATCCAAATGCACCTGTCTGAAACGCAGCTCAGTGGCCATAAGCTCTGAAGCCTCCTTTTCGTTTTATAACTCTATTATTTCAATCGAACCGATTAGAAGTGAATAAACATTTCTAAGAACCTTTTGCACGGAAGTAAGACAGCCGGACCAACCTCCGCCTTGTTTCTGGCTCAGCGAATCTGTTTAATTTTATAAAAAAGGGAGGTGTGCTGTTATGTTCAAGGATGAAGAGAAGCAGACAATACGTTCTATTGTAGATGACGAAATTTCAATTATCGACACGTTGGAGAACGAAGAAGAAGACATACACAAGTTGAATGAGCAGCATATTAAAAGGGTTGAAAAAAACTGATCACCGAATATAAAGGAAATATCAAGTCAAGGCTGTCCATAGAGCAAAAAAAAGAAATACACGTGGGCGGAAAAATTGGCTGACAACATGGCCGCCTTCGGAGGAAGCTGGACATTTATAGTTCTCTTCGCTTGTTTTCTGGTTGGTTGGATTATTTGGAACACGGTACCTTTCCTGCCGCATTTCGATCCCGCTCCGTTCATTCTGCTCAATTTGTTTCTTTCCTTTCTTGCCGGCTTTCAGGCTCCTGTTATTCTGATGAGCCAGAATCGGCAGGCGGCAAGGGATAAACATGAAGCCATGATCGATTTTGCCATTAATTACAAGGCGGAACAGGAAAACGTAGAGATGCAAAAGCAGTTGAAGCGGATAGAACAAATGCTGACTGAGCTTACCCGGAAACCTGCTGATAAACAGACCCATTGACGAGGAACATTTCCTGCTCTGTTCGTACCGATGTTTAGTAGAACAATAACAAAAAAACGGCTCTGTTCGCGTCACAGTTCACAGTGACGACAGTGCCGTTTTTTTCCTTTTCCCGAGATTATTTATTTACCAGCTTTTTTTTAAATCCTCTCTTACTTTTTTCTTGATATCCAATTGGCGCAGTGGAAGTGTCAAATATACTGTTATGCTGCTTTTTTGTCTATGGTAATATTTTGGACTTTGGAAGAAATCGATGGTGTTCCATTCGAATTCGTGGTCTCTAGTCCAAGCAATACTCCTGTTTCTGTATCAATATGCATAACAAAGCTTTTAGCTTTCGTTTGCATAGATTTTAACATAGTTCCCGTGATGACAGTTGCGTCTCTTCCAAAGAGCTTCTCATGTCCGGACACTGCATAATTTGCCTCATCATCATCTAGCCAAAAAAAGCAATCTGTTGAGGGAAGGTTATCTCGGCAGCTATTCCAGCTGAAGCAGGATCCGGTCGATATACATAAGCGTTATTACCATCAGCATGTTTAAACTTACGACTACCAGGCGGAGTATCCCATTTGACTTTAGGTTGTTTCGTAAAGGATTTGTCTGTTTCATTTTTTATTTACAACACTATCCGCGTCACTGATAATCGAAGCCAAAATCTTCCCATCTTGACCTTTTACGGTTACTTTACTACCAGGGTTCTTGCCTTCCTCAACTTCAAATTCTACTTGATTAGAAACACCAGTTGAACTCGTTGAGACAAAGGACCCTTTAGCATAGGAATAATTATCAATTGCATTAAGCATTTTTTTTCTCTGATAATTTTTTTCCTTCTGTTTGATTAGATGCAGCTGCAGTGTTTGCAGAGAATTTACAATAACCAACAACAATTCCTGTTACGAGTAATGCAACGGCTGTAACACTAATTATCTTCACATGTTTTTTTCATGTTATTCACCCCTACCACGAAATTTGCACAGCATCGGCGGTAAGATCTCCGTTTGCTATAGATGCGTGTACTGACAATGGAACCGCCCCATAATCTCGGTCACTGCCAAGATAATTCCACCCTGGAGCCGCAAGATTTTGATCAATTGTTGTTAAGTATCCACTTACTGTGTCATACTCAGCGTAATTACAGGTAGCGTAACTGCTATTAAGATATGCCCAATAATTTAGTGAAATAGAACTTGTAAGGCCACTACTTAAACCATAAAGATATTTACTGCCACTGGTCTGATCACTTGTAAACTGTACCCTAGAATCACCAGAATAACCGACAGATATCAATCTCCAAGTACCATATTGAGTTGCTGAACAACCACTACTCCAAGGGTCGTTATCACAAATTTTGGAACCTCCTGCTGCAAAAGCTGAACCAGCGAAAATTCCACCAAAAAACCAGCAATAACAAGGTTATACAAAAAAATTTAATACTTCTCATTAATCATACCTCCATCATTAAGAATTTCTAATATTCACTCTCTTATTGTTAGATGTGAACCAGTATTACGTTTCCAGCATGCAGGTCGAAAAAAACACCGCTTTTGCTGAATATCACTCCTCCATTTCTTGGTTTATATTCCATCTAATACTATCAATAGTATATTATAACGAGCGTACTAAATAGAGTGGTTTGAACTAATTAATTGGGTTTATATATCTATTTTTTTGGTATAAATGGTAATTTATAAAAGAAAACCCGCCCCTCCCTAAATCGGGACGACGGGTTTTCTGAACATATTTCCGCTTCTATCACAAACGGCTTATTTATCGACTTTCAATGACCGCCGAAATCCCTTTTTTTCCTCCTCGAATGCAAGTTCAACGGTGAGCCGGTGCGGATCGAAATTATGATACTCGGACAGGTACATAGCACATCCGTCGATCAGATCCTGCTCGGAGAGCGTATGAGTGTATTGTGCGTTCTGAACAGTCACTTCAGCAGAAATTCCTTTGCCTTCTTCATAATTCAACTCAGCTTTGGTGTCCTGGATGTTGACATTAAACCGGCTTGCGGCAAAAAAAACATGCGGCATCGATCAGATCCTGTTCGTCAAACAAAATTTTCATCGATTTTTTCCCTCTGAATTTTTTGAAATAGTTTATAAGCTGCGTATAAGATAACAGCCCAAAACAGGATGCTGAGCAAAGAAAATCCTGCTCCGACCCCCGAGCCGTACCCGCCGAAAGGATTGAAGAGATGCCCGAGCAACGATCCGGCCGCAAGTCCGCCAAAGAAGCTGCCCCAGCGGCCGGTCGGCGCGGCTGGGCTTGGAGTCGGCCCCGGGGCTGGCCTTGGATTGCGAGCCACATCCGGTGAAGGCGCCCTTGGCCCTGTACTGTAGCCGGGTCCCGCCCCTCCTCTGTTTCCCCCTGTAAACGAACCGGAAGGAGATCGGTAACTTCCTCTGCCCGAGGAGTACGACTCGGTTTCAGCGTTGACTGTGTTCTGATTTTGCTTGGACGGTACGACTGGTTCTGCCAAAACGGGTACGGCTAACAGGCAGCATAAAATAATGGAAAGCATTAATCCATACAATGACTTCTTCATTTTTTTATCCTCCATGTATGTCTTTACCTTGGTGAATATTAGTTCCGCCGCTACCTAGTATGCTGTAAAACTTCCGGCCTTATTCGATTTCAAGGCATCTGGGTGTTAGGCGACGTAACCAACGCAAGATAAAACCGGCTTAGAGGTTTTTTTCCTTTATTCTTCGGTTTGGGAGGCATCACAAAAAAAATAGAGGAAGATTATTCCTCTATTTTTTGTGCAAACGATACTTTTGAGGGTTTTTGCCAGAAATCCGAGATAATAACGGCAGCCAATTCCGCTAATTTTGGGAATCTCCGGGAAATACCGCTTTAACGGAAAAAAAATTCCGCTAAGCCAACCGGCGGCAACGAGGTGCAATTCCGGTAAGTCCAGCCGAAGGCGCGTAGGTTTCAAAGCCTGTATTGGCGAATCAGCTTCAATTACGGCTATGCTACCGGCGATAAACAAGCTGAATTAATATGACAGCGTATTAACCGGAGCGGCGAACGTTTGCTTGATCACCAGTGCCGCCGCCATGCCCGCGCCGTCGGCTAAATGATCCTTATATACGAGGCGGACGTCGCGGCAATGCTCCGGAATGTTCCGCATCATCAGTGCTTCGATCATTGGCAGGAGCATGAAGCCCGCCTCCTCGACGATCCGTCCGGTCAAGAGCACATGGTCGGGATTCATGAACGTCACCATATTGGCCAAAGCCAGGGCGACAGCCTCCCCCGCGGCGGTAAAGAGACCGGCTATCCGTTCATCGCCGCCGCGCAGACGCTCCACTATCTCGGAGAACTTAAGGCCTGTCACATCCTCCATGCCGCCGATCGACGCCACGGTGGTCAGGCACCCATAGCCCCTGCAATGGCAAAGCCGGGCCTCGTGTCCATTGAAAGCTTTGTAATGTCCGAACTCGCCGGCAACGTAAGACGAACCCGCCTGCAGCTGCTTGCCGCAGACGACAGCTCCTCCAATACCTTGATCCAGCTTGCAGGTAATATTGTTTTCCGAGGAAAACAGCAGACCGTCCATATTTTCAACCAGGGCCATGATGTTTACATCATTTTCGATATGAATCGGGAACGGGTACACAAGCCCAAGCTGTTCTCGTAGAGCGTACTGCTTCCACCGTAATCTTTCCGAGTACAGCACTACACCCTGCCTGGAATCCACCATCCCTGGATGCTGAGGCCGATTCCTTTGATCAGTTCAGGTGTGCCGATCTTCGCAATTACCCTGTCCACCGCTTCTTTCACACACTCCAGCGTATGGCCTTCGTCGCGGAAAGAGTCGACATGCACCTCGGCTGCATCAATGGTTTCACGCTGAAAATTATGGAGCACTGCCCGGACTCTTTTGACAGCTACTTCGACACCGACTGCATAAAGGTTCCCGTGGTTGATACTGAGCGGGATGGGCTTGCGCCCTCCTGCCGAGGCTGCCGGTGTGCCTTCCACGACGGCGTGCTCCTGAAGCAGACGATTGACGATATTAGTGATCGTCTGCTGGGTTAAACCGGTTTTTTTTCCGCCAATTCGACTCTGGAGATGCTTCCTGTGCTATAAATCAGATGAAGCACCTTCTGCTGGTTCATATTTTCATCAGCTGTTGGCTTCGAGTGTTATCAAACATAGGAATAAAGACCTTTCATTACAATATTTAGGGATTGTTACCGGAGATCAAGGACGACACCGGTCTTGTCATCCGAAACCTTCAGCCTTGGATATTTAGAGCAGTCCGGATCTTCTTGTTCAAGTCGAACCAAGCCTTCGGCGTAGGCTGCCAGACCCTGGTTGTCTATTTCGGCCAGCATCCGTGTCCACGTTTCTTGCGGCGACGCCCCCTCCAAGCAGTGAAACAAACCATCCGTAACGGCATAGAGCCTGGTTAAACATGCCCGGCTGAGCCGGCCTGCTTCCATATAAAGGTCTAAATTGATTTCGCCGTTCATAACGGCATATCCTTCCGGCGTATTCGCTTTTCTCCTGTTTTCACAGAGCGTCGGATATAGATATTCACGGATTTTTTGCCGGTTCTGTGATGCCTTTGGCGATTGCCTCTGCGCGTTTTTTGAAGCGTGACCCGGTCGGCATGGGCCACCTGGTCATGGGTTACCTGCCGGTACGTACCGTCCGCATATTTGGCAAACAGCATACAATCTCCGGCCTGGACATATTCGACGTACGTATCCCTTACCCGGAAATACACAAAAGCGGCGGACCAGAGCTGCCGTTTATCCTCTATATCGATGCCCGCGCTGAGCATGCTTTGACGCAGCGCAGCATTCGCCCGGATGGCGACCTCCTCCAAACGGGTATCGTACGGTACTTTCTGCAGATGCAAAGCCAGCAGTTGCGAGGCTAAGTAACCGCCTGTAAGCCCGAATTCATCCCGATAGTCGATGAGCGAAGTGGCACCGTCGGCCACACCGTATACGCTGTCCTTTTCATTGACTATCAGCGCATCTTCGTTTAAGCTGCCGGTGCCTTTTATCGTATAAACCTGCATCATTTAATCAACTCCATTTGACGGAACCCTTCCGCTTCTTAATCGCCTTATATGTGGTGGCAAAGGCTTTAAGCTCATGCAGCGTCCGATAGATTTGCCTGCTTACGGCGCGCAAACTCCTGTCAGAGAAAAAATGAACAGGAAAAACCCGCTTCCCTCGCTATATAACGGATCCTGCGTATATGAAAAGAATTTGAAATCAGCATACATGTCGTAAGCCGATGGAACTCCATGATTTTTTTCTGCAGTTGTCAATATTTTGGAGCGTATCCATTGCCTCTTTGTCCAGCACGATCCGATCCTCTTCCACGCCGCGTTGCACCAAGTACTCTTTCATTATATCGGCTTCGGTCTTGGAGGAAGTGACCGCTCCGCCGGTCAGAATTATTTTTTTTAAAAGGATAGGAACGCATGAGCTCTAACGCAACCGAAAGCCGTTCCTCCAGAAGCGGATGAATCCGGTCGTTATCGCATTGGAAGCCGAGGATGACCATGCGTCCGCCGCTTCCTTCCGCAGGGGCGCAGTGTGAATCCATACCATGAACAGAAGCAGAAAAAACAGCTAAACTCAGTATTAAATAAACAAAATAAGCCATTAAGCAACAGTCCTGTCAGAATTATTAATTCATCCTTTTACGCCGGAGGTCATGGTCCCTTCTATAATATATTTTTTGGTTGAACAAGTAGACCACGATCAGCGGCAGAATGGTGATGACGGAACCCGCAAGAAGCAGGGACCAGTTCGTGTTGTATTCCGATTGGAATTGCGAGAGCCCCAGCGTCAGCGTCCGAAGGCTTGGCGATTGAATATAAAGCACCGGACGAAGCATTTCGTTCCAGTTATTCATGAAGGCGATAATGAACAGCGTAGCCAACGCCGGCTTAGCCAAAGGAAGAAAAAAATATTTCCGTACACACGGTAAGGAGAACACCCGTCGATAATGGCCGCTTCCTCCAGGCTGGCGGGAACACTGGCAAAAAAAACTCGCGCAGCATAAACGTTCCGAACGCCCCTACCAGAAGAGACGGCACGATAAGCGGAGCATAAGTATCCAGCCACCCGAGCTTGGAGAACATGAGAAACTCCGGGATGATTGTGACCTCCATAGGAACCATCATCGTCGCAACAAGCAGCGAGAAAATCCAGCCTTTGCCCCGAAACGACATTCGGGCAAACGCGAAGGCTGCAAGAGAACAGGTAAGCAGCTGCCCAAGCGATGCCGTAGTGGAGATCAAAGCGCTGTTGCCCAAATACCTGAGAAAATGATGCTCCTTCAGTACGACGACATAACTGTCCCACATCCCCGGTTGAAACAACCGGTCGGGAATGAGGCGCGGCGGCATTTCAAAGATGGCGCCCGACGATTTGAACGAGGACAGCAGCATCCACACAAAAGGAAACAATGTAGTCACACTGTAAAGGACCAAGAAGAGGTAAATGAACCATTTTTTTCATTTGTCTTCCGCGCTTCATCCGTAATTCACCCACCTTTTCTTCAATACGAAGTTCACCCACGTTACAATCAGCGTCAGGAAGAACATGACATAAGCCAAGCTGGACGCGAATCCCATCCGGTAATGGACGAATGCGTTCTGGTAAATAAAATAAGACAGCGTTGTCGTCGACTGATAAGGCCCGCCTTTGGTCATGGCATAGGTGATGTCGAACGTATGGAACGATTCAATGATGGTAATGATTACCACGAAAAAGATCGTCGGCGTCAACAGCGGCAGGGTGACCGAAAAAAAACGAGCGCACCGGACCGGCCCCATCCATCTTTACCGCTTCCTTCAGCTCTCCCGGAATATGCTGCAGTCCCGCCAAATAAATGATCATCTGATAACCGACCGATTTCCAGATATAGACGCTGACCAAGGTGCCGAGCGCATACTTCGGGTCTCCCAGCCAGGACGGCAGCTGCGAGCCGTGCCATACATGCGTCAGCAGGAGTTTAAAATGCCGTATTGAGGCTCAAAATCCAGTCCCACATAATGCCGATTGCGATAACGGACGTTATAACGGGTAAAAAAAGAACAAGGAGCGAAAAAAAAGCTTATCCCTCTCAGCTTCTCATTCAAAAGCACTGCGAACAACAGCCCGATCGTGCATACCCCCACTGTAAAAAAAAGCGGAGAATGTCAATGTATGCTGAATGACTTTCCAAAAAAAATCTTTCGAGTGAAACATCTCCACATAATTTGCCAGGCCGACCCACTTCGGTGGAGAATAAATATCCCAGCTCGTAAAGCTGGCCGCGATCGAAACGACGATCGGTATCAATCTGAAAAACAGCAAACCGATCAAGGTCGGGAGAAGAAAAAATATACGCGTGAAATTTATAATGCCTCAATCAGTTCACTTCCTTGTCCCTAAATAGGAGAGGAGATTCCCGGAGGAACCTCCCTCTATATTCAAGCAAATACTTTTATTTACGGTTCAAAATATCGTTGGCGAATTTCGTTACGCTTGCCATGGCGTCATCAAAGCTTTTCGCTCCATCCAACACCTGATCCAGCTCCCCGTTCAAGCCGGAGCCTTCCGCCGCGCCGTAACCCCGCCATTCGGACCATGCCTTCGTATAGGAGTTGCGGCCTACGTATTTGCCTTGTTCCAAAATCATGCTTTTATTGTCAGGCTGCTTGTCCGTCTCAAGCCATTCTTTGGACAGAGCCACAGGTTTGTAGATCGGCACTTTGCCGCCTTGGTAATTGTCGGCTCCTCTGGACTTGCCGGACATAAACTGGATAAACTTCCATGCTTCCTCCGGATGCTTGCTGCTCTTGGCAATAGCCAGGTTGTCCGGCCAACCGTACGTCACCTGCTCCTTGAAGTGCGGTCCCTTGGGATGGTGGTCATTCCCCATTTCAGGTTATCGCCGCCGACCTTGCGGATATTAGCCATCGCGAACGAACCGTCGACCCACATCGCCGCTTTGCCGAGCGGGAATACATCCTCCTGCTTGATTCCCTTCATTTCCTTCGGTGTCGGGGAAACTTTATGCTTTACAGTCAGGTCGGTCAAAAAACTTCAGAGCTTCCTTGCCGTTTTCATTCACTGCAAACTGCGTCTTGTCCTTGTTCAGGATATCGCCGTCATTTTGATACAACCAGGGTTCAATATGCGCATAGCGGCCAAAGAACCAAAAGCCCCATTGATCCGTCTTGCCATCGCCGTTCGTATCCAGTGTCAGCTTCTTGGCCGCACTCAGGAAATCGTCCCAAGTCCATTTATCGTTCGGGTAGGCAAGCTGCGCCTTGTCGAACATATCTTTATTGTAATAAAGCACTGTGGTCACCCATGCGTATGGAAAAGCGTACATATCGCCTTTTTTCCTTATCCGGATAACGCACCGCTTTAAAGACGCTTGTGTAATAATCGTCAGCTTTGATATCGCGGTCGACCATTTTTTTGTATATCGTACAGCAAGCCTTTGGAAGCCCACTCGTCCACGAAACCGGAGCTCATGTCGAATACGTCAGGAGCATTGCCCGCAGCAGCCATGGCACTAACCTTCGGCCAGTAATCCCCGGGTTTCTGGGTCTGCACCGACACTTCGATGTTCGGATTTTCCTGGTTGAACTTTTGGATAAGCTCGTTGAGAGTTTTCTCCTGGGAGGGATCAAAGCTGAAATACGACAACTTTACTTTCTCGTTGGACGTTGACGTGTTTCCTTTAGTGTTGGATGCCGCCCCGTTCTGTCCCTGGCCCGCACCGCCCGAGCAGCCGATTAAACTGCCGGTCAATAACAAACTGGCTAATGAAAGTGAAAAAAAGCTTTTTTCAAGGTAATCCCCCTCAAATAATTGTGTCGGAACTTAGTAAATCAAATGGATTGATTAAGTTATCAAAAAAAAAATCCTGTTTCTCAATCCACCGTCAAACTTGTTTTCCTATTTCTACTTTAATAGCGAAAGGTTTTCCCAGCGTTAACGCAATATGAATAGATTGTTAATGTTTCTTCGAAAAACTCACATCCTGCTGGCCAGCCATATCACACTAATAATGTGCGCGTTCGGCGGCCCTAACTTCTTTAGATCGATGACGTCACTGCGACTGCCTTTTCTCAAGGCTCGCCGGCAATAAAATCTCTACGATCGTCCCGCTGTTCACTTTACTTTTGATTTTTTATCACGCCGTTATGGTTTTCGATAATTTTAAAACAAATCATTAATCCGAGGCCGGTCCCCTTCTCTTTTGTGCTGTAAAAGGGCTCACCCAGCAGCTTGATCCGTTCTACCGGGATTCCACAGCCGTGATCGGCAAACTTTATTATCAGAACATTGGGCTGCCACTGCGCGGATACATTGATTTTCCCTCCGTTCGGCATGGCTTCGATCGCATTTTGCAAGATATTAATGAATACTTGTTTCAATTGGATTTCGTCGCAGCTTATGTATGGCAGTTCCTCCGGCACAGCGTCATCGATTTGCACATTATTCATAATGGCCTGGGCATTCATTAATGCTACCACGTCGGAAACAATCTTCTTTGGCTGCTCCAGTTCGAATTTCATTGCCTTCGGTTTGGCGACAGCCATAAATTCGTTCACTATAAAGTTGATGCGATCCAGCTCGGACAGCATGATTTCAAAAAAATCCGCCGTCTTGCAGGTACTTCGTCTTCAATAACTGTGTAAAGCCTTTCAAGGAAGTCAAAGGATTTCTGATTTCATGCGCCACTCCAGCGGCCAATTGGCCGACAATGGACAGCTTATCCGATTTTTTTGAGCAATTCTTCCGTTTCTTTCTGCTCGGTGATATCTCTTATGATCATAAACACGCCGACAATTTGCCCGTTTATGTCAATGGGAACGTTCTTGCATATCCATTCCACACGGTCACCATTTTTTTGGATGGTCGTCGATTCGAAAATCTGTGAGGTCCCCTTCTTGGTTGTTTCAAAGTAGTTTAACGCCCTGCAATTTTGTTCCGGCGAAAAAAGGCTTATGTAAGATAACTGCAGCAGTTCGTGTCTGGGATATCCGGTTATAATTTCAGCCGCGGGGTTAGCGCTGATAATGTTCCCTTCCAAATCGAGGCGGCAAATACCGTCGGGGTTATTTTCCACTAAAGATTTATACCGCTGTTCACTTTCGATCAGTGACAATTCCGCCTTCTTCCGCTCGGTGATATCTTTGCATAAGAGTTGAATGGCGTGCCTTCCTGGTAAGTGATGGGAACAGCCTTTACCTCAACATCAATCACCGTCCCGTCCAATTTGGTGAATTTTTTGTTCCACCGGTTCTGTCGCTTTCCTCTCCACAGTCAACTGGCGTACCCTCTTCCTGGCAAGCTCAAGAAATTCCGGCCGGACAAAGCTGAAAACCGATTGGCCTATAAAGTCCCTTGAGCTCACTCCGCCAAGGACCTTGACCCCGGTGGGGTTTATGTAAACTACTCTTTCATCCTGATGAACAATTACAGGCTCCGGTGATAGTTCAACCAGCTCTGAGTAACGCAGCTCGCTTTCCCTTATTTCATTGTTTTTTTCTTTCAAGAGTTATTTTTTATTTTATGCATCGAGCACTTGAAATTTCTGGAAACCTTGGTTTTGTTAAACACAGTGGTTCTCTTGATACGCTTTTGCATAGTAATTCGCCCTTTATACATTTTTTAGACCTAAGTCTTTATATCTAGATTCGATAAAGCAGGCGCAGTTTCCTTCAATTATCAAAAAAAAGAAATTTACTTAAGTAAAACTTTACGTCCGCAACTGCGATCTGGCTCAGCTAAAATGGCAGATTGCAACCAACACGCCGAGATCTGCCGCGCGATAGCGGACAAAGTGGCTTTATCCGCCTGGAATTATACCTAGAGCAGCACCGGCTAGTACGACAAACCACGGCGGCATTTTCCAAAATACCAACAGACAATAGAGAAGCAAAGCGAAAACAAAATCAACCGGAGACAGGATTGCCGAGGTCCATATCGGGTTATAAAGAGCTGCAAGCAGAATACCGACGACGGACGCATTGATACCGGTAAGCGCACCCTGAACCTTCCGGTTATTCCTCAGAGTGTCCCAGAAGGCAAAACGCCGATAATCAATAAGTACGCGGGGAGAAAGATAGCAGCTGTGTCGATCACGGCTCCTGATATGCCATTTGACATGGCGCCCAAATACGAGGCAAAGGTAAACAGCGGGCCGGGAACGGTTTGCGCCGCAGCGTAACCAGCCAAAAAAAATCCGTCTCGCTCACCCATCCCCGAGGGACTACTTCCCGTTCAAGTAAAGGCAATATGACGTGGCCGCCGCCAAAGACAAGAGATCCGGCGCGATAAAAAAAGTGTCGAACATTGAAAACATTCTAGTATGGATGAGTTTGCCTGCCACAGGAAGAACTAACAAAAGCCCAAAAAAACAGCATAATACAAACCACAGAAAACAGACGGTTCACACATACAGTACTCCGGGGGGCATTCTGCGTCGCTGCATTGTTGTATAGCAGAAGTCCAATCAGTCCGGCAGCGAGGATGATTATCACTTGGGAATAGCTGAATGCCATAATAAAGTGCCGCTGCAAGCAAGAACGGCGATCGTCGCCCTGCTTTTATCCGTTATAAGCTTCCGCCCCATCCCCCAAACCGCTTGGGCTACGATAGCGACCGCAACTATTTTTTAATCCGTGGATCCACCCCGCTTTAGCGATGTCATAACTTTTCAATATGTAAGCAAAAAAACAATTAACGCTATGATGGAAGGCAAAGTAAACCCGATCCAGGCGGCAATTCCTCCCAGTATACCTGCGCGGATAGTACCGATCCCAATGCCCACCTGACTACTGGCCGGTCCGGGGAGGAACTGGCATAAAGCGACTAAATCCGCATAGCTTTTCTCGTCCAGCCATTTTCGTTTGCGGATATATTCATTGTGAAAAAAAAGCCCAAATGAGCAATGGGTCCGCCAAAAGAAGTTAACCCCAACTTTGTTGAAACCGCCAAAACCTCGAATAAAGCTTTCAACCTGCCTTCATGGCTCATATAGTCCCTCCCTGCTAATGCCACTTTATCATACTCCGCCACCCTCTATCAAAGCACTTATGAAAAAACAGCCAGGAACAGATCATCCAGACAGTGCTTTATGGTGCTAAGTTAAAATGCCGCATCAGGAGTTTTCTCCCGAGGGGCGGTATGCGTTCAAATAGCCAATGTGTTCAGACATCAGCTCACGTCCTTTACTAATGGGGAAACAAGAATCAAGAAGGAAACCAATAAGTGGCGGTAACTCGGCTGCCATAAAGTAACCCCCTTAGGCCCGCGGCTTTGCTTCCTCCTCTTTCGAAGGGTTTGCCGTTATCGCCCTCGACGATGGCCATCAGCATGGAATGTCCGTTTTCTGGGTCATTTCCTAACAAATTGGGTAATATGACGTTAATACCATCTATTTTATTGGAGAGGGTGAAGGGCAACCATGAGAGAATATACAAAAGAAACACGTTCCTCTTTGCCGGAGTTATGTGAAGCGGAAATCATCGTTTATAAAGCAATCAGCACAGAATCCGATCAAGACGGCAGTATGGATCTTGTTAACCACGTCGCGAACCAGACTCAATTGACAGAACTGCAGGTAAGGGCGGCGCTGCTTCTTTTATGGCAAAAAAAAGTTGATCTCCAGCAGCGAGATCATCGACACAGAAATGGGGTAAATTGTGATTGGACTCTCCCTGCACTTAAAAACCCGCCCTGCGGCATATCCGCTAAAGGACGGGTTTCATTCATTTTACCACTCTATGCCGGTCCATCGGTTGCTGCATCTTGTCTGAGAAGCGTCCCCCGTTAAGAATGCGGCGGCTCGTTCGAGCTCCCGTTCCGTCGGCGTCCGCGTCCCATCAAGAGGATAGGCTTTTCCAAGCAGCTGCCATTTATATACGCCCATCAGCTTGATGTGCTTATCCCGGTTAATTTGCTTCTGTTCCCTGCTCATCCGTCTGAGCAACTCGTACGGTGTCCTTGACGGCCCGGATACTCTGATCGGTCTGAAGATCAATAACACGGAAATGGCCGACATCATCGGAGCCACACGCGAAAGTGTCAACCGCATGTTAAGCGATATGAAAAAAGGAAGAAGTTGTTTCCTTCCGGAGCGGGCACATCGTGATTCAAGATATGGACTACCTCCGTAATGTCTGCCATTGTGAGAACTGCCCCAAGGAAATTTGCCGCATGTAGGGAGCAATTGCGCGCTATTCCTTTGGCAGCTTCATTCCGGCCTGTCCGGCCGCATTCGGTCGATAACAGCTCCAGAACTTGATCCAGGGTGGAGCGATATGCGTGAAATGTCCCCAACTGCCTGGCTCTGTGTCAGGCAAATCGCTTTTCACTTCCGAGAAGCTTGTTATTATGAATCCATAATCTATCAGTCCGTTGATCAATCTGCATAGTTTGCCGATACTCTCTGGGACCGTTGATCGTTGAGCCTTGTTTTTTGTTCGCAGACCCAGTCCTGATCCTTGTAAGTCAGCACGGTGCCGTCCTCATAAGGGATACTCAAAGGATATCCGCTGCCGTTCCAGTCCCTTTCTCCAACACCCCAAATAAAAGGGTTCGCACACATAAAATGGTACATTCCGCCTTCCCGTATGACTCGGGCCGCTTCACGAAACACCTCGCGGCAGTCGGGAACAAAGTTTAATGAGTAAGGATGCCATACAATGTCAAAAGAATCCTGCGCAAAGCAGGAAAGATCTCGCATATCCCCTTGATACGTGTCGATCGTTACTTTATAATGCTGCGCCGTCTCCTTGTCGCGGATCAGCTGTGCCCCTGAAATATCGAGCACCGCAACATGGGCGCCGAGAAGAGCGAAAGCAGCAGACTGCTGGCCTCCCCCGCCCGCCAGACAGAGAACGCGCTTGCCGCTGACATCGCCCAGCATCCCGTCCGGATCCAAATATTGACGGGCCGATTGCTTGTCCAGATTCATCTTTGGTCTAGTAAACAATGCGTTCGCTTTAACGAGCGCCTCCCAGCGTTCTTTGTTATATTGCGCAATTTCATCTTCATTGGGTTTCCCTGCCTGCTTCACCCGGATCCGCCTCCGATTATTGTTACTATTCTCGCTCCCGCTGCTTTCGCTTATCTAAAATGATTTGCACTTCCTTCATCTGCGGTTCTATGCTGTCCAAGCGATTCAAGCAATGGTGCGCGACCATGTCGAGATCATTTATACTCTGGGCTTCATCAGTGTTGTTATAAAGAATATTGTTCATCCAGTGATTCAGATTCCTCAAGTGATGACGGTACCAATAGAATCTTAAAAGGTTCACAGCACAAAGGAAGCAGGCCCTAACGATGTTTTGAACTGGCCGGCCCGATTGGGGATCGGATAGGTCAGATTGGTAAATAACCCTCTGTCAAAAAAAGTTCGCGCGTCAAACCAAGATAATGTTTAAGCTGCTCAATGTTATTTTTATGAAGATGGTTGTCGAATAATTTCATATAAAAGCTGCCGCCATCAACACAATTCACTTTGTACGAATATCCCTGGTCTCCCATGGGAATCGAATTCAAATGGTCCGCCAGTATCCCATATTCCTGGCTAATTTGCTTTATTATCGCTGAATCTTCCATTTGGTATCTGACCTTCATACTTTGACTCACCACCATTCATTTTCTATTATACGACCCGACGTTGGTTATTGGTATGTATGTAGCAATAAATATCCGGTTCTAATTGTCTCACAATGCCATGTCAGACAAAAGGACCTGCACCCGATTGCAAATCGGCATGCAGGCCTGTCTCTCCGTCCTATCCATTAAGTTTTCTGTCAATGGCTCGGCAATCCGATTTGGACCTCGTCTCCGCTCACACGAATCAGGTATGACTGTGATGCTCTAATTCAGTGAATTCTCATTCACTGTCAGTGCAAACAAAGCTTTAAACATGATCGGACTCAACGAATTGTTTAAGACCCACCAGTCTTTCGTCCCAGTATCCTTCGAAGAAGTGAAGCCATTCTTTGATTTGGCTAAGCGGTTCCGGGTGAAGCTTGTAGCGGGTTTCCCGCCCGACCTTCCGACTGTGGACTAGTCCGGCATCGGAAAGAATATGCAAATGCTTATTTATCGCCGTGCGGCTTATTGGAAAATTATCGGTTATGGCTGCGATCGGCATTTCCTTATTCACCAGCAATTTCAGCATCTTGCGGCGCGTCGGATCTGCAATGGCTTGGTAAACATCATGTTTCGCAGCTGTTGCGTTCATTGGGAGCTGCCTGCAATATAGTGGACAAGCCGTTCGTTCACAATTTTCTCCCATCCGCCATTCATGATACCGCGGATAATCGAATGAGGTTGTCCGAACTCTGTATTTTTTTAGATGGGTCCCAGCCTGAGTGAATAAGTGTGAACTCCGTTTTGTCCTCTCCAACCGCCGTTAGCAGAAATTCCAGATGCCAGTCCTTTCCCCAATCAAACCCGACACGGTTTGGAGGATCGATGTCTGTTACTTTGCACGGGGAGTCTCCGAATTGACCAGAGTGAAGGACAAAATTATGACCTACGACCGGCTCGAACGAATTATCCATCCACCACGCTGCGATCCCTCTTGATGTCGAAACTGCATTCCACACCTTCTCAATCGGAGCACCCAGTAATACCGTCTTTCGAATTTCCGGCAAAGTTTCTTCTTTTTTTGCATTATCTTCAGACCTCCAATTTATATATGACACCTTTTGGTAATACGTTTATTATAACACCTTTAAGTGTCAAGTCAAGAAAGTTTTATATCGCATTAATCCTTCAAAGCACTCTTTAACGTAGAAAAGTCCGCTTTTAGCGGACATAATCCTGCATCGCTTTCTCCCATTCACCCCTTTACGGAACCGATAGCAACGCCGCCCATAATTTTTTTGGAGAAAATGGCAAACACAATGATAATCGGCAGAATCGATAGAGCTACTCCCAAGTAAAGCAGTCCATAGTCGGTGCCGTAATAGCCTTGTATGAGGGAGACCACTACAGGAAGCGGGAATTTGTCCTCCGAGAACAGAAGAACGAGCGGCCCCATAAAATTGTTCCAGGACCCAATAAACGAAAAGATGCCCAGAGCGGATAAAGCCGGTAAAAGCATCGGTAAAATAATCCTGTTGAAAATCATAAATTCGCCTCCCCCGTCCATTCTCGCCGACTCCAGAATTTCGTTGGGGATGCTGCTGTCAATAAACTGCTTGAGAAAAAAAATACAGTGAAAGCGCTTGAAGCGGCCGGCAGAATAATTGCGGCGTAAGTATCCAGCAGGTGCAGTGTACTCATCCAGCGGTAGGTTCCGATCAGAGATAATTGTCCGGGCACCATCATGGTCGCTAGTAGAAAAGTAAAGATTTTTTTTGTTTCCCCTGAAATTGAATTTTGAAAAGCCATAACCGGTCAGAGCCCCGAAATACAAAGTCAGGAACGTCGATGAAAAAAGAAATGATGACACTGTTCAAAAAAACCCCGTCCGATGTTCACGTTCTTAACCATTCGATCAAAATTCTCAAACAACGAATTGCCAGGCAGAAAGATAAATTTTGCCGCAATTTCATCGTTGCTGTGGGTGGAATAAATTAACATAATGTAAAATGGAACAATACATAAGATCGCCAGCGCGATTAAAGGAACATAGACGAGAAAACCGTCCATAAAACGACTGGAGTGATACTTTTGTTTTTTTGTACGGCCAGGCTGCCGGTTTTTTTTCCGCCAAGTGCATTTCCATACTTCTCATCACCTCACTGATCTGGGTTCTTTGCATTGGTAAGACGAAATGAAATACTTGACAGGACGACGATCACCAGGAACAGGCAGAACGCTATCGCAGCGCCGTAACCATACTTGCTTTGTTTAAAAGCGGTGATATACAAATACATTACACTTGTCAGCGTAGCGTTGTCAGGCCCCCCCGCCCCATTCGTAAGAGTAAAAGGCTGATCGAAAATTTGCACTCCGCCTATCAAGGAAGTGATGACTTGGAAAATAATGATCGGTTTTAACAAAGGAATAGTAATTTTGAAAAAACACTTGGACTTTATTTGCCCCGTCGATTTGGGCCGCTTCGGAGAAGTCCGAAGAAATCCCCTGCAAGCCCGCGATATAAAGCAGCATGGAATAGCCGAAGTATTGAAAAAAACAATATGGTTGAGATCACCAGTCTCATGAACACAGGATTATTCTTCCAGTCGATAGGCTCTTTTAAAATTCCGAAATTCATCAGCATGTGGTTGACGCTTCCCGACTGCCAATCGAACATTAAACTGACCAGCAATCCCAGCGAAGCGGCGGTTACAATATGCGGAAAGAAATAAACAGAACGAAAAAAAATCTTTTCCTTTGAGAAATTTCTCGTTTAATATTACGGCGAGTACGAGGCTGACTGTTAGCTGGGGAATGACAGAAGGTACCCATATCACGAATGTGTTATATAGTGACTGATAAAATATAGAGTCGGTAAATGAACGCAAATAGTTGTCCAAGCCGACGAATTCCGGTGCGCTGATGCCGTCCCAATTGGTGAAGCTTAAATAAAAGGAATACAGAATCGGATAGATGTGAAATAAAAGAAAAAAAATAATTAGGAACGGAGCGATAAACAAGTATCCGTAGTTATCTTTTCGAATAGGGTTGGAGAACATTTATTACAGTCACCACCTTTAAAGAGAGACCCGGGTTCGCCGGGTCCGCTCATAATATTAATCTACATTCAACTCCGGAAAGTCATGCTTGACATCTTTTTTTGAATCTGGCGATGACTTCGTCTTTTGTTTTAAGATCGCCCTTCATATACAGCTGTACAGCCTTTGAAAAAAAATAGAGTCTATGTCGCCGTCGTATTTGGTTCTTGTCACAGGTGCGACTTTGTCCCCTTCTATTCCGAAAAAAACTCAAAATACTTTTGACCGCCGAGAAATTCGTCTTTCACTTCCGGAGCCAATTCCGAGTTAACCGCTTTGTTGCTGGTAAAATAGGTTTGTTCTTTTCCCAATTGTTTTAAAAAAGTCATGGTCGAACGAATAGAAGTTGATAAATTTCCAGGCGAGATCTTTTTTTTCTTGGTTTTGTCGTAGATCGCATAGAAGGTTCCGCCTGAGCTAAAAGAGCCCGGACCGTGGGCAAGTCCCCACATTCCTGAAGTTTTTTTGGAGCATTTTTTTCTTAAGCACATACTGCAAGTACCAGGTTGCTCCGGGGTAAAACAACACTTCACCATTTTGCATAGAAGCATTTACAGCAGGACTGCCGGCTTCCAATTTGGCTACGACATTTCTATCCTGAGCTTGTTTTCCCAAGTCCAGAACCTCCAGGCGGGCGGGATCGATGACCAGTTTGCTGTCCTCTACCCAAGCTTTTTTTTCACATTGCCGTTCTGCACTGTTGCTATGTCGTTCCAGTTTACAAGCGCATGCACCTTGCCATTGCTGTCTTGGGCCACTTTTTTTCTCCAAGTTTAAAGACTTTATCCCACGAGGAAATCATTTCGCTTACTTTGTCGGGATCATCCGTTCCGAGGTAAGTTTTAGCAAGATCGCGGCGATAATGAATTCCCCCTGGAGTTCCCTGATAGCCTATCGTTTTTTATATTGCCCTTAGAGTCCTTCTCTGTCGCTTGGACATACGGATACTGCTGAGAAATAAGGTCTTTTGCATACGGTCCCAGATCGGCTAATGCTGGATTATCGATGAATTTTCTTACAAAGCCGTTCTCCAGCGCAAACGCGTCGGGGGCCTGTGCTCCGGTCTGCAGAGCCGACCGCAGCTTCGTTTCATATTGATTTCCCGGAATATAAACCAAATTCACTTTAATATCGGGATACTTTTCTTCAAATTTCTGGATCGCATACTTGGCTTCATCCGTAAAGCTCCAAACCGTAATTTCTTTACTGCTGCTGCTGACCGATTTGCCGCCGCCAGACGCTGCCGGTTGACTGCTGCTGCATCCCGACAATAGCGAAGACACGCCCAAAACTCCGATGATAGCGAAAGTGCCGACTTTTTTTCAACATAAGCGATACACCATCCCTTGTTTGATGTAATTACCAGTTTTTTACCTTATTACATTTGGAAAGTAAGCGCTATCATTTTTTTTAGAAAGTAAAATCAAAATCACTACAAACCCCCGGCAGCATTCCATTATCCGGGAATTATGTACGCGCGTACATTTGGGTGCATGGAAATCCTATATATCATCCCCCTGTCCTATTGTAAATGTACACGCGTTCATTTTTTATGAGAAATACTTCTCTGGATGGATGAATTTATTCTTTCAAATTATGTATCCGCTTACTTGAATATTCTGCCATAATATTAATAAAATTGTCAATATGCTATCTTGTCCAAGAACACATTAAATTGCAAAATCTCATGGAAAAAATCCCACCACCCTGCTGCGGTAGATAGGATTTTTTTAGTTAGCCGTCAGCTCATTCTCCGATCTTTTACCCACTTTTTTTTCCCTGTGGCTTTTCAAGACGGATTCTACCAGCTGCATGATTCGATGACCGTCTTCCAGCGTGGCAAATGAGCTTTTAAATTGTCTGTCCAATACCTTTTGATAGAAATCGATGCACAAGTTTTTTTTAATCCGTCGGGCCAGCCTCATGATGTCCTCCCGGGTAATGCGTTAATGAAGCGGATTTTGGACTGAGCAGCTCTGGATCACTCAGCCACTCTTCGCTCGCTTTTTTCCCTTTTCCCCACCCAAAGCTCATTAGGCTTTTCCTGGTCCCAAGCAAAGGACGATCGCTCTGAAGCAATTTCAAAATGCAGGTGGTTTTTTTCTTCCAGCAGCAACCTGGGAGACTGTGAACACACCTTGGACGCCGTTTTCAAAATGAATCAGGACGCTGCCGTAATCCTCCGACGTGATCTTCACATCTTCCCTTTCCACATCTTCGCTGGAAGCAAACGTCGATACGCTTTCTTTCGGCTTCCTTCTGACGGGATGAACCGTCTTTAAATCCGCGAAAACCTCCACTATCCTTTTATTCAAAATATATTGCACCGTATCGCACCAATGGGATCCGATATCCGCTATGGCACGGGAGGGGCCGTTCGTTTCAGGGTCTAGCCTCCAGCTGTAATCCGTGTCGAGCAAAAGCCAATCCTGAAGATAGCCGCCGTAGACTAGATTGACCTTGCCCGGCTTGCCGGACTGCAGCATCTCTTTAATTTGGGAGACCATCGGGTAATGCCGGTAGTTGAAGCAAACTCCGCTGACCGAATCCGCCAGCTTCGTTAATTCAACCAGCTCTGCGGACTGATCGCTGTTGATCGCCAGCGGCTTCTCGGACAGCAGGTGCTTGCCTGAAAGAAGGACCTGCTTGTTGATTTCGAAATGTAAAGCATTAGGCGTACAATTATGCACGGCCTGGATGTCGGGATCTTTAATGAGCTCGCCAACAGAAGAGTAGGCTTTGGGTATGTTCATTTTTTTCAGCAATTTCCTCACTCTTCTCAAGCGTGCTTCCGGATATTCCCCACACTTGAACATAAGGAATACGGCTTAAAGCTTCTAAATGTGCCATGGCAGAGAAACCTGTACCGGCGATTCCAACTTTAATCGTATCCATTGTTTCCCTCCCCAAAGTGTTCAAAAAATTGCGCGGCCAAATAAAGTCCGTTGAAAAAAATCCGCTGCGCTACCCTATTATTAAACAGATTTTTTTTACCTGCTCAACCTTTTGCTAACCGGGAGCCTTCATCTCCGTAAACGTCAATTTCGTCGTGTAAACGAATCCAGATAAATTCTTTCTTTCACGTCCGGCGGATAGGCGAGAATCCGACTGAAGTAGAGAGCATTTTATGCCGCCAGTAGAACAGGATCACATAGCTTACTTCCTCATTCAACTGCTTGGTACATTTTCTGAGTATTATACACAGGGCATACGCAAAGCTTCAGCGGCGCTGATTCACTCTGTCTATAACTTCGAGGGCTCGTCAAACAATAAAAAAAACCGATCAAAGGATCATCCTTCAACCGGGAATTCTTTTTTTCATTGATAACGAGGATTTGTCATTCCCTGTGCCTGCGTGTTCTGCATGTTTTGCATGTTCTGGTTCATCGAGTTGACGGTTTGCTCTAGCTCCGTGCAAATTTGGGACGTCCGTTGCATTTGCTGCATAGCGAATTCATGGCTCTGAAGCGCTGTTTGAATCATCTGCACCGCCTGGCGCTCCCTTTGCGCCAATTGCTCAAGTTGATATGCGTTTTGCTGCTCCTGCTGCATCATTCTTTGATACATGGCGTTGGATTGTTGAGTTTGCTGCATCAGCCCTGGATGGTCTGGCGGCATTCGTTCAATTGCTGAGAGACATTGCTGGTAAACATGAAATTCCTCCTGAGTTTGAAATTGGAAACCATAGAATATTATGCTTTCCCCGCGTGAGTTTTATTCAAGCGGCTATCCTTTCAAACCCGTAGTGGCGATTCCGTCAACGATATTCTTTTGGAAAAAAAGATGAAGATAATGAACTGAGGCACCAGCGAAAGCACAGACATGGCAAACATATATCCCCAATTGGAGAAAGAGGACGGGTCCGAAAACATCCGCAATCCGAGTGAAACGGTAAACAGCTTCGGATTATTCAAATAAATCAGCGGCCCCATAAAATCATCCCACGTCCACATGAACGAAAAGATTGCGACGGTGACGAGCGCCGGCTTTGCCAGCGGCAGCGCTATTTTCCAGAAAATATTGTAAGTGCTGCAGCCATCGATCACCGCGGCTTCGTCCATATCCCTGGGAATGCCGCGGAAAAAACTGAATCATCAAAAAAAAGATGAAAAACGGGCTCCCGCCGATATAATGCGGTACGACTAACGGATAAAACGTATTTACCCAGTCCAGCTTGCTGAACAAAATATACTGTGGAATCATTGTAACCTGATGCGGAAGCATCATGGTCACCATCAGGCAGGCGAACAATAGCGACCGTCCACGGAAGCTGACTCTGGCAAAACCGAAAGCGACTGCACTGGACGAAAAGATCGTGCCTAGCACGCCGAGCACCGTAATAATGGCAGAATTTTTTTTGAAAAAAAACCGAAAAGCTGGTGGTGCCAAAACCTTTCCATCCGTTGATGTAGTTCTGCCATTGAAAGCTTGACGGGATCAAAGATCCGGCGTGTTTAAAAAATTTCCGCTTCCGGTTTAAAAGAACTTGCCAGCGTCCACAAAATCGGGTAAATCATGAGCGCTCCGAAAGCGAGTACAAACAAATGATAAGAGAACCGGCGAACCGTAAAATTCATCTTATTTGCCTCCCTCCGACTCGTAATATACCCATGCCGAAGACGATTTGAAAACCAATGCTGTGAGCAACGCCACGATCAACAGCAGTACCCAAGCCATCGCCGAAGCGTAGCCCATCTGGAAGTTGGTAAAGGCGTTTTGGTACAAATATACGGCGTAGAACAAAGTCCGGTCCAAAGGACCGCCGGCAGTAATGAGGAAGCTTTGCGTAAAGGTCATAAAACCGCCGATCATCTGCATGACGAGGTTAAAGAAAATGACTGGAGTCAGCATCGGAAGCGTGATCCGGAAGAAGCTCGAGATGCTGCTGGCTCCGTCCACATCGGCTGCTTCATACAGCTCCTTCGGAATTTGTTTCAGTCCGGCCATGAATATAAGCATCGGAGAGCCGAACTGCCAAATGACGAGAATAATCAGTGTCCAAAGCGCTGTCTTGGGATCGGTCACCCAATCTATCCCTTTGATGCCAAGCAGCTCTAACCCGCTGTTAACCGCGCCGTGCAGTCCAAAAAAGCTGCTTCCACATCACAGAAACGGCCACGCTTCCGCCAATAATAGACGGAATGTAGTATACCGTTCTGTAGAAACCGACCGCCTTGTGATTTTTTTCGTGAACAGCATGGCAATAAACAGCGCAAACGCCAGCTTTAGCGGCACGGAAACGATTACAAACAAGAAGGTCACTTTAACGGATGTCCAGTACCTCGCATCGTCGGTGAACATTTGCTTGAAATTGCTGAGGCCGACCCATTCAGGGCTGGAAAGCATATCGTAATTCGTAAACGACAAGTAGAATGAAGCGACCATCGGACCTATCGTAAAGCATAAAAAATCCCAAAAGCCACGGAGAAATAAAGCTGTACCCTACCAAATCGCGTATCAATGACGTTTTCCTTTTGGCTTTTTTTTGTAAGGACAGACTCTCTCGTCAAGGAAGCTTCCATCTAATCCCTCCTGGAGAACAAGCCTTCCCGACAAGCAGAAAGGCTTATTATTTTTTTGGATTACTTGTTTGAACTTAAAATTTTATTTGCTTCATCCATAAACTGTTTTGCGGCGTCCTGCGGTGCAACTTCACCGTACAGAACCTTGTCCAGAGTGCGTCCAAACAGATCGCTTACTTTGCTGCCGCCCTTCGGAGAAGGAGGGTCGATAGGCTTGGAATGGCTTTTGACATATTCTATGTAATCGAACTGCTCCTTGGCTCCCGCTTCAAGTTTCGGCACCAGGTGTTCTCTCACTTTTGACGAAACCGGAACTCCGCGCTCCCCGAATAAGACGTCGTTGGCAGCCAAATCGTTAGTGAAGAAATCTATAAATTTGACGGCGGCTTCTTTCTGCTTCGAATTGGAGGACACCGAAAAGAATTGCGACGGTTTCAGATAATTTCCTTCTTGTCCTCCTGCTACTGCCGGTAGAGGCATAAGCTTCAACGGTCTTTTGGCGTATTGAGTAAAGGCCACGATCAGGTTGCTGGTAAATGGGCGAATGGCTGCGTTTCCTTTTACAATCAAGGTATCGGTGTCGCTTTTTTTATCGCTTTTGTAATTTGCGGAGGCGCTATCAGCCCTTCCTTCACCATGTTGTTCTCGAGCGTGAAGAAATCGGCCACATACTTGGCATCCGAAAAAACCGAGCGCGTTGCCCTCTTTGTTATAAAAAAATTGGTTCCCCGCTGCCTCAAGTAATACCCGAAATCAAACGTGCTGTCGATCGGATAAAAAATCCTGTTTTCCCACTTTCGATTTAAGATCCTTCGCGGTCTTGATCAAATCGTCGAAGGTGTAGCCTTCTTTGGGAGCCGGCACACCCGTTTTTTTCGAAAATGGCGGGATCGTATTCGATTGCCGGGGCATTGGCGCCGAGGTTCACAGCGTACAGCTTGCCGTCAATGCGTCCGCCCAGCAGGAAGGTTTCGTCGACATCTTTCAGGTTAAGCGCATCTGCTTTCGAATATTGGTCAAGCGGTTCGACGAGCTTGCGGGCGGTATATTCTCCGATGTAAGCGTAATCCATTTGGAAGACGTCAGGCAGGTTCTTCCCTGCGGCCTCCGTGGCCATTTTGGTCCAATAATCGTTGAAGCTTGCGTATTCGGTCTCCACTTTAATGTTCGGATTCTTTTCTTCAAACATCTTGATCACCTTTAATGTACGGTCGTGCCGGTCTTGTCCTCCCCACCAGGCGATTTTTTAGCGAAACAGGGCCTTCCTTGGCTTTGGTTTGTGTGGCTTTTGCTTCATTTGGCTGCCCCCCGCCGCTGCACCCGATCAGCCAAACAGCATAGATGCCGAGAGAGCGGCCGCCGTAATTTTAAGCATTGCTGCTTTCATTCTTTTTTCTCCTCCTTCGGAATATAAAACTTGAATTTTAAGCGCTTTCAATTACAATGGTAATTAATAACAACGTTGTTATTTTTTGATTATATTAATTCGTTTAAATAATTACAATATTCTTACCATTCGAAAATTTTTTTATGCAAAAGGTCGAGGTGGATGCAATTTGGGAATAACTATAAAAGATGTTGCACGAGTTGCAGGAGTCAGCTATTCGACGGTTTCCAAAGCTTTAAACAACAGTCCCCTTGTAAAACAACATACCAAAATGAAAATAATTGAGTTGGCGGAGCAAATGGGCTATCAACCGGACTTTACAGCTAAAACGCTTGTTTCGAAAAAAAAGCCGCACCATCGGGGTGGTTTGGCCCAGCCTGGAAGTCGCCGCCTTATCGACCCTTGTCACGCTGATATCGCAAAAAATTGACGGCCAGGTCGTACCATACGCTTCTTTCTATTAACCCGATTCCCTCTGCTATAGCGCTGTTCAACCGGTTCCGAGTGGATGGTATTCTTGTATTCGACACGGCGAGACACTCAGGTGAAGAAGAAACCGCGCTTGTATCGAATGTTCCTCTGCTTACTTTTGGCGAATACAAAGCGGCTTCCGCTTTTCCCGGAATCAGCGTTAACCGTACGCAAGCCATCTGCCGGTCCGTTGAATATCTTTACCGGCTGGCACATAGAAAAAATAGCTTACATCGGTGACATAAATGGAAACATTGCGAATCAGGACGAGAAATTTAGCGGTTATCTGCAAGCCGTCACAGAACTCGGCATCAATCCAATCACTGTACATACGAATAAACTGTCCTGGCAGGAAGGCTTTTCGTCAGCGATGAAGCTCCTGCAGTCTGGAGGGCGGCCGACAGCCATTGTCAGCGGCAGCTATGAACTAACCGTCGGGATCCTGCAAGCTGTAAAAGAGTGCAGTTTGCGGATTCCGCAGGATATGTCCTTAATCAGCTACGATAATATTCCACAAATGGCGGATCTGGACATTCCCGTAACTTCCACCGGGATTCCCGTAAACCAGATTGCGCAAAATATGGTCGATTCCATCTTGTCGTTAATAGAAGGGTCGCAGACTATCCCATCTTTTCAGGATATCGAAGCCGTGATCAAGGAAAGGAGTTCTTGTGCGCCTCCGGTGCAACCAGGGCGACCATGACTCCGCCACAGATGCTCCCCCATGTTAAAACAAGCCGAATCCGCGTGAGCGGCTCGGCTTGTTTTGACTAAACTAGATTTTGACGCAAGATAAAGTCCGGACGATGCAGCCGGCCTTATGCTTTATAAAAGTTGCGAACCAGCGATGGGATTTCAGTTTGTCGACTTGTTCTTGTGGCAGGCCTTGGCCGTCACCCGCTTGACAGTTCCGTTCCACGTTCCGGATAGAACGCATGCCCGGAATGACGGTAGACACAGCCGGATGACTCAGAACATAGCGCAGCGATGTCTCTGCCATCCGATCCACGGAGATATCGAGGTCGGAAGCGATATTTTGAACCCGTTCGTAGACTTCCCGTTTCCGGTTGTCTCTGAAGTAGCTGTTGCGGAAATCGCCTTCTTCAAATTTGCTTTCCGGCGTAATACTTCCCGTCAGTCCGCCTTCATCCAAAGGCACGCGGACAATCACGCCCGCGTTATGGTTTTCGCACGCCGGCAAGAGCTTGTCCTCCGGGCTTTGGTCAAAAAATATTATAGATCACCTGGACCGTATCCACAACGCCGGTTTCAATCAATTTGACCGCGTTGTCCGGTTGGTGGTCATTGATCGAAACTCCAAAGAAACGGATCTTCCCCTGCTCCTTCAGCTTTCTCACCGCCTCAAGCCAGTCCCCTTTACCTACCCATTCGTCCGACCAGACGTGAAACTGCTGTACATCGATCGTCTCCAATCCGAGATTTCGCAGGCTTTGTTCCGTAGAAGCGATGATATGCTCAGCCGGAAAAGTTTCTTCAACCGGTACGCCCGCCTGCGCCGGCCACTGCCGGTTTTTTAGGCGGAATTTTGGAGGCTACGTATACCGTTTCCGACCGTTCCCTGACGGTTTGGCCCACCAATCGCTCACTGTGACCGTCCCCATACCCAAGCGCTGTATCGATGAAATTCAATCCGAGGTCGATTGCTTTATGAAGGGCTTGCAGCGATTCGCCGTCATTTGCACCGATCCAGCTCGTTTTGCCGATGCCCCAAGCTCCATAACCGATTTCAGAAACCTTCAGCCCTGTTTTTTCCAAGCGTTCTGTAATTCATTGCAATCTCCTCCTGTCAAAGACTTGCTTCAATCATAAAGGAAACAGCAATCGGTTGAAAAGTACGCACTTTTTTCTTAACCTTGTTACCGAAGGGTAACTTCAACCGTCCTTATTCCGGTCCCCTTTGATCTTTTTTCTCAAACCGATACGCGCCATAAGACAATAACAGCACACATAACAATTGAAAACCCAGCATAACAATAAAGCTTTCTGAAAAGCCTCTGCCTTGTAAAGCCGTAAAGTAATTCACGATATTCACTGTAAAAAAAAGAACAGGTTCAGCAGCGCGATGGCGCCTAATGTCAGCTGTACCCTGCGGTAAAAGGCTATGAGTGAAGAACGGTCTGAGTATATCTTATAGGACCCTTCCGCGCGGTGTAATTTACAAAAGTAATGCCAGCCCACGCACGAGCCGACGTATTGCCATCCGGCATCGCCGAACAGTCCGATGTATTCATTGAAATCTCCTTCTTCAGATGCCTTTGATAATCCACTTTGTATATATAACGGACTGACGGATCCTTCACAAAACGGCTTTTGATAATCCCGGGCCGATCCATGTGCAGTCTGGTTCGGTATTCAAAAGCTTGTTCCTTTCCCTGTTTCATGCCCCATTCTCTCCTTTTCCCTCAGCCGTCAGCCTGCGGCCGTTATTAAGCAGCTCTTCCAACCGTTCCATTTCCGCCGCTGCAGCCTGTTTTCCTTGCGGAGTAATCATGTAAACTTTACGCCGCGAATCCGTATTGTCAATTTCAGGTGAATTAGCGATGAAGCCTTTTTTTCAAAAGCGTGTTAAGTGCCGTGTACAGCGTACCCGCCCCAATGCGAACCCTCCCGCCGCTCATCTTCTCGACGTCCTGCATAATGCTGTAGCCGTGGGACGGGCCCTGGTAAAGGGCGATCAGAATATAATAAAACGCCTCCGTCAAAGGCAGCATGTCTTTTGTTCCGTCCATTTTTTTTGTTCACTCCCGTGTTCCGTAATCGATCTTACAAACTATATCGTCAACCGCTATATCGAATGATGTTATATTATCAAGTGTTATATCGAGTGTCAATATATTACAAAAAAAAAAGCCCGGCGCCCTTTCCCCGCCAAGCACTTTGAAGCCTCTGGCAATCCTTGATCAATGCCGCGAAGAACCTTTCTCTTTTTTTCAATAAGCGGAATAAAATATACAATCCAATTAACGCGTAAGACACCGTCATCTGCACAAGGCGTTTCACAAACTCCGTCAGTTCCAGAGGAGCAAGGATCGCGGATGACAAATAAACTCCCAGGATAAACACGCACACCACCATTACAACTCCAAAAGACAGCGGATTCCAGACCAGCGATTTTCCGATGCACTTTTTTTTAAAGCCGCAAAATTCCACAATGTTGAAATCATCTCGAAGGAAAGATAACCGATCGTCATGCCTTCATATTGAAAACCCGGTAAGGCGACCAAATAATAATTCAACAGAACGCTGCAGGCGAGGCCGACTGCCATACCTGTAAAAGGCTCCCTCTTGTGATCCGTCGTCCATAAGACCGTTGTAGTCAGGTCGCGCATGCTGGCCAGCAAAGGAGAGACTGCGAGATAACGAATGCCTATGGCCGCGGAATCGTTGCCGAATATAAAGATGGACAATTCCTTGTTGTAAAAATAAAGCACGAGCGCCGATCCAACACCCCATAACCAGCCGACATCCAATGCGCTTCGGACTCTTCGGGCAAATTGAGCCGTTTTCTTATTTTGCCAATCCGCGGTGATCCTGGGGAACAAAATATGGATTAAAGCTGCAGTGAGAATCAGCGGCATATAAGTGACGGTCGCGGCCATGCCCGACATTTCACCAAAAAACAGCGGCGGCCTGGCTGAAAGTTAGACCTGCCTCCTGCAGTCTGTGGGGATGATCAGCACATCGAGGAATTCAGATAAAGGAACGAGAAAACGGCTCAGCGAAATGAGCAAAGTCGCCTGCAGCAATTGGCTCATATTCACGCTTAAGAACAGATCGCCCCCTCTATGCCTGTGCTGGACAGGTTGATAGGGGAGCCTCACGAGAACCGCAATTAGAAAACAAAACGCGGCTCCCGCGCCGACAAATGCGCCCAAAATAGCTCCGCTAACCGCGATACCGGATCCCTTATTGATCCAGAATGAGACCAAGGCCAGCATAGTGACCACTCTGACAGCCTGCTCGATCAGCTCCGAAACGGCAATATGCGCATAAGCTTCCACACCCTGGAGAAAGCCGCGCACCAGACTAAGGATGGGAGCAAGCAGAATGGTGACAGCCGTGCAGCGAATGGCGAATGTCAGCCCTTCATCACCAAACCTCTGGGCAAGCACCGGGGCAAAAGCATAGCAAAAAAAGCTTGCCGCAACGCCCAGGATGATGAACAGGAGCGATAGAATTTTAAACAGCCGCCAGCCCTGCGTCTGATTATTGGCCGCCGTAAGTGCCAGAACCGTCGGAAACCCGCCCGTGATGAGGGTCAGCAGAACCGCGTACAGCGAGTAAACCATTTGATATTTTCCGATTCCTTCGGGCCCCAGCATGCGGTATAAAGGAATCCGCGCGGCGAAGCCGATCATCTTAACAATAAAAAATGGCACTTGTGCGAAGTGCCAATTGTTTTATCAGGGAAGGCAAGGCCATGCAGGTCAACTCCACTTCCGATCTCCGTCTTGTCCTACTAACACTGTATGACAATGACTGCTCGGATATGTGGATGTCCGGTTTAATCATTTATGTGAATCAGCATATAGGAAGTGGACTTATCCCATCCCAAGTCGAAAGGCATCCGATAGCGGTCCGCAGTGTGGGAATTCACCAACGGATATCCGTTGTCGTCGTGTCCTACCACGATGGAGAAGTGGTCAACGTCGTTATTCATGACATAGGCAATTACATCGCCGGGCTTCAGCTCGGCAGCCGCTCCCCGCGGATGCTTCTTCGACGGCTGAACCACTTCCGTGAAAGTGCCCGACTTGATAAGACGTCCATAGCCGCTATACAATAAAAAAATTTTAACCCGTCGGTTTGCACCCAGGCAACACTGCCGCCGGAATTTTTTCACGTAGCGCCATCCCCCCGTCATCAGCAGGCCTCCCCCTTCCTCCCGGTCGCCCAGAGCTTGGGAAGTAAAGTTCGTGCAGTCACCGCCCTGATAGGTGTAATCCCTGTATTTGGCGTTATATCTTCCGTTATTTCCCGCTCCCCAAGCCGCTCCCGCGTATTTATTCGCATAAGCCACCGCTTTTTTCTCGATTGTATCTTATCTGTTTGGCAGCCGGGGACGGCTGTTCCGCAGAGCGATCGACGGGCAGGGTCCGCATCATCTTCGGAAATCCCTCAACGTTAGCCGCAATCAGGTTAGGATTCTCATCAATTGGATCCAGATACCACTCCCGCAGAATGTGCCAGGCACCGCCCGTTCTTTTAAGCGTCAGCGCATGCCGGGTCCCGAAACCGAACGATTGGGCGGGAATGTTTTCGTTGGTGTATTTGTATGATATCTTGTTTGTTTGGATCAGTGAAATTTTCGCCACATCCCCTTCCTGCCGCAATCGGGTGATACGGATGCTTACATCGGCGTCATTTAAAAGGATGCCTCTTTTCTGCGCCCACGTTTGAAGATAGACGCTCCTGCGTATTTCCTGCTCTTTGGCCAACCTGCTGGACTTCTCATGCTCATCGTAAAATCTGGATATCGTCTCGGTCGACTGGTCTTTCAAAAGCCGGGTCCGAGCCTCGAACACTTCATTTACAAATGCGGTAATCTGTTCTTTCTCATCAGGAGTACCTGCAGCGAAAAGCGGGTGGGCTGTCATACAATCGAATAGAAAAAAAGATGTAAACAAAGCAGCAGCATTCTCACCGGTTTCATTCCATGTGCACCTCGCGTATGACGGTCTCTGCCTGTCTTGACCTTTTCTATGATTGCCATTTCGTTTAAAAAAATATTGTAGCCCTCCTGACGGTTTTTTTTAGAAAATATAAAGTTCCTCACATTACCTGATGCAGGCCTAAAAGAACGAGAAGTATTCCAGACACCACACTTGCCTTTTTTTCCAAGCTTGTCGGCGGCAAACCGGTATCCGACATAAGAGCACAAACCGACCGATAAATAGCTGAGCATGCCTGAAATCAAGGAAACGATCCAAATATTTAAATGAGTGATCCCCGCGTCAAACCCGCCCGCCAGATTATTAATGGATAAAGCGATGCCGAGTACCACGGATTCGGTGAAGCTGATGGTCTTGGAACCGTCCAGATCCGCTGCTTCGGGATTCCGCAAAATCCGCACGAAAAGATTGCCTCCAAACGGCTCGCTCTGCTTTTTTTTCTCCAAGGAACGACTGGCTGATCACCCAAATGCCAATGGCAACAAGGATAATCATTCCGAGGAAATTGCACAGGAACGGCGATACATATTGAGAAAGCCAATCTCCAAACAAGCCGCCTGCCAGTGCCAACAGAAAACCGATACAAGCGATAATGGTGTTGGCCATAAAAGATATGCGGATTTTGCGCACGCCATAAGCGGTCCCAACCCCTGCGTTATCCAAATTGGAGGCCAATCCGATCAATAGCATAGCTGTCAAATTTGTGATGTTCATGTCGAAACCACTCTCCAATGCAGTTTTTTTATGTAGTCTATGTACTTTGTTGTAAGAATGTTCCCTTATGTTACATATACTGTTGATAAAAAATGCAACATGTTGGCCACCTTTTTTTTCTACAAAGGAGTGATCAGATGCATGGAAAACGGCCGGTTTGAAAACAGACTGGGACTTCTCATCATTTCTTTGCTGCGCGGGCGTTCGCTGTCTATGAGAAAGCTGAGCGCGATAACGGACATCGATACAGCCACAATCTCCCGCATTGTGAATGGGAAACAACAGGCTAAGCCTAAACATATCGAACGGTTTGCCGAGGCATTGCAAGTTTCGCCGAATCTGCTGTATAAGGCCGCGGGAAGCGCTGCCCTTGACAGTAAACAGCCTGAAGATATTCTATATTCGGTCGACGACGCCATCCAGGACATACTTAAGTCATACCTGTCGGAACAGCAGTATACAAAAGGCCGAGTTGAGCAGGAACTGAAAAAATTACGAACAGTATGCTGAGACCCTGGAAGGACAGCAAATCATCCATGAACAATTCGCAGCCAAAATCCAGCAAGTGGACAGCTCCGGGCCTTTTATCGAGCATTTAAAACTAATGTATTCGCAATTTTCCAATGAGGACACCCCATCCGCCGAACGCGCTGTACTGGGAAGCGCGTTGTTGTATTTTATTTTATCCACGGATATCATTCCCGACTATATTTTCCCTATCGGTTATCTGGATGACGCAATTGCTGTCCAAATGGTTTTAAATAAACTGGCTTCAAGAAAGGAGGAGCAGGACAAAACCTAGAGAAGAGCCATGACGAATGGAATAAGCGCGGCGATGCGGACCATACTATAAAGGTGTTTTATTGACGTGGAATGGAAAGGAGGGTTTAACGGTGAGTAACAGCCTTGATGCGATTAAAGCGGATCAAAGCAACTTTCTTGACAAAACGGAAGACGAAGTCAAGGAGGTTGCTGCCAGCACCGATGTGGATGAGGCGGTGGAAGCCATTACCGCACATATCAACAAATACGATGAACGCGAGGAAAACGAACAAGCTCGATAATCTTTGTTGGACTTGAGGCTGTCGGCCAGCGATGCTGAATTTTTTCTCGCTCTCACCCAGTACGAGCATGTAATGCACTTTTTTCGAGCTGCGCTTCACGTATTTTGTAGACCAGCTTTTCGTTTCTCATATCGACCTCTATCCGGATGCCGGCCTCCCCCAAAGCTTACTTTACCTGCAAGGCATAATCGATAATCGGCCGGTTCAGATCGACCGGCTTGCCGTTGATTTTGCCTGCACCAGCGTTTTTTCTTCAAGACCGCACTAATGGACTCCGCAACCTGTTCGATTGTCGTTCCCCTCGGAACCTCCCGCACCGAACCGTCAGGCAATGTTACTTTGAGCGCCATGTTTTAACCTCCTGCAACTGGAATTTGTGAACGCAAAAAAACGCATCTCTCCCGTAAGGGACGAGTGCGTTCAGCTCGTGGTTCCACCCTAATTCGACCTGAAGTGACCTTCATGCGGCTGTTCACCGTTACAAAGCAAAGCGAGGTCCTTGTTTGGTATCCGTTAACGGGGATAAAACGGTGCCGTTTACTGCCGGGACCTTCAGGTCAACGGGTTCAACGCCACAGCTGCAAAGGTTAATTTCGCCTCCGGTGACTGGAGAGGCTTTCAGCCTGAACCTCTCTCTCTGGACTGCCCGTGAAGGAAACCATGTCTTTGGTCATCGCTTGATATTGCTGTTGGTTCAACATTATATTATGGTCCGGCTAAATGTCAAGCTGTCTTTTAAAACAATGTTGTTTACATAATAAATATTATGTAAACAACATTGTTTTGGCGCCAAATCGACTAAGATACTGGTCTTCAGGCGAACATCAGTCCCGCCGCTCCCTTAATTCCCGCTTCCGAACCAAAAGGGACTTTTCGATGCGGACTTGCTTCCTCATGTTGGGAATGCAGCGCTGTTCAATGGTCCTTTCAATGGCGGGCAGCACGAGTTCCCCCGCATGCATGACGCCGCCGCCCAGGATAATAAGCTCCGGATTAAAGATATGTATCATGTTTGTAAGGCCGACGCCAAGGTAGTAACCCAACCTCTCGAACGCCCGGATAGCCAAATTATCCCCTGCCGATGCGGCTTTTGCGATATCCACAGAAGTCAATGACGGCGTCCGGTCGCCCGCAATGCCGCTTGTTTCACCTGCGTCAAGCTGCTGCTTCACCCATTTCACAAGGGCTGTCCCCGACGAATAGTTCTCCAGGCACCCACGGTTCCCGCATGCGCATACGGGACCTTCGGGTTCGATTGAAATATGGCCGAATTCCCCGGCGCTGTCGCCGACACCCTTGATCAAGTGCCCGTCGCTGATTATTCCTGCCCCGATGCCTGTGCTTACCGTCACATATATCAGATCTTTATGCTCGCGTCCGGCGCCGAACAGCCACTCCCCTACAGCGGCTACACTCGCGTCATTGCCCAGGCGAACTGGTAACCGGTCTCATCCTGGATCCATTTGCCTATCGGCGCATTGCTCAGTCCAAGGTTCGTTGCCTGCACAATCATCGATCGGTCCGTGTCGATTACCCCCGCCGTCGCAATGCCAACACCGAGGATTTGTTCCCTGCGCACTATATTTTTTCTCCAAAATCGACCCGACAGCCGCGTTAATTTGTTGCGATATGGCACCCTCTCCCTGGTGTGCGGGGGTCTTCAGCTCTGTCCTTTCCACAATCGTTCCGCCGCTGTCCACAAGGGCGGCCAATATTTTCGTGCCCCCCAAGTCCAACCCTATGGCATACTCGTTATTGCCGTCCATTATAACACCTCGACTTTCTTATTCATATTTTTTGAAGCCTGGAAACTTTTCAGATCGAAACGGGGTTCCCTGTTTTGGCGGATTCATTGGCGGCCAGAGTGACCTCAAGCGTCTTCATTGCCTCTTTATACGGCGCAAGAATTAGCTCCGGGTCCCCCTTTGCAATGGCTTGATAAAGGCTTCATCCTGCTCCTTATAAAAGTCCACTTTGCTGTGATAGGTTATGGTCCGCTCTTTCTCTACGATGGTTAATGTTGAGCCGTCGATCGACACCCGAAAATCGCGTCCCAGAATTTCCAGGCCCGACCGATGGTCCGGCTGGGTAAACGAAGTGTCGATGTGGCCTACAGCCCCCGATTCGAACATCAAAATTACGGAGCCCACATCCGGAATATCGATCCGCTCGATATCTCTCATCACCCGAAGCGCCATATTGGCATATACCTTGCTTACGTCACCGGCCAAATACCGGATCAAATCCACCGTATGCGTAGTTTGCTCGACCAGCTGTCCGCCGGATTTGACCATTTCCCTCCACCAGGGAGTCGAAACGAAAGAGGTTAAATAATACCCGCGCACCATGGCGATCTCTTTATCGGCCAGATAGGCTCTGGCTCTCTCCACCGTATCCAGATACCTTAAGCAGTATCCCGCCCCGGTCATAATTCCCGCCTTGTCCAACACCTCGGCTTTACGCCGGACAATCTCCATATCCAGCCCCAACGGCTTCTCAACAAAAAAAGATGAATGCCGCGCCTGGCCGCTTTTTTCTTCCAACTCTCCGTGCGCAAACGGAGGTACGCATAGAAATAAAACGTCCAAATGCTCTTTTTTCCAGCATCTGGTCAGGATCGGTATAAGCTATCATACCATAAGCTTTTGCTTTTCTGTTCACCGTTTCCTGAGAAATGTCGCACAATGCCGTGAGTTCCACCTGTTCATTCCGGCTGAGGTTTTTTCAAATGGGTATCGGCAATCCCGCCTGCGCCCACAACTCCAACTTTGATTTTCAAGGACAACTCCACCTTTTACAAAATATATTTGTGCGTTTAACCGATTAATGCTGCTCATCCCCTATAATTACTTTCATATGGCGGGCCGTGTCATAGATCATTTGAACGGGAGCCTTCTTGTATGCGCTGAGTTCCGCTGTGATGACGTCGTCATAACCGACCTCGCTCAAGGACGACCGGACGGCATCCCAGTTCACATCGCCTGCAAGCAGAGGCACGAATCCATTGATATTGCCAACCTGCACGCTGAAATCTTTGACATGGATTTTCCGGATTCTGTGCTTCAATATCCGGATCCACTGCTCCGGAAATCCGAACTGCAGCACGTTGCCCACGTCAAAATAACTGCCCACTTGAGGAGATTGGAACTCATCGATATAGCGGGCCATTTCCAGGGGGGACAGCAGAAACTTGTTCCATACGTTTTCGATTCCGATGCTGACACCGGTTTTCTCAGCCAGAGGGATTAATTTACGGATCTCTTCCTGGCTGAGCAGGTAGCATTCGTCATAAGACGTTTCGGCATTTACCGCTCCCGGTACGACCAGCACCGTATCCATCCCCATGATTCCGGCCAGTTCCAACTGCTTTGCGACGATCTCGCCGCCCCTCCGCCTGACGGACTCATCCTTGGAGGAAAGCGGCGCACCCCACAGCAAGCCTGTGGAAAGGCTGCGCAGCTGAAGGCCGTACCTGCGGGCGTCAGCTGCGATCTTTTCTGCTTCAGCAGCGGAGGTTTCCATAGTTAACCCGACACCGCCCGAAGGATTTAAGTTTAACTCCACCGCGTCAAAGCCGGCATCCTTCGCACGCTGGAAAATTTGCTCGAGCGAAGTTCCTTCAGGAAATCCCCATTGATTCATTGCGATTAACATTTCTGCTTCCTCCCTTATTATCGAATAGCAACCGGCATTTTTTTTCTCCGCCGCTTCATAAGCGGCAACAGCCACTTCAACCGCTCTCAAACCGTCTTCCCCGGTTACCGAAGCTTGACTCTTGTTTTCCCGGACACTGGAAACAAAATCTCCTACCAACCCGAGATCCATGTCGTTGCCCCAATAATGATGCTTATACCCTTTTTTCGTCGCTGTATACATGCAGCTTTTGGTTAAACGTGTCTATCGAGAGGGTGCCGGCGGTTCCAACGATCTCGAGAGTCACATCTCCCCAGGTAGGGAAGCATTTATTGCGTGTCCAGCTGCAGTCGAGGGTGGCGAAAACGCCGTTGTCGAACTCCAGAGTAAGGATCCCGCAGTCGTCAATCGGATTCGCTGACACCAAATGGCCTATTTCCGCATACACTTCTCTGACTTCCGAACCCGTAAACCAACGCATAATATCGACTACGTGAACGGTATGGTCCATGACCGCGCCTCCGCCTGACAGAGCAGGGTCCACAAACCAGCCCCCCGGATTCTGACCGTGGTTGGTGCCCTTGATTGCGAGAATCCGTCCGACCCTGCCCTGTTCGATCATTTGTTTGGCACGTACGACAGCCGGGTGAAATCTGACAGGAAAAGCCGTTTGCAGCAGAACTCCATGTTCCCGGCAAACCTGAACCATCTCCTGAGCATCTGTGGCGTTAGTGGACAACGGCTTCTCGCATAGGACATGCTTTCCGGCTTTGGCTGCCGCTAGGACATGCTCCCTGTGCTTGGCGTTCTCCGAAGTTACAACCACCGCGTCCAACTCCTGCTGTAACAGCTCGTTGTAATCGTGATAAAAGACCGTTCCGAACTGTTCCGCGAATTTTCTTCCACGTTCTTCATTGTCATCCGCTATGCCGGTCAATTCCACCTGATCGAGCTGTTTTAAAGCCTGCACATAAGAAAAGGCATGCATATGGGCGAAACTAATGATTCCAACCTTCATTGAAATTCCTCCTTTTTTTACTAATTCAACCGGCTTTCCGGTTCTGATGCTCTCGATCGCAGACAAAGCAATGTTCATCGCTTCATAAGCATCTTCGGCTGTGACGATCGGAGTGCCCCCGTTCTCGATACACGACACAAAATGTTTCAGCTCCAAATAATAAGGATTCTCATTCAGCGGGCTTTCCGGAACTGCGACACCGCCGGAGCCGTCTTTTTTTCTCCCGGCTGACCGACACCAGAGGTTGATCGCTTGCGCTGTCATAATCGATGATTCCCGATTTTCCGGCCAACTCAAATTTCATGGAGAAGCTTTCATGCGCCCACGTGCCTTCGACATGCGCGATAACTCCGCTTGCAAACCGCAGCGTAACCAAAGCGTAGTCCATTCCGTAGTGCCCTCTTCCGAACAGGCTTTTGGCATAAACCCGTTCTACCTCGCCAAAACACCAACGCAGGAAATCGAAGTCATGGATGATCATATCGAGAACGAGGCCGCCGCTGTTTTGAAAATCCGCGTACCAATTGTTCCACGCCATGGGGAAACCGCCGCCGCGAGTGGTTCTGACGACCGCCACATCCCCTATCGCTCCTTGATCGACCAATGCTTTCGCCTCTCTGTACTCGGGGAAGAAACGGAGCACATGGCCGACAAACAGCCGCACGTCCTTCTCCCTGCAATAATCCAGCATCTCCCGGGCATCCTCAAGACTTCTGGCAAGCGGCTTTTCGCAAATTACATGCTTTCCCGCGTCAGCAGCCTTCATCACATAGGATTTATGTAAAAATGTAGGAACACAGACGTCGACGATATCAATGTGCTCCGCTTCTTCCAACGCCTCTTCAAGAGAATTGTAGAATCGGGTATTCAGCTTTTCCGCTAGACTCGATCCTTTTTTTCCTTCTGAATTTCCACTATTCCCGCCAAATTTACGCTTTCCATCGCCGCATAAGCTTCCGCATGCACGCTTCCCATGGTTCCGGCGCCGATTACAAGTACATTTTGCATAGGATTCCATCTCCCTTTTTCTCAAAATCAATCGTTACCCCTTAATCCCGCTCATCGCAATTCCTTCGATAAAATACCGCTGGAACAAAGTAAACATGATAATCATCGGCAAAGTCGCCATGAGCGCTCCGGCCATCAATAAAGGGTAATCCGTTCCGTGCTGCCCCTGAAAGGATGCGATGCTATAGTCAATACCCGCATATTATCGGAGCTTGTCATAATGAGCGGCCACAGCAGGTCATTCCAGGAAGCCAGAATCGTAAAAAAATGGCGAGCGACACAAGAGCGGATTTCGACAGCGGTAAAAAAATATCCTCCAATAAATGCCGAAATACGAGCATCCGTCAATCTTCGCCGCTTCGTCCAGGTCAAACGGCAAAGTCATAAAAAAACTGTCTCATCAGAAACGTGCCGAAAGCGCTGAAGATGCCCGGAACGATTAGCGCGTAAAAGGTGTCCAACCAATTCAACTGCTTCATAATAGCGAAATTCGGAATCAACACTACCTGTGAAGGTACCATCAATACGCTCAGAATTCCGATGAACAGCAGGTTTTTTCCCGGGAAACCTCAACCTTGCAAACGAGTACGCGGCTAGTGAGCATAGCACCAACTGCCCTGCCGTGCGGCTTACGGTAACGAATATCGTATTCAGGTAATAACGGATGAAGTCCATCTTGTCTATGACCGCCTTGTAATTTTCAAAGTGCCAGACGGACGGCAACAGCTTCGGCGGGACCTTCATGGATTCGGCATAAGATTTGAGCGAGGTGGTGAGCATCCAAAAGAAAGGAGTGATCATCACCACAGCCCCAACAATCAATATCAGATGCACCAGTATTTTTTTTGTTTCTTTCACGAACCTCATAAGACATCGGGCGCTCCTCCTTTACTGGTAGTGGACCCATTTTTTTTCTGAAAATACAACTGGATGACCGTTATGACAAGGATCACGATAAACAGCAGCCACGCCTGAGCGGACGCATAGCCCATGTTAAAATACTTGAAACCGTTCTCCCATACGTTGTAGACGACCGTGCGGGTACTGTCCAGAAGCGCCTCCTGCTTGCCCATCATGATAAAAAATCAGGTCGAACACCTGCAGCGAATTGATTAATGCAATGATCAGGACGAAAAACAAACTGGGCGTGAGCAAGGGCAAGGTAATATGGCGAAATTGTGCGAATGGGCTGGCTCCATCCAGAGATGAGGCTTCGTAGTAAGAGGACGAGATGCCCTGGAGGCCGGACAGCAGGATGACCGCATGATTCCCGACACTCGACCAGACACTGACCAGAACAATGGAAAACAAGGCGAATTTTTTTTCATCAAACAACCAGTTGGGCTGCGGAAGGTGCAAATAACCCATAATATAATTGATCAATCCGAACTCGGAATTGTACAGCCATTTCCATACCATACCTACCGCAATGGGCATAGTAATCACCGGGATAAAATAGAGCGTCCGGTACATGACCATCCCCTTGATTTTTTTTGATTCAGCAGTACGGCCAGAAGAGTAGCCAAGGCTATGGAGAAAGGAACCGTACCGATGGTGTATAACAATGTGTTCACGATGGAGCGGATAAATTTATCATCTTTCATTAAAGCTGTGAAATTATCCAACCCTATGAACTCAGCGCTCGACACTCCGTCCCATTTCGTGAAAGAGACTCCCAAGGAGATCAAAGCGGGCAGCGAGTAAAAGAATGCAAGCCCCAGGACGACCGGCGCGACGAACAGATACCCGTAGAACGCTTCTTTTATCGCCATCTCCGAGATTTTTTCGTTTTTTTTGAAGAAAGAGCTCCTTTGTTTCCGCCTGCCTCAGGCATCGTTTGGCTCATCTTATCACCACCTGGAAAGTTTAATTGGGCGGGAAGGCTTAAAGCTCGCTTCTTGCCTTCCTTCCGGGTTAAAAGAATTATTTATCTTTTTTCCTTCTGCAGTACCTCGTTCATTTTGGACGCTACGTTTTTTGGTGGCTTCTTCAAAGGTTTTTTTTGCCCAGGAATGCCGCTTGTATTTCCTTGGTTTCGGCATCCTGCCATTCCGCAGTATTCTTGGAAACCGGATAAGCGACACCGAATTTCAGGCTGTCGGTAAACACTTGCAGCTTTAAGGAAGGGATCGATTTGACCCAGCCGTCCTCTGTGCCCTTTAGCGCCGGGATCGAGAACCCCGAATTGGCAAGCAGCTTCTCTCCCTCTTGGCCGGAGAGTACTTTGATTAAATCCCACGCTTCTTTGTCGTACTGGGTATTGTTGTTCATCACCCAGCTCAAGCCGTGGACAATGCTGGCGCTTTGCTTTCCTTTGGGCAGCGGAGCGACGGCCAGCTTGTCCCCGAGCATTTTATTAAGCTGAGGAGCGTTGACCGAAAGGGCAGGAAACATCGCTGCCTTACCTGAACCGAACAGTTGAAGCGGCTCGGTTTCCAGCTGCTGCTGTCCCCCTGGAGAAATGCCTTTCTTCATCAAGTCCGTCATCCATTGAAACGCGGAAAGCGTCTCCGGCGAATCGAAGCCTGACTTTGTTTTATCCGGAGTGATAACGAAGCCGCCGGCTTGGTGAATCAGATTATAATAGCCGTTCTGGTTCCCGATTGGAGCGATATAGCCGTAGACCCCTTTTTTGCTTGTCAGTGAGCTTGGCGCCGTTTTCCTCGATCGAGCTCCATGTCCAGGATTCATCCGGGTACTTCACTCCGGCTTTATCAAACAGCTCCTTGTTGTAAAAAAAGACCGACGGAATCCAGGAAATAAGGCAAGCCGTACAGGTGGCCCTTATACGTATACAAATCCACCAGAGCCTTAGTATAATTTCCGGTGTCAATTTTATCGGCCTCAATCATCGGCTGGATGTCCTTTACCAAACCGTCGGCGGCATATCTGTAAATGTTAGGTCCATTCATCCAAAATACATCAGGGCCGCTTTTACCAGCCAAACTGGTCTTCAGCTTGCTCCAATAATCAGACCATGGAGTATAAGTAACTTTGACATCGACATTGGGGTGATCTTTCTTATACACTTCAATGCTTTTCTTCATTACATCGGTCACGTTTTCATCCCACAGAGCCACATTTAACGTTACTTTCTTGCCGTCACCGCTTTTTTTGATGAAGAATCTGCCGGTTTACTGCAGGCGCCAAGAACCGAGCTGGAGAGCAGCAACAAGCTTAAAGTCAAACCAAGACGTTTTTTTCATCTTATTACCTCCATGTTAAAATTTGTTTTAAATAAGAATTCATTGGAAAAAAAATTCCATATTAAGCGCTTTATAAAAGTTTGGCCATTCACCTCCATGCAGAGTTAATGACGAGCCGGAGATCTGTCTAACTTTGTTCGAAGATTGGATAAAGTATGCATCATGTGAAGCAAGTATTGGTGTCAATGCTCAGAAGACAACGAAAATTGAAAGTAATCCTGCAGCAGTACGGCAGCTGCGCCAATTATGTCTTCATTCTCTCCCAGCGAGCTGTTGCAAATCTGAAGTCCTTCAGTGGAGAAGCCTAGCGCATGCCGCTTAATGTAATCCTGCAGTTTGGCGAGCAAAATCCCATCCTCGCCCACCATCTCCCCGCCAATAATAATGATATCCGGATTGAACAGGTTCACCAGGTTAACAATGCCGACTCCCATATAAGTGACCGTTTCATCCAGGATCTTATTCGCGATAGAATCGCCATCCTCCACCGCCCGATAGAAATCCGCCGGGGTTAGTTCCGCAGTTCCTTCAGCCCATAGATGAATCTGCGGAGATTGTGCATTGGCATACATATTTGCAATACGGGCCCGGATCGCCGGCCAGCTGATATAGTTCTCGAGGCAGCCCCTGTTTCCGCATTCACAAAGCAAACCGCTGCTGTTCACGGTGGTGTGGCCGAACTCCCCGGCACCTCCGCGGCTTCCGCGAAGAACGGAGTCTCCCAGGATAACTCCCGCTCCTACCCCTCCTCCCATCGAAATATAAATCAGGTTTTGGAACCCGCCGTATTGTCCGAACTTCTTCTCCGCCAGCACAATGGCATTCATATCGTTCTCTATCCATGTTTTAATCCGGAAACGGCTTTCCACTCTGTCCTTCAGGTGCACGTTTTCCATTTTTTAATTTGGAATTATAATGGACGATACCGTGTCTTGAATCGACAATTCCGGGAACGATGATCGATATGCCGACGCATTTATCCATGTTGTTGTAATCCTTAATAAACTCCTCAATGGTGCTAAAGATCAGAGCCATTACATTTTCGCCAAAAAAAATCGGCGGGAGGAGTGATTTTCTTGATCCGGCGAATGGAAGCCTGCAAATTGATCTCCGCAATAGTAACTCCAAAGTTCGACACTGAAATACCGATCAGAAAGTGGTTATCCGGAGTAAAACTAACCATGACAGGTCTTCTTCCGCCGCTGGAGGATCCCATGCCGTTCTCGCACACCAATCCCGACTGGATCAATTCATTCACTGCAGAAGCAACTGTTGATGGACTCAGTTTATTCCTTTTGGCGATTTCACTGCGGGAGATCGGACTATGTTCCCGGATCATATTAAGGATGATGGATCGGTTTAATTCCTGGATCAGCTTTAAATCGCCGGTTCGGTTCTTAAGCATTCTGTTACCTCATTCGCGTACTTTCTTTTTTTTATTGGAAAAAAGTAACTTTTGACAAAATTATACTCTTAACCATCACAATTCGTCAACAAAATATTCAGAAAATTTTAATGATTAATGGAGTTAATGACTTGACAGCAGGATGCATAAAACATAACGGAGAAAGAAAAAATACAATCGGCTTGTTCAGTTGAACACGGGCCGATTGTATTTGCCATTGGCTTATAATCCATCAATTAATTGTTATAATAATGTACTCAGTAAAATTAAAACGCCTACGATCCAGCAATAATAAGCAAATGGACGCATTGCGTTGATTTCATTTGTTTTAAACCAGCGCATCAGAATCCACACACTTAGAAAAGCAAAAAAATCCCGGACATCAATCCGCCAAGCAGAGACATTTGCAGTAAGCCATGTGTGCCGGATTTCATGATTTTGGGTACTTCAATAATGCTCGCGCCGGCAATGATAGGAGTAGCCAGCAGCATTGAAAAAAACGGGCAGAAGCTTCATGCTTAAGTCCCATCCAAAAAACCGGCGGTCATACTTGAACCGGAGCGTGAAAAGCCGGGTATCAAGGCAAGTGACTGAAATAGACCAATTATAACAGCTTGTCCAACGGTCAAATCTTCTATTTCTTTAGTACCTCTGGACTGAAGTTTTTTTTCTCCAAAAAAATAGAAAAAAAACCATTCAAAATTAAAAAAAACAGCAGCGAAAGTTACATTACTGAATATATGACGCAGCGGTTTTTTCAAAAAAATCAGTCCCAGCAAGGCAGCCGGTATAGTTGCAATAATAATTAATAAAAGGACTTTTTTACTGCCGATGAACAGGGATTTAATGATCTCAACCCATTCTCTCCAGAAAAAAGAGCAACAAAGCAACGGCTGTTCCTAAATGAAGCATAACAACATACGGCAAAAAAATGCTCTTTGAGAAACTCCTGGCTCAAATTCCAGTGAAACACGTAGGGTGTCAATACGCCGTGAGCCACACTGCTGATCGGAAAGAGCTCAGTTATCCCTTGAATAATAGCAAAAAATTAACGTTTGAATGATGTCCACAATTTGCGCCGACCTTTCTTCTTATATTAGTGTCCATATGATTTTATGCCAAATGAGAATATTATTAAAGCTATTTACATAATTTTAAAAAAAATCTCCGCTGTCTAAGAAATAAGCCTGGCCACAAGAAAGGCGATTGTCGCCGCCAATCCCCCGACCAGAGTGGTTTGCCATGCGCTTTTAAAAGGCTGGGAACCGGTGAACCTCCCCTTTACATACCCAAAAAAATAAACAATGCGATTAAAGTAGCGATGACGGATGTCATTAATGCGGCATTCGCCTGATGGATAAACATGTAAGGAGACAAAGGGATAAGTCCGCCTGCAATATACGATATACCGATGGTAAACGAGCTGTTTCTCGCCCTCTTGTGGTCGGGCTCTTCCAGTCCAAGCTCATGCTTCATCATGAAATCCACCCATCTGTCGGGATCTTCGCTTATCGCATCGACTGCCGATTTGATATCGGGTTCACGCAGTCCCCAGCTTCGCAAATAATCCGCCACCTCTTCTTTTTCCCGCTCAGGAACTTCTATTATTTCTCTTCGTTCTCTCTCCAGCTCGTTAGCATAATGCTCCTGGTCCGTTCGGGCAGCCAGATAACCTCCCAGCCCCATTGCGATAGAACCGGCTGCGATTTCAGCGAGTCCGGCTATAACGACAACGTTAGTCGCAGAAACGGAGCCTGACAATCCTGCTGCCAGAGCAAAGGGAACGGTTAGCCCGTCCGACATGCCGATCACAATATCCCGGATCAAATCGGTAGACGCAAAATGTTTTTTTCAATGTGCACTTTTTTTGTTCGTTATCCATTTCTTCCACTCCATTCTTATAAATGGTTCACTCGCTACACATACCGGCATACGATGAGAATGATTATTAACCCCTTAACACGACGCATGCTGCCGTCAATAATGACAGCAGCATGATTGTTTTGTTATAAAGCTATTCCGCCGGATCCTGTTTAATTTGTGGGGCAACGGCTAACAGCAGTTTTTTTTCACTTCCAAAAGTTGACTTTCAATCCGGTGCAGATGGCTCTGCATATCATCGATTTCCTGTTCCGCTTTATAGTTGATGGCAAAGTCGATGATGGATTCATGTTTGTCCCGAGCGGTCTGTCTGTTCTGGCTCATCATAATGATCGGTGCTTGAAAAGCTGCAACAAACGACAGGCATAAATTTAATAAGATGAACGGTGCCGGATCAAAATGCAAAGGAGTAAATGGCAATGTATTCCAAAGAATCCAAACCGTCAGAAATATTGCGAAATAAATGATGAATCTCCAGCTGCCACCAAAGAAGGCAATTCGGTCAGCCAGCCGTTCCGACCAACTCGTCTTCCTGATATATTCTTCGTCCAAATGAGATACAATACTTTTCTCGTAATGATCGACCAGTCGGTCAATGCGATTGGCGCTCTCCTGGTTGAGTTCAATATCAAAACCTTGGATGTTCGAAGCTTCTGTGAATTCCTTTTTCCATTGAAAATAATTCTTTTTTTGCCATCTTGTCAACCTCCTCCATAATTATGAGGAAGTCACACTAAAACCTATGCTCCGGAAGAGTTGAATAAAATTTCATGCGGCAACCAAATCATCGCGGCGCTTAGTTCATTGGTGACTTCCTTCTGGCTCCCGACAGGCTCCGGTTCTGACGAACTTTGACTGCTCATGCAAATACTCAACTCCTTCTGGTAAAGTTTTTAGTCCATCCATATCATACTCCGCTGCTGAGCAATTTGTATATAGGTGTTTCTGAAGAATGTGTAAAGAAAAAAAGGCCGCGGCTTACGCGACCTTAACGAGAATAGTAAGCAATTGAAGAATTATTGTTTATTCAAAATATCCGTTAAAACAGGAACGATTTGCGATTTGCGGGAAACTACGCCTTTCAGCACCGCTTTGTTGTCCACAAGTGTAACATTGTAAGCTTTCTCCACCGCATCGGCGGCACGTCCAAGCGCGATCGCTACGGAATCGTTATTCAGAATATCCGTCACAACAAAGAGGAACAAGTCCAGACCTTTTTTCTGTGATGATGTTCGTAAGTGCGTCTTCGAGCTCCGATTGACGGGACAGCACATCGTTGGTATCTACTGCGTTTACTTGAGCGATTTCCACTTTGGAGCCGCCCATTTGGAATTCCTTGGAATCCAGGGAAATGAGCTGGCTGATGCTTTTGTCACTTAAATCCGCGCCTGCTTTCAGCATATCCAAGCCGTAGCTTTCAGCGTTCACACCAGCAATTTCGGCTAATTCGCGAGCGGCTGCCACATCTTCTTCCGTGCAGGTCGGCGATTTAAACAGGAGAGAATCCGAAATAATAGCAGACAGCATAAGTCCAGCAATGTTTTTTTCTCGATGCGATGCCGTTTTCCTTGTATAATTTCTTTAGGATGGTCGCTGTGCAGCCAACCGGCTCAGCACGGTAATATAAAGGAGCGCTTGTTTCAAAATTAGCGATCCTGTGGTGGTCAATGACCTCCAGAACCTGAACCTGGTCGATGTCAGGCGCACTTTGCTGGCGTTCATTGTGGTCGACAAGGATCACGCCTTTTGCTTCGCCCGCTACCGTTTCGACAAGACGAGGAGCCTGTGCCTTGAAATGGTCCAAAGCAAACTGTGTTTCCCCGTTTACGCTTCCCAGACGGACAGCTTCAACGCCCAGCCCCAGCTTGGTCTTTAAATCCGCATACGCAATTGCGGAGCAAATAGTATCTGTGTCCGGGTTCTTATGACCGAAAATAAGTGTTTTTTTTCCATGATCCGACTCCTTATTCGTCTTATTTGTCGAGAAAAGTATACCTTAGAATAATATGTACAATCAAGATTATAACCTGAAATGAACCTTATTCCTACCCCTTTAATAGGATTAATTGAAATTCCTGGTACCATCCCGCGAGTCCTAACACTGACTGTAAGAAAAAAATCCCCGTTTCCGGGGAAATCAATCTCACAGATCAACTCTTATTTTCCGCGTCCGAAGTTTCGGTTCCATACCTGTTAAGATGCTGGTCACCGATTAAATCCACATATTGTCTTACGCCTTCAGGTGTGGTCGTTAAATCTGAGGCTTCCACCGTGGATTCCAAATTTTCGATTCCTTCCCTTGTTTCCTTGTCCATTTCCCACCCTCCTTTCTGCAGCAAGCTTATTGTGGACTTTTGCTTTTGGAATTATCCATTTTTTTTGAAAACGCGTTGAGGCACAACACGACGGACGACCAGACCGGAAAAGTGCGCCTCTCTCCAAACTTAAACTATCGTCAAAAAAAAGCCTCAGATCCATTTGGATCTATAGGCTCTATAGTTGATGATCGCTCGAGAGGATTGGTTATGCTGACTGTACCCGGATGTCTTCCCTGTAGGAACGCAAAGAATGAAAAAAAATGATCGTCTTGATAAAGCTTGGATCCACGTCAGGCAGCACCTTTTCGGCATAGGCCCAGGCATTTTCTTCAATTTGCAGAGCAATCCGGTTGCGGATCGCGCCGTCTTCAGCTTCATCCCACTTATCGGCCAGATCACTTAAATACGGATCCTCCGCATGCCCAAGCTCATGGGCTAAAATAACCATCAAATATTCCTTCATATATTTCAAAGACGAAAACATCCATAGACACTGGTCTTCAATTTCTTTCATAAAAAAGAGTCACTGAATGGGATCCCATATTGTATTTGCCGCCGACAAAACGATGGCCTGGAAAATTCGACTCGATCGACACCTGCACCGTGCTGCCAGAGCGCTCCAACAGCAATTCAATTACATTCTGGATATCTATTCTTCCCAACCTCAATACTCCTTGCCTGTTAAGATACAAGAGTATTATACGGTTAAAACTTACAAAAAAAGAAACAACTATTTATTTAACCTTTTATTCTTGGATTGAAACAGGCCGGATCCAAACTTAAGCAGGGATGCCGCCCGAGCCGCATGGGACAACCCCTCTCCATCCCTCAACGTCTCGCTCAACCCGTTAATGCAAAAACCGGAGGGTCTCTCCGGTTCCTGATCCACAATTATTTCTCAGCATGCTCACGCACCTTGAAATAAAATAACCACAGGCTGGTGACTATCGCTCCAATCGTCCCGCATATGATATCGGTCATCGTGTCCATCAGGCTTCCGTTTTGACTGGTCAGACCGAAAAGCTGATCCCCCGTGAACTCATATATTTCCCAACACCCGGCCATAGCCACCGAAAAAAAATAAAACTGAAATAAACGCTTTTCTTAGTAAAAAAAAGCGGGCTATCATCCTTCATTTCAGCGATATGTTCATACAGAAGAATTCCCACAAAGCAAAGGATGACCCCGGAATACAAATGTTCGAACTTATCCAGATATGGTATGGCGGAGTACAATCCGAATTCATTGGCCAGAAACATCGTAATAAAAAATGAACAGCAGCACGGAAAACCGCAGAGCAGGAATCAATTGTACTTTGGTGTGTTTATGCACCATTCTGAGCACGAACAAGACGACAATGATAAAAAAAGGCTCCAATGTCTTCGCCACATTCCCTTTCGACATGAAGTAAACCATACAGATGACAGCAAGAGCATACATGGCAAACTCTAAATAGTCGTTATAATCAAATTTTCTTTTCTCACTCATTGCGTCTCCCCCTGTCATTTAAATTTCATACCTTGTCCAGCTCGCAGCCGACCTTTGGCCGCAGCCATTTCCAGATTCCGTCCATTGTTTTGGACAGATTGGAGATGCCGCTCGCATCCTTCATCTCTGACCGGAAATAATCGGGATGCCCGCCTACAATGTCTACAGTTTCGCAGCAACGCGGCGCTCCGGGACAGGGCCTTCCCCACCATGTAACGGGATCGCCGAACCGGCCGGCTTTTCGGATGCTGTGCACCCGTTCCTGCCAATCGTCGGCGATCCACAGCTCCGGCGACCCGACCAGAATCACTCCATCCACAGGATATCCTCGCTCATGGAGCATTTTGGCCGTGCCATAGGCAACTACTCCGCCCCCGCTGTGCCCGATCAGGACGATTTCTCCGCCGCCGTTCTTTTCGTAGTCGCGTATCATGGACGGAGCGTCCGGAGGGCGCCGCGGCTGTTGTTATACTTCACATACATATCCCTGCTGACCTGGAAAGCCTGGCGCGCAAGGAAAACATTAAAATGTCTCTTGTCGACTCCGTCCATCGTGCCGTAAGGGTAGAAATCCGCCGTGCGGACGGTGATCCCTTCTTCGCCGTATTTTTTTTCGATATAGGACATTGCCCCGCCAAAAAAAGATTGCCGCTCTGCCAGGTTCCGATGCCTGACAGAAAGTAAACCGTTTTCTTCCGCTCCGCCTTCATGTTATTCCCTCCTATCAAGCAAATCTTTTGTGAAATAATATTGTTTTATATTTAAACCAATCAGCGCCGGACTATTCAAAGAAAACGAACAAGCGCTCCTCTCCGTCGGGAGAACAGCGCTTGCCATACATTTTTCTATATGAAAATCAGTTATTTTTTCAATCAGGATTGTTTGCCGCTGCCTTTTTTGAGCCCTTTAAGCGACATGTCTTTGAGTACAAAGCCCTCTTCATAATTGTAAATCGTTTGATTGGAAATCGGGCTTCCTTCAATTAAATGCCGGGAGACTATGCTGCGTCCCAGCTCCGGTGTTACCTGCTTGTACCAAACGCCGGCGGGATAAACAGTTACGACACAAGAATTATCGCAGCTTCCCTGACATAGGGTCCTTGTCGTATGGATCAGCGGATCGGCTCCCCATTTGTGAATCTCATCTCTGATGGCGAGAGTGACCTCATCCGCTCCTTGTCTTTTGCAGCAAGCCCCATTGCATATAAAAAAAACGTGATGCTTTGTCCCGGACAAATCCCATGTCGTCATACTTATCCCCTTCCACATTTGGCTTGCATTAGTCGTTCAGTGCGCTTTGAGTTCGTCTAATATTCGTCATCATGCCGATATTGTCTAATCTCTTGGCTTTGTTCATCTGCCATTCTCGCCTCCCAAAACACTAACCTGTTTCTTTTAATTAATCGTAATGATTACGTTTTAAAAAAAATATAACAACTTTTTTCGTTAATCGTCAAGATTGCGATTTATCTTTTCAGATGCATAGACTGTCCATGGAATTTGTATTATGATGGCTACATATTATTCGTAATGATTACAATTTAAACAAGGAGGGTGCTATGCATGGATAAAGTGCCGGTTATCGTGTTGAGCGGATTTTTTGGGAAGCGGAAAAAAAACAACTTTACTTCTTCGTTTGTTAAATGAAGCCAGACTGCGCGGACTGAAAGCGATGGTTCTTATGAATGAGCTGGGGCACAGCGATGTGGACGGTACAATTCTGCAGGGGGCTTTCCCTGGAATTGGCGTAGAGAAGCTGATGGATGGCTGCATGTGCTGCACCAAAAAAAAGTGAAGTCGCGGGCTGCATCAGCAGGCTTCTGATTCAACAGCCCGATCTGATTCTCATAGAACTGACCGGCGTCGCCAACCCGGATGAAGTGTCAGACTGCTTAACTGAGCCGTTTTTTTTACTGGGAAAGGTTGCTCTTAAGCAGATCATCACTGTGCTCGACTCCGAGCATGTGCCTGAATATAACAGCATCTTTTCTACCGACAAGGAGTTGGTCCATACTTTGCGAAAACAAATGGAATTGGCGGACCTGCTTATTTTGAATAAAATCGACAGACTCAAACTCCCCTATTTGGCCAAAATTGAGAAAGCGGTGCGAAAATATAATCCTTACTCCCCGATTGTTTACAGTATTGAATGCGATATCGATGTCCAATCGATTCTGCCGATATCAGTTCCAGGGAGCGCAGAATATCGTCAGTCCGAAACACTTTCAAGATAATCGTCCACAAGCCGGCTCCATCCGGTCACAAGCATCAGCACCCGCACCAAGCATCTTACTCCAGAGTTAGAAGCATGGTTTTATCTTTTCAGGAAGGGACTTCTATAAAAAAAACAAAAAAGCTCGAGGATTTCCTGGATCGCTGGAGTTCGCAGCTGCTTAGAGCAAAAGGTTACGTTTCGGTCAACGGTGAAGGCTCGTGCTTACTGCAGTACGCGTTGAAAAGAGCAGTTTGGCAGAAGAGCAACTACAAGGGCCCCTCCTATCTTGTACTCATCGGCTTGAACCTGGATTGGGATAAGCTGTTTGCGGAATGGGAGAGCTTGTTCGGACACCCGGCCGCCTTGATTTGACAATGGAAGCTTGTCCCTTTATATTAGTTAATAGTAATATTTACGATTAAAATCTTATGTTGAGGTGACTGCACATGCTATCCGAACAATCTGCAATCTCCAGAATACCCGTAACCGTATTAACCGGATTTTTTTGGGAGCGGGAAAGACTACTCTTCTGAACCATGTCCTTACTGCCGACCACGGCCAGAAAGTTGCTGTTATTGTGAACGAATTCGGCGAGACTGGAATAGACAACCAGCTGGTTGTGGGGGCGGATGAAGAGATTTTTTTTGAAATGAACAACGGCTGTATTTGCTGTACTGTGCGTGGAGATTTAATCCGGATTCTGGGTGAATTGATGGACGCCAAGCTTGGCAAGAGCAACCGCAGCGTTCAGTTTGACCGCGTTCTGATCGAGACGACAGGCCTGGCAGACCCGGCTCCTGTGGCGCAAACGTTTTTTGTGGATGAGGAAATGGCGGGCTTTTACGAATTGGACGCGATTGTGACGGTGGTTGATGCCAAGCATGCGGGACAGCATTTGGACGATGGCCATGAAGCCAGGAGCAGGTTGCGTTTGCAGATGTTATTTTATTGAACAAAATCGATCTGGTAAGCGAAGGCGAGCTGCAAAAGCTGGAACAGAGATTAAAGTCCATGAACACCGCGGCGAAAATTTATCACACAAAGCAATCCAATATCGAGGTAGACCAGATTCTCGGAATTCAAGCCTTTAATTTGGAGAAAAAAGCTGGAGATCGAACCAGGATTCCTGGAAGAAGAGGACCACGAACATGACGATGAGGTAAGATCGCTTTCGCTCAAGGAGGATCGGCCCCTGGACCTGAAAAAAAAGCTTGAAAAAATTCCTGGGTGAGTGGCTCTCCGAGCATGGAGTGGACACTTTCCGCTACAAAGGCGTGCTCAATATTAAAGGAGTCAAACAACGAATTGTTTTCCAAGGTATCCACATGCTGTTCAGCTCAACTCCGGACCGTGAATGGAGAACCGATGAAGCAAGGCGAAGCGAGTTTGTGGTCATTGGCCGGAATCTGGACGAGAGCTGGTTCAGGGAACAATTCGCTGCATGCGCGGTTGTATAGTTTCTACCATTATGAGCGACCGTCAGGAACAACAAAAAACTCCTGCCGCAGTGTACTCGGAGATTCTACTCAGAGATGTTACCAGGCTGTTCTTAGTTCGATAGGCCCGCCGTAGTCGATCAAAAAAAAGCCGCGGTTTACGCGGCCCTGATTAACACCATGATCTGTTAGAAAGGTTTTCTGTACACTTTAATGATACGTACACCGCTGCGGATAAGCTTTATAGCTTGCGCCCGATTGATTCTTACAAGAACGGAAATGTCAGTCTTGTTTTCCACGTCGAAGACCTTAAAAAAATGCGGTCATTAGCAAAAAAAAGTACGCCTTTCAGCTCCACTTTCTTTCCAGGACGCGGTTTAGGGTCGGTGCTTTGGAATATAGTGCGTCTTACACCCGCCTGAATAAGTCTGGCAGCTTGTAATGCTGTCGTCCGGACTCCAAATACCGGATCAATTTCAACTCCGGTCGTTTTTTGCCTCTACTTCGACAATGAGAAATGAACGGCTGCCGATTTTTTTGCGATACTGTTCGCTCCGATGGTTATTGGCTGCTTTGTCATGCTCCATCACCTCCCTCGCACTAACATATGGAAGAGATATTTTATTTGTCTCCGATAACCACCTATACGTGCGGTGAGTTTTTTTAAACAAGCGTGCAGTGAGTTTTACGCAGAAGCTACTTCTTCACTGGATACAAGATAAAGTTCCACTGATTGCAAATAATAAAACCCGGCAATTTCACCGGGTTTTAATTAAGATGATGCGGATTATCACTTCAATGAAAGATGATCCCGACTAACACTTCAACGAGAAGATAACGCCAACTATCAGTTCAACGAACTGCTCCTGGCCTGCACTTCGTTCCAAATCCGCGAGATGTAAGACAGCGATTCCTCGCTATCGACGGCAATTTGTTTGGAGCTGCATTCGGCGGATATTCCCCCTGTGTAACCCGCTTCCTGCAGCAAAGTAAACAGCTGAGCGAAATCCACGCCGTTGTCGGCCTGTCCCACAGGAAAGCTGCGGTCAAATTCAGCGTAATGAACATGCGCCAAACGGCCGGCCTTGACTGCCCGGCTGATGATCTCAAGCGGTTCACGCTCCAAATACATATGATAAGCGTCCGCAAGCACCTGGATGCCCGGCAGATCCAGCTCTTCCGCCAGTTCCAAGGCCTCCGCGACCGTGTTGATCACATTGCTTTCTTTACGGTTCAACGGTTCGATGGCTATCGTAACGCCATATTTCACGGCATATTCACTGCACAGGCTTAAAAAATTGTTTGATCTGCGCCATGCCCTCTTCCGGAGAAAAAATCCTCAGGAACATTTCTTGCCCCGCCGCTGCCGAACACGATGATTTTGCCTCTAACCGACTTTACCCTATGTACAGCCAGGTCGATATAGGACTCCAGTGCGGGCAGATCAACCGACGGACCCGTTATTTTTTAAGGAAGCTGGTATAAAACTGTTGAAAGCCGGGATACTGAGGTTGCCTGGGTGAGCTTGTCCACCACCTGTTCAAATTCGGACTCGGTCAGGCCGGTTAAGGCACCGACGGTGAGCTCCGCAAAATCATAGCCGATCCTCTGGCTTCGCGTACCCCGTGTACTAATCCTGAAGCCGCGTCTTCTTGGTGTTCGTTTGCCTTCTCCTGCTGAGGAACAAAAGATCGCGCACCCAGCAGCAGCCAAAACCGGAAATACGATGATCGGGCATCTGCTTTTCCTCCTTTTACATTTTTTTTCGACGTAAGCGTTTGCAATATGTTTGATAACGGAACCGCGGCTCCTTTCTTAAGAGTAAGCTTTTATGATGCGGTTATCAATCCTGTCTTAAAGCGAGATGAAACTTTTTTTTACCAAGAGAACCTACCTCTAACTCGTGGTCGCTCATCATTGAATGGCCTCGGGTAGAGGTTTTCTTAGTTATGTTAAAGTTTTGAAAATTTGCGCCGGGCCCACTGGTCGAGCTGCTTCATCTTTTTTTGCGGCCTAAGGTTGAAGCGTAGAGGATAAGGAGGACTATAACCAACGTAAAAAAGGTCCAGTTTTTTTTGCATGATCAAATTTATGATTCCCAGTGCCACCTGAGGGATGACGCCGGTCGATACGGTTAGCACTGCCCCGATTTTAAACCAGACTTTAGAGCCCATCCGGTAACGGGCATACAGCATGAAGAAGGTGGATGACCATGCCAAAAGCTCAAGCGCCGCAAGGAGCGCCCATTTATTCAGAAGTATATAATTCAAGTAAGGCCCCCCTTTTCGATGACACCGCTTATCCCCGGATGCACTCATAAGCCTGCTCACGAGGTTCTTGGCAAAATGTTCGATTTCTATCCTTTCCGAGCCAAGAATCTCTGTTCAGATCCCCGGATACGATGCGCCAGCCTGTACAAATCCGCTATATCGTATCTCCGGATCTCCTCTAACCTCCGCACGGCTTCATCCAAATCCACAGCCTCTACCTTGGCAATCTTTTCACCATCCTCCGGATTAAGAGGTTTTCCGACGATTTTTACATCTCCAAACACAACGGCTCTAATGAAATCCGGGTGTGGAATATGCGGCCTGAAGGGAGAATCTGCACAGGAAGTGCAACGAAACTGTCCAAAAAAATGCGGTAATTCGTTAACTCCGCCCCCGCCTCTTCCATTAATTCTCTTTTTTAACGCGTCTTTATAGCTCTCCTTCGGCTCCAAAGTCCCGCCGATCAGCTCCCAGCGGCCGTCCTCCAATTGAATCATGACGCACTGATCGCCTATAAAAGGAATGATGCTCACATTGCTTACAAGGCTTTCATCCTCTATCAGATGGGTCAATTCAAATTTTGCCGTAACGGGTCCCCAATGGATGTCGCGATTCAAGACTTCATATTCCTCAAGATTCAGACTGCTCATTTTCCCTCTCCTCCATGGGATTTTATGCATGCTGTTCCACCTTATACAATACAAGCTTCCGGGGAAAATATCCAATTTTACCATCAAGTCTTTCTATTCATTCACCTGCTCTTTCCATTACAGTAGAATAGTCGATTTACTAGAATTGAAAGCAGGGATGAAATGAAAAAAGCAAACACTGGCTGCAGCTGCGCTTTTAACAGCTCTCTACAGCCCCTTTATGACCGTTAAAGCAAACGCGGAGCCTTCTTCGGGCGGAGTTTCATCTCTTCTCGCCGCTGTCGCCAAAAAGAACGGCACACCCGTATACACCAGTCCGGACTCCGCTTCATCTTTAAAGGAAACTCTCTCCTCAGGCGAGGAATATCCGATTAAAGGAATGGTGCCAGGTTATTACCAAATAGGCCTTCTGGCCGGACAAACCGGTTATGTCCCAAAGTCAGACGCCAAAGTTAAACCCGTCAGCCGGTTTGTGCTCGGATGGAACGCTTTCGGCAAGACGGACACCTTTCTCAGGCAGAACAGCGTATCCCAAAATTTGTCCGTTGTGTCTCCCCGCTGGTTTTTTCCTGCAAAAAGGCAGCGATCCCGTGCAAAAGCTGACGAATACCCGTTATGTCAATGCCAGCCACGATCAAGGGAAGAAAGTTTGGCCTATGTTCGGCAACCATTTTGATGAACAACTGACGGCTGATTTCTTGAGCAATCCCGAGAAAAGGCAAAAAAGCGGTCGAGGAGGTCAAAGCTGCTCTTGTAGAAACCGGGGCGGATGGGATCAATATCGATTTCGAAAACATGAGCACGAAGAGCAAGGCGGATTTCGTGACCTTCATCTCGGAGCTTCATGCCGCTCTCCAACCCGCAGGCAAGATGGTATCCGTAGATGTGATGCGCACGAACGGCGACCCCAACTGGTCCGGCTCCTACGATAGATATGCGCTCGGCAAAGCAGCCGACTTCGTTATCCTGATGGCCTATGAAGAGCATTGGGCCGGTAGCGGGATGCCTGGCTCCGTGGGCTCCCTTCCCTGGGTCAATGAGGGAATCCGGCTGCTTCTGCAGGAAATTCCCGCACATAAGGTCGTTCTTGGCGTTCCTTTCTTCACACGCGATTGGGTCACCGATCAGGTAAAAGGAACTGTCACCGATGCCGACCTTACTCTCACGGAAATGCAAAATGTGTTGAGCAGTCAGAAGCCGGAGATCAAATGGGATGCTTCGACGCAGCAAAATTACGCCGAGTATACACAGGAAAGCAAGAAGCACCAGATTTGGCTGGAAGATGCGGCGTCAATGCGGGAACGCAAAGACCTTATTTTGAAATATGGTTTAGCGGGCGCAGCGGGCTGGTATGTGGGCGAGGAAACGAAAGACATTTGGCCTGTCTTTGACGGCTTTCCTTACGGAGGAACGAACCAGGCGGCCGCAGATTTCACTGATATCAGCGGCCATTGGGCCAAAACCGACATTGCGCAGCTTTATCGTCAAGGCGTGATACAAGGAACCTCGCCAAAAAAACTTTCGATCCCGAACGCCCAATCACCCGCGCGGAGCTGGTGAACATGCTGGCCCGCTGCATTCTTGGCGGAAACCCGCCGGCTGCGAACAACCCGTCTTTCTCGGATATTCGGCCTTCCGATTGGTATACGTCAGGGATTCAACTGCTGCAGGGTCTGGAGATTGTATCCGGATATCCGGACGGGACGTTTCAGCCAAATCGACTGGTTACCCGGGAAGAGATGGCTCAGCTGCTGATGAAGGCTCAGCAGATTCTCGGCGACTCGCCGCAGCTATCTGAGATAGAGCGGGGTCCATCCTGAAGACTTACTCGGACGGACCTTGCTAACCTGGTCGCGTTCTGCTGTCGCGGCTGCTGTCCAAACCGGTTTGCTGCAGGGAAAATCCGGGCAGACGCTGGATCCTCAGGGGACGGCAACTCGGGCAGAGACCGCGGCGATGGTAAACCGGCTGGCAAAATGGCTGGACAACCATCGGTAAAATTGTCAAAGAAAAGCGCAGGAGCTTGATTGTATAAGCTTCCTGCGCTTTTTTTGCACACCTTAGTCTAAAAGTACCTTTTTTATCTGGATCCCTCAAAAAAACTCGAACATCGTAATAATCTGCTTTTCCGTGTTCCGCTCAAGGGATAACTCCGGCAGCTCATTGTCTGCGAAAAAATCCAACCTCGCTCGTTTCCGTTCCGCCGATTGCAGTGCCGCCCACAATCTTGCACAGAATGAATATTTTATAGATATGGTAGGGCTCGGGTGGATGCTTGTGAAATTTTTTTATCCAGTACAGCAAGCAGTCTGACAGGTTCGGCTGTGAAACCCGATTCCTCCTTGATTTCTTTAACCGCCACTTCCGAAGGAGAGAGCCCGATGTCGGCCCAGCCGCCGGGCAAAGACCAGGCGCCGTCGATTTTTTTCCCTGACCAGCAGGATTTTGCCGTCTTCAAAGATGACCCCGCGCACATCGACTTTGGGTGTGGCATAGCCGCTTTCGTTGGCAAAGCTTAACCTGATCCTCTCCGCTCCGGCGAATGTGTATTGATCGAGAATATCGATACTGAGCTGCCTAAGCGTCTCATACCTTTCGATATCGTAAACGTCTTTGGCGTAGGTGAGCCCGGTCTGGGCGATCGATTGAATCTGTTTGGCCCACTCCAGCCATCTCAAGCTTATATCCGCTTCCTTCTCCAGCAACTGAAGAAAAGGTTCCACCTGCGTGTACAGATGGTCCGGTTCGACCTCAAAGCTTGCGCTTTGATAAGTAGAGAGCCACTGTACTCCGTAAGTTCGCATGCCGGCGGCTTTACCCGCTTTTATATCGGCGCTGCTGTCTCCCAGGAATATGGCTTCTTCTGTGGAAACGTGAAAAGCTTCCAACGCAGTGAAGATGCCTCGGGGTCGGGTTTGGGCTTGTCCACATCGTCTCCAGTTATGACTATATCGAAAAAAACGGGACATTTGGAGCGAATTGGAGGAGATTTGCAGTGCTTCTCTGCTTTTTTCCTGTGATGACACCGATTTTCAGGCCCATGATTTGATTGTTCTCAGCATACGCTCTATTTCATCCGACTTATGTACTTGTGAAGGATGGCCTTGTTCGTACAACTGATAATAGTCGCGAATCGCTTCCGGAACGCTTCCCTTGGCGTCTAGGTTTCTTAAGATGATCTCGTCTTCCGTCGGTCCGAACATAGCCACAAGTTCTTCGCGCGATACATCGCGTTTGTCGTATTTTTTGAAAACAGATTGAAACGCCTTAAAAGAGACCGGCAGCGTATCGGCCAGTGTCCCGTCAAAATCAAACAAAACCGCTTTTATAGTCACAACACCGTTTCCTTTCTCTATGAAATTGCTTTTCCAGCCGGCGTATTGCTGATTGCGAGGTAGCGAGCGTCCAACCGGCATCTGCGCTTCCCCTATCCTGTAAAAAAATTGTACGATATAGATGACCGTTTCATCAACAATGGTTTTGGTTCTTCTTATGATTCGATTTACAATGAAGAGCGAACATGATATTTTTTTTCTTAAGCAAGAAGCATCTATTTAAAGTTTAACCAAAACTTGAACTGCATGCCGTTACGCTTCAAGCAGCTGGAAAAGCTCCGTCTAATCTACTTTCTAAGATACACGTATCTGATTCATTAGTTAAAACTTATCTAACTCATACAAAAAATAACAGCCCCGCCACAAAGCGGAGCTGTAACAAGCCGAACAACTTACATTCCCGAAAGTGTAAGTACGGATTAGATCCAAAGCTTAACGGCGGGCAACGTGAGTTACAAACCGAATAACTACATTCGCATGCGCGTAAGAGCGCCTTCAAAAGAGGCGTCGACCCGGTCGTCGCCGGTCAAATAGCGCCAGAACTTGGCGATATTCACCTGGTTGATGCGCGACTCGTCGCCGCACCAGGCATGGTGGCCTTACGTACAATAGCCATTACTTCGGGAGAGTTATAGTCTTCCGTGTTGAACAGCGCCCGCTGTTCTTGTCCCGGACGAAGCCGCAGCTTGAAGACATAGCGAGTAGTGTCGGTAAAGTTCGGCTGGGCGCAGTGCCAGATCGCCTGATGAAGAAATGCGATCGTTCCTGCTTTCGACTCCATTTTCTTCTGGCCGACGATATTCTTGTAATGTCCAATGCTGTTATTGCTCACCTTCCTTAAATGCGAGCCCGGGAGAACAAGAGTAGGTCCCATAATCGCCGGAGCATCGTGGGAGAAATAGAACGCCTGAATGTCGTAGCCAAACGGCCGCGTATCAATGATAGAATCGGCATGCCATCCTTGCGCCTTCTTATTGCCCGCTTTAACGACATGCAGGAAGGAATGGTCATACACCGGGTGCTGTCCTACAAAGCTTTGAATGGCTCCTTTCACCTGCGGAAGCCCGAATATCTCCTGGATTACGTTGGATTCTGTCCAATAGGCGCCGGTGCCGCTTTCGTATTTTCTCATCTCGGCGCTGGCCGCTTCGTTCAATTCGCGGGGAACCAGATCCTCCATCTTCAAAAAAGCCGTTCACAGCAAAATCAGCCATCTGGGCGGCGGTCAGTAGGTGCTGCTTCTCTACTTTACTCATGGATCGTCACCTTTCTTTCCAACACAAATTCATACATAAGGTGGCCCTGCTCATGTTCGAAACCGCTGACAAACTGCCTTGGAACAGGAACCTGCAGAACATTCCAGCCGTCGCGCATAGCATCAAGGACGCTCTCATACATCGGCTGATCCGAGTCTCCCGTATTCATTTGCAGATCTTTCGGGAATTGCGCTGTCATACAGCGCCCAGGCGATCGTCCGGGATTCCGGATCGGGACCGCTTAAATGTAAATATAAAAGCTGCTGTCTTGTAGTGCTCATCGCATCGTTCTCCCCCTGAAAAGGAAATGATATTGTTTCTTAAAACCATTGTAATTTTCTCCCACTGAAAAATCGATAGAGGATTATAGCGAACTTTTACACAATACTAAGGTAATTCAGGAGATGGAAATGGACACTTTACAACAACTGCATCTGGCCCAAAGCTATTTATCCAATACGAAAATCACCTTATTTACGACACAGCATACGAAGGTGAGCAGCATTTGGAAATTTATGAACATTCTCCCGGAGATCAACCGGCTTTACTATATAAGGGAAGGCGAGGGCTGGATCAGAATCCGCAATCGCGAGTATTACCCGAAGCCGGGACAGCTGTTCCTGCTGCCAGCCGGAGTAGAACAGTCTTTCTCATGGATTAATGACAATTATTTCCGCAAATATTGGTGCCATTTTACCGCAACCGTCGGCGAAATTCATCTGTTTCACTTATTGAATGTCCCGCATTATGTAGAGGTTGCCGATCAGGAACGGCTGGAAAATCAATTCCAGGAACTGATTGCCCTTCAGAGCAGCACGGAACTCACGGCGCCCTTCCGCATTAAATCGCTTATGTACGAGATCATTTCACCTTTTATTCGGGAGGCGGATTTGAACGGGTCGGACGGTGCCGCTTCGCCCTCTGTCTCCAAAATCAACGTAATACTGCAGTACATCGAAGAACATTTATCCGAACAAATGACGATTGAGGTACTGGCAAAGCTCGTCCACCTCCATCCTAATTACTTTATCCAGGTATTCAAAACGATGCTGGGCATCTCACCAATAGCTTATATCAATAAGAAAAGAATGGACACAGCCCAGAATCTGTTGTTAACGAGCGACTATACGGTGTCGGATATCGCTGAGAGAATGGGAATGGATCCCCCCTACTTCTCCCGTTTGTTCAAAAAGCTGACAGGCCTTTCACCAAGCGAATTCCGTCAATATGCTGCTCTGCGAACCTAATAAAATCTAACAGATAAAACCTGCTCATTTACCCAGTTCTATTGTATTAAATGCAATCGATTAAGCGATAATGGCATCCAAATGCACTTTTGATTGTACAAAATACAATGAGGGCCAATAGAAAAAAGGATGGCAATTGAGCCATCCTTTTTACATTTGATTATTCAACAGCATTGGTCAATTTGTTTGAAAAAAACAAGCTTTTTTTTCACCTCAGAAAAGTACCCGCCGCCGGGCCGGTCAATGTCTTTTTTTTCAACTATACCAAATGCGGAACTGCTGCTTCCAGAAATCTCTCGCAATCCAGAGCGGCCATACAGCCGCTGCCCGCTGCGGTAATCGCTTGCCGGTACTTGGTGTCCTGTACGTCTCCGCAGGCAAATACTCCCTGAATATTGGTTTCCGAACTGCTGGATTCACCAGGATGTACCCTTGCGCATCTGTGTGAATCTGCCCGTCCAGAAATCCTGTATTGGGCGTATGTCCAATGGCTACGAAAATGCCGTCGGTTTCCAGAATTTCTTGTTCTCCGGTTTCGTTATTCAGCACCTTCAGGCCGGCTACCCCTCGTTCTCCTTCCACCACTTCAAGCGGTGTGCGGTTCAGCGCCCAGGAGATTTTGCCATTTTCTTGTGCTCGGGTTTGCATGATTTTGGATGCGCGAAGCTCGCCTCTTCGATGCACAACCTTTACTTCCGAAGCAAAGCGGGTAAGGAAATGGGCTTCCTCCATCGCAGAGTCCCCTCCGCCGACCACGATAATCTTTTTCCCCCGGTAAAAGAAGCCGTCGCATGTGGCACAGGTGCTGACTCCGCGCCCGATGCTCTCTTTCTCATTCGGAATATTCAGCAATCTTGCGGATGCCCCTGTCGAGATAATGACGGACTCTGCGATAACGTCCCCCAGTCCCTCCACCTGCATTTGAAAAGGGCGCTGAGAGAAATCGACGTTCTTGACCCAACCGCGTACGAAAGTGGCACCGAACTTTTCGGCTTGCTTTCTCATATTCTCGATTAGTTCAGGTCCATAATTCCATCCTGAAATCCGGGGAAATTCTCGACTTCGGTTGTCGTGGTCAGCTGTCCGCCCGGCTCGTTCCCCTCGATAATCAGCGGGCTCAAGTTGGCGCGAGCCAAGTAAATGGCAGCCGTCAAGCCGGCTGGGCCCGTACCTATGATTACAGCTTTGTGCATTCATGCTCCCCCTTTACATTCTCTCATTTCCTGTCAGTCACCCAGAAGCTTGTCGCCAGGCTTCCAATTCATAGGGCACAAACCTCCGGACTGCAAAGCTTGCAGCACGCGCAGCGTTTCGCTACATCCCGGCCCACATCGTTATGGTTAACGACCTGGTATTTTACAACGCCTTCCGGATCGATGATAAACAACCCTCTCAAAGCGACGCCTTCCTCTTCGATCAGCACGCCGTAATCGCTGCTAACCCTCTTGGTGATGTCGGAGGCGAGAGGAAATTGGATTTTGCCCAGACCCCCATCGTTTCTTGCCGCATTAATCCAGGCACGGTGCGAATGCTTGCTGTCGGTGCTGACGCCGAGGACTTCGGTATTCAGTTTCTTGAATTCATCGTAAGATTCGCTCAACGCAGTAATTTCGGTTGGGCAAACAAATGTGAAGTCCAGCGGATAAAAGAAGAATACCAGCCATTTGCCCTTGTAATCGGATAACGAAACGCGGCCAAACTCCACGCCGTCTCCCCCTGCTGTTTCCATGTTAAAATCGGGTGCCTGCAATCCTACGAATCTTGATGCCATATAGTTAATTCCTCCTTGTGTGGTTTGTAGAAATACAATAACACGAATGATAATGATTATCAATACTTATTTATAATTATTTCAAAATAGGAATGATTATATTTTGTGGCAAAAGGTTCGCGGCTGATCGGCAAAAAAAGACTGCCGATGGCTCGGCAGCCTGGATTATTGATGCAACACTGTTATTGACTATGATGCTAGAGCATTGATAAGCTGTTGCTTACTCTTTCGGACCTACCATTTCCTCCGGCTTGACGTACTCGTCAAACTGCTCTTCAGTCAAGAAACCGGACTTTAACGCGGCTTCCCGCAGAGTAATCTCTTCTTTGTGCGCTGTCTTCGCTATGAGGGCCGCCTTCTCGTAGCCGATATGCGGATTCAAAGCGGTAACCAGCATGAGGGAACGCTCAAGATAGCTTTGAATGACCTCCCGGTTTGGTTCGATTCCTGCGGCGCAGTGCTCGTTAAAGGAGTTCATGCCATCTGCCAGCAGACGCGCCGACTGAAGAAAATTGTGCAGAATGACCGGCTTAAACACATTCAGCTGAAAATTGCCCTGGCTGGCGGCAAACCCGATAGCGGCATCGTTGCCCATGACCTGACACGCCACCATAGTGATTGCTTCGCACTGCGTCGGATTCACTTTGCCCGGCATAATCGAGCTTCCAGGCTCGTTCTCGGGAATGCGAAGCTCCCCGATTCCACAGCGAGGCCCGCTGGCAAGCCAGCGAACGTCGTTGGCGATCTTCATCAGATCCGCAGCGAGTGCTTTCAAAGCGCCGTGGGCAAATACGGCCTGGTCATGGCTTGTCAGCGCGTGAAACTTGTTGGCGGCGGAAACGAAACGGACTCCTGTCAGCCTGCTGATCTCTTCGGCCGCCGTTTCCCCAAACTTCGGATGCGCATTAAGTCCTGTCCCTACGGCTGTGCCTCCGATCGCAAGCTGTTTCATCGTTTCTACGCCTGACCGGATCATTTGCCCGGAGAACTCCAGCATGGCCTGCCAGCCGCTGGTTTCCTGCCCCAGCGTCAGCGGGGTTGCGTCCTGCAGGTGCGTCCTGCCGATTTTGACGATGTCCTGAAATTGTTCCGTTTTATTCGCCAATACACCTTTCAAACTGTCCAGCGCAGGCAGAACTTGTCCTTCCACGGCCAGAACACCTGCGATATGCAGGGCGGTGGGAAACGTATCGTTCGAGCTTTGAGAACGGTTGACGTCATCGTTCGGATGGACACGCGCCGCGCTTCCCTTTTGCTCGAGAAGCTGGTTCGCCCGGTGCGCGATCACTTCATTGACGTTCATATTCGTCTGCGTGCCGCTCCCTGTCTGCCACACTGCAAGCGGAAATTGGTCGTCCCATTGTCCGTTCAAAATTTCATCTGCTGCGGAGGAAATGGCATCCGCCTTCTCGCGTCCATCCTCCCGAGCTTCCGGTTAGCGGAGGCCGCCGCCTTTTTCAAAATCGCAAACGCGCGGATCAGTTCCAAGGGCATCTTCTCCGTGCCGATCCGAAAATTCTCCATGCTCCGCTGGGTCTGCGCTCCCCATAATTTATCCGCCGGGGGAACCCGGATTTCCCCCATCGTGTCCTTTTCGATTCTGTATTCCACAACGAATCTCTCCCTTCTGCACGAATATTCAAAGCTTCCATATCTGATTTAGATATGATAATAAGTGTATACACCCAGTATGACAAAGCTGATCAAAAAACAAAACCGTATAGATTAGCGTCAGCCTTAACCATTTCCTGTTTGTATGCATGTCATACGTCGTCGCCTTCCTGATTCTTTTGGGATTTACCGATCATAAAAGTCGCGACCCCCGCAAATACGAGCAAAACAAAGAAAAAAAACGCCCAACCCGATGTAATACATACCCCTGGCTCCGATTCTTTTTTTTACCTAGATTATAGCATATCCGCGTGAAACGGACAGATTAATCATAGTCTCGATAGAAATGATCTGCCTGGACACTCCCGTTCGTTCCGACAGCTGCTCTTGAGTCCAACCTACGGCAGAACGAAATTCGCTCATCCTGTTACATTTTTTTTGTCGTCGGATAAAGCTGCTGGAAGATGTTGAATGGAAGGGGTATCCGCCAGTTGGATTTGAAGGTTAAGCGTATGGTATTATTTGGTGAAAGTACTATACTGATTGGGAAAAGAAGGAACTGTCAATGAAAACTACTTATCGTAAAGTGTTCTGGTCAGCCGGCTTCGGATGGTTGTTTGACGCGATGGACGTCGGCCTCTTGTCCTTTCTTATCGTGCAGCTTTCCAGCGAATGGGGTCTTACCCCCATTCAGAAGGGCCTGCTTGGCACCTTCACTACGGCGGGTATGGCGTTCGGGGCGCCGCTCGGCGGATATCTCGCGGACAGAGTCGGCCGTAGGCCGGTGTTCCTGTGTACCCTTGTTCTGTTCGGTTTGGCCAGTCTGGGCAGCGCTTTCTCACCGGGCCTCGCGGTCATGCTGCTGTTTCGGCTACTCATGGGCATTGGCTTGGGAGCGGAGCTGCCCGTCGCCTCCACGCTGGTAAACGAGCTCTCTCCACCTGAAAAGCGGGGACGGACCGTCGTTCTGCTGGAAAGCTTCTGGGCGGTCGGGTGGATTGCCGCAGCGTCATCGCTTACTTCATTATGCCTTCGTACGGCTGGCGAACGGCCTCATCGTCGGCGGGCTGCCCGTCATCTACGCCATATTCATACGCCGCGGCATTGCCGAACCTGCCCGCGCTATTCCCAGGACGGCGAAGGTTCCGCTGCGTAGCCTCTTCAGCCGTTTTGGACGGCAGACAGCGGCCTTGTGGGCCGTATGGTTCGCCATCGCCTTTTCATACTACGGCATGTTCCTGTGGCTGCCTCCGTGCTCGTTGCCAAAGGATTTACCGCGATCAACAGCTTCCGCTACGTGCTGCTCATGACTTTGGCGCAGCTGCCGGGCTATTTCGCGGCCGCGTTCTTGGTAGAGCGTTGGGGGCGCAAACCCACGCTTGCCCTGTTCTTGTTTATGACCGCTATTATGGCCGCCATATTCGGCTGGAGCCAATCCGCTTTCACTCTGCTGCTGTCAGGCGCGCTGCTGTCCTTTTTTCAACCTGGGAGCATGGGGGGCTTTGTACGCTTATACTCCGGAGAACTATCCAGAGGAAGTCAGAGCCTCCGGCGCCGGTTTTGCCTCGGGCTTTGGCCGGATAGGGAGCGCGATTGCCCCTTACCTCGTAGGTACCTGGCTGCCGCCAAATTCCCTTTCGCGGGCATTTTCTTCATCTTTACAGCGGTGCTGATCGCCGGAACTGTCCTCCTGCTGCTGCTCGGGCAAGAAACAAAAGAATCCCGAATACCCGGAGAAGCAGAAAAGAACCCTTCCCTTTGAGGAAAGGAAGGGTTCCTATTTAACGTTTTTTCCTAACGCTTGCCTCTCCCGGCATGCGTTGAGGCGTTACACGGCGGGTGGTCAGACCATCACAAACCGCCAAGGCAGATCGGTCCCGGCCTTAATGCTATGCGGGGCGTTTGCCGCACTTCCAACTGCCGCTCCTTTTGCTGTAACCCCAGCAGGCCTCCCGGATTGTCCAGTAAATTATGTCCGTTGAACCCGCCGTCGACAGAGAGTGCCGAAGTCAGTTTGGCCGGTCCGTTCAGCAGCAGCCGGTCGCCCACACCGGGCCTGTTCAGCCTGATCAACTCCAATCCTTCCACAGCCTGAGCCCCTCTGATAAGTACGGCCCCGACCCCTCCCGGAGGATGAGCCACCACGTTCATACAGTAATGCATACCGTATATAAAATAAACGTAGAGAAACCCTGCTTCGCCGAACATCAAACGGTTGCGCGGAGTCATCGATCGATAGGCATGGCTCGCCGGATCTTCACTGCCTTTGTAGGCCTCCGTTTCCGTTATCCGCACCTTGATCGTCCCTTTTTTTCGTCTGTCTCACAAGACAGCAGCCTATCAACTGTTCCGCCACATGGACCGTGTCCTGCTCGAGAAATGCTTTTTTTTCCATCGTAAATCCTCTCTTGAAGCTGATGCTACTTATATTTTCGGATAAATTCGACTGCTTTGCGGATGTCTTCTTCCGGCTGCCCGCCCACTTCCCTTTCGATGGTCAGATAGCCTTTGTAACCAATTTCCTCAAGCGCGGCAAAATAGGCATCAAAGTCAACCATCCCTTCGCCAAGAGGAACTTCCTGGAAGATCTTTCCTTCTGTTGCCATCCTGGCGAGTTCCTTGTGGCTCATTTTCTTGTAACCCAAGGCTCCATAAATTTCACGCGGATCAACCTCTGCATAACGGATGCCATCTTTTACATGCGTATGTACGATATAATCCTGAAGCAGTCTTACGCCGGCCACAGGATCGTCCCCTGTTACCATCACCATGTTAGCGGGATCGAAATTGACCGACACCCCTTTGCTGCCCAGCGTATCGAGAAAAGATTTCAAATGCGCCGCAGGCTCGGGACCCGTTTCGATGGCAAAAAAAAGCATTCATTCCGGTCGCATACGATGCGAGTTCCTCGCAGGCATTCTGCATTGCCGCATAAATGGGATCGTTCTGATCCCGGGGAACGACTCCGATATGCGTAGTAACCACGTTTGTACCGAGCTCAACGGCAAGGTCGAGAATGCGTTTGGATTTTTTTCGATTTTTTTCCCGGTTTACATTCTTATCCTGGAAGCCGTGTCCACCCAGATCGCCGCAGAGCGCGGAAATTTCAAGACCTATGGAAGCGATATAGTCCTTAAGTTCTTTTCTCGCTTCGGATGTCAGATTGGCCGGATCCATCTCTCCGCTTACCGCATAGATCTGTACGCCGTCCGCCCCCGCGAGCTTTGCTTTGCTCAGACCTTCCCGCACGCCCACCCTGAAGCTGTCGGCAATGACGCCTATTTTGTTGGTTAACGCCATGTGTGCCGCTCCTCTCCCATTTGGATTCAGATACACTTTTGGAAACGATTACCTTATTATAGTAGCATTAACGCGCCTTGCAATCAAAGAAAGGACGCTGGACGAGATGTCAGTTTATACAATGGGATTCCCGGACTGCCTGTTGCAATTTGTACAATGCAATCCAGAAAATTCTCTTCCGACGGCAGCACGCATTGTAGAAT